>CAVUEP010000014.1:0-35412 GCA_963740395.1 uncultured beta proteobacterium
ATCACGCGGGCCGAGTGGGATGCGGCGCACCGGCGCCAGACCGAACAGATGCGGCGGCAGATGCCCAACCTGGAGGCTTCCTTCTTCGACAGCCCGGAGATCAAGCGCGAGACGCTTGACAACCTCGTGCGCGAGCGCGTGTTGTTCATGGCAGCCAATCGTGCGCACTATTCGATCAGTGACGATCGGCTGCAGCGCGAGGTGATGGCGATTCCACAGCTGGCTGCGCTGCGTGGCCCGGATGGCCGCATCGATGTCGGCGCCTACCGGGCGCTGATTGCCGCGCAAGGGATGACGACCGAGGGCTTCGAGGCCAACATGCGCCAGGATCTGATGCTGCGCCAGGTGGTGAGTGGCGTCGCGAACAGCGTGCTGCCGGCCGGCGCGCCGGGCCGTGCGGCGTTGGCTGCGTTGCTGCAACAGCGCGAAGTGCAGGTGCAGCGCTTCGACAGCAAGGACCAGGTGGCCGCGATCAAGCCGAGCGATGCCGAGCTGGCTGCGTTCCACAAGGCCAACGAAGCCCAATTCCGTTCGCCGGAACAGGCGCAGATCGAGTATGTGGTGTTGGACCTCGATGCGTTGACCTCCGGCATCAACGTGACCGAGGACGATCTGCGCAAGTACTACAACGAGAATCTCGCGCGCTATACCGTCGCCGAAGAGCGGCGCGCCAGCCACATCCTGATCGCCGCAGCGAAGGATGCCGCCGCCGCCGAGCGCAGCAAGGCCAAGGCCAAGGCCGAGGCGCTGTTGGCAGAGCTGCGCAAGAGCCCGGCGACATTTGCTGCGGTGGCCAAGAAGGAGTCCAGCGACACGGCCTCGGCCGAGCGCGGTGGCGACCTCGACTTCTTCTCCCGCGGCGCGATGGTCAAGCCGTTCGAGGACGCGGCCTTCGCGATGAAGCCCGGCGAGATCAGCAACGTGGTCGAGACCGACTTCGGCTACCACATCATCCGCCTGGACGCGGTGCGTGGCGGCGACAAGAAGCCCTTCGAGGCTGCCCGCGCCGAGATCGAGGCTGCCGTGAAGAAGCAGTTGGCCCAGGCCAAGTACGCCGAGGCCGCCGAGCAATTCACCAACACCGTCTTCGAGCAGGCCGACAGTCTGCAACCGGTGGTCGACAAGCTGAAGTTGAAGAAGCTGACTGCCACCGTGCAGCGCAGCCCGGCGCCAGGCAGCGCCGGCGCGCTCGCTTCGGCGAAGCTGTTGACGGCGGTGTTCGGCAACGATGCGTTGACGAACAAGCGCAACACCGAGGCGGTTGAAGTCGGGCCGAACCAGTTGGCGTCCGCGCGCATCGTGCTGCACCAGCCGGCGCGGGTGCTTCCCCTGGCCGAGGTCATGCCGCAGGTGCGCGAACGCGTGATCGCCGAGCAGGCGGCAGCGGCAGCACGCAAGCTCGGCGAAGCCAGGCTGGCGGCGTTGCGTGCGGGCGGCGACGCGTCGACACTGCCGGCCGCGGTCGTGCTCTCGCGCGCGAGTGCGCAGACCCAACCGCGTGCCTTGGTCGACGCGGTCTTGCGCGCCGACGCAACCCAGCTGCCGCAGTGGCTCGGTGTCGACCTGGGTGATGCAGGCTATGCCGTCGTTCGCCTGCTGGCGGTCAAGCCGGTGGCGACGGACTCGCCCGAGTTTGCGCAGTTGCTGCCGCGCTACTCTCAAGCCTGGGGTGCGGCCGAGGCGCAGGCCTACTACAGCGCGTTGAAGGCACGCTACAAGGCGCTCGTGAAGACCGAGGCCGTCACGCCGCCTGCCGTAACCGGGTACTGATCGCAATCAAGCCGCGCTGGCTATAATTCGCGCTCTACGGTGGCTGTAGCTCAGTTGGTAGAGTCCAGGATTGTGATTCCTGTTGTCGTGGGTTCGAGCCCCATCAGCCACCCCAGAATCTCTCCGACGCATCGATGCTGTGTGAACGAGCCGTCGTGGCCGTCGTTCACGTGCCTGCGCGGGGGCCCGGAGTTCGTGTCGCGTGGCGCCGCTCTTGAGCGGGTGAGGGAGTCACTGCGTTGACCCAGCTGGCCGCCCTGTTGCTGATGTCCCTCGCTGGCCTTGTTGCCGCCCAGGTCGGCCCGTCGGCGACTGAGGTGTCTGGCTACCGCGCACTGCATGCGGCGGCCTGGAGCGGCGATGCAATGGCTGTGGCGCGCGCCGAGCGTTCGGCGGTCGCGGCACGTGACGGCCATGGCCGCACGCCGCTGCATCTGGCTACGTTCGCGCGCAAGCACGACGTCATACGCGCACTGGTCAAGGCAGGCGCCGACCTCGGCGCCCTCGAGCACGATCGCTACGACGCGGTGACGATCGCCGCGGTCGCGGATGACGAAGCGACACTGGCCGTGTTGCTCGAACTCGGCGCCAGTGCCAAGTTGAAAACCAGCCGCTACGACGGCACGGCCCTGATTGCTGCCGCCCACCTCGGGCACGACGGCGTGGTGCGTCAACTGATCCAGGCCGGCGCGCCGCTCGACCATGTCAACAACCTGCACTGGACGGCGCTCATCGAAGCGGTGGTGCTGGGCGACGGCGGTGTACGGCATCAGCGCGTGGTTCAAGATCTGCTGAAGGCCGGGGCGAACACCCAGTTGGCCGATCGTGACGGCCGCACGCCGCTGGCGCTGGCGCGAGCGCGCGGTTACGCCTCAATGGTGCGCCAGCTTGAGGCCGTGGGCGCCCGCTAGGACACAGTCAACGCCGCGTGGTCGGCGCTGGCAGTTTCGGTGGCGAATCGTCGACCTGCGGCGACCCATTCGAAAACAGGTCTGCGGCCATTGCCTCGATGCCCTTGATCTGCTGCTCGACATTGCGGCAATTGCTGCACATCGACAAGTGAATGCGCATGCGCAGCCTGTCGATCGGCCCTAGGGGTTCGTCCAGACTTTGCGAAAGCAGTTCCGCCACTTTCCTGCAGGAGTGCATCCAATTCATCAGATCGCCTCGTCGCCGCTACACGCGACCGGCATGCGGACGCGCAACCACTGAGTACGACATCCATGGTACGCCGGTCTCTGCACCGAGTCGGTCTGGCCAGGTGGTGATGCACATTGCACTTGCACGACTGCCACCGGTCTCAGGACCGTCGGCGCAGCGTCGACGAAGCGCAGCGCCCGGGCGAGCTCGGGCGCTGCGCGAATGCCTGGTCTGTGGTCGCCCCCGTGAGAGGTCGAACCCGCCGCATCAGTTCATGCCCTTGCGCTCGGCTTTGCCGGCCAGCTTGACAGGGTCAGCGGCATGCGTCATCGCAGCTTGATGCGGGTCGCTGAGGTTGCGTTGGCTGTAGCTGGTGAAGAGCGTGCCATTGGCGCGCGCTGCATTGAGTTCTGCGACCACCTCGGCGCGGGTCAGGCTGGTCGACGCGTTCGTTTCGGGCGTCTGGTCGCGGTGGTCCGTATGCCCGGCCAGCGTGCCATCGGCACGTGCGGCAAGGAACTGCGAAATCACCTCGGCACGGGTGGTCGTGGACGGCGTCTGCAATTGTGCTTCCTGCTGCAGTTCGGCATCGGACCTGCGGTCGGCGAGCGCCGCACCAGCAAAAGCAGTGGCTAGGGCAGCGATGAGAAGGGTCTTGGTATTCATGATGGTCCTCGATGGTGGTGAGGCGGCGCGCACTGACGTGTGAGGCTCGTGACTTGAGCGGTGTGCTTCGTCGTACGGTGTCACCTCTGATGGGCTGGATTGCCCGGTGGCGACACCGCCGAATGCGATGCCGTCACAGCCTTGGTCGTGTGCTGCCTCGCAAACGTGACACGCGCTCATGAAATTCGGTTCGCGGCCGATGCTGGCCAATTGCGTGCGCGGCATGCCGGTGTCGCGCCGCGGGTGGGTCAGGGCTACGCGCGGGCTCGAATGTCGAGCCAGTCGCGTTGCATGCACTGACGCAGCGCCATGCGCGCGCGGTGCAGACGCTGGCGGCAATTTTCCGCCGTCAGGCCCAGGCGCTCGCAGATCTCGCTGGTCTCGAATCCGAGCCACTCGCGCAGCATGAAGACCCTTCCAGTCAGTTCGGGCAGGTGGCTGACGCAATGCTCGAGGATCGTCATCATCTGACGCTGCTCCTCGCGGTCGGCCGGGTCCTGCCATGGCGCGACCCTTTCGGCGTAGGCGCCGTTGGCGTCATACAGGGCTTCAATGGCCCTGTCCAGGTTGCCGTCCTCTGGCGTGAGTTGCACGATGCGCTGTCGGGTTGGCGATCGGTACCAGTCGGCGATCTTGTGCTTCAGGATCGCGGTGGCCCAGGTGACGAGCGTGGCCTCGCCGCGACGCTCGGCATGCTGCTGGACCACGGCAATCAAGGTGTCCTGCACCAGGTCCTCGGCCAGGGCGGCCTCATGGACCGCGAATCGTGCGTGGCGCAACAGGCGCTCGCGCAGCGCCGGCAGTTGGGGTTCCAGGCTGCCAGGGTGCTCGCCGTGGTCGGCGGTGGGCAGCAATGCACGGCTGGCGTCCGGCGCCTTGTCAGGCTGGCGCATGGTCGGTTCTCGTGATCATGGCTTGCCGAGTACGACCGTACGCGGGTGGAATGCGACCCACGCGAACCAATAGGCCATCGTGCCCGGCCAAGGGCTGCCCTGCTCGTCGAAGGCCTCGGCACTGCGGTGCCGGGCGTGATAGCGGATTCGCAGTTGGCGGCCGCCGACACTGTCAAGCAACTCGCCCTGGTGGTTCACGCGCTGCGCCAGCACGCTGAACGGATAGGCCTTGTGCGTGCCGCCGACTTCGACGCCGAGCACCCACTCCTTGAGCGCGAACGCGGTCGTCGCGATGCTGCACGTCGAACATCAGGCGCGGCACGCTGTCGTAGCCGGCGTAGGGGTCGCGCTCGTAGTCACGCGCGAATCCGGTCTGCGTCGACAGCACCTGTGTTCCCGGATGACGGCTGCGCCAATCGGCCCAACTGGTGTGCGTCAGCGCTACGGTCCGCAGTCGGGTTCCCTTGAGCGGCCCGGCTACAGCAGTTTGCAGAATCTGCGACCACAGCGACAGCGTTCCCCGGTCGTACAGCAGCACGTCGCTGTTGTAGAGGAGACCCGAGACGCCGAAGCTTGCGGCCTGGGCGCCGACCTGCGCTTCGAACGCCATCCCGGTGCCGCACAGCGGGCAATAGGTGACGACGACGCCACGCCCACCGAAGCGGTCGTTGACGACCTCGTGCCAGTTGAGGACTTTCACCGGATAGGCGCGCGCGATGCCCTCGATGGCCACGCCAAGAATGCGGTCGTCGTCGCGCAGGCGTGCGTCCTTTGCCAACACGAAGTTCGGGCTGTCGATCGAGGGGATGCCGTCCCTTGGCGGACCACCACGCTGAATCGCGCTCGCGGGCACGCTCGAGTTGCTGACGTCGAATCCGTTGTAGGCCGCCGGATCGACGCTGCGCGATTGGGTAGGGGCGGCGCCGGCGCAAAGGGCGAGCATCAAGGCGCACGCGAACAGCCTGCGGCAGAGAAGGTCGTGCAGCTTCATGCGGATCTCGCTTTCGATCAGTGAACGGTGCGCTGCTGCGGCGCGGGCGCGGCATTTGGCCGTGGCCGGCGTGGCTTGCGCGTCGTGACACTGATTAGACGCACGAGGGCGCCGCAAACTTACAGCGCAGCCACAGCACAAACCTGGCGTGCGCAGGCCCGCGGTCGTGCAGATCGTCCGTGCGATCAGACTCGACGTCTACGCGTTGATGTCGGCCTCGAGGTCGTGCACCACCAGACCATCCATCGGCCCTACCGGCTTGAACCAGGGCCGTTGCGCCAGGCTGCGTCGGGCATCGGCCAGCCCCGCACTCCAGCGGGCGTCGATGCGCGCTCGGCTGAAGTCCAGGTCCTTGGTGTGGTCTTCGTCGGGCAGCCGTGGCGCCACCAGCCGCATCAGGTGCATGACCGTGCCGCAGCCGTAGGCCGAAAGTTGGCGAACGGCCGCGCGGCTGCGCGACGCCGCCGGCAGCGCCCGCGTCAGTTCGCGCACGATGTGTCGCAACTGGTGGATCTGCGCCTGGCGCTGTACATGACTGGCCACGCGGCTGGCGAACTGGATGTCCTTGTACCGCTCTGTCACCTGCCACATGCTGCGCGGGGCCTCGCCAGCCGGTCGCCACAACTGGACCGCGAATACGAGCGAATCGCGGCGGGGGTTGTCGTCGAGCACGGTTTCGACCGGCGTATTGGAGTAGATGCCGCCGTCCCAGAACAGGTCGTCGCCAATGCGCACCGGCGGGAACGCCGGGGGCAGCGCCCCGGAGGCCATCACATGCTGCAGGTCGAGCGACTCCTCGCGGCTGTCGAAGTAACGCATCTCGCCGCTGCGAACGTTGACCGCGCCGACCGTCAATCGTGGCGCACAGGCATCGAACGTCGACGTTTCAACCAGCGACGCGAGCGTGGTCCGCAGGTCGCTGGGATCGTAGTAGCCGGCCGTGTCCTCGTTCAGCGGCAGGTGCGGGCTCAGCCAGGCGTGGCGGCGCGGCGTGAAGAAGCCGGGCAGGCCCTGGCCGACGGTGCTCAACGTCGTCCACAGTGTCGGCAATCCGGGCAACGCGGGCAGGAGGGTCGACAGCCCTTTGTGCGCCAGCGTATTCCAGAACTCGCGCAGGCGCGCGACGCGGCGTTCGCGCGGATTGCCCACGATCAGCGCGGCGTTGGCTGCGCCAATTGACGTGCCGATGACCCAGTCGGGCTCGATGCCAGCCTCGTGCAGCCCTTCGTACACACCGGCCTGGTAGGCGCCGAGGGCGCCGCCGCCTTGCAGCACGAGCACCAGCTGGCGCTCCCCGACCAGCGTGTCGTGGTCGGCAGAGTCTCCGGTGCTGCCGGTCGTTGGCGTCCTATCAGGCGCTTTGCGGCGATGCGTGGCCATGGTTGCGATGGTCGGCTGATCGATCGGTACGGAATCCAGGCCGTCGCTGGGGAGGGCGGATCAGGACTCGCGCGGCACGGCCGTAGACGTGGCCGTGCCGCGCAAGTACGCCACGTCGCGCTGGCCTGCATTGAAGGCGTCCAGGGTCTGCGCCCAGCGCTGCCCTGGCCACAGCAGCTCGATGCTGCCGCTGCGCGGCCGGTAGACCGCGCTGTACAACGTGCCATAGCCGCGCACAAAGGCCGTCTGGTACAGCGGCGGCTGCAGCAGCGCGTCGATCGCCTGCGGCAGCGGGCCCGGTCCGTCGATCTGCGCCTGCAGGCAGTCGCGGCGCTCGACCGCAGTGCGTGGCGCGGGCATGTTCGGGCCACTCGACCTGGTGCTGGAAGTTGGTCACGACGCTTGCGGCGCGTGACCTCGGTCGGTCGGTCGGGGGCGACGAACACGGTCGCCCAGTCGCCGTGCCGGTCGAGCAGCGTGACGCTGTAGCACATGCTGACCGGCACGCGCTGCAGCAGCTCGATCGCCTCGGCCGTGTTCTGCGCCACCTCGAGCACGTAGCGCAGCACCAGCGGAATGCCGAAGCCGGTGCCCGAGACGGTGCGCCCGCCGAACGACAGCGAGGCCGCCAGGCCGGCTTCGTTGATGCCGTCGAGCGCGCCCCACAGGCAGTCGCCCAGCGCCGCCACGCGCGGGCCGGTCCAGCGCGTGGCCAGCCAGCTGCCTTCGAGCAGCAGCGGCGCGAAGTCGTAGTTGCGCAGCAGCACCGGCTCTTCGTCGCCGCGCGGGTCGATCCAGACCGCCTGCGAACAGCCGCCGATGTAGGCCGGCGGGCACCACATCGACAGGAAGCGCGACTCGACGTCGCCGCCGCCGGCCAGCTCGACCAGGCGCTCCCAGGTCGGCACCAGCTCGGGCATGTGCTCGCGCAGCGCGCGCCGGCTTTCCAGGTAGCTCGGCCGGCCGACATCGCCGCTGCGCAGAAACCAGGACCGGTAGCCCGGCCACAGCCGCTCGAACAGGGCCTGCCACTGCGGGCCCGGGCTTGTCTTCGATCAGGGTGTGAAAGCTCGATCTCGATCGTGCCATCGCGTGCTTCGGCGCCTCAAAGAATCTTGAACGAACCCGGCTCCGGCGCCGCCTCATGCTGCGGTGGTGACGATGCGGCTTGCCGGCGTAGTGCTTCTGGATGCCGCGGATCCAGTCGCGGGCGCGGATGTTGAGCTTGAAGTTGTCGTCCATCGAGCGCCCGCGCGTGATCAGGATGCCCAGGTCGGCGCCTTCGTAGCGGTAGTCGCCGGGGCCGGTGATGCGCATGAAGAAGGCCTCGCGCTCGCTGTCGATGGCGCGGCGCTCGTAGTCGAAGCGCTGGTAGCCGACGGTGCCGTCCTCGCTCATGCGGTAGATGCCGGTGGCCGGTGCATGCGTGACCTGGTCGATGCTGGTCCTCGGTGTACTTGATGACCACCTGCGACCAGTTGTCGATGAAGTGCGGCTGCGCCCAGCGGTCGTTCATCTCGCGCACGTTCAGGTCGAACGGCACGCCGGAGAACTCGAGCAGGTGGAACATGAACAGCGGCGCGTCGGCATAGGCGAACGCGGCGTGGTTGGTCATCGGGCTGGCGCCGCAGATGCGCGGGTTCAGCTCGCCCAGGTAGACCTCGCCGTTGTCCTGGTCGATCAGGAAGTCGACGTCGAAGTAGCCGCGGTAGCCTTCCTCGAGCAACTGGTTGCCGAAGTTCTCGGCCATCGCACGCGCCTTCAGCCGCACGCCCTCGCGTGAAGGCGCCGGGGAAGACCTCGTTGCCGCACCAGCCGCCCTTGTAGGGCGTCAGTTCCTTGGCGCCGACGACTTCGGTCAGCAGCGGACCGACCACGGTGCCCGACTGCGTGGCGCACGCTTCGAGCGTGGCGCCGCGGCAGTTGATGCGCTTCATGATCTTGACTTCGGGGTCGTTGACGATCTCGTCCTTGTGCTTGTTGAAATCGTCTTCGCTGGCAATGAAGAAGGTGGTGTGCCCCGAGTCACCGTAGGCCGACTGGATCACGAGGTCATGGCCCAGGCCTGTGCGGTCGCAGATCTGCTGCAGGTGCTTGTAGCTCTCCACCTTCTCCAGCGCGTTCGGCACCGAAGGCACGCCGGCCTTGTTGCCGATGCGCACGGTTTCCATCTTGTTGTCGCAGCGCTGGCGCAGCTTGGCGGGCGGAAACCAGATGTCCAGGCCGATCTCCTTGGCACAGTGCCTCGGTCTTCTCGTCGAACATCAGGAAGGTGGCCACGGGATTGCCGCCGCGGCGCTCGATCATGTCGACCACGTCCTTGTGCTGCAGCAGGTGGTTGGTGATGTCCTCGATCGACTCGAATTCGTCGTGCGGCGTCTCGGGCGGCACGAACACGTTCGGATGCCGGCCATCGAAGCAGTCGATGTAGCTGATGTATTTGAAGCGGTTGACCCAGCGGTCCAGGCCCAGCAGGTTGAAGTTGGTCGCGCTGATGAAGTAGATCGGCCGCTCGTTGCGGTGGAACATCAGCTTGAGGTCGGAGATGGTCTTGACTTTGTGTTGGCTCATGATTCGATCCTTGAAGTCGTGGTGGCGGGCGCGGCGTCGACCTGCTGCCCGGCGGGCTTGGAGACGGTCTGGCCGCTGCGTTCGACCGGGTAGGCGGCGCGCCCGGCTTCGGCCAGCGCGGCGCGCGCGGCCGTCATCTCACCGACGCGGGCCAGCGCCGATGCATTGAAGATGCGGAATCCCAGTTCGGGCCGGAAGCCGTGGATCTCGCGCACGTCCAGGGCGGCCATGAATTGCAGGATGGCGGCACTGATCACCTGGCCCGGTACCAGGATCGGAAAGCCCGGCGGGTAGGGGATCACGAACAAGGCCGACACCAGTTCGCGCCCGGACTTGATGGCCTTGGCCGCCTCGTCCATGTCGATGTACTCGCAGTTGTCATCGTCGTAGCTGAGGAAGAAGGCGGTGCGGATGAGCCCATCGCGCGTGGGCGCCTTGCCCTCGCCGCTGCTGACGCGGAAGGCGCCGTGAAAGGAGGAGAAGTCGGGCAGCGGAGGTTGCTCGAGGGTGAGCGAGCGCACGCGCTTGTCGTGGATGCGACGTTCAATGGCGCTCATGTCGGAGACGCGGCGGTCGATGTCGCGCGCGATCTTGACCAGCACCTCGATCAGGTAGGCCACGGCCGAGCGGGTGCTGCCGATGTTTGTCATGAACAGCACGGTATTGCGCGAGGTCTTGTTGATCTGGATCCCGTACTTGTCCATCAGGTAGACGTTCTTGAACGTGTCGCCGTCGACGCCGGTGGCACCGATGGCCAGCGTGGCGCGCGAGGGGTCGAGCGCGAACTCGTCGGTGCGCCAGGCCGCCTCCATGTTGTTCCAGCCGCTATTGGCGTCGTAGTAGCTTTCGACGCCCGACTCACGGTACTGCGGCGGCACCAGGTCGCCCACGCGCAGGAAGCGCATGTACTTCTTCAGCAGCGGGTGGTGCATCACCTGCTCGCGCAGGGTCATTGCCAGCTCCAACTGGCGCTGCACCAGCTCATAGCCTTCGAGTTCGACCTGGCGACGGCCGACGTCGAGCGAGGCCAGGATCTGGTAGTTGGGCGAGGTCGAGGTGTGGGTCATGTAGGCCTCATGGAAGGCCTCCTCAGCCTTGTCCTTGAAGTCCTGGTCCCAGACGTGGATCATCGAGCCCTGGCGCAGAGACGTCAGCGTCTTGTGCGTCGAATGCGTGGCGTAGACGCGCACGCGTGCCTTGGCCGGGTCGGGCAGCAGGCGCGTATTCAGTAGGCGTTCGTCGTCATCCCAGGCTTCGGGCGGCATCTCTGCCTGGAAGGCAGCGTAGCGGGCCGCGTACTCGGGCGTCTGCAGGTTCTCGCACAGGCGCTTGGCGGTGGCCATGCCGGTGCGCTGGCGGTACACGGGGTGGCAGCAGGCAAAGGCAAACCAGGCTTCGTCCCACAGGAAGACGAGGTCGGGCTTGATGGCCAGGCACTCCATCATGACCCGCTCGACGTCGTAGACGATGCCGTCGAAGGTGCAGTTGGTGAGCAGCAGCAGCCGCACGCGGTTGAGCGTGCCGGCCTTCTTGAAGTCGAGCAGGGTCTGCTTGATGTGGCGGATCGGCACCGCGCCGTACATCGAGTACTCGTCCAACGGGTACGAGTCGAGGTAGGCGACCTGCGCCCCGGCCAGGACCAGGCCGTAGTGGTGCGACTTGTGGCAGTTGCGGTCGACGAGCACGATGTCGTCGGGTCGCACCAGCGCCTGCACGACGATCTTGTTGGCCGTGCTGGTGCCGTTGGTGGCGAAGTAGGTGCGCCGCGCGCCGAAGGCGCGTGCGGCGTACTCCTGCGCCTTCTTCAGCGGGCCCACCGGGTCGAGCAGGGAGTCAAGGCCGCCCGAGGTGGCCGAGGTCTCGGCCATGAAGAGGTTCATGCCGTAGAACTGCAGCAGGTCGCCGATCCAGTTGCTGTTCATGATCGACTTGCCGCGCGCCAGCGGCAGCGCGTGGAAGACGCCGGTGGGTTGCTTGGCGTACTCGCGCAGCGCATTGAAGAACGGCGTGCGGTGGCGCTCTTCGATGCCGCGCATGATCGAGCTGTAGAGCTCGGTGTGGTCTTCCTCGCGGAAGAAGACGCGCTTGAAGGTGTCGCCGACGCGCGCCGCCACGTCTTCGACATTCATGTCGGTGACGAGGTACAAGTCCAGCTCGGGCCGCAGCGACGCGATCTGGCGTCCCAGCAGCAGGCCGCGCTCGGATTCGGCCATCGACTCGATGCTGTCGTCGACGCTGTCGAGGAAGCGGCGCAGCGTGTCGCTGGGATAGACCGAGCGGAAGGGGAAGCCGTGGCGCACGACCACGGCCTGCAGGTTGAAGTTGACGAGCGTGGCGATCAGCGCGTCTTCGAAGCTGGGCACGACAACAACGTCGAAGACGAAGCCGTCATCGGCGCTGCGCTTGCGCTGTACGCGACGGCGCAGTGCGTCCTCCTCGGCGGCCGACATCTCGTCGACGATCAGGACCTCGAAGTAGGGGCGCGAGAGCTGCGCCTGGCGCTCGCTGTCGGTCTCGATCTGCGAGGGCCCGTCGCCCTCGACCGAGCTGGCTGCACTCTCATGGCGGTAAGTCTGGGCTGCCAGCATGCGGTGGATGCGGCGCGCCGCCTGGTGCGCGCGCATGAACTCACCGCGCTCGATCCAGGTGGCCAGCTCGGTGAAGACACGGCCGCCCGGAAAGGCCCAGTAGCTCTCGATCGGCGCCAGGCCCTTGGCGAGCTGTCGCACCCGCTCATTGCAAACGGTCCAGTCGGCGTGGTCGCGCGCCATCTCGGACAGACGACTGAGTTCGTCGACCATCCCGATCCAGCTGTCGGCACGCATGTCCCAGACGCTGCGGTGGCGGCTGATGGATTCGGCAGTCACGGCACCTGCCGCAGGCTTCTTCTTGCTCATTCGCGTCCTTTCGGTGCGCTTGGGGACGCGGCGGGGTCGCTCCGGCAGGCGCAGGGATGCCGGGCATGCCGGCACCGGTGGTTCATTCGGGCTTGCTCAGCGGCCCGAGCGAGTTCAGATAGGCGTTGGCCGCGGGGTCCCTGCTGTAGAGCGGGAACTCGACGTCACGGTCGCGAAAGCTCTTCAGCGGCTGGCCCAGATTGCTGCGCAGGCCATGCTCGCGCTCGCGTCGCACGCGCGCCAGGTCGACCTCGATCGGAATGATCGCCGGGCCCTGCTGGGCCTCGTGCAGCACGTAGCCCGAAGGGTCGATGACGATCGAGCGGCCGACGCCGCCGTCGCCGCTGCCGTTGATGTCGAAGAAGTAGACCTGGTTCGTGACCGCCGAGGCGCGCGCGATCGACAGCTCGACATCGCGGTCGATGGTGTCGGTCATGGTCGGGTGCAGGATCACTTCGGCGCCCATCGCCACCAGCGTGCGCGTGGTCTCCGGAAACCACATGTCGTAGCAGATCGAGACGCCGAAGCGGCCGACGTCGGGCACGTCGAAGACACAGAACTCGTTGCCGCCGGCGACGTCGCGTTCGTAGGGACGAAACGGAAACAGCTTGCGAAAGCGCCGGATGACCTCGCCTTGCGGGTTGATCACGGAGGTGGTGTTGTAGACGACGTCGCCTGCAGGCCCCTCGACTTTCTCGAACAGCGACCCGGAGATCAGCCACAGGCCGGTTTCGCTTGGCCAGTTCGCACAGCCGGGCTTCGGTCGGGCCGGGCAGCGGCTCGGCCTCGTGGCGCGGGCCGAGCGGCTGCAAGTTCGGAGAACATCACCATGCGCACCCAGGGGAAGCGCATGCGGATGTGGCGCATGTAGTTGCCCATGCGGTCGACGTTGTCCTGAAAGGCCGCCACGCTCATCTGCACGCCGGCGATGCCGAAGGTGGTCAGGGGGGCACCACGGTCATGCCTCGATCCCGGCCAGGCAGACGTACTTGATCTCCAGGAATTCGTCCAGGCCGTACTTCGACCCCTCACGGCCCAGGCCCGACTGCTTGACGCCGCCGAAGGGTGCCTCGGCGGTCGAGATCAGCCCGGTGTTGACGCCGACCATGCCCGACTCGAGCCGCTCGGCCACGCGCATCACGCGGCCGATGTCGCGGCTGTAGAAGTACGCGGCCAGGCCGAACTCGGTGTCGTTGGCCAGGGCCAGCACTTCGTCCTCGGTGTCGAACGCGAACACCGGTGCCAGCGGGCCGAAGGTTTCCTCGCGCGCCACCAGCATCTCGGCCGTGGCGCCCGAGATCACGGTGGGCTCGAAGAACTGGCCGCCCAGCGCATGACGCTTGCCACCGGTCAGCACCTCGCCGCCCTTGGCGCGCGCATCGGCGATGTGCTCCTCGATCTTGGCCACCGCCTTGGCGTCGATCAGCGGTCCCTGGGTGACGCCGGCATCGACGCCCGAGCCGACCTTCAGCGCCTTGACCTTGGCTACGAGCTTCTCGGTGAAGGCCTTCTGCACGCCACGCTGCACATAGATGCGATTGGCGCAGACGCAGGTCTGGCCGGTGTTGCGGTACTTGGAGATCATCGCGCCTTCGACGGCGGCGTCGAGGTCGGCGTCGTCGAAGACGATGAAAGGCGCGTTGCCGCCGAGTTCGAGCGAGAGCTTCTTGATCGTGTCGGCGCATCTGGCGCATCAGCAGTGCGGCCGACCTCGGTCGAGCCGGTGAAGGTGAGCTTGCGCACCAGCGGGTTGCGCGTCATCTCGCCGCCGATCTTGCTCGCCGAGCCGGTCAGCACCGACAGCAGGCCCTTGGGCACGCCGGCGCGCGCGGCGAGTTCGGCAAAGGCCAGCGCCGAGAAGGGCGTCTGCGTCGCGGGCTTGACCACCATCGAGCAGCCGGCGGCCAGCGCCGGGCCGGCCTTGCGGGTGAGCATCGCGGTCGGGAAGTTCCAGGGCGTGATCGCGGCCGTGGTGCCCACCGGCTGCTTGATCGCCAGGATGCGGCGGTCGCTCAGCGGCGTCGGGATCGAGTCGCCATAGACTGCGCCGCGCTTCGTCGGCAAACCACTCGATGAACGAGGCGGCGTAGACGATCTCGCCCTGGCCTCGGCCAGCGGCTTGCCCTGCTCGGCGGTCATGATCAGCGCCAGATCGTCGGCGTTGGCCAGCATCAGGTCGTTGAGCTTGCGCAGCACGGCCGCGCGCTCCTTGGCCGGCACGTCGCGCCCAGGCGCGCTGGGCCACGTCGGCGGCGGCGATGGCGCGCTCGGTTTCTGCCGTGCCGCACATCGGCACGCGTGCCGAGTGTCTCGCCGTTGGCCGGGTTGGTGACGGCAACGGTGCCGCCGTCGTCGGCGTCGACCCATGTGCCGGCGAGGTAGACCTGCTGCTTGAACAGGCCGGGGTCTTTGAGTTTGAGCATCAGAGTATCTCCAGATCAGGCCTCGAGGGCCTTGCCGAGGATGGCCATGCCTTCTTCGAACACGGCGTCCTCGATCGTCAAGCGGGAACAGGAAGCGGATCACGTTGCCGTAGACGCCGCAGCTCAGCAGCAGCAGCCCGGCGGCCTGCGCGCGCTGGATGACGAGCTTGGTGAAGTCGGCGTCGGGCGTGCCATCGGGCTTGGCGAACTCGACCGCGACCATCGCGCCCAGGCCGCGCACCTCGACGATGGCCGGCACCTTGGCGCGAAAGGCCTCCAGGCGTTTCTTGAGCGCCTGGCCGAGCCGCTCGGCGCGTTCACTCAGCTTCTCGTCCTTGATGACGTCGAGCACGGCATGGGCCGCGGCGATCGCCAGCGGATTGGCGGCGTAGGTGCCGCCCAGGCCGCCGGGCGCCGGTGCGTCCATGATCTCGGCGCGGCCGCAGACGGCCGACAGCGGCATGCCACCGGCCAGGCTCTTGGCCATCGTCATCAGGTCGGGCACCACACCGCAGTGCTCCATCGCGAACAGCTTGCCGGTGCGTGCAAAGCCGGTCTGGATCTCGTCGGCGATCAGCAGGATGCCGTGGCGGTCGCAGATCTTCGCGCAGCGCGCGCATGAACTCCGGCGGCATGACGTAGAAGCCGCCTTCGCCCTGGATCGGCTCGACGATGATCGCGGCCACCTGCTCGGGCTCGATGTCGGCCTTGAAGAGCTGCTGCAGCGCCTTCAGCGAGTCTTCGACCGTCACGCCGTGCAGCGCCATCGGCGCGGGCACGTGGAAGATGCTGGCCGGGAAGGGGCCGAAGCCGGCCTTGTAGGGCGCGACCTTGCCGGTCAGCGCCATGCCCATGTAGGTGCGGCCGTGGAAGCCGCCGCTCAGCGCGATCACGCCGGGCCGGCGTGTGGCCGAGCGGGCGATCTTGATCGCGTTTTCGACCGCCTCGACGCCGGTCGTGAAGAACGCCGTCTTCTTGGCATGCTTGCCCGGTGTCAGCTGGTTCAGACGCTCGGCCAGCGCCACCGTGCTTTCGTACGGCACCACCTGGTAGGCGGTGTGCGTGAAACGCTCGAGTTGCTCGGCAATGGCCTTGACGATGCGGGGATGGCGATGCCCGGTGTTGAGCACGGCGATGCCCGAGCCGAAGTCGATATAGCGCTGGCCTTGCACATCCCAGAGCTCGGCGTTCTGCGCGCGCTCGGTATAGATCGGAAAGCCGATGCCCACGCCGCGCGGCATGGCCGCGACGCGGCGGGCGTCGATGCTCGCGTTGGTCTTCTTGCCTGCGGCCGCGACACGCGCGGACTCGGTCTTGCTGGTGGTGTTCATGGGGCCTCGCTGACGAGCCCGTGCGGGCTCATAAGGGGTTGATGACGGCACCCGCTGTGCTCGCGTCGTCTGAGTGACGCGTCCAGGCATGGGTACTTGCGAAAGAGGGGGCTTCAGAGACCATGGCTGCGCCCACCCGCTGGCGCCTCGACTGCGTGTCGGGCAGTGCCAGGGAGTGAAGCAGTGCGGCGGTAGTCACGTGGTGGCGACCGCCTTGGCCGCAGGCTCGCGGGGGCGGCGCATGCGCTGCAGCATGACGATCAAACCAAGCAGCGCCAGCGCCGGCAGGAACATCCATTCCTTGGCCGGGCGGTCGGCAGGCATCTCGATGCTCGCCACCTTGAAGCCCTGCTCGATGCCTAGCTTCTCGGCACGCGAGCCGAACTTGACTTGCGCGATCTGCATCTCGTCGCCCAAGGGCACCACGGTCAGGCCGATATTGCCCAGGCGATCGCGCGCCGGTCCAGCGTTGCCGAGCGGCAGTAGCACGCCCTTGCGTACGTCCTTGCCATCGATGTTGGTGCCCTCGATCCAGACCCGTTTGCTCGTGCCGGCGGGGGCTTCCTCGACCAATTGCATCAGCTGCGTCGCCGGCACGTCCTGGTACGGCGGGTAGGCCATGTCCCACCAGAAGCCGGGGCGGAACAGCGTGAACGTGACCAGCAGCAGCGCAATCGACTCCCACCAGCGCGAACGCACGATGAAGAAGCCCTGCGTCGCGGCCGCGAAGATCAACATCGCCGCCAGGGCGCTGCCGACGGTGAGCGCCAAGTGCAGCGGCCCCTCGATGCCGATCATCAGCAACTGGGTGTTGAAGATGAACAGGAACGGCAGGATGGCCGTGCGCATGCTGTAGAAGAACGCGGTGACGCCCGTCTTGATCGGGTCGGTGCGCGCGATGGCCGCCGCCGCGAACGAGGCCAGACCGACCGGCGGCGTGACGTCGGCCATCAGCCCGAAGTAGAAGACGAACAGGTGGACGGCGATCAGCGGCACGATCAGGCCGCTCTGTGCGCCGAGTTCGACCACCACCGGTGCCATCAATGTCGAAACGACGATGTAGTTCGCCGTCGTCGGCAGCCCCATGCCCAAGATCAGGCTGACCACGGCCACCAGCACCAGCATCAGCATCAGGTTGCCGCCCGACAGCAACTCGACGACCTCGGTCATCACGAGACCGATGCCGGTGAGCGAGACTGTGCCGACGATGATGCCTGCCGCGGCCGTGGCCACGCCGATGCCGATCATGTTGCGCGCGCCGGCCTCAAGACCCTTGATCAAGTCGCTGAAGCCCAGTTTCACAGCGGCGCCGTAGCCGCCGTGTCCGCGCAGCGCGGCCATGATCGGGCGCTGCGTGACCATGACGAAGATCATGAACATCGTGGCCCAGAACGCCGACAGCGCGGGCGACATCTGTTCGATCATCAGGCACCAGATGAGCACCACGACCGACAGCAGGTAATGCAGGCCCGACTTCAGTGTCGGCGCGGTCTCCGGCAACTCGAACACCGGGGCGTTCGGGTCGTCGAGCTTGAGCTCGGGCTGGCGCGAACCCACCCACAGCAGGCCGACGTAGGCGGCCAGCACGCCGCAGCCGATGACGTAGATGGCGGCGTCACCGAGTGCGCCCTTCATCCAACCGATGCCGTAGAACACGACGCCGGCGAGCACGACGAAGCCGCTCACCGTGAGACCGAAGGAGACCAATCGCTGCATGGCGGTGGCCTGCGAGCGCCGCGGCAGCCCCTGCAGGTCGGCCTTCAGCGCCTCCAGGTGCACGATATAGAACAGAGCGATGTAGGAAATGATCGCTGGCAGGAAGGCATGCTTGATGACTTCGGTATAGGGGATGCCGACGTACTCGACCATCAGGAAGGCCGCCGCACCCATCACCGGCGGCATCAACTGGCCGTTGACCGAGCTCGACACCTCGACCGCGCCGGCCTGGTCGGGACGGTAGCCCACGCGCTTCATCAGCGGAATCGTGAACGTGCCCGTGGTCACGACGTTGGCGATCGACGAGCCGGAGATGATGCCGGTGGCGGCCGACGAGACGACCGCCGCCTTGGCCGGTCCGCCGCGCATATGGCCCAGCAGCGCGAAGGCTGACTGGATGAAGTAGTTGCCCGCGCCCGCCTTGTCCAGCAGCGAGCCGAACAACACGAACAGGAAGATGAAGCCGCTGGAAACACCCAGCGCGACGCCGAAGACGCCTTCGGTCGTCAGCCAATGGTGCGACATCACGCGCGACAGCGATGCGCCCTTGTGGGCAATCATGTCGGGCATGTAAGGCCCGCCAAAGGTGTAGATCAGGAAGACGATGGCCACGATGACCATCGGCAGCCCCAGCGCCCGGCGTGTGGCCTCGAGCAGCAGCACCATGCCGATGACGCCGACCACGAGGTCCTGCATGATCGGCTGGCCCGGGCGGGTCGCGAGTTCACGGTAGAAAACGAACAGGTAGCTGGCGCAGGCGGCGCCGACGAGGGCGAACACCCAGTCGAGTGCGGGCACATGGTTGCGCGGCGAGCGGTTGAAGGCCGGGTAGGCCAGGAAGGCGAGGAACACCGCGAACGCGAGGTGAATGGCGCGTGACTGGGTGTCGTTGAAGACACCGATGCCCACGCTGAACGGCAGGGGCGACGCGATCCAGAGCTGGAACAGGCTCCAGGCCAGGCACACGCCCAGGATCAACTTGCTGACCGCCGGGCCGGGGTTGCGACCGCCGGCGTCGTTTTCCGCAACCAGCTTGTTGACGTCAACCTCGGCCGCAGCCGACGACTTGTCTTTCGTGCCAACCATTCATGGCCTCCAGTTCGCTTTGTTCGAATAGGAATGAAGGAGAAAGGCCGCACATGCACGCAGCACGTGCGGCCGGACCCATTGGGTCTGGATCAGGGGCCGCTTAGAGCCAGCCCTTTTCCTTGTAGTACTTCATCGCACCAGGGTGAAGCGGTGCCGAGTTGCCGTTCTTGACCATGTTCTTCGGGTCCAGGTTGGCGAACGCCGGGTGCAGCTTCTTGAACTCGTCGAAGTTCTCGAACACGGCCTTGACCAGTTCGTACACCGTCGCGTCAGGCACCTTGGCCGAGGCCACGAACGTCGCCAGCACGCCATAGGTCGGCACCGGGTTCGGGTTGCCCGCATACAGGCCGCCCGGGATGTTGACCTTGGCGTAGTACGGCGCGCCCTTGACGAGCTTGTCGACCGCGGGACCAGTCAGCGGCACCAGCTTGGCGCCGCAGGTCGTGATCGGGTCCTGGATGTTGGCCGAAGGGTGACCGACGCCGTAGAAGAAGCCGTCGATCTTGTTGTCGCACAGGGCGGCACCATGTTCGTCAGCCTTCAGTTCCGAGGCCAGGCCGAAGCTGGCGGTTGTCCAGCCCATCGACGACAGCAACTCGTCCATCGAGGCACGCGTGCCCGAGCCGGGGTTGCCGACGTTGAAGCGCTTGCCCTTCAGGTCCTCGAACTTCGCGACATTGGCTTCCTTGCGCGCCAGCACCGTGAACGGCTCGGGGTGGACCGAGAACACCGCGCGCAGATCGGCGAACTTGCCGTCCTTCTCGAATACCTTGGTGCCGTTGACGGCGTGGTATTGCCAGTCGGACTGCGCGACACCGAAGTCGAGTTCGCCGGCGCGAATGGTATTGATGTTGAACACCGAGCCGCCGGTCGACTCGACCGAGCAGCGGATACCGTGCTTGGCGCGGTCCTTGTTCATCAGGCGGCAGATGGCGCCGCCCGCGGCGTAGTAGACGCCGGTGACGCCGCCCGTGCCGATGGTGATGAACTTGGCCTGCGCCAGCGCGGTCCCGGAGGGGATCGTCAGCGCGAGCACGGCGGCGCTGAGCGCCAGTTGCAGTGATTTCATGGAAAGCTTCTTCATGCGTAAGACTCCTTTGGAGTGGGTAAAGAATCCGGGTTTGCTAGGGCCGGGGGCGAGGTCGCTCAAGTGGATCTTGAGGCGCTGGGCAACTCGGCGAGCGCGGCATCGATGGCTTTCGCCAGCCGCTCGACAATGGCGTCGAGGTCGCTGTCGGTGACGGTGAATGGCGGGGCCAAGAGCACATGATCACCGATCTGGCCATCGACCGTGCCACCCATCGGGTAAACCATCAGCCCATGCGCCATGGCCTGCGCCTTGACGCGCGCGTGCAGCTTGAACGCGGGGTCAAATGGCAGTTTGCTATCGCGGTTGGCGACGAGTTCGACGCCGCGGAACAGGCCGCGGCCGCGCACGTCGCCGACATTCGGGTGCGCGCCCAGCGCGCTGTGCAGCCGTGTGGCGAGTCCTTCGCCCTGGCGACGAACCGCCGCCAGCAGGTCGTCGCGCACGATCACACGCTGCACCGCCAATGCGGCCGCGCAGGCCACGGGGTGGCCGAGGTAGGTGTGACCATGCTGGAACAGGCCGCTGCCGCGCTCGAACGCGTCGACGATGTGCGATTGCGCCAGCACGGCGCCGATCGGCTGGTAGCCGCCGCCAAGGCCCTTGGCCACGGTCATCAGGTCGGGCACGACGCCGTCCTGTTCGCAGGCATGCAGGGTGCCGGTGCGGCCCATGCCGCACATGACTTCGTCCAGGATCAGCAGGATGCCGTGGCGGGTGCACAACTCGCGCACGCCCTTGAGGTAGCCGGGCACGGGCGGGACGGCACCGAGCGTGGCGCCGACCACGGTCTCGGCGACGAAGGCGATCACGCTCTTTGCGCCGAGCCGGTCGATTTCTCCGGCCAGTTCGGCGACCAGGCGTTGCCCGTATTGCCAGGCCTGGCGTCGGAATTCGACGCGATGGAAGGCGACCCGTCGGATGTCGACGCGCTGCCGGCGGTGGTGCTGTCACTGGCCCGCGACGGCGCGCGCGGCTCTGCCAGTGGTTCGCGCGGCAGTGGCAGGACCGGTGGCATCGAGCGCCTGTTGCGGCTGTCGGCCGCCCGCGGCGCGTCGGCCCTCTACCTCACGACCGAGGCCCGTCCGTCGGTGCGCGTCGACGGTGACATCCGTCTGCTCGACGGCGAATCCGCACTCTCGAGCGGCGGATGTCGAGGCGGCCGTGCTCGAACTGGCTGCCTGAAGGGACGCGCGCCACCGACAGCGCCGAGTGGATTCGCGACTTCGACGACGTCGGCCGCGTGCGCATCACGACCTTCCGCGACTACCGCGGTCCGGGCCTGCTGCTGCGGCTGAACGAGGCGCGCGCGGCCTCGGCCGAGCAGATCGGCCTCGTGCGCGAGATCCAGACGCTCACCAACGAGCCCGAAGGCCTCATCATCGTCACCGGCCCGCGGGCCAGCGGCAAGTCCACGCTGATCTCCGCGTTCGTCGACCTCATCACGCGCCAGCGCAACGACCACGTCATCACGCTCGAAGGGCAGATTCGCCCGGTGCACGAGCAGCCGCGGTTCGCTCGTCAGCCAGCGCGAGATGCGCGGCAACGCGGCACAGGCGGTGACGGCGGCGCGGGCGGCGCTTCGCGAGAATCCCGACGTGCTCGTCATCGAGGATCTGCGCTCCCCGGACGTGCTGCAGGTGGCGCTCGACGCCGCCGGTTCGGGCCTGCTCGTGTTCGCGTCGGTCACGGCGGCCTCGGCCACTGCGGCGCTCGAACGTCTCGTCAACCTCTGCCCGTCGGAACAGCGGCCCAACGTGCGCGCGGCGCTGGCCGAGCACCTGCGCGGCGTCGTCGCCCAGGTGCTGCTGCGCAAGACCGGCGGCGGGCGTCTGGCGGCGCGCGAACTCGTGCTCAAGACCAATGTCGTGGCCTCGCTCGTGAGCGACGGCAGGCTCGAGGAGCTCCCGCGCGCCATCGACAGCGGCCGCAAGCTCGGCATGGCGCCGCTGAACGACGCGCTCGTGGCCTTCGTGCAGAGCGGCGCGGTCGACGTGCGCGAGGCCTACCGCAAGGCCGACGACAAGGCCGGCCTGCTGGCGCTCTTGCGCCGCGAAGGCATCGACACCTCGTTCGTCGAGCGCCTGGCGTAGCTTCCGCGTCGACAAGGCTCGCGTGGCAACTGGGCGCCCGTCCATGGAGCCGGCGCCCTTGACGCGCCATCTCCCTCCTCCTCGCGCTCGGCGGGCGCGCGCCCGACGAGCGGTTGTGCCGGACTTGCGACTCCCACGACGCGCTGGCCATCAATCTCGTCGTCGAGAGACGCCACGCCAACGCCGCCGGCTCGGAGGGCCCAGCCTGCTCGCCGGCCAGCCCTGGCTCGGTTGCGCTGTGACCGGTGTCTAATCAGCCGCGATGTGGAAGTACGCTGCCGGCCTGGTCCTGCTCATTGTCGCGACGTTCGTCTTCGGATTCGGTTCGGGCCCCATCCCGCCGGATCGATGCCAGGACGTGCTGTCGACTCACTGGTCCAACCCGGGCGCGCCAGGCGCAGTCGTCCGCTTCGAGGAGCCACGGGCGGTCGGGCTGGTCGCGCCGTGGGGCACATGGGTTCCGTCGACCGACGAGATTCGGGAGATGGAGCGCCGGCTCCCGGCGTTCCTGGCCAGCGATTCTGCGTGGCGCGCCGTCAGCGGCACTGTGAGCCGCGACCGGTGGTGGCTGTTGCAGGCCACTCTGGCCAACTACGTGCGGCTGTACTGCGGCGCCAGCGAGCGTCCACGCGAGGTGCACGTGTGGTTCAGCTACTCCGTTGTTCGAAACGCAGGCGACGCGATAGACGGTCTCAACGTCTTCGGTGGGGGCGACCGCTTCTTCAACCTTGCCTATCAGGTGCAGTCCCGCCGGTTCCTTCGGCTGCGCGTGAACTCGGCGTTCTGACCCGCCGTGGTGTGACCTCGCGGAGCAGTTGCGTTGGCGTGGTGTCCGGCCGGCGAGCGACTATGAGTCGTCGTCGCGCAGAGGACCGACACTCGCGCCGGGAGTGCGGGTGTCCCCAGAGCAGGGGACACCACCCCAACGCGCAAAGCCCGCGCGTCGAGGGCCCCGGGCTGGGGGCCCCCTAAGGGCTCGTGCAGTCACAAGTCGCCGGCAGGCGCGAGTGTCCGACGCGACGAATCGGAGCCGACGACTGGACACCACGCCAACGCAACTGTCGCTACACCAGCCGCGCGACGATCGTCCCGCCGCTGGCTGTCAGCGCTCGAGCCAGGGCACGAGCTCGTCGAGCAGCGCCGCCACCACGTCGTCGTCGGTGAGCGCGTCGATCGGCGCGCCGTCCTTGAGCGCGCGCTCGCTGCGCATGGTGCGGCTGCCGCGGCTGCGCACGGTCGTCAGCGTCGCCCGCGGCGGATCGAACGAGCCGTCGAGCGTCAGTTCGATGCCGTCCTCGCGCGTGCGCTCCGGCACCAGGCGCACGCCGCCGGAGGGCGTCATGACGTCGAAGAGCAGCCCTTCGCTCTTGAGCACGTTGGCCATCGCGCGGAAGACCGGCGTCGCGTGCTCCTCGAGGCAGCCGCTCGTAGGCCAGGCCGCGCCTCATCGGCACGCCGCTCGGCGCGCCGCCTGGTCCTTCTTCGCGCCTTCGATCGCCTGGCGCACGCTCTTTCTCAGCTGGGCGACATCCATGCCTACAACCTTACTGCGCCGCTCGCCTGAGAGCGCGTCGAGAGCCGCCGCGTCGTAGCCGAGTTCGGCCAGCACGGCGGCAGTGTGCTGGCCCAGCGTGGGCGGGCCTGTGCGCACGCTGCCGGGCGTGCGCCGACAGCTTCACGGGGACGCCGGTGACCTTCACCGAGCCCAGCGTGGCGTGCGGCACCGACGTGACCATCTCACGGGCGATTGTCTGCGGATCGGCGAACACCTCGTCCACCGAGCGCACGGCGCCGCACGGCACGCCGGCCTCGATGCAGGCGGGCGGTCCATCCGCGCGCGGCTGCGCGACGGCGAACGCCGGCATCCAGGCGCGGCTTGAGCGCGTCGTAGTTGGCCAGGCGCAGCGCGTTGGTGGCAAAGCGCGCGTCGTCGGCCAGGTCGTGCGAGGCCGGCAGCCCGGCAGAAGGCCTGCCACAGCGCGTCGTTGCCGACGGCGAGCGCGAGATCGCCGTCGGCGGTCGCGAACGTCTCGTACGGCGCGATCGTCGGGTGCCGGTTGCCCAGCCGCCCGGGCGTCGTCGCCGGTCGTGAAGAAGTTGCCGGCCTGATAGGTGAGCAGCGCCGCGGTCGCGTCGAGCATGCCGATGTCGACTACCTGGCCTTCGCCGCTCGTGCCGCGGGCGACGAGCGCCGCCAGGATGCCCTGGGCTGCGAACATGCCCGACACGATGTCGACGATGGCCACGCCCAGGCGATACGGCGGGCCGTCGGCCGCGCCGGTGATGCTCATGAGGCCGCCTTCGGCCTGCATCACCGCGTCGTAGCCGGGCTCTTCGCGCCGGGGCCCGGTCTGTCCGTAGCCCGAGATCGAGCAGTAGACGATCTTCGGATATCGCGCGCGCACCGACCGTCGGCATCGAGGCCCAGCGGCGTCGAGCGTGCCGGGACGGAAGTTCTCGACGACGACGTCGGCCCGGGCGAGCAGCCGCTCGACGACCTCGCGGCCGCCGGCCGTCTTGAAGTCGACGGCGACGCTTTCCTTGTTGCGGTTGACGCTCAGGAAGTACGCGCTTTCGTCGCCGAGGAAGGGCGGACCCCAGCGGCGCGTGTCGTCGCCCCGGCCGGGATGCTCGAGCTTGATGACGCGCGCGCCGAGGTCGCCGAGCGCCATCGTGCAGTACGGCCCGGAGAGCACGCGGGTGAAATCGAGAATGGTGATGCCGTGCAGAGGTCCCATGGCGAGTCGTCGTAATGGTATCCGCTCGCGGCCGGGCCGCGGTCTGATAAGTTGCAGGCATGAGCGAAGACGCCGTCGCGAGCCGCCGCCGTCGTCGTCTACACCGGCGATGCGTGAATGGCCTGCGAGAAGGTGAAGGCGTGGCTTTCACAGGCGGGCGTCGAGTTCGTCGCCCACAACGTCGAGACCGACATGGCGGCCTACGACGCGCTGCTGGCGCTCGGGTTCCGTACCGTGCCGCTCACCGTCATCGGCGGCCGTGCCGTGGCCGGCTTCACCCCGACGCCCTGGCTGAGGCACTCAGGCGCGTCTCGCGCCGTCCGATCGAGGAACGCCTTGAAGCGATCGAGACCGGCCAGCACGTAGTCGGCGTTTTCGCCGACGCCGAGTCGCAGGTAGCCGTCCATGCCGAAGGCGTCGCCGGGCACGACGAGCACGCTTTCTTCCTCGCGCAGCCGATCGGTGAGTGCCGTCGAGTCCATCGGCAGTTCGTAGCGCGCGTAGATGAAGGCGCCGGCGTCGGGCGTTGTCCACTCGAACCGATGGCCGCAGCCGCGCAGCCACGCTTCGACGCGCGGCACGTTCTCGCTGCAGGATGGCGCGCGTGCGCGCCAGCAGCGTCGCGCGCGTGGCCGGGGCGAGGGCCACCGTGGCCAGCCGGTCGCTGAGCGCGCCCGGCGCAATCGACGTGTAGTCGTGATACGCCCACAGCGACGCCGCGACCTCCGGCGGGCCCACCGCCCAGCCCACGCGCAGGCCGGGCAGGCCGTAGGCCTTCGACAGGCCGCTCGTCACGATGACGCGATCGCCGCGGCCCCACATCGAGGGCGACTCGTCGCCGTCGCGTTCGGCGCCGCGATAGATCTCGTCGGACACGACCCACGCGCCGACGCGGTCCGCCGCCGCGGCCACGGCGTCGAGGTCGGTGGCGGTGAGCCGCGCGCCGGTCGGGTTGTTCGGCGTGCAGATGACGATGGCGCGGGTCTTGGCGGTGACCAGCGTCTGGCAGCCGATCGAGATCGGGCCGCCAGGCGCCCGCCGCCGCGCGCCATCGGCCACTCCCGCACGATGCCGCCAAAGGCCGGCACCAGGCCGGCCACCTGCATGTAGGCCGGCACCAGCACGACGACCTCGTCGCCGGGTTCGACCATCCGCCAGGTCACGACGAAGTTGGCTTCCGACCCGCCGTTGGTCACCTGCACGTGGTCGGCGGTCGCCCCCGGATAGAGGGCGGCGATGGCCGCCCGCAGGCCCGGCGTGCCGTTGGTCTGCGTGTAGATGAGCGGCGCGTCGACGAGGGCGTCGAGGGCGGCGCCGTCGCCGAGCAGGGCGCGCACGCTGAGCGGTTGCACGCCGCTCTCCGAGAGGTTGTAGCGGACCCGGTGCTCCCATTCCGACTGGACGCGTTCGAGGGCAAACGGCGCGACTTTCATGGGCGACGAGTATACTGACGGCGATTCTTCAATGCGCGAAGAACTGTTGCCCCGGTTCGTCGAGATCCCCGCCGGCGAGTTCGCGATGGGCGCGGCCGATGGCGAGGACGACGAACGTCCCGTTCGCCGCGTCGCCCTCGATCGCTTCCACATCGCGATGCACCAGGTCACCAACGCGCAGTACGCGGAGTTCGTGCGCAACACCGGCCATCGGGCGCCCGATGTCCGCGACCTGCCGTCGTTCGTCTCGCCGTCGGCCGAAGCCGCGTTCCGGGAACTGGCGTCGCCCTACATCTGGCGTGGCGGCGACCTGCCGCGCGACCGCGGCCTGCATCCGGTCACGCTCGTCACGCACGCCGATGCGGTGGCCTACTGCGTGTGGCTGGGCACGCGGCTGGGCCGCGCGGTGCGGCTGCCGAGCGAGGCGGAATGGGAGCGCGCCGCCCGCGGCGGCGTCGACGGCCGGCGGTATCCGTGGGGCGACGAGGTCGATCCGTCGCGCTCGAACTTCCTGCCCGACAGCGCGCCTGAAGCGCATGCGCGGCACGCGGCCGGTCGGCACGTTTCCGGCCAACGGCTTCGGCCTGCACGACATGGCCGGCAACGTCTGGGAATGGGTGGCCGACTGGTACGCGCCCGACGCCTATCGCACGCTCGGCGACGCGAATCCGCGGCGGCCCGACGAGCGGCGCCATGCGCGTGCTGCGCGGCGGATCGTGGGTGACGCACGACGTGCTGCAGCTGCGCTGCGCCTATCGCCACAAGGTGCCGCCCGACACCTACGCCTACAGCATCGGGTTCCGCGTGGCCTACACCGAGGCGCCCGACATCACCGACGACATCGCCGATGGGGAGGCCCTGCAATGACCCGCGCCACGCTGCTGTCGTTCGTGCTCGGCGCGCTGGCGCCCGCGCTCGCCGTCGGCGCAGACGCCGCCGCGCCGGCGGCCCCGACCGTGGTCGTGCGCGGCGACGGGGAAGTCCGGGTCGCGCCTGACATGGCCACCATCGGCCTCGGCACCGAGCACACGGCGCCGACGCCCGAAAGAGGCCCAGGCCGTGGCGGCCAAGGCCATGACCGCCGTGCAGGAGCGGCTCGCTCGCGGCCGGCGTGCCGAAAGACGCCGTGCGCACGACCGCCTACGACGTGCAGGCGCGGGTCGACTGGGTGAACGGCAAGCAGGTGCCGCGCGGCTACGTGGCGCGCCACGCCATCGAGGTCCGCGTCGACGACCTGGCGCGCGTCGGCGAGCTGCTCGAACTGGCCATCGGCGCCGGCGGCACCTCGGTGCAGGGCGTGCGCTTCGATCTCAAGCAGCGCGCGGCACTCGAGCGCGAGGCGCTGACGCGCGCGGTGGCGGATGCCCGCGCCCGGGCCGAGGCGGTGGCGGCCGGAGCCGGCATCGGCGATTGCCGGCATCGTGCGCATCGAAGAAGCCGGGCTCGGCGGCGGCGGACCCGAACCGGTGATGATGCGGATGGCGGCCGCGCCGATGGCCGGCGACGCCGCACCGCCGGTCGCGCCCGGCGAGACGGTGATTCGCGCCTCGGTGACGCTGACCGCGCGCCTCAAGTAGGGCTCGACACCGCCACGGCGCGACTCGCGGCCGCTGCGTCAGGGCTCGATGCTGCGCCACAGATACCAGCTCGCGATCGACCGGTAGGGCCGCCACCGCTCGGCGAAGCGGCGCGCCTTCGGCGGGCGTCGGCCGGGTCCGCTTGCGGTAGAGCCGCTGGATCGCCGTGAGCAGCGCCAGGTCGGCGGCCGGGAAGACGTCCAGCCGCTGCAGCTGGAAGATGAGGAAGACCTCGGCCGTCCAGGTGCCGATGCCGCGCACGGCGGTGAGCGCCCGGATCGACCGCGGCGTCGTCCTGCGGCGGCCAGCGCCGCCAGGTCGAGCCGGCCGTCGACCACGTGTTCGGCCAGATCGCGGACGTAGCGCGTCTTGGCCGGGCCGAGGCCGGTGGCGCGCAAGCGTGTCGGCGTCGTGCGCCAGCAGCGACTCGGCCGTCAGGGCGCCGCCCGGGCGCGAGCTCGCACAGCCGCGCGTAGACCGTGCGCGCCGCCTTGGCCGAGACCTGCTGCGCCACGATCGCCCGCAGCAGCGCCTGGAACGGCGTCGGGCGCCACCCGGGTGTCGAGCCGGCAGGGCCCGACACTTTGCACGAGCGCGTGCATCTCAGGATCGATCCCGGCGAAGTGTCGGCGCGCCCGCCGGATGTCGAGGGCCATCCGGGAATTGTGGCACGATGACCGAACGCGTGATGGATACCACTCTGCTGGCAGCGATCGGACGGACGCCGCTCGTGCGCCTGTCGCAGGCTCGAACGTGACGTGCCGGGCCTGGAGCTGTACGGCAAGCTCGAGGCGAGCAATCCCGGCGGTTCGGTCAAGGACCGGGCCGCCCGCCACATGATTCTCGAGGGCATGCGCACCGGCGCCCTCGGGCCCGGCAAGCGCCTGCTCGACGCCACCTCGGGCAACACCGGCATCGCCTACGCCATGATCGGCGCCGCGCTCGGCTTTCCGGTCACGCTGTGCCTGCCGTCGAGCGCGAGCCCGGAGCGCAAGCGGATCCTGACGGCCTACGGCGCCGAGCTGGTGTTCACCGATCCGATGGACGGGTCGGACGGCGCCATCGTCGAGGCCCGGCGCCGCTACGCCGCCGACCCCGAGCAGTACTTCTACCCGGACCAGTACAACAACCCCTTCAACTGGCGCGCCCACTTCGAGACCACCGGCCCCGAGATCCTGGCCGCAGACCGCCGGTCGCGTGACGCACTTCGTGGCCGCGCTCGGCACCAGCGGCACCTTCATGGGCACCGGCCGGTTCCTGCGCGAGCACGTCCCGGGCGTGGTGCTCATCTCGGTGCAGCCCGAGTCGCCGCTGCACGGTCTCGAGGGGCTCAAGCACATGGCCTCGGCGATCGTGCCCGGCATCTACGACGCGACGCTGGCCGACCACGCGGCGGAAGTGTCGACCGAGGACGCGCACGAGATGACACGGCGCCTGGCGCGCGAAGAGGGCCTGCTCGTCGGCGTGTCGAGCGGCGCCAACCTCGCGGCGGCGCTGGCGCACGCGCGCCGAGGCGCTGACGCACGCGCGATCCCGTCGTGATGGTGGTCGTGCTCTGCGACGCCGGCGATCGCTACCTGTCCGAGCACTTCTGGGACGAGGGGCGCGTGCCGGCCGCGGCGCCGTCGCCGGCCAGCGGGACGCGAGCGCGATGACGCCGCTTGAGCTCGGCCCGGGCGTGCAGCGCGGCCATCGAGCAGCACGGCCGCGAGACCTACCCGCACGAGTGCTGCGGCGCGCTGCTCGGCGACGGCGATCGCGTCGTGGCGACCCATCCGCTGCCGAACGTCACCACCGAGGGCCCGCGCCGCCGCTTCCGCATCGACGACAAGGACTACCTGGCGGCCGAACGGCAGGCCAGCGCGGCCGGGCTGGCGCTGCTCGGCTTCTATCATTCGCATCCCGACCATCCGGCCGTGCCGTCGCAGTACGATCTCGACCACGCCTGGCCGACCTTCGTCTATCCGATCGTCTCGGTGCGTGGCCGGCGAGGCCGTGGCGCTGCGCGCGTGGATGCTGCGCGACGACCGGTCGGCCTTCGACGAACGGCCGATTGCCGACAGCGGCGACAGCGCCGCGACCGATCCGGCGTCATAATCAGGGTTTCCCGAACGAGGATCCCGTCATGCCCGTCTCCATCCACATCCCGACGCCCCTCCGGCCGTTCACCGAGAAGCTCGACGTCGTGCAGGCCAGCGGCGCAACCGTCGGCGAGGTGCTGCAGGACCTGACCACGCGTTACGCGGGCCTCAAGCAGCACCTCTACGCGGCCGACGGCCGCCTGCGCAGCTTCGTCAACATCTACGTCGGCGACGACGACATCCGCTACCTGCAGAAGGAGCAGACGCCGGTCGTCGACGGCCAGACGCTGAGCATCATCCCGTCGGTGGCGGGCGGCTCGGCGCCGTCGCCGCGGCGCTGCCGGCGCTCAGCCCCGACGAGATCAAGCGCTACAGCCGCCACCTGATCCTCTCGGAAGTCGGGATGGAGGGGCAGCGCAAGCTGAAGGCCGCCAAGGTGCTGTGCATCGGCGCCGGCGGGCTCGGCTCGCCGGTGGCGATGTATCTGGCCGCGGCCGGCGTCGGCACGATCGGCATCGTCGACTTCGACGTCGTGGACGTCAGCAACCTGCAGCGCCAGATCCTGCACGGCACGTCGGACGTCGGCCGCTCGAAGCTCGCCTCGGCGAAGGACACGCTGCACGAGCTGAATCCGCACGTCAACGTCATCACGCACGAGGTCGCGCTCAGCTCGGCCAACGCGCTCGATCTGTTCCGCGACTACGACGTCGTCGTCGACGGCACCGACAACTTCCCGACGCGCTACCTCGTGAACGACGCCTGCGTGCTGCTCGGCAAGCCGAACGTCTACGGCAGCATCTTCCGCTTCGAGGGCCAGGCGTCGGTCTTCGGCACCAAGGACGGCCCGTGCTACCGCTGCCTCTATCCCGAGCCGCCGCCGCCCGGGCTGGTGCCGAGCTGCGCCGAGGCCGGCGTGCTCGGCATTCTGCCCGGCCTCATCGGCACCATCCAGGCCACCGAGACGGTGAAGATCATCCTCGGCATGGGGCAGACGCTGGCCGGCCGCTTCCTCATCTACGACGCGCTGAAGATGCGCTTCCGCGAGCTGACGCTGCGCAAGGATCCGGAGTGCCCGGTGTGCGGCACGCACCCGACGGTGACCGCGCTCATCGACTACGACCAGTTCTGCGGCATCGTGCCGGCGCAGGCCGCGCCGCCCGCGCCGCGTGCTGACCGACGCGATGGCCGACGTGAGCGTGCTCGAGTTCAAGGCCATGCATGGACGCCGGCACCGCGCCGCTCTCGTCGACGTCCGCGAGCCGCACGAGTACCAGATCTGCAGGATCGAGGGCTCGGTGCTGATTCCGCTCGGCGACCTGCCGGCCCGCGTCGGCGAGCTCGACCCCGACGGTCGAAGTGGTCATGCAGTGCCGGTCGGGCGTCCGCTCGGGCAAGGCCGCGGCGTTCCTGCGCGAGCAGGGCTTCACGCAGCGTCCACAACCTGACCGGCGGCATCCTGGCCTGGATCGACCAGGTGGACCCGAGCCAGCCCAAGTACTAGGGCCCGGAGCCGAAGTGCCGGGGGCGCGCTACTTCTTGCCCTGGGGATTCCAGTTCAGGAGCGACGTGATCGGCGCGGCGGTGGCGTTTTCCACTGGCTGGTTGATCAGGAACCGGCCGTCGCGCGCGACCGCGTACTGCGGCCGGTTTTGTTGAATGGTAGCGCCGTCCACGATGCGCGTCGGAAACAGCACCACCGGCGTACCGGCCTGAAACGACGTCACGGTGGAGGTGACAGGAAGTAGAGCTCCTTGCCGTCGGCACGCCAGCGCGGCGCATCGCCGCCATTGGTTGAGGCCTGCCACTTGCCGCCCGCGTCTGGAAACGGCTGCACCACGACCTCGAAACGGCCCGACTCGTTGGTCTGATACGCCACCCAGCGCCCGTCCGGAGAGAACGTGGCCAACACCTCTTCCGCGGGCGTGTTCGCGACGACGCGCGGCGTGTGGTCAGGGCTGGTCATGTCCAGCGCCGATAGATCGCGCCCGGTCGTGGGGTTGGCCTCGTAGGTACAGCAGCCACCGGCCGTCCCGCGACCAGTCCTGGGTCTGCTTGATGTTGCGGCGCCGGAGAACGAGGTTCGCTCGCGATGTCCGGGTCAAGAAATTCGGTCGCGGCCGTCCGGCCGACTTCAAGGCCAAGGCGCAGCAGATGCGATTTCTGCAATACCGCGGTTTTGAGCAGGATCATATTCAACGGGCGCTGGCATTCGAGGGTCGTTGCCCTGAAGACGATTAAGTCTTAATAAGGGCGCACAAACCCCGTAAACTATCGCCTTTAAACCAACAGCCTGATCCCGATATCCCCTAGATGAAAACCATGACGAGCAATGAGCTGCGCCAGGCATTCCTGGATTTCTTTCGTGACCGCGGCCATGAAGTCGTCGCGAGCTCGCCGCTCGTGCCGGGCAATGACCCGACACTGTTGTTTACGAATGCCGGCATGGTGCAGTTCAAGGACGTGTTCCTCGGCGAGGACAAGCGGCCTACATGACGCGCCGTGACCTCGCAGCGCTGCGTGCGCGCGGGCGGCAAGCACAACGACCTCGAAAACGTCGGCTACACGGCGCGTCACCACACGTTTTTCGAGATGCTCGGCAACTTCAGTTTCGGCGATTACTTCAAGCGCGAGGCCATTCAGTATGCGTGGGAGTTTCTGACCGAGACGCTAGGGCTGCCCGACGGAGCGTCTGTGGGTGACGGTCTTCGAGGATGACGACGAAGCCGCGGACATCTGGCTGAAGGAGATGAAAGTCGATCCAGCGCGTTTCTCGCGCCTCGGTGCGAAAGACAATTTCTGGGCGATGGGTGATACCGGACCGTGTGGTCCGTGCAGCGAAATTTTTTTCGATCACGGTGCGGACGTGCCGGGCGGTCCGCCGGGATCGCCGGACGAGGACGGCGATCGCTACGTCGAAGTCTGGAACCTGGTCTTCATGCAGTTCGATCGCTCGGCTGACGGTGACATGAAGCCGTTGCCGAAACCGTCAGTGGATACCGGCATGGGTCTCGAACGCATCGCGGCGGTCATGCAGCAGGTGCACAGCAATTACGAGATCGACCTGTTCGAGCACGTTATCGCAGCAGCGGCACGCGTGCTCGACGTCGAGAACGACGGCTCGAGTTCGCTCAACGTTATTGCCGATCATATTCGTGCCTGTTCGTTCCTGATCGTGGATGGCGTGCTGCCGGGCAATGAAGGGCGAGGCTACGTGCTGCGACGCATCATTCGACGCGCGATACGGCACGGCAAAAAGCTGGGCACGGACGGCCTGTTCTTTCACAAGCTGGTCGCGCCGCTGGTCAAGGAGATGGGCGAGCGCATACCCGGAACTTGTCAAAGCGCAGGCGCATGTCGAGAAAGTGCTGAAGAAAGAGGAGCGCCGCTTCGCCGAGACGCTCGACCAGGGCATGGACATGCTCGAGTCGGCGATTGCCGACATTGACGGCACGCAGATTCCGGGCGACGTCGTTTTCAAGCTCTACGATACCTACGGATTTCCGGTCGACCTGACGGCCGATATTGCGCGCGAGCGCGGGCTGACGGTCGATGAGGCCGGTTTCGAAGCGGCGATGGAGCAGCAGCGCGATCGGGCCCGCGCCGCAAGCAAGTTCGGGTCGCCGGCAGCAATTGGCTCAAGACGATGCTGAAACCGAATTTCTCGGCTATGACGGTACTGAGGGCGCCAGCGACGTCGTCGCGCTGTTCAAAGATGGCAAACCGGTCGATACGCTGCGCGCGGGCGACGACGGCGCGGTCGTTCTCTCGTCGACGCCGTTTTACGCCGAAAGCGGCGGCCAGGTCGGCGACACCGGCATCCTGGTGGCGGACGGCAAGCTGTTTCGCGTCGACGACACGCAAAAAAGCGGCAAGGCCAACGTGCATTTCGGCCTGGTGGAGCAGGGCGAACTCAGCGTTGGCGACACGCTCGAGGCCGTGGTCGATGCCGAGCGTCGCCAGGCGATCCGGCTCAATCACTCGGCCACACACCTGATGCATGCGGCGCTGCGCACGGTGCTCGGCGATCACGTGACACAGAAGGGCTCGCTGGTCGCGCCGGACAAGCTGCGTTTCGACTTTTCGCATCTACGAGGCCGTGACGCCGACACAACTGCAGGCAAATCGAAGACCTGGTCAATGCGCGAGATTCGCCCGAACGTCGCCGCCGAAACCAATCTCATGAGCTACGACGACGCGATCGCGTCGGGGGCGGTGGCGCTGTTCGGCGAAAAATATGGCGACAAGGTGCGCGTACTGAAGCTCGGCGATTTTTCGGTCGAGCTTTGCGGTGGCACGCACGTCGATCGCACTGGCGACATCGGCGTGTTCAAGATCGTATCGCGAAGGCGGCGTTGCCTCCGGCGTGCGCCGCATCGAAGCGGTGACCGGCAAAGGCGCGCTCGGCTGGATCGACCAACAACCAGCGTACGCTGCGCCAGACTCGCGCGGCTTGCTAGCGCAGCCAGCCCGACCAGGCGGCGACCAAAGTCGAACAGCTGCTGAAGCGCAACAAGGAACTCGAAAAGGAACTGGCGGCGGCAAGACAGGCGCTGGTGACCGGTGGCTCGTCGACGATCACAGCGAGCAACGTTCAGGAAATCGCGGGCATCAAGGTGCTGGCGATCGCGCATGGACGGCGCCGATGCGAAAACACTGCGCGATGCGGTGGATCGCTTCAAGGACAAGCTGCAAAAGCGCGGTCGTTGTGCTCGGCTCGGTCGACGACGGCAAAGTACGTCTCGCCGCCGGAGTCACCAAGAACAAGACGGACCGCGATCCGAGCCGGCGACCTGATCAAGCCGCGTCGCGGAGCAGGTCGGCGGCAAAGGCGGCGGCCGTGCCGATTTCGCACAGGCCGGCGGCAATGACGCCGGCAGAGCTCGACGCAGGCCCTCGCATCGGTCGCCGGCATGGGTCGCGGCGCAGCTCGGCTGAGCAAGTGCTGGTCCAGATTTCCAGGGCGTGCTTTATTACATAATGGGCAGCACGAGCCAGAGAATCGGCTAGTATTACAACAGTTTAAGGAAGTACGACGCGCAAAAAAGAACGGGGCGGAGCCCCGCCAGGCAGGAGTAGGAAGTCATGCTGATTCTGACGCGACGCGCTGGTGAGACGGTAATGATCGGGAGCGATATCACGATCACCGTCTTGGGGGTCAAGGGAAATCAGGTCCGTATCGGGATCAACGCCCCTAAAGACGTCGCAGTGCACCGGGAAGAGATCTACGAGCGAATTCAGAGCGAACAGGCCGACAGCGGGACGGCACAGTCCGGTTGAGCCGGAAACGGTCGGGCCCGATTGAAAACCGCTTTACCTCAATGAGCACGGACAGTAATATGTGCGGCCCTTTCGCGGTAGCCTGCGGGCAGTAATCATGACCGCGTACGGAGAGATGGCTGAGTGGTCGAAAGCGCTCCCCTGCTAAGGGAGTAAGGGCTAATACCCCTTCGAGGGTTCGAATCCCTCTCTCTCCGCCAAAGATTATCAACGACGAAAATACGCGCCCGTAGCTCAGCTGGATAGAGTACTCGGCTAC
>CAVUEP010000015.1:0-132205 GCA_963740395.1 uncultured beta proteobacterium
CCTGGGCGGCTACCAACATGTCAGCCAGGTGGTGTCGCCCGGCGAGTACGCGGTGCGCGGCGGGCTGATCGACCTCTTTCCGATGGGCTCGACGGTGCCCTACCGCATCGACCTGTTCGACAACGAGATCGACTCGATCCGCACCTTCGACCCCGATTCGCAGCGCAGCCTGTACCCGGTGCCCGACATCCGGCTGCTGCCCGGGCGCGAGTTCCCGATGGACGACGCGGCGCGCGCGACGTTTCGCGCCCGCTGGCGCGAGAAGCTCGAAGGCGACCCGACCAAGAGCCGCATCTACAAGGACCTGGGTGCAGGCATCGCCACTGCCGGCATCGAGTACTACCTGCCGCTGTTCTTCGAGCACACCGCAACCCTGTTCGACTATCTCGGCGCCCGGGCCGCGCTGGTGTTGCACGGCGACATCGACGAAACGCTGGGCCGGTTCTGGACCGACACGCGCGAGCGCCATCGATTCCTGCAGCATGACCCGGAGCGGCCGATCCTGGCGCCCGAAGAGATCTTCCTCAAGACCGAGGAGTTCTTCGCCCTGACCCAGCCGCTGGCCACGCTGGCGCTGCGCGGCCCCCCCGGACAGGGCGCGCCAGAGCCCGCTCCTGCCTCGGTCAGTTGGGCGCGCCCACTGCCCGACGTGGCCGTCGACCGCGGCGCCACCGAGCCGCTGGCCTCGCTCGAACGGCACCTCGACGGTACCGTCGCGCGCGTGCTGCTGGTGGCCGAGAGCGAGGGCCGACGCGAAAGCCTGCTCGAGCTGCTGCGCGATCATCGCATCGAGGTGCCCAGCGTCGATACGCTGGCCGAGTTCGAAGGCGGCGACGAGAAGGTGGCGATTGCCGCGGCGCCGCTGGCGGCAGGATTCCACTGGCAGCGCGAAGGCGCAGCCGCGATCCAGTTCATCACCGAGACTGAGCTCTTCTCGACCGCGCCGACCTCGCGCCGGCGTCGCAAGCAGGAGCAGGTCAGCAATGTCGATGCGCTGATCAAGGACCTCTCGGAGCTCAAGGTCGGCGACCCGGTGGTGCACATCAACCACGGCATCGGACGCTATGTCGGCCTGATCCACATCGACCTCGGCGACGGCTCGTCTGAGTTTTTGCACCTCGAGTACGCCGAGAAGGCCACGCTGTATGTGCCGGTGGCGCAATTGCACCTGATCGGCCGCTACACCGGCGTCTCCGCCGACGAGGCGCCCTTGCATCGCCTGGGTTCCGGGCAGTGGGAGAAGGCCAGGCGCAAGGCCGCCGAGCAGGTGCGCGACACCGCCGCCGAATTGCTGAACCTGTATGCCCGGCGCGCCGCGCGCGAGGGCTATGCGCACCGTTACTCGGGCCATGACTACGAGGCCTTTGCCGCCAGCTTCGCCTTCGAGGAGACACCCGACCAACGCGCCGCCATCCATGCCGTGATCCAGGACCTGGTGTCGCCCAAACCGATGGACCGGCTCGTCTGCGGCGACGTCGGCTTCGGCAAGACCGAGGTCGCCCTGCGCGCGGCCTTCGTCAGCGTGATCGGCGGCAAGCAGGTCGCGCTGCTGGCACCCACGACGTTGCTGACCGAGCAGCATTACCAGAACATCGTCGACCGCTTCGGCAAGTGGCCCGTCAAGGTCGCCGAGTTGTCGCGCTTTCGCTCGACCAAGGAGATCAACGCCGCGCTCGAGGGCATCGAGGCCGGCACGATCGACATCGTCGTCGGTACCCACAAGCTGCTGTCCAAGGACGTGCGCTTCAAGCGCCTGGGCCTCTTGATCATCGACGAGGAGCACCGCTTCGGCGTGCGCCACAAGGAAGCGATCAAGGCCTTGCGCGCCGATGTCGACGTGCTGACGTTGACGGCCACGCCGATCCCGCGCACGCTGGGCATGGCGCTGGAGGGGCTGCGCGACCTGAGCGTGATCGCCACCGCGCCGCAGCGCCGGCTGTCGATCAAGACCTTCGTGCGCAGCGAGTCCAGTGGCACGATCCGCGAAGCCGTGCTGCGCGAGCTCAAGCGCGGCGGCCAGGTGTACTTCCTGCACAACGAGGTCGAGACGATCGCGCACCGGCGCGACAAGCTGGCCGAGCTGCTGCCCGAAGCCCGCATCGCCATTGCCCATGGCCAGATGCCCGAGCGCGAACTCGAGCGCGTGATGCGCGACTTCGTGGCCCAGCGCCACAACGTGCTGCTGTGCTCGACCATCATCGAGACCGGTATCGACGTGCCCACGGCCAACACCATCGTCATCAGCCGCGCCGACAAGTTCGGCCTGGCGCAGTTGCACCAGCTGCGCGGCCGCGTCGGCCGCAGCCACCACCAAGCCTACGCCTACCTGATGGTGCCCGACGTCGAGGGGCTGACCAAGCAGGCCGCGATGCGCCTGGAGGCGATCCAGCAGATGGAGGACCTGGGCAGCGGCTTCTACCTGGCCATGCACGACCTCGAGATCCGCGGCGCCGGCGAGGTGCTGGGTGAGAACCAGAGCGGCAACATGATGGAAGTCGGCTTCCAGCTCTACAACGACATGCTGGCCGAAGCGGTGCGCTCGCTCAAGGCCGGGCGCGAACCCGATCTGCTGTCACCGCTGTCCGCGACGACCGAGATCAACCTGCACGCCCCGGCGCTGCTGCCCGACGCCTATTGCGGCGACGTGCACACGCGGCTGAACCTGTACAAGCGCCTGGCGACGGCGCAGAAACCCGAGCAGATCGACGCCCTGCTCGAGGAGATCACCGACCGCTTCGGCAAGCTCCCCGTGCAAGGCCAGACCCTGTTCGATACGCATCGCCTGCGCGTGCTGGCCAAGCCCTATGGCGTGCTGAAGATCGACGCCGCGCCGCGTCTGGCCGTGATCGCCTTCCGCCCGAATCCACCCATCGATGCGTTGCGCATCATCGAGCTGGTGCAGAAGAACCGCCACATCAAGCTGGCCGGCAATGACAAGCTGCGCATCGAGCGCGAGACCCCCAGCGCGCAGGAGCGGGCGCAACTGATCCGCGATGTGCTGCGCTCGCTGGGCACGCCCAAATTGGTCGAGACCCCATGAAACCCGTCGAGATCGCGCCCGGCCTGGTGCTGCGCAACGTCGCACCGCCCTTGCGCCTGGTCGACTTCCGCCTGATCGCCTTCGACATGGACTCGACGCTGATCAACATCGAATGCGTTGACGAGATCGCCGCCATGGCCGGCCGCAAGGCCGAAGTCGCCGCCATCACCGAGGCGGCGATGCGCGGCGAGATCAGCGATTACAAGGCCAGCCTGCGCCAGCGCGTGGCGCTGCTGCGCGGCGTGCGCGTCGAGGCGCTGGAGCAGGTCTATAGCCAGCGCCTGCAGCTCAACCCGGGGGCGGAGACGCTGGTGCGTGCCTGCCAGGCGGCGGGGCTGAAGACCTTGCTGGTCTCGGGCGGTTTCACGTTCTTCACCGACCGCGTACGCGACCGGCTGGGGCTGGACTACACGCGCAGCAATGTGCTCGAAGTGGCCGACGGTGCTCTGACCGGCCGCATGGTCGACCAGCCCTGGGGCGACATCTGCGACGGTGCCGAGAAACAACGCACGCTGTTGCAGACCTGCGCGCGACTGAGCATCACGCCGCAACAGGCCATCGCCGTGGGCGATGGCGCCAACGACCTGCCGATGATGGCGCTGGCCGGCCTCTCGGTGGCGTACCACGCCAAGCCGCGCGTGCGTGAGCAGGCGATGGTCGCCATCGACCACGGTGGGCTCGACCGCCTGCTGGAAGTCGTCATTGCGACGTAACGACCGCCACGGCCGGCCTGGTCTGTGCGGCGCGGAGTGACTAGACTGTGGCCGTGTCCCGGATGACTTCCCATGCCCTGCGAGTGGCCACGTTGGCCCTCGCCATCGCCGCACCCGTCGCAGAGGGAACGGAAGTGCAGGCTGATACAGCAACGGCCCGCAACAGCCCGCAGGCCGTCGCAGACCTGTGCCGCTTGGCGCGCCGCGGCGATGCCGAGTCGCAGTACCAGTTGGCGTGGCTGTTCGCGCACGGCCGCGGGACGGATCGTCGCGACGACTGGGCCTCCTACCTGTTCTTCGCCGCCTCGACGCAGGGCCACGGTGACGCCAGGCGCATGCTGCAGTCGGTGACGTGGCCGGCCGCCGAGGTGCCCGAGTGTTTCTCGCGTGCGCTCGCCGCCTTGCCGGCGCCCATGCCGGCAACGCAGGCCGTGAACGCGCCGCCGCATATCGAGAGGCTCGTCCATCGCCTGGCGCCGCATTTCAAGATCAAGCCACAGTTCGTGCTGGCCATCATTGCCGTGGAGTCCAACTTCGACGTGGCCGCCCTGTCGGCACAAGAATGCCCAGGGACTGATGCAACTGATTCCGCAAACCGCCAAGCGCTTTGGCGTGCGCAATCCCTTCGACGCCCATCAGAACATTCGCGGCGGCATGGCCTACCTGCGCTGGCTGTCGGCCTACTTCGAAGGCGACACCGCCCTGGTGGCTGCCGCCTACAACGCCGGCGAGGGCGCCGTCGACCGCCACCGCGGCGTGCCGCCATTCGACGAAACACGTGAATATGTGCGCCGCGTGCTGGCCCGCGTCGGGAATGCGCCGCAACCCTTTGACGCCCGCGTCACGTCGCCCTCGCCCAAGCTGGCAGACATGCGCAGCCCCGGCAAACCTGGCTGAGCCTGCGACTCAGCCCTCGAGTTGCGCCCAGGACTTCTCGAGCCGCTTGACGCTGACTGGCTGCGGCGTGCGCAACTCCTGCGCAAACAGGCTGACGCGCAACTCCTCGAGCAGCCAGCCGAACTCGTCGAGGCGCGCGTCGGGCGCGCCGCGGCGCTCCGCGATCCGGCGCAGCCAGCGCTGCTCGAGCGGGCGCAGTTCGCCCATGCGCTGCGCATCGCGCGACGGATCGGCGCGCAGCTTGTCCAGCCGCATCACGACCGCACGCAGGTAGCGCGGCAGATGCGCCAGCGCCGGCCAGGGCGTGGCGATCAGGAATCGCTTGCCGACCAGGCGCTGCAGTTGCGCCGCCACATCGTCTGCGACGTCCTTGGGGGCCTTGCTGTCCTTGAGCTTTCGCACCGCCGCAGCATGCTCCTGCAGCACGGCGGCCGCCGCCCGCGCCACCTCCTGCGCAATCAGTGACAGGCGGCCGCGTCCGGCCGCGACGCAGGCCTTGAAACTCGCCGCATCGCTGGGCATCGCGTCGGCGAGAAAGGCACGGTCGAGCGCGATCGCGACGATCTGCTGGCGCAATTCGTCGGCGCTGCCGATGGCCATGAACTGGGCGGCCAGTCGCGGCATGTCGGGGATGTTCTTCTCCAGGAACTTCAGAGGCTCCTTGAGTTGCAGCGCGATCAGTCGCCGCATGCCCTCGCGATGCCTGGCAGCCGCGACGTCGGGCTGATCGAAGACCTCGATCTCGACCCCCGTCGCCTTGTCGATCAGGGCCGGAAAACCAACCAGGGTCTGGCCGCCCTTGTGCAGCTCCATCAGCTCAGGCAGTTCACCGAATGTCCAATCGGTGAACATGGCGCTCGGCACGACCGGCGCGGCCTTGTCGGTTGCCGAAGCGACCGATTGCGCCGGCTTTGCCGGCTCGCTCCTGGGCGCCACGGCCTGCGCCAACTTCAGCCCGGCCAGGGCCTGGAACGCCGAGCGCGCCTGCACGCCCAGCTCCGACTTCAAGGCCGCCAGATTGCGCCCGGTGCCGAGCAGGCGTCCATGCTCGTCGACGACGCGGAAGTTCATCCACAAGTGCGCCGGGACGGTTTCGAGCTTGAAGTCGTTGCGCTGCACCGCGATCTGGGCGCGCTCGCGCACCGCCTTGAGGAGCGCGTCAATGAGACTGCCTTGTGCAAACGCCGTGCTGGCGCAGAACTCCTCGGCGAAGTCGGGCAGCGGCACCAGGCGCGACCGCGGGCGCTGGTGCAGGCTCTTCACCAAGGCCAGCACCTTGGCCGCCAGCATGCCTGGCACCAGCCAATCGCAGCGCTCGTCGTTGACCTGGTTCAAGGCATAGATCGGCACGGTCACGGTCAGACCGTCCTTGGCGTCGCCGGGCTGGTGCAGGTAGCTGGCGGCACAGTCGATGCCGCCCAGGCGAATCACCTTCGGAAAGGCCTCTGTCGTGATGCCCGCAGCCTCGTGACGCATCAGTTCGTCACGGGTGAGCCTGAGCAATTCGGGCTGGCGTTTGACTGCGGCGCGGTACCAGCGTTCGAAGCTCGTGCCACTGGCCACGTCGGCGGGGAGCTGCTGCTCGTAGAAGGCGAAGATCAGGTCGTCATCGATGAGCACGTCCTGGCGCCTGGCCTTGTGCTCGAGCTCCTGCACCTGATGGATCAGTTTCTGGTTATGGGCCAGGAACGCGAGCTGGGTCTCCCACTCGCCGTGCACCAAGGCCTCGCGGATGAAGATCTCGCGCGCGGCGGGCAAGTCGACACGGGCGAAGTCGACCTTACGGTTGTTGTAGACCACGAGGCCGTAGAGCGTCGCCCGCTCGAGCGCCACCACCTGCGCGGCCTTCTTCTCCCAGTGCGGCTCGAGCAGCTGCTTCTTCAGCAGGTGGCCACCGATGCGCTCGATCCAGGTCGGCTCGATGCCCGCCAGACCGCGGCCAAAGAGGCGCGTGGTCTCGACCAGCTCGCCCGCCATCAGCCAGCGGCCCGGCTTTTTGGACAGGTTGGCGCCGGGGTGGCGCCAGAACTTGATGCCGCGCGCGCCGAGGTACCAGTCGTCGTCGTCGGCCTTGCAGCCGATATTGCCCAGCAGTCCCGCCAGCAGCGCCAGGTGGATCTGCTCGTAGTTGGCCGGCGCGGGGTTGAGTTTCCAGCCATGCTCTGCCACCACGGTCAGCAGCTGTGAGTGGATGTCGCGCCACTCGCGCACCCGGCGCGGCGAGATGAAGTGGTCGCGCAGGCGCTGCTCCTGCTGCCGGTTCGACAGCTTGTGCTCCTTGTGATCCACACCATGCCCGCGGCCGGCTTCCAGCCAGCGCCACAGCTTCAAGGTACCGCTGTATTCGCTGCGTTCGTCGTCGAAGGGCTTGTGCTTCTCGTCGGCAGCCTGCGCCCGCTCCTGCGGCCGGTCACGCACGTCCTGGCCCGACAGCGCGGCGGCGATGATCAACACTTCGGTCAGCGACTGGCGTTCGCGCGCCTCGACGATCATGCGGCCGATGCGCGGATCGAGCGGCAGGCGCGCAAGCTCACGGCCGGTAGCCGTGAGCTCGTTGATCTCGTCGACGGCGCCCAACTCGCCCAGCAGCGCGTAGCCATCGGCGATGGCCTTCTTCGGCGGCGGCTCGAGGAAGGGAAAGTCCTCGACCAGGCCCAGGCCGAGCGACTTCATGCGCAGGATCACGCCGGCCAGCGAGCTGCGCAGGATCTCCGGGTCGGTGAAGCGCGGCCGGGCCGCGAAGTCGGCCTCGTCGTAGAGCCGGATGCAGGTGCCGCCGGCGACGCGGCCGCAGCGGCCGGCGCGCTGGTTGGCCGCCGCCTGACTGATCGCCTCGACCTGGAGTTGCTCGACCTTGTTGCGGTAGCTGTAGCGCTTGACGCGCGCCTGGCCGCTGTCGATCACGTAGCGGATGCCTGGCACGGTCAGCGAGGTTTCGGCCACATTCGTCGCCAACACGATACGCGGCGCCCCCCCCGTCTCGAACACGCGGTCCTGCTCGGCCTGTGAAAGGCGCGCAAACAGCGGCAGAATCTGGCGGTCGCGCCGCCGCGGGTCATGGGCCAGGTGCTTGCGCAGGTGGTCGGCCGTCTCGCGGATCTCGCGTTCACCCGGCAGGAAGACCAGGATGTCGCCCCCGGCGGCGCCCTGCCAGAGTTCGTCGACCGCATCGGCGATCGCCACGCCGAGATCGCGGTCCTGCCGGCCGCCGGGCCGCCCCAAGGACGGCGCGCCCCCTTGGGGGGCAGACGACGCAGTCGTCTTGGGGGCATCGTTCCATTCGAACGGCCGCCAGCGCTGTTCGACGGGAAACAGGCGGCCCGAGACCTGGATCACGGGCGCCGGCCCGTCGGCACTGGCGAAATGCTGAGCGAAGCGCTCGGCGTCGATCGTCGCCGAGGTCACGATCACCTTGAGGTCGGGCCGCCGCGGCAGGATCTGCTTGAGGTGACCGATCAGGAAGTCGATGTTGAGCGAGCGCTCGTGCGCCTCGTCGATGATCAGCGTGTCGTAGGCCCGCAGCAGCGGGTCGCCCTGCGTCTCGGCGAGCAGGATGCCGTCGGTCATGAGCTTGACCGACGCGCCGGGCTGGAGGCGGTCCTGAAATCGGACCTTGAAGCCGACCACCGCACCCAGCGGCGTCTTCAGTTCCTCGGCGATGCGCTTGGCCACGCTCGACGCTGCGATGCGGCGCGGCTGCGTATGGCCGATCAGCTTGCCGGTGTGTGCGCGCCCCCGCCCCAGCGTGAGGGCGATCTTGGGCAACTGGGTCGTCTTGCCTGACCCGGTCTCGCCACAGACGATGACGACCTGGTGTGCCTCGATGGCGCGCGCGATCTCGTCGCGCCGCGCCGATACCGGCAGCGCCTCTGGGAAGGTGATTTGCGGCAGCGGGGTGGCGGTGATGTCAGCAGGCACGGGGCGCGAATTATCCGCGCCCTGTCTCAAGCCACGTTGACCGCCGTATTGGCCTGACGGCTCTCAGGTCACATGCTGTACGTGATGACGCTGATCGCGGCGCCCTGCGGATCCTGGATCACGGCCATGCGGCCGACGCCCTTGACCTCCATCGGCTCCATCAGCACGGTGCCGCCGAGCTTCTTCGTCTTGGCGCACGTCTTGTCGACGTCGTCCACCGTGACATAGCAGCCCCACATGGACGGCTTGCCGGCGGGCGCCCCAGGGGGCTTGCCCATGATGCCGCCAACCGACACGTCGCCGATCTTCAACACGTGGTACGGCCCCGTGCCCATGTCCATGTTCTCCGCCTTCCAGCCGAACAGCGTGCCGTAGAACTCGACCGCGGCTTTCGGGTTGCTCGTCGTCAGTTCCGACCAGCTGAAGGCACCCTGGGTCTTGTAGGCATCCATCGCGGACTCCTTTTGCAAAGTGGGTCAACATGCTGCGCCTGGAGGCGCTGATGGTCAATGCCGCAGTGACGGCCTGCGGCACAATCCGATCCGCCATGAGCCTCGTTTTCCCCCACACCTTCGTTCCGTGGTTTCGGTCGGTTGCCCCGTACATCCACGCCTACCGCGGCAAGACCTTCGTGGTCGGCATGGCCGGCGAAGGGATTGCCGCGGGCAAGCTGTCGGCCTTCGTGCACGACCTGGCGATCCTGCACGCGATGGGCATCAAGCTGGTCCTGGTGCACGGCTTTCGGCCCCAGGTCAGCGAGCAGCTGCGGGCCAAGGGCCATCCCGAACGCTTCCACAACGGCATGCGAATCACGGATGCGCTCGCACTGGATTGCGCCCAGGAGGCCGCCGGCCAGCTGCGCTTCGAGATCGAAGCCGCCTTTTCGCAAGGATTGCCGAACACGCCCATGGCCAATGCGACGCTGCGTGTCGTGTCGGGCAACTTCCTGACCGCACGGCCGGTCGGGATCGTCGATGGCGTTGACTACATGCACACCGGTGTGGTCCGCAAGGTGGACGCCGTCGCCATCCGTCGTGCCATCGACACCGGCGCCGTCGTGTTGCTGTCGCCGTTCGGGTTCTCGCCGACGGGAGAGGCGTTCAATCTGACGATGGAGGACGTGGCGACCTCCACCGCCATCGCGCTGCAGACCGACAAGCTGCTGTTCGTCACGGAGGTGCCTGGGATTCGCGAGAACCGCGACGACCCCGCGAGTGACATCGACACCGAGCTGACATTGGCAGATGCCGAGCGGCTGCTTGCCGCGCTTCCGGCCCCGACCGTGCCGACCGACGTTGCCTTCTACCTGCGTCATTGCGTCAAGGCCTGCCGCGAGGGCGTCGAGCGCTCGCACATCCTGCCGTTCGGGGTGGACGGCGCATTGCTGCAGGAGGTCTATACCCACGATGGCATCGGCACGATGGTCGTTGACGAGAAGCTGGAGAGCCTGCGCGAGGCCACCAGCGACGATGTCGGCGGCATCCTGCAGCTGATCGAACCGTTCGAGCGCGATGGCACGATGGTCCGTCGCGAACGCACGGAGATCGAACGCGACATCGCCAATTACACCGTCATCGAGCATGATGGCGTGATCTTCGGCTGCGCCGCGCTCTACCCCTACCCCGAGGCGGGCACCGCCGAAATGGCGGCGCTGACGGTCAGCCCAAATGTGCAGGGCCAGGGTGACGGCGATCGCATGCTCAAGCGCGTGGAGCAGCGGGCGCGCAGCATGGGCTTGGCGAGCATCTTCGTGCTGACGACGCGCACGATGCACTGGTTCATCAAGCGCGGCTTTGTGCCGGCCGAGGCCGACTGGCTGCCCGAGGCGCGAAAGCGCAAGTACAACTGGGATCGGCGCTCGCTGGTGCTGATCAAACATCTCAAATGAATGACCTTGGAGCCCCGACATGACACGCATGGTTGAGTGCAGCTATCTGAAGAAGCAAGGTGAAGGCTTGGTCTATCCGCCGTATCCAGGCGAGTTGGGCAAGCGCATCTACGACAACATCAGCAAGGAAGCCTTCGAGATGTGGAAGAAGCACCAGACGATGTTGGTCAACGAGAACAGGTTGAACTTGGCGGATGCGCGCGCGCGACAGTACCTGGCGCGACAGATGGAGTTGTTCCTGTTTGGCGAGGGCGGTGACAAGCCCGCCGGCTACGTGCCGCCGGCGTCCTGAAATACATACTAAACGCGAATCATTCGTATTTAGTGTGATACGCTCCTGGTCATTCAACGACCTGGAGATGTTCATGTCCCTGCTCAGGCATTCGGCCACGGCGCTGGCCCTCACCATCGGGCTCGCGGCGCACGCGCAGCAACCCACGCTGAACCTGTACTCGGCACGCCACTACCAGACCGACGAGGCGCTCTACGACAACTTCACCAAGGCCACGGGCATCAGGATCAACCGTGTCGATGCCGACGACGCGGGCATCCTCGCGCGGCTGAGCACCGAGGGAAGCGCAAGCCCTGCCGACGTTGTGCTGCTTGTCGACGCCGCGCGCCTGTGGCGCGCGGAAGTCAATGGTCTCTTCCAGCCGCTCAAGAGTGCGACGCTCGACGCCCGCGTGCCACCACAACTGCGCGGCAAAGACAGTGGACAGGGCTCGCAATGGTTTGGCCTTTCGACGCGCGCGCGTGTCGTCGTCTACAACAGGGCCAAGGTCAAGGCCGAGGACGTCGATACCTACGAAAAACTGGCCAGCAGCAAGCACACCGGCCTGCTGTGCACACGCTCCGGTTCGCACCCCTACAACCTGTCGCTGTTTGGTGCCATGTACGAGCACCTCGGCCCGCAGGCGACCGAGACCTGGCTCAAGGGCCTGGTCGCGAACATGGCCCGCGCCCCCAAGGGCGGCGATACCGACCAGATTCGGGCTGTCGCCAGCGGCGAATGCGGTATCGCTCTGACGAATACCTATTACTTGGCTCGACTGATGCGCTCCGACAAACCGGAAGACAAGGCCGTGATGAGCAAGGTCGGAGTGATGTTTCCTGATCAGGCGACGTTCGGCACGCATGTCAATATTGCAGGCGCGGCAGTCGCCCGGTATGCGAAGAACCGCGAAGCGGCACGACGGTTCATCGAATACCTGGTCAGCGAACAGGCGCAGTCCTACTTTGCTGACGGCAACAACGAGTGGCCGGTCGTCGCAGGCATCAAGGTCGACAACCCCGCGCTGCGGGCGATGGGGCCGTTCAAGAGCGAAACCATTCCAATCTCTGTCGTCGGTATGAATCAGGTCAAGATTCAACAGATACTGGATCGAGTTGGTTATAAGTAACCCGCGCCTCGAGTGGTGCTATATTCGCGTCACCCTCCCTTACGGATGACGACCATGGCAAAACTCAATGAACTGCTGGCGCAGAAAGCCGCTCTAGAGAAACAAATTGCCGAAACCCAGCGTGCAGAGCGGCAATCCGCGATCACTCAAATCAAGACATTGATGGCCGAGTATGGACTTTCGGCGTCTGACCTCGGTACCCGTGGGCCCAAGAAGGGCGGCACAGGCGCCAAGGTCGCCGCCAAGTACCGCAACAAGGCCACGGGCGAAACCTGGAGTGGTCGCGGCCTGCAACCCCGCTGGCTCAAGGCCGCAATTGCCACGGGCAAGAAGCTGACGGACTTCGCGGTGTAGCGGCCGCGCAGGCGCCTACTCGAAACGAAACTCCGTCACGCCTGCAGTCGTCGCACTGACGGGCTTGAAACGCCAGGCCGCCACGGCAGCCATAGCGGCGTCGTTCAATCCGGCGTGGCGACTCTTCTGGATGGAGGTCGCACCAACGCTGCCATCCGGTCGTACTTCGAATGCCACGACTACCGAGCCCTGACCAAGCCTGCGGATCAAGTGGGCTGGAAACTCGGGCTCGGCGCCGGACACCAGGACCAATGTCGTCCCCAATGTTTCGGTTGCAGCGGGCGTCGCCGAACGGTCGGCGGTTGCCGCCAATGCCGGGGCGAGCGGCTTGACGGCCAGTTCTGTCGCGAGAAGCGGCGCCGTCGGGGGCGCGAGCGCCGCTACCGGGGCGCGAGCACTGAATTCGACCGGGGCCGACCCCGCATCGCGGGCAGTCACTGGCGAAGCGGGCAAATCTGGTGTCGCGGTCAGATTGACAACCGCGGGACTGCTTGATTGCCGCACCTCGTTCGTCGCGGACGGCAAGACTGTCGTCAAGGCGCCCGCCGGAGGGGACGATGCCTTGCGCGGCCGGTCCGCATGCATCCGAATCAGTTCGTACACCTTGTCCGCGTCGCGCTTGGCGCGGTCAGAAGGCGCCGCCCGGTCTGCAGTCGCCTGGGCGTGGACGGGCGCTGACGCGCAGGTCCCGCCGATCGCAATGCTCATGCCCACGACGGCGAGCCATCGCGACCGGGTACCGCCAGTCGACCGGGCGGCGGAGCGGCGCAGCTGGCAGTCAGGCGTGTTGATCATGGCGGCGCGTGGTTGACGTGCTTCGGATGTGGCCCAGGTTGGCGGCTTGTGACGGCAACCAGGAGCCCGCGCGCAGTGTAGGCAGGGTCATGCCTCGAAACACTCGCCAGGCACGCCCGAAAACGTGAACGGTGGCACGGTGACGCGTCTTCGCTAGACTAGATCGATGGTTCCCCCCGGGTTTGTTGCCGAATTGCTGGCACGCGTCGACATCGTCGACGTGGTGGGCCGCCATGTTCAACTGAAAAAGGGCGGCGCCAACCTGATGGGTCTGTGCCCGTTTCACGGCGAGAAGTCACCCAGCTTCTCGGTCAGCCCGAGCAAACAGTTCTACTACTGTTTCGGTTGCGGCGCCTCTGGCGACGCGATCAAGTTCCTCACTGAGCACACCGGCGCGAGCTTCCGAGATGCCGTGACGGACCTGGCACAACAGGTCGGGCTGACCGTGCCCGACGATTCGCGCAGCGACGATGAGCGGCGTCAAGCCGCCCAGAGCAAGGCGCGTCAAGCCACCTTGGCGGACGTGTTGGCGCGCGCGGCCGAGCACTATCGAAAACTGCTCAAGGTCAGCCCGGTGGCGATCGACTATCTCAAGGGGCGCGGGCTGACCGGAGAGGTTGCGTCACGCTTTGGCATCGGCTACGCCCCCGAGGGTTGGCGGTCGCTGGCCAGCGCCTTTGCGCAGTACGACGATCCCTTGCTCGTCGAAGCGGGCCTGGTCGTTGTGCAAGGCGAAGCCGAGGCGGAGCAGAAGCGCTACGACCGATTTCGCGACCGTGTCATGTTCCCGATCCGCTCAGTGCTCGGAGACACGATCGGATTCGGCGGCCGGGTGCTCGACCGCGGTGAGCCCAAGTACCTGAACTCGCCGGAGACCCCATTGTTCGTCAAGGGCCGCGAGTTGTACGGCCTGTTCGAATCGCGCGGCGGCATGCGGGCACGAGGCTATGCGCTGGTCGTGGAAGGCTACATGGACGTCGTGGCACTGGCCCAATCCGGCTTTGACAATGCGGTCGCCACACTCGGGACGGCTTGCACGGACGAACATGTGCGCAAGCTGTTTCGGTTCACCGATTCGGTGGTATTCAGTTTCGACGGTGACGCCGCAGGGCAGCGTGCGGCGAAGCGGGCGCTTGAAGCCGCGCTGCCCCACGTGACCGATTTGCGGTCGGTGCGATTTCTGTTCCTGCCGCCTGAGCATGATCCTGACTCATTTGTCCGGGCCGAAGGCGCCACGTCGTTCGAACGCTACGTCTCCCAGGCCATCCCCCTGTCGCGCCAGTTGCTCGCGGTGGCCCGCGAGGGCTGCGACCTGGGCACACCGGAAGGCCGCGCGCGTTTCCTTGCGCAGGCTCGACCCTTGTGGACCCTATTGGCCGAATGTGCCTTGAAGCGACAAGTGCTGGTCGAGATCGCGCGCGCGGCTGCTCTGCCCGATGGTGAGCTTGTCGCGCAATGGTCAACCCGATCCATCGACGCCGCAGCGCCAAGGCATCAGGCTCACTCCACCGTCGCGACCCGGACGCCACCGCGCAGCGCCTATGCCGCCACGCGACGCGCGCCGCGCAAGCCCGAGGATCGCATTGTTCAGCTGCTGCTGATGCAGGCAACGTGGTGGGATCGCCTCACCGCCGAAGACCACGAGCTGCTGCACGGCCTGGCCGCGCCGCACGGTGAGCTTGTCGGATGGCTGGAGAGTGACCTGAACGAGCATGGCCCGCGTCCATGGGCAGCGCTGCGTGCCGCGCTCGGAGCCGACGAGCGGCTGCAGAGCACAGTGGCCAACTGGGCCGACGACGTTGACGATGGCCAAGCGGACTTCTCGGACTTGCGGCGCCTGCTTGATGGGCGCCTGCTCGACGCACTCGCAGAACAGCAACGCGTACTCGCCGACACGGCCGCGACCGACCCGGCGGCGCGAGTGGCCTATCAGCAACTCTTTGAACGCATGCGGCGACTCAAACAGGGACTCGACCCCGGTGTCGAGTCGCTACGGTAGGACATCGACTTTGACGCTGTGCGCGGCTTCGACGATAATTAGCGGTTTGTTGTTACGACGGCAAGAGTGACAGCAGCACCTCCGGGCCCCGGCCACCCGCGACACGGGTACACCCACAGGCCAACCTCACCCGCAAGGACTGCCACGCCAGAACGCCAATTCAGCTCGCCCGCTGGAGGTCGTTGGCCTGCCCTGTCGGCGCCGCGATCGGCTCCGTTGCGCGACGATGCGCAGTGGTTGCTCCGCCGCGCAAGGGCCACTGATAGCCGGATTGACAACCGTAACCACCGAGCGCCGCTCCGAGACCCCCCGCGAGGATCCGCATGACTGCCAAGAAAACTGCCGCCAAGACCGCCACGCCTGCGAAGGTCGGCGCCAAGCCCGCACCTGCCGCGAAAGCCGCGGCCAAGAACGTCGCAACCAAACCGGCTGTCGCCAAACCCGCAGCCAAGACCGCGCCCGCCAAGCCCGCGTCCAAGCGTGCCGCCAAGGCTGTCGAGGAGTTGAAGCCCAAGAAGGGCGCCAAGGGCAAGACCGGCCCGGCCGGCAAGAAGGACACCGCTCACGACGATGACTACGTCGAAAACGACGCCGATGTCGACACCGAGGTCGAGGGCGTCGACGACGCCGACGCCAAGGCCAAGGCCAAGCCCTTGCGCATGAAGGTCTCGCGCGCCAAGGAGCGCGCGTTGATGCGTGAGTTCGGGTTGGACGAGACGCAGCTTACTGAAGAGGAGGTCGCCAAGCGCCGCCATGAGCTTAAAACGCTCATCAAGATGGGCAAGACGCGTGGCTTCCTGACACATCAGGAAATCAACGACCACCTGCCAGAGAAGTTGGTCGACAACGAAATTCTTGAAGCCATCGTGTCGATGTTGAATGACATGGGCATCGCGGTTTACGAGCAGGCCCCGGATGCGGCAACGCTGCTGATTGCGGGCGGCTCGACGACCACGGCAACTGAAGAGGAAGCGGAAGAGGCCGCCGAAGCGGCGCTCTCGACTGTCGACTCCGAGTTCGGCCGCACCACCGACCCGGTGCGCATGTACATGCGCGAGATGGGCACGGTCGAACTGCTGACGCGAGAAGGCGAGATCGAAATCGCCAAGCGCATCGAAGGTGGCTTGCAGTACATGATGCAGGCGATCAGCGCGTCGCCCACCACGATTGCCGAAATCCTGGCGCTGGCGGCGAAGATTCGCGCCGGGGAAATGGCGATCTCGGAAACGGTCGACGGCTTCGTGGCCGAAGACGAGGCGGACGATTACGTCGCCGAAGAGGACTTCGACGAGTTCGATGAAGAGGACGACGACGATGGTCAGGGCGGCAGCAAGGCTCTGACGAAGAAGCTCGAGGAGCTGAAGAACGCTGCACTGGTGAAGTTCGACGCGCTGAGTACGCACTTCGACAAGATGCGCAAGTCCTACGAGAAGGACGGCTACCAGTCGCCGTCGTACAACCGCGCCCAGATGGCCGTCAGCGCCGAGATCATGAGCATCCGCTTCACGGTCAAGACGATCGAGCGCCTGTGCCACATCCTGCGCTCGCAGGTCGATGATGTTCGCCGCTACGAGCGCGAGCTGCGCAAGATCGTCGTCGACAAGTGCGGCATGCCGCAGGCGCATTTTGTCAAGACCTTCCCGCCCAACTCGATGAACCTGAAGTGGGCGGAGAAAGAGGTTGCCGCCGGCAAGGCCTATAGCGAGATCCTGGAGCGCAATTTGCCCGCGGTGCAGGAACTGCAGCAGAAGTTGATCGATCTGCAGTCGAGCGCCGTGGTGCCGATCGATGACTTGAAGCAGATCAACAAGAAAATGAATGCTGGCGAGAAGTCGTCGCGCGATGCGAAGAAGGAGATGATCGAGGCCAACCTGCGCCTGGTGATCTCGATCGCGAAGAAGTACACCAACCGCGGCCTGCAATTCCTCGACCTGATCCAGGAAGGCAACATCGGCCTGATGAAGGCGGTCGACAAGTTCGAATACCGCCGTGGCTACAAGTTCTCGACCTACGCCACCTGGTGGATCCGTCAGGCGATCACGAGGAGCATCGCCGACCAGGCGCGCACGATCCGCATCCCAGTGCACATGATCGAGACGATCAACAAGATGAATCGGATCTCGCGCCAGCACCTGCAGGAGTTTGGCTACGAACCGGACGCGCCGACGCTGGCCGAGAAGATGGAGATCCCAGAAGACAAGATCCGCAAGATCATGAAGATCGCCAAGGAACCGATCTCGATGGAGACGCCGATCGGCGACGACGACGATTCGCACTTGGGCGACTTCATCGAGGACACCAACAACACGGCGCCGATCGAGGCCGCGATGCAGGCCGGACTGCGTGATGTGGTGAAGGACATTCTGGACAGCCTGACGCCGCGTGAGGCCAAGGTCCTGCGCATGCGCTTCGGTATCGAGATGAGCACCGACCACACGCTGGAGGAAGTCGGCAAGCAATTCGACGTCACGCGCGAGCGCATCCGCCAGATCGAGGCCAAGGCCATCCGCAAGCTCAAGCATCCCAGCCGCTCGGACAAACTCAGGACCTACCTCGACAACCTCTGACGCGGCATGACCCGCATCGCCGAACGCACAGTTCTGTTTGCCGATCTGCGCGGCAGCACTTCCCTTTTCGAGCGCCTGGGCAATGCGGAAGCCACGTCGGTGGTGACGCACACGGTGGGCGAACTGGCCAAGAGCGTCACTGAGCGCGGTGGCCTGGTCGTCAAGACCCTCGGCGACGGCCTGATGGCTGTCTTCGAGGCCTCGGCACCCGCCGCAGAGGCCGCAGGGCAGATGCAGGACGCGCTGGAGCGACTCGTGACGCGCGGCAGCGAGCGTGGCGCGTCGGCGGGGCTGCGTGGGCTGCGCCTGCAGGTGGCGTTGGCGCGCGGCGAAATCGTCGAAATGGGGGGTGACTGTTTCGGCGATGCGGTCAACGTCGCCGCCCGCCTGCTCGACCACGCGGGCGACAACGAGACGCTGCTGACCGACGAAGTCTTCGCCGGCTTGCCGCGAGAGCAGCAGGTGCGCTTTCGCAGCCTGGATTGGATGCACCTCCGCGGTCGCGCCGAGCCCGTGCATGTGCATTTGCTCGGCAGCCGGCGCGTCGGTACCGATGTCGTGGCCACCGCCTTTGGCGCCGTCGCGCCGTCTGCCGAACCCGATGGCATTCGACTGGTCTGGCAGCGCGCCAATCGTGTTTATTCCAGCTATCGCCTGCCGGTGGTTCTCGGGCGCAGCCCGCAGTCTGCTTTTTGTGTCGACGATTCGCGGGTCTCGCGCCAGCACGCGCGCTTGGACTGGCACGGTGGCGTCTTTTCACTCGCCGACCTCAGCTACAACGGCACTTACGTTCGCTTTGCCGTCGAGGAAGAAGTCGTCAGCCTGCGCCGCGGCACCTGCACGCTGCACGGCAGCGGCGAGATCGGCCTCGGGGGATCGCCGGCAGACCCCAGTTCGGCAACGGTGCGCTTCGAGGTGGTTCACCTGGCCGACACCCAACCCCACGGCATCGACGACGAAGACTGAGTCAGCAGTGCCACTGCCATCACGCTCGCAGCGCTGACAATCAACGATCATGAGGTACCAGCCCGAACCCGTCATGGCCCATGGCAGCCCCGCGCGCACCGCGGTGCTCTTGGTGAACCTGGGGACCCCTGATGCGGCGACACCCTCGGCGGTTCGCAGGTATCTGCGTGAGTTCCTCAGCGACCCGCGCGTGGTCGAGATTCCGCGCCTGCTGTGGTGGCCGATCCTGCACGGCATCGTCCTGCGCTTTCGCCCGGCCAAGTCGGCCGCGAAGTACGCCAGCATATGGACCGAGCTGGGTTCGCCGCTGGCCCTGTGGACCGCCAAGCAGACGGCCCTGCTCAAGGGCTATCTGGGCGAACGTGGCCATGCACCGCCGGCGCTGCTGGTCCGCCACGCCATGCGCTACGGCAGCCCGTCAGTTGCCCAGGTGTTGGACGAACTGAAGGTCGAGCATGCGACGCGGATCCTCGTGCTACCCCTGTACCCTCAGTATGCCGCGGCCACCACCGCCAGTGTGGCTGACGCGGTCATGGCATGGATGCGACGCCAGCGGCGTCAGCCGGAACTGCGGCTCGTCAACCACTACCACGACGACGCGGGCTACATCGATGCGCTTGCCCAGCGGGTCCGCAACCATTGGATGACGCATGGGCGCGGCGAACGGCTCGTGCTCAGCTTTCACGGTGTGCCGGAGCGTTCGCTCAAGCTCGGCGATCCCTACCACTGCGAGTGTCATGTCACGGCGCGCATGCTTGGCGAACGCCTGGGGCTGGCCAAAGGCGAGTTGTTGGTGACGTTTCAAAGCCGCTTTGGCAGGGCCAAGTGGCTGGCCCCCTACACCGAGCCCACGCTGGTGGACTTGGCGGCGCAGGGTGTCAAGCGCGTTGACGTGATGTGCCCGGGCTTTGTCGCCGACTGCCTGGAGACGCTCGAGGAGATCGACCACGAGGCCCGCGCAGCCTTCATTGCCGCGGGCGGGCAAGCCTTCCACTACATCCCCTGTCTGAACGACCAGCACGAGTGGATCGCCGCATTGGCCGCCCTCGCCTTGCGGCATATGCAGGGGTGGCCGACGAGCGGCGCGCCGTCTGAGTCAGCCCTGGCAGCGCAGCGTGCGCGTGCACTGGCGATGGGCGCAGATTCCTGAAACTGCGGTCAGGCCGCAGCGCGTCGGCGCCGCAGCGCGGACAACCGGGGCAGAACCAACACGGCGAGCGTCACGGCCAGCAGAGCCGCAGACATGGGCCGCTCGAGAAAGACCGTCCAACGGCCCTCGCCGATCGACAGCGCGTTGCGCATCTGCGCCTCGGCGAGCGGACCGAGGATGAGACCCACGATCACGGGCGCGGTGGGGAAATCGAAGCGCCGCATCAGCACGCCTACCATTCCGACGGCGTACATCAGGTAGAGGTCGAATGCGCTCTGGCGCATGCCGTACACGCCCACCGTCGCAAAGATCAGGATCCCGGCATACAGCTGCGGCCGCGGAATCTTCAGCAGCTTGACCCACAGGCCCACCATCGGCAGGTTCAACACCAGCAGCATCACGTTGCCGATGTACAAGGATGCGATCAGCGCCCACACCAAGCCCGACGAGGTCTGGAACAACTGCGGGCCGGCGTTGATGCCGTAGTTCTGCAGCGCAGACAACAGGATGGCGGCAGTCACGGAAGTCGGAATCCCCAGCGTCAGCAGCGGCACCAGCGTGGCGGTAACGGCCGCGTTGTTGGCCGCCTCGGGCCCGGCCACACCCTCGATCGCGCCCGTGGTGCCGAACTCGCTCTGGTGCTTGGAGAGTTTTCGCTCTGTGGCATAGCTGACGAAGGTCGGAATTTCGGATCCGCCCGCCGGAATGGTGCCGAACGGGAATCCGATCGCCGTACCCCGCAGCCAGGCCGGCCACGACCTGCGCCACTCGCCGCGCGTCATGTGCACCTTGCCCAGGGTGTTCATCTGCGCGGTCGTGCGGCCCTCATAGAGCGCGGTGTAGAGGGTCTCGCCCACAGCGAACAAGCCGACCGCGATCAGCACCACCTCGAGACCGTCGAAGAACTCGGGAATGCCGCCGGTGTAGCGCGTGGCGCCACTGATCTGGTCGATGCCCACCAGCCCCATGCCGATACCCATGAACAGCGCCGTCATGCCACGCAGCACACTCTTGCCAAGCACCGCACTGACCGTCGTGAACGCCAACAGCATCAGGCAGAAGTACTCAGGCGGGCCCAACAGCACCGCATACTTGGCAACGATCGGCGCGAACAGTGTGACCAGCACCGTGGCAATGGTGCCGGCGACGAACGAGCCAATCGCCGACGTCGCCAGAGCGGCCCCCGCGCGGCCGCTCTTGGCCATCTTGAAGCCTTCGAGGGCGGTGACCATGGTCCCGGTCTCGCCGGGCGTGTTGAGCAGGATCGACGTGGTCGAGCCGCCGTACATGGCGCCGTAATAGATGCCGGCAAAGAAGATCATCGACGCCGTGGGTTCGACCTGCGCCGTGATCGGCAGCAACATGGCCACCGTCACCGCCGGCCCCAGGCCGGGCAGCACACCGATGGCCGTGCCCAGCGCGCAGCCGATGAAGGCCCACATCAGGTTGATCGGCGTGCCCGCGGTGGCGAAACCACCGGCGAGCAGGGTCAGGATGTCGCCCATGGCCTATTCCCGCGAAGTCAGAGCCAACCCGTGGCCGTCAGGCCGGGCAAGCTGATTGCCAGCACCTTGGTGAACAACCAGAACGCAGGCGCCGCAATCAACATGCCGGTCACGGCGTCCAAGCCCGTCTGGCGCGGTCCCCCGGCGGGGCGCCCCTCCGACATGCGCAGCCCGCGTACGGCGAGCGTGAAGCACAGCGCGCAGCTGAGCACGAATCCAATCGTCGTGAGCAGCGCCGCATTGAGCAGGATGCCCGCCGAAACCCAGGCCAGGGCCCGCCAGTCGCCGCGCTCCGCGCCGGATCCTTGCTCGAGCTCGCGGAACCCGCCGCTCTGCGCCTCCCAGATCAGTAGCGCCCCGCACAACAACAGCGTTGCGGCAACCACCCAAGGCAACACCGCGGGGCCGACGCCCGAGTAGCCGATGCCGGCCGGCAGCGAGGTCGCGCCCCAGGCCAGCACGCCGCCGACGACGAGGGCGCCAACGCCGATCAGCGTCTGGTGCGTCGCAGACGACGACGAGTGGCTCACCCGGGCCGGCTCAGATCATGCCGGACTTGACCATCGTCGCGCGCAGGCTGGCGAAGTCGGCGTCGACGAAGTCCTCGAACGCCTTGCCTGTCAGCAACGCGGGCGTCCAGTTGTTCTTCTCCAGCGCCTCGGTCCAGGCCTTCGACTTCGTGGCACCGATGACCATGTCGGTCAATGCCTTTCGCTGCCCATCGGTGATGCCGGGCGCGGCATAGACGCCGCGCCAATTGCCGAGCACGACATTGATGCCCTGCTCCTTCAGGGTCGGGATGTTGATGCCCTTGAGGCGCGTGTCGGACGTGACACCGATCGGCTTCATCTTCCCGGCCTCGATGTACTGCTGGAACTCGCTGTAGCCGCTGCCGCCGACCGTGACGTTGCCGCCCAGGATGGCTGCCGTGGCCTCGCCGCCGCCCCGGAACGGCACATAGTTGATCTTGGACGCATCGACGCCGACTTCGCGCGCAATCATCGCCGCGGCAATGTGTTCGGTGGAGCCGCGCGAACCGCCGCCCCACTTGACGCTGGCGGGGTCCTTCTTCATCGCCTCGACCACATCCTTCATCGTCTTGAAAGGCGAGGACTCCGGCAACACGAAGACGTTGTACTCGCTGGTCAGACGCGCGATCGGCGTCGCCTGCGTGATCGTCACCGGCGGCTTGCCGGTGATGATGCCGCCCAGCATCACGGCGCCCATCACCATCAGCGCATTCGGATCGCCCTTGGCCGCGTTCACGAACTGCGCCAAGCCAATGGCGCCCGCTGCGCCGCCCTTGTTCTCGAATGTCACCGACGACGCGAATCCGGCGTCCTGCAGCGCCTTGCCCAAGGCTCGGCCGGTCGTGTCCCAGCCGCCCCCGGGATTGGCGGGAATCATCATCTTCAGCGTGGCCGCAGCTTGCGCCATCGGCGTGAGCAAACCCGCAGCGGACAGGGCGGCAAGGGACTTCAGAAAGGTATCGCGACGCATGGCAGGGCCTCCTGGACAAATACATTGGAACTGGCGCACATCATGCCGCGACACGGCGCTCGCGGCCGGCGGCAATTACCTAGGGCAAGTGCGGATGCCCAGCGCATGATAATTGCCCCCGATGTCCCTTCCGCCAGATCGCATGCGCCTGGACAAGTGGCTCTGGGCAGCCCGCTTCTACAAGACCCGTTCGCTGGCCGCTGAGGCGGCCGATCGCGGTCGCGTCGATGTCAACGGCCACGCGGCCAAACCGGCGCGCGACGTGCACCTTGGCGACACGATCAGCCTGCGACAGGTGGACCGTCAACAGCGTCGCTTGATCGTCAGGGGCTTGTCGAACCAGCGCGGGCCGGCGCCGGTGGCGCAGACCCTGTACGAAGAAACCGCCGACAGTGTGGCGCAACGGCAGCGCGACGCGCAGGCCCGCCGCCTTGCGCCCGAGCCCGCGATGAGCATTGAGCAGGGACGGCCGACCAAGCGCGACCGGCGCGACCTGGAGCGAAGCCAAGGGCAGTGGCAGCGCTGGAGTGCTTCGATCGATGACGAGGGCCGCAAATGAGCGGGTCGCGGCGCATCGTCAGATCACGTGAAATGCCCCTCTTGAAGCCCAGGGATTGACCCCCAAATGGACGCCAACAGCCATTTTCTACTCGCCTGCGAACATGAACATGCCGGAGAAAGACGCCCAGACCCCCGCCGCACCGGAGCCCAAGGAAGGCGCCACCGATGTCCAGCCGGAATCCAGTGCCGAAGCCCAGTTGAGCGACCTGCAAACCCGCTTCACCGAGGTCAATGACGCCTTCCTGCGTGCACGTGCCGAGGCGGAAAACACAAGGCGGCGTGCCGATGAAGAGATGTCCAAGGCACGCAAGTACGCGATCGAGTCGTTCGCAGAGAGCCTGCTGCCGGTGATGGATAGCCTGCAGGCTGCGATCGCGCAACCGGATGCCGCCACGGCCCAGGTGCTGGAGGGCGTGCACGCGACGTTGCGCCAGTTGGCAGCTGCGCTCGAGCGCAACAAGGTGATCGAGATCGCGCCGCCCGCGGGAACCCGATTCGACCCGCACCAGCATCAGGCGATCACGATCGTCCCTGCGGAGCAGGAAGCCAACACGGTGGTGACGGTGCTGCAGAAGGGCTACTTGATCGCGGATCGCGTGTTGCGGCCCGCGCTCGTCACGGTCACGGCACCCCAATGACCCAGGCCGCTGCTGGGCACGCCAGGTCTTGAAAGACCGGCCGCTGGCCGCAATTCCATAACAATCAATTTCACCTTTCAGGAGCCAACAAAATGGGCAAGATCATCGGCATCGACCTCGGCACGACCAATTCGTGCGTCGCCGTCATGGAGGGCAACACGACCAAGGTCATCGAGAACAGCGAAGGTGCGCGCACCACGCCCTCGATCATTGCGTACCAGGACGACGGCGAGATCCTGGTCGGCGCCTCGGCCAAGCGCCAGTCGGTGACGAACCCGAAGAACACGCTCTATGCCGTGAAGCGCCTGATCGGGCGCAAGTTCACCGAGAAGGAAGTGCAGAAGGACATCGACCTGATGCCCTACCGCATTGCCGCGGCCGACAACGGCGACGCCTGGGTCGAAGTGCGCGGCAAGAAGCTGGCCCCGCCGCAGGTCAGCGCCGAAGTGCTGCGCAAGATGAAGAAGACGGCCGAGGACTACCTCGGCGAAGAAGTCACGGAAGCCGTGATCACGGTGCCTGCCTACTTCAACGACAGCCAGCGCCAGGCCACCAAGGATGCCGGCCGCATCGCCGGCCTGGATGTCAAGCGCATCATCAACGAGCCGACGGCCGCTGCGCTGGCCTTTGGCCTGGACAAGCATGGCAAGGGCGACCGCAAGATCGCCGTCTATGACCTCGGTGGCGGCACCTTCGACATCTCGATCATCGAGATCGCCGACGTCGACGGCGAGATGCAGTTCGAGGTGTTGTCGACCAACGGCGACACCTTCCTCGGCGGCGAGGATTTCGACCAGCGCATCATCGACTACATCGTCACCGAGTTCAAGAAGGACCAGGGCGTTGACCTGACCAAGGACGTGCTGGCGCTGCAACGGCTGAAGGAAGCCGCGGAGAAGGCCAAGATCGAGCTCTCCAACAGCACCCAGACCGACGTCAACCTGCCCTACATCACGGCCGACGCGTCCGGACCGCGGCACCTGAACATCAAGTTGACGCGTGCCAAGCTGGAGTCGCTGGTCGACGACTTGATCGAGCGCACGATCGAGCCCTGCCGCATCGCGGTCAAGGACGCCGAAGTCAAGCTCGGTGACATCGACGACATCATCCTGGTCGGCGGCATGACGCGCATGCCCAAGGTGCAGGAGAAGGTCAAGGCCTTCTTCGGCAAGGACCCGCGCAAGGACGTCAACCCGGATGAAGCCGTTGCCGTCGGCGCGGCCATCCAGGGCCAGGTGCTCGGCGGTGATCGCAAGGACGTGCTGCTGCTTGACGTGACGCCGCTGTCGCTGGGCATCGAGACGCTGGGTGGCGTGATGACCAAGATGATCAAGAAGAACACCACCATCCCGACCAAGTTCGCCCAGGTGTTCTCGACCGCCGACGACAACCAGCCGGCGGTGACGATCAAGGTGTACCAGGGCGAGCGCGAAATGGCGGCGGGCAACAAATCGCTCGGCGAGTTCAACCTGGAAGGCATTCCGCCGGCCGCACGCGGCCTGCCGCAGATCGAGGTCGCCTTCGACATCGATGCCAACGGCATCCTGCACGTGCACGCCAAGGACAAGGGCACCGGCAAGGAAAACAAGATCACGATCAAGGCCAACTCGGGCTTGTCAGAAGAAGAGATCCAGGCCATGGTCAAGGATGCCGAGTTGAACGCGGCCGACGACCACAAGAAGCTTGAGCTGGTGCAGGCGCGCAACCACGCCGACGCGATGGTGCACAGCGTCAGGAAGAGCCTGGCCGACCATGGCAAGGACCTCAGCGACGAAGAGAAGTCCAAGATCGAAGAGGCCGTCAAGGAAGTCGAAGAGGCCCTGAAGAGCGACGACAAGGCGACGATCGAGGCCAAGACCGACGCCATGATGGCCGCCAGCCACAAGCTGTCGGAGAAGATGTACGCGGATGTGCAGAAGGCCGCAGCGGCACAGGGCGAGACGGCGGGCGAGGCACAACAATCAGCCCCCAAGGCCGATACTGCGCCAGACGACAACGTCGTCGATGCCGAGTTCAAGGAAGTCAAGAAGTGATGTCGCGGCCAGCCCGTGATCGGGCTGCCGTGATGTCCCGCCGCGTTCGAGCCAGCACGCCCTGCGTGCGGCTCAACGCGGCGTTCTACCGTCTGCTGTACTGAGTCATTTCATGGCCAAGCGCGATTACTACGAGACCCTCGGCGTTCCCAAGAACGTGACCGAAGAGGACATCAAGAAGGCCTACCGCAAGCTGGCCATGAAGCACCACCCCGACCGCAACCAGGGTGACACGGCCAAGGCATCGGAAGAGAAGTTCAAGGAAGCCAAGGAAGCGTACGAGATCCTCTCCGACCCCCAGAAGCGCGCCGCATATGACCAGTACGGCCACGCGGGCGTCGACCCGAACATGGGCGGCTTTCGCGGCGCGCCCGGCCAGGAAGGCTTCGGTGGCTTTGCCGAGGCCTTCGGCGACATCTTCGGCGACATCTTCGGCGGGCCGCCGGGTGCCGCCGGGGGCCGCCGCGGGGGTCAGCAGGTCTTTCGCGGCGCCGATCTCTCCTATGCCCTGGAAATCTCGCTCGAGGAGGCCGCGAACGGCAAGGACACCCAGATCCGCATCCCGAGTTGGGAAAACTGCGAGACCTGCCATGGCACGGGCGCCAAAGCGGGTACGACAGCCAAGGCGTGCCCACAGTGCAACGGCAACGGCACGGTCCATCTGCGTCAAGGATTCTTCAGCATTCAGCAGACCTGCCCGCAATGCCGCGGCGCCGGCAAGATCATCCCCGAACCCTGTACCACGTGCCATGGCGCCGGCAAGCTGAAGAAGCAGAAGACGCTGGAGGTGAAGATCCCGGCGGGCATCAGCGAAGGCATGCGGATCCGTTCGGCCGGCAACGGTGAGCCGGGCAGCAACGGCGGCCCATCAGGCGACCTGTATATCGAGATCCGCGTCGCCCAACACGGCATCTTCGAGCGCGACGGCGACGATCTGCATTGCACGGTACCGGTTGGGTTGACCACCGTGGCGCTGGGTGGGTCCATCGAGGTGCCGACATTGGCAGGCAAGGTCGAGATCGAACTGCCCGAGGGCACGCAGCACGGCAAGACATTCCGCCTGCGCGGCAAGGGCATCAAGGGCCTGCGCTCGAGCTACCCCGGCGACCTCTACTGCCATGTCTCGGTTGAAACGCCGATCAAGCTCACCGAGCCCCAGAAGCAACTGTTGCGCGAACTCGACGACTCTTTGAAGAGCGGCGGCGAGCGTCATTCGCCCGACGCCAAGAGCTGGACCGACCGGGTGAAGGACCTATTCAAGTAACAGCTTGCGGGGCCGTGGTTGGGGCCTCAAAACAGCGACGACTGCGCAGCAGGCTCAACGCCGCCTCCGGGCCGGCGGAACTTCGACAGGTCTAGCGTGATGCGCTCGCGCGCCAGCCCGAGGCGCTGCGTGGCCCGCTCGAAGCGCTGCGTCAGAAGCCGCGCCCATACGCCCTGCCCGCACATGCGCTGGCCGAATCGACTGTCATTGTCGCGCCCGCCACGCAGGTCACGCACACGCGCCATCACGCGCGCGGCGCGCTCCGGAAAATGTGTCTGCAGCCATTGCTGGAACAGCGGATTGACCTCCCAGGGCAGCCTCAAGACGGTTGCGAAGGCGGTCGCGGCACCGGCATCGCGCGCACGAGCGAGGATGCGCTCAAGTTCAGGTTCGTTGAGAAACGGGATCAGCGGCGAGACACTGACGCCTACGGGAATGCCAGCCTTGGCCAGGCGCTCGATCGTCAGCAACCTGCGCTCGGGCGCCGTCGCGCGGGGCTCCATGATGCGTGCGAGCCGCGCATCCAGCGTGGGAATCGACACGTACACCGACACCAACTGCTCTTGAGCCAGCGGCGCGAGCAGATCGATGTCGCGCTCGATGCCTGCCGACTTCGTGATCACGGAGAAGGGATGCAGGAACTCAGCCAACACTTCGATCACCGAGCGCGTGATACGCAGCCGCCGCTCGGCAGGCTGATAGGCGTCGGTGGCCGAGCCAATGTTCAGCGGCAACGCCTCAAAGCCGGGCGCGTTCAGCGCCGCGCGCAGTCGCTCGGCCGCATTGACCTTGGCGATGATCTTGGTTTCGAAGTCCAACCCCGGTGACAGGTTCAGGTAGCTGTGTGTCGGCCTCGCAAAGCAGTACACGCAGCCATGCTCGCAGCCCCGGTACGTGTTGATCGACAGATCAAACGGGATGTCGGGCGAGTCATTGCCCGACAGGATCGTCCTTACCTGCTGCTCGATGATCTGGGTTTGTGGAGCCGCGACCTCTTCGCGCGCGGCCTGTTCCAGGCTGCCCCAACCGTCGTCGATGGTGTGATGGTGTTCACTCGTGAATCGGTGCTCGATGGCCCAGACCGTGCCGCGGCCCTTGACCGCGGCCCGGGGCATGAACACCAAGGTGGCCGCAGGTGCTGCGGGCTCGATCGAAGGGTTGGTGCGCATACTGTAAATATATACAGTCTGCACAGAAGCGCAAGAGCGCCGACCCGGCTCAGTAGGCTTCGCTGCCCATGGCGAGGCTTTCGAACCGCGTCAACGGCTTCAGGAACGTCAGTTTCACGATCCCGGTGGGCCCATTGCGCTGCTTGGCGATGCCGATCTCGGCCACGCCGGGTTCCCGGCTGTCTTTGTTGTAGTAATCGTCGCGGTAGATGAACATGATGATGTCGGCGTCCTGCTCGATGGCGCCGGACTCACGCAAGTCGCTCATCATCGGCCGCTTGTCGGGCCGCGTCTCGACGCTGCGGTTCAACTGCGACAGCGCGATCACGGGGCACTGCAACTCCTTGGCCAGCGCCTTCAAGCCGCGCGAGATCTCACCGATCTCGGTGGCGCGGTTCTCGTCACCGGAACTGCTGCCGCTCATCAGTTGAAGGTAATCGACGACCACTAGGCCCAGCTTGCCGCACTGGCGCGCCTGGCGCCTGGCGCGCGCGCGCAATTCCGCCGAATTGAGCGCCGCCGTTTCGTCGATGAACACGTTGGCACTCTTGAGCTTGTCCACCGCCTCGCTCAAACGCCCCCACTCATCGTCGCCCAGCTTTCCCGTGCGCAGGTTGCTCTGATTGATGCGCCCCAGCGAGCCCACCATCCGCAACGCCAGTTGCGACGCGCCCATCTCCATCGAGAAGACGGCCACCGGCAAGCCCTCGTTCACCGCCACGTTCTCGGCGATGTTGAGCGCAAACGCGGTCTTGCCCATCGAAGGCCGCGCCGCGAGCACGATCAAGTCGCCCGCCTGCAGGCCCGCCGTCATGCGGTCGAGGTCGTGGAATCCGGTGCGGATGCCGGTCACTTCCTCGGCGCCGTTCTCATGCAACTCCGTGACCCGGTCGATCAGCTGGACAACCAGCTGATCCATGCTTTGAAAACCCTGTTTGGTGCGCGAACCCTCTTCACCGATCTTGAAGATCCGGCCCTCCGCCTCGTCGAGGATCTGGCTGACCGCGCGGCCCTGCGGATTGAACGCGTTGGTGGCGATCTCGTCGCTGGCCTCGATCAGTTTCCTGAGCACAGCGCGCTCGCGCACGATTTCGGCGTAACGCCGCAGATTGGCCGCGCTGGGCACACTTTGCGCCAGCGCATTGAGGTAGGCGATGCCACCGCATTCCTCGGCCTTGCCATGGCTCTGCAGCTGCTCGTAGACCGTGATCACATCGGCCGGCTTGCTTGCCGTGACGAGCGCGCCCACCGCGGAATAGATCGCCTTGTGCTCGTAGCGGTAGAAGTCCGACGCAGTCAGCAGGTCGCCGGCTCGGTCCCAGGCGCTGTTGTCCAGCAGCAAGCCGCCGAGCACGCTTTGCTCGGCCTCGATCGAGTGCGGAGGAACGCGAAGACGTGCAACTTCATCGTCACGCGGGACGTTGTTGTCGCGGTTGGAGAAGACGGCGGACATGGTGAGCGGGCAATGATAAGGCCGGCGTCTCGATTGCCCTGTGGGTAAGGCTGTGGATGAGCCTGGGACATCGCGGGAAAAGCCAGGTCGCCAATGAAAAAGGGCCGGCGAAGCCGACCCCTTTCTTGGCAACCAATTTGCCGACGATCAGTTCACCTCGCCGACGACCACGACGTTGACCTCGGATTGCACATCCGTGTGCAACGCGATCGAGACCGCCTGTTCGCCGACCGCCTTGATCGGGCCGTTCGGCAGTCGAATGCCGGCCTTGGGCACATCGAAACCGAGCTTCTTGAGCGCGTCCGAAATGTCGGCATTCGTGACCGATCCGAACAAGCGTCCGTCGACGCCGGCCTTTTGCGTGATCGACACGCTCTTGCCGTTCATCTTCTCGGCCACGGCTTGGGCCGCTGCGAGCTTGTCGGCAGCAAGCTTCTCGAGCTCAGCGCGCTTGACCTCGAACTCCTTGATCGCCGCCTCGGTGGCGCGACGCGCCTGGCGCGTCGGGATCAGGAAGTTGCGGGCGAATCCGTCCTTGACCTTGACGACATCGCCCAGGTTGCCGAGGTTGGCGACTTTTTCCAGCAGGATGATTTGCATTTGTGGCTCCTCAACCCTTGTGTTGGTCGCTGTAAGGCAACAACGCAAGGTAGCGCGCGCGCTTGATCGCCGTCGTCAGCTGACGCTGGAAGAAGGCGCGCGTGCCGGTCAGGCGAGCGGGCGTGATCTTGCCGTTCTCACCGATGAAGTCGCGCAGGGTGTCGACGTCCTTGTAGTCAATCTGCTCGACACCGGCGACGGTGAAGCGGCAGAAGCGCTTGCGACGGAACAGCAACGACTGTTGATTGCGCTTGGGTTTGCGGTCCTTCGAGAACCGGCCTTTACCACGTGGCGGGGGCATAGTGTGATCTCCTGAAAATCTGAACTACGAACAGGCTTGGGTAGCCGAGGTGGGGTCCATCGCCGTGATGTGCAACACGAGTCCGCGGCCGTTGCGGGTGGCTCCGAGAAAACCGGCAAAGTTTGCCGAGCTGCCCAGGGCCAGTACGCCTGCGGGCCGCGTGATCGCCCCGATCGCCACCGCCTTGATCTCCAGGGAGACCTTTCGCGGCAGGCCGTCTTCGCTGACCTCGGACTCGTGCTTGAGCAGCAGGTCCAGGGCCGGCAAGCCGGCAGGGGTGTATCGCATGGCACCGCGTTCGACCAACGTGGCCGCCAGAACCAGTCGGTTCATGGCTTGGCGCAGGTCGGCGCGGCCTCGCTGTCAATCAGGCGCTTGCCTCCTGCGGCTGCGGCGCCTTACGGGCTTCCTCGCGCTCGACATGCTTCATCATCGCAGAGGGCGTGATTTCGGCCTTCTCCATCGCCACGGTCATGTGGCGCAGCACGGCATCATTGAAGCGGAAACCAGTCTCCAACTCGACCAGCGTCTCGTTGCTGCACTCGATATTCAGGCACAGGTAATGCGCCTTGCCGAGCTTCTGGATCTGGTACGCCAGCTGACGCCGACCCCAGTCCTCGACCCGGTGCACCTTGCCCCCGGCGGCCGTGAGCAGGCCCTTGTAACGTTCCAGCATGGCTGGAACCTGTTCGCTTTGATCCGGATGGATCAGCAGAATGATTTCATAGTGACGCATATGGACTCCTTGTGGTTTCCAGTGATTGGAAGCCGCCCTGCGGCGTCAGAGTGCAGGTGCGGCAAGGGGAAAGCCCGCGAGTATAGCAGGCCGCGAGCAGTTCAGCGCATTGCGGCCAGGTGGCGCCATGTATCGACGACTGAATCCGGGTTCAGCGAAATCGAAACGATCCCCTCCTTGGCGAGCCACTCGGCGAAGTCCGGATAGTCGCTCGGGCCCTGGCCACAAATGCCGACGTACTTGCCCGTCGCGCGGCAGGCAGCAATGGCGCGGGAAATCATGGCCTTGACCGCCGGGTCTCGCTCGTCGAAGTCGCCTGACAACTGCTCCAGCCCGGAGTCCCGGTCCAGCCCCAGGGTCAGCTGGGTCAGGTCATTGGATCCGATCGACATGCCGTCGAAATGCTCGAGGAACTGGTCGGCGAGGATGGCGTTGCTCGGCACCTCGCACATCATGATCACGCGCAAGCCATTGACACCGCGCCCCAGACCGCGCTCGGCCAGCATGGCCATGACGCGCTCGGCCTGCCGCACCGTGCGAACGAAGGGCACCATCAGCTCGACATTGGTCAGACCCATGTCGTTGCGCACGCGCTTCAGCGCCTCGCACTCCATGCCGAAGGCGTCGCTGAACTCGCCACTGATGTAGCGCGAGGCACCGCGAAAACCCAGCATGGGGTTCTCTTCGTCGGGCTCGTAGCGGCTGCCGCCGATCAGCTTGCGGTACTCGTTGCTCTTGAAGTCCGACAGGCGCACGATGACGGGCTTGGGCCAGAAGGCAGCGCCGATCGTGGCCACGCCTTCAGCGATCTTGTCGACGTAGAAAGCGCGCGGGCTGGCGTGGCCACGGGCCACCGACTCGACGGCCTTCTTCAGTTCGGGATCGATGTTGGGGTAGTCAAGGATCGCCTTCGGGTGCACGCCGATGTTGTTGTTGATGATGAATTCGAGCCGCGCCAGACCGACACCCGAGTTCGGCATCTGCGCGAACTCAAAGGCCAGCGATGGATTGCCCACATTCATCGTGATCTTGATAGGACAGTAGGGCATCTCGCCACGCCGCACTTCGCTGACCTCGGTCTCCAGCAAGCCGTCATAGACATATCCCGTGTCGCCTTCCGAGCAGGCTACCGTCACCAGCGAGCCGTCGTGCAGCTTGTCGGTGGCATCGCCGCACCCGACGACGGCCGGGATGCCCAGTTCACGCGCGATGATGGCGGCGTGGCAGGTGCGGCCACCGCGGTTGGTCACGATCGCGCCGGCACGTTTCATCACCGGCTCCCAGTTCGGGTCGGTCATGTCGGTGACGAGGATGTCGCCCGGCTGCACCCGCTCCATCTCTGCGGTCGACGAGACAACGCGTACCGGGCCGGTGCCGATCTTCTGGCCAATGGCGCGGCCCTCGACCAGGATCGCACTGTGGCCCTTCAACTTGTAGCGATGCTCGACGCGGCCTGCCGCCTGGCTCTTGACGGTCTCGGGCCGGGCTTGCAGGATGAACAGCTTGCCGTCGCCGCCGTCGCGGCCCCACTCGATGTCCATCGGGCGCCCGTAGTGCTGCTCGATGATCAGCGCATACCTTGCCAGCTCCGTCACGTCGGCGTCACTCAGCGAGTAGCGATTGCGCATTTCCGGCGGGTTGTCCACGGTCTTGACGAGCTTGCCGCCCGAGGCCTTCTCCGCAGCGGTCGTGAACTCCATGCGAATCAGTTTGGAGCCCAGCGTGCGCCGAATCACGGCCTGCTTGCCGGCCCGCAGCATCGGCTTGTGTACATAGAACTCGTCAGGATTGACGGCGCCTTGAACCACGGTCTCACCGAGGCCATAACTCGAGGTGATGAAGACCGCATCCGGAAACCCGCTCTCGGTGTCGATGGTGAACATCACGCCGGCCGAGCCGACATCCGAGCGCACCATGCGCTGCACACCGACCGACAGCGCCACGTCGGCATGGGCAAAGCCCTTGTGCACCCGGTAGCTGATTGCCCTGTCGTTGTACAGCGACGCAAAGACCTCCTGCATGTGCTGCAACACCTCGTCGATGCCGTGCACGTTCAGGAAGGTTTCCTGCTGCCCGGCGAACGAGGCGTCAGGGAGATCTTCAGCGGTCGCGGAAGAGCGCACGGCGAAGGTCGCGGCCGCATCGTCCTGGACGAGGGCCGCAAACGCCGTGCGCACTTCGGCCTCCAGGTCCGCCGGCAACGGCGTGTCCGTGATCCACTGCCGGACTTGCGCGCCGACTTCGGCCAGCGCCCGCACATCGTCGGCATTGAGCGTCGCCAGCCGGTCCGCGATCCGCTTGTCCAAGCCCTCGTGGGCGAGAAAGCGCCGGTAGGCATGCGCCGTCGTCGCGAATCCGCCCGGCACGCGCACGCCTGACGCAGTCAGCTGGCTGATCATCTCGCCGAGGCTGGCGTTCTTGCCGCCAACCACCTCGACGTCGGTCATCCTCAAATTCTCAAACGGCACGACCAAGGCGGTCGCCAGATTGGCTGCAGACATGGGAAAGCTCCGTGATGGTGGGAAACCGGTGCTTGCCCTGGCCTCGCGCGCGCTCGAACCGTCGCGACTGCGAAGTCGGCAGTAAGGTGACGGGAGCGCGTCATGGAAGGGTCCGCGGCAAGATGTTGGCGGTGATTCTACGGGCCGGCCGCGCGCCTATCATGTGAATCCCCCAGCATCGAACACCATGCCGAGTCGCACTGTATTCTTTGTCTCCGACGGCACCGGCATCACGGCCGAGACGTTCGGAAACTCCATCCTGGCGCAATTTGGCGCCCGGCCGCGGCATGTGAGACGCCCGTTCATCGACAGCGTCGAAAAGGCGCTGCCGGTCGTGGGCGAGATCAACCACATCGCCGACCAGGAAGGCCGCCGGCCGATCGTCTTCATCACCCTGGTCAATGACGAAGTGCGGGACATCCTCATCGGCCCCGCCTGCAAGGGTTTGGTGTTGGACATGTTCCGCGCCTTCGTCGAACCCCTGGAAGCCGAGTTCGGCGTCAAGAGCAACCACCGGATCGGTCGCTTCTCCGACGCCTCCAAGAGTGCCGAGTACAACGACCGTATCGAAGCCATCAACTTCTCACTCGCCCACGACGACGGACAGAGCGCGAAGAACCTGGCCCAGGCCGATGTGATCCTGGTCGGCGTCAGCCGCAGCGGCAAGACGCCGACCTCTTTGTATCTGGCGATGCAGCATGGGATCAAGGCCGCCAACTACCCCCTGATTCCCGAGGACTTCGATCGTGGGCACATGCCCGCCTCGCTGGCGCCGTACAAGGCGAAGTGTTTCGGCTTGACGATCGACGCGGATCGGCTGGCCCAGATCCGGCACGAGCGACGCCCGGGGAGCAAGTACGCCTCACTGGCGAACTGTCGCTTCGAGGTCAACGAGGCAGAACGCATGATGAAGCGCGACGGCATCGCCTGGCTCAGCTCGACACACAAGTCGATCGAGGAAATCGCGACCACGATCCTGCGCGACATCCGTCCGGACCGATTGACCTACTGATCAGCGCCGCGTCGCGGGGCCGGCGACGTAGAACCCACCTGACTCGCGGTTGTAGGCGATGCGGTGCCCCCTGTCGCAGCCGCCACACCACCACACTGCGAGGGTGCCGTCGGGCTCCAGTGCCAAGGCGGCGAACGCCGTACCAGGGTTAGGGACTTCGACCAGGAAGCGCATGCGCGAGCGCTCGCCCGCCCTGCGCGTCAAGGTGTCCGTGATCGCGACGAACAGACCGTGCTCGCCATCGCAGCGCTGATACGCACCGACGAAAGCCGTCTGCACCTTGCCGCTGCCATCGAAGGACCCCTCGAGCGAGAACGCCAGGCCGTCGAGCGGACGCCCTCCCGCCGGGCCCAGCAGTTCTTCGCCAAACAGCTCGCGTGTGAAGGCCTCGGCCGCACACCAGGCTGGCTCGAGCCGCTTGATCGACATGCCGCGCACGGTGGTGGCCCGAGGGTTGATCGTTGCGCGTTGCCACCAAGGGTCGCGCGCGGGTTCGAGCCTGATCGACAGCAGCGGCGGTGCTGCCGCCGGCGTCTGCGCGATGGTCGCCGACGCGAGCAGCATCGTAACGAGGGCAAGAACGCTCACTGACCGACTCACTTCCATCCTCCGCTTTGTCGCGTTGCATACAGGCAGATGGCCGCCGCTGCGGCCACATTCAAGGACTCTTCACCACCGGGCTGTGGTATGCGCAATCGCAGAGCACAACGTGACAGCAATGCGGATGCCACGCCCTGCCCTTCATGGCCGAATACCCAGGCGCAGGGATAGGGTAGCGCGGCTTCGTTCAGCGCCATGTCCGCATGCGAACTGCCCGCCAACAGCGGCAGGTTCAAGGATTCGAGATCGTCCGCCGCAAGACCCTCCACCAAGGTCAGCCCGAAGTGCGCGCCCATGCCCGCGCGCAAGACCTTGGGCGACCAGAGCGCCGCGCTGCCTTCGAGGGCCAGCACCTGACTGAATCCCAACGCTGACGCACTGCGCAGGATGCTGCCGACGTTGCCGGCATCCTGCACCCGGTCCAGCACCACCGTGGGAAGGCCGGGCCGCAGCCCGGCAGGCACCGGAGGCTCGATCAGGAAGCCGATCCCGGCTGGCGAGTCGAGGGCACTGATCGACGCAAACAAGGTGTCCGGCACAGCAATCGTTCGCGAGGCCCAGCACGCCAGCTCGCGCATGGCGGGTTGACGCATTGCCGATTCGGCCACCAGCGCCTGACTGGCAGCCAGTCCACGGGCGCGCAATGCGTCACACAGATGCGCTCCCTCGAGCCAGATCGCACCCAACTTGCGGTAGCCGGCGGGGTTTCGAACCAGCTTGCGCACGCGCACGAGCAGCGGGTTGTCGCGTGACGTGACGGCGACGATCTCACTCAACGCGCACTCTCCAGGGCCGCCCGGACGGGTCCGAAACTGCGCCGGTGCGCGATGCAGGCGCCATGCTGGCGCAATGCCGCCAGATGGTCTGGCGTCGGGTACCCCTTGTGCGCCGCAAATCCATAGGCCGGAAACTCATCGTGAAGCGCCACCAGAAGATTGTCGCGTTCGACCTTGGCGATGATCGATGCCGCCGAGATGGCGCCCACCAGGCTGTCGCCCCTGACGATGGCCTCTGCCGGCATCCGCAGCAGCGGCAGCCGATTGCCATCCACGAGCACGCGCGCCGGAACCAGCCGCAGCCTTTCGACGGCGCGGCGCATCGCCAGCAGCGTGGCCTGGAGGATGTTCAGGCGATCGATTTCCTCGACGCTGGCCTGCGCCACGCTGCAACACAGCGCCTTGGCGCGAATCTCCAACGCCAATCGCTCACGCGCTTCAGCACCCAGTACCTTGGAGTCGCGCAGACCCTTGATGGGCTGCAGGTCGTTGAGGATCACGGCGGCGGCGACCACGGGCCCCGCCAGCGGGCCCCGGCCGGCCTCGTCCACGCCCGCGACCAGGCCCGGCGAGGTCCACGCCAGCCCGAGCTGCTCAGGCGCGCTCAAGGATCTTCGCGATGGCATCGGTGGCTGTGCGGGCGGTGTCGCGCCGCAACAGGACATGCATTTCGGTGAAGCGCTGCTGCAGTGCCTTGGCCCGCGCCGGTGCGTCCAACCAGGCCAGCACGTCGGCGGCCAATGTGGCGGGGTCCGCGTCGCCCTGGAGACGCTCGGGCACGACGAAGTCGCGGCTCAGGATATTGGGCAAGCCGACCCAGGGCTGGTATTGCATGCGCCGCATCATCTGCCAACTCAAGGCGTTCATGCGGTAGGCAATCACCATCGGTCGCTTGAACAGCGCGGCTTCGAGAGTGGCCGTGCCGCTGGCGATCAGGGTCACGTCGCAGGCAGCGAGCACCTCGTGCGAGCGCCCGTCGAGCAGCGTGATCGGCGTCGTGCCGGCATGCTGGTGCAGCAGCGGTTCGACCAGACCTCTCAGCCCCGGGGCGAGCGGCAAGACGAAGCGCAGCCCGGGCCGCAGGCCATGCAGTCGCGCGGCAGCCTGCAGGAACAGTGGCGCGATGTATTCAATCTCGGAGCGACGACTGCCTGGCAGCAGCGCCACGACCATGTCGCTCCCAGCCAGGCCGAGCGTCTGGCGCGCCGCGTCCCGGGGTACTTCGAGCGGAATCGCATCGGCCAGCGGGTGACCGACATAGGTGGCGGCGATGCCATGCCGGGCCAGCAGGGGCGGCTCGAATGGAAACAGGCACAACACATGGTCGACGCTGCGCGCGATCTTCTCCACCCTCTTGCCGCGCCAGGCCCAGATCGACGGGCAGATGAAGTGGATGGTCTTGGTGCCGGCAGCCTTGAGGCGTGCCTCGAGTTCGAGATTGAAGTCGGGCGCGTCGACGCCGATGAACGCATCGGGTCTGTCCGCAAGCAGGCGCGTTTGCAATTGCCTGCGAATGCCGGAAATCTCGTGATAGTGGCGCAGCACCTCGACATAGCCCCGCACCGCGAGCCTGTCGCTGGGCCACCAGGCATCAAAGCCCGCCGCCACCATCTGTGGCCCGCCAATGCCGTGCGTCGACGCGGCCGGCCACCGCGCCTTCAACCCCTGGATCAGCAGGCTGGCAATCAGATCGCCAGACGCCTCGCCGGCCACCATTGCCAGGCGCATAGGCTAGCGCGCGATGCCGCGCGTAGAGGCCGCAAGGAAATCGAGCAACAGGTCGACATCGTCATCGCCACCGGACACGCCGCCCCGCAGCGCCTGGATCGCCTGAGTGGCCTGAACCAGCGTCAGTGCGTCCCGGTAGAGCAGTCGGTGCATCTGCTTGACCTGTGCAATGCGTTCGGCGGAAAAGCCGCGCCGGCGCAGTCCCTCGATGTTGAAGCCTCGCACCGCCAGCGGGTTGCCGGCACACATCATGTAGGGCGGCACATCCTGCGCCACATGGCTCTGAAAGCCGGTCATGGCATGGGCACCAATGTGGCAGAACTGGTGCACACCCGTGAGGCCGCCGACGATGACCCAGTCGCCGACATGAACGTGCCCGGCCAGCGTCGCGTTGTTGGCCAGGATCGTGCGGCTGCCGACCTGCACGTCATGCGCGATGTGCACGTAGGCCATGATCCAGTTGTCGTCACCGATGCGCGTGACGCCACCATCCTGGGTGGTGCCCCGGTTGAAGGTGCAGAACTCGCGGATCATGTTGCGGTCGCCGATGCGCAACTCGGTCGGCTCGCCTCGGTACTTCATGTCCTGGGGCGCGCCGCCGAGGCTGGCGTGGGCGAAGATGCGGTTGTCGCGGCCGATCCAGGACGGCCCTTCGAGCACGGCGTGGGCGCCGATCGTCGTGCCCTCGCCGATCGTCACGTCCGCGCCGATCACCGCGTACGGACCCACGGCAACCGACCCTGCCAGTTCAGCGCCCGGGTCGACGATGGCCGTGGGGTGAATCAGCGCCACGGCCTCACGCAATCTTGCGCATCGTGCACATCAGCTCGGCCTCGACGGCCGTCTCGCCGTCGACGCTGGCCCGCGTCTTGTACTTGTAGATGCCAGACTTGACGCGGTCGATCGTCGCCTCGAGGATCAACTGATCACCTGGTTCGACCGGCCGCTTGAAGCGTGCGCCGTCGATCCCGACGAAGTAGACCACCGAGTCCTCGCCGGAGTCGGTGCCCATGCTCTCGAACGAGAGCAGTGCCGCGGTCTGCGCCAGGGCTTCGAGCATCATCACGCCGGGCATCACCGGCCGTATCGGGAAGTGACCGACGAAGAACGGCTCGTTGATCGTCACGTTCTTCAGGGCCTTGATGCGAACGCCGAGTTCGATTTCGAGCACGCGATCGACAAGCAGGATCGGGTAGCGATGCGGCAGCTTCTTCAGGATGTGATGGATGTCGAGCACAGGCATGGTCATGTTGATTTCTTCTCCAACGCCCGCAACCGGTCACGCAGCGCGTGCAACTGGCGCAGCGTGGCTGCGTTCTTTTCCCAGGCCGCATTCTCGTCGAAGGGGAAGACACCGCTGTAGTGGCCGGACTCGAGAATCGAGCGCGTCACGGTCGTTGCCGCGGAGACATGCACATGGTCGGCAAGCGTGATATGGCCCAGCACGATGGCGCCGCCGCCCAGGGTGCAATGGGCGCCGATGCGCGCGCTGCCGGCCACGCCCACACAACCGGCCATTGCGCTGTGCGCACCCACATGCACGTTGTGCGCGATCTGCACCAGATTGTCCAGCTTGACCCCGTCCTCGATCACGGTGTCGCCGAGCGCGCCGCGGTCGATGCAGGTGTTGGCGCCGATTTCGACGTCATCGCCGATGTGCACGCCACCCAGCTGCTCGATCTTTTCCCACCGGCTCCCTGCCGCCGAACCGGTGGGCGCAAAACCGAAGCCGTCCGCGCCGATCACGGCGCCGGGGTGCACGATGCAGCGGGCACCTACGTGGCAGCCATCGGCCACGACGACGCGGGCGCCGATGCGGGTGTCCGCGCCGATGCGCGCCCCGGGGCCGATCCAGGCCAGGGGCCCGATGCTGGCGCTGGGGTGAATCTCGGCCTTGGCGTCGACCACGGCGCTGGGGTGGATGCCGGGCGGGGCAGCGGGTCGAATGGCCTGAACCCACCACTGCGACAGGCGCGCGTAATAGAGGTAGGGGTCGGGGGTGACGATCGCGGTGCCACGGGCGGCGGCTTCGTCGCGCTGGGCCGGGGCCACGATCACACAGCCTGCCCGGGTGGTGCCGAGATGCGCGCGATAGCGGGGGTTGGCCAGGAAGGTGACTGAACTCGGCGTCGCGGCCTCGAGCGTGGCGATGCCGTCGATCGTCAGCGCGGCATCGCCAACGCACTCGCCGCCCAGGCGGGACACGATGGCGGCGATGGTCACGCGCATCGCCGCGCTTTCAACGTCGGGCTGCGTGCGCGCGGCTCACTTGCCGGCGTTGAGCGCGTCGATCACTTTCTTGGTGATGTCGACACGGGGGCTCCAGTGCACCGCATCCTGGAGGATCAGGTCGTACTTTTCAGAGTCGAAGATCTGTTTGATGACCTTGTTGGCGCGCTCGACGACCGTCGAGAGCTCCTCGTTCTTGCGCTGGTTCAAGTCTTCCTGGAACTCGCGCCGCTTGCGCTGGAAGTCGCGGTCCTGCTCAACCAGGTCGCGCTGGCGGCGCGTACGCTCCGCCTCTGACAACGTCGGGCCATCCTTGTCGAGCTTGTCTGCACTGGCCTTCAGCCGGTTGGCGATGTCGGCCAGATCCTTCTCGCGCTTGCCGAACTCGGTCTCGAGCTTGGCCTGTGCGGCCTTGGCGGGATTGGCCTCGCGCAGTACCCGCTCGCTGTTGACGTAACCGATCTTCAGTTCCTGGGCCTGCACAACCATTGATGCGCCCACCAGCATGGCTGTGGCGGCAAATGTCTTGATCGTATTCATCAGAAAGCGGTCCCGATCTGGAATTGAAACTTTTGGATTCTATCGTTGGGCTGACTGCGAAGAGGCGTGCCCCAACTCAGCTTCAGCGGCCCCACCGGCGATATCCAGGACAGCCCGACGCCGGCCGACGCCCTGATGCTACCGGCATCGATCTTCTCGCTCTCGCCCCACACGTTGCCCGCGTCCATGAATCCGAACAGGCGCAGCGACTTGTCGTTCCCGCCTCCTGGAACGGGCACGTACAACTCGGCGTTGACGTTCAGCTTGCGATTGCCACCAATATAGTTGTTGGTGACGTCGACGACGCCCAGGGAGCCCTGCTCGAACACACGCACCGACCCCAGGCCGCCGCCAAAGAAGTTCTTGAAGATCGGATAGGGCTTGTTGCCCAGACCCTTGCCCCAGCCCAGTTCGCTGTTCAGGCCCAGCGTGAAGCGGTTCGTGATCGGGAAATAGTGCTGGTACTGCAAGTTCGCGCGAAGGTAACGTACATCGCCGGCGATTGACCACTCGAGATTGACGCGCTGGTAGCGACCCGTTGTGGGCGAGATCGCGCTGTCGCGCTGGTCACGCGCCCAGCCCAGCGTCAGCGGTATCGCGCTGCTCGAGGAGCCGTAAAGCTCACGATAGTCACGGTAGCTCTTGTTGGTGACGTTGCCCGCAATCCGCGTGGACTCGAACCCGATGCCGATGAACACGGTGTCGAACTCGGAGAACGGCACACCGAAGCGCACCGTCGCACCCGGCGTCACGAGTTCGTACTCCTCACCCTGGCTGTTGATGGGCTTGGTCGTGCGGTAGAAGACGTCGACGGCGCGTGAGATGCCGTCGATCGTGAAGTAGGGATCGATGGTCGACACCACCACCGTGCGATTGGACTTGCTGGTATTCAGTTCGATGCCCAGGTAGTTCCCGGTGCCGAACACGTTCTCCTGCTTGATCGACGCCGTGAACGAGACCTTGTCACTGCTGGAATAGCCTGCGCCGATCAGCAGGTTGCCGGTCGGCTTCTCGGTCACCTTGATCGTCAAGTCGACCTGGTCCGCCGTGCCCGGCACCTCGTCGGTCTCGATCTCGACGTCCTTGAAGTAACCCAGGCGATCGACTCTGTCGCGTGACAGCTTGATCTTGCCACCGTCATACCAGGCCGACTCGAACTGGCGAAACTCCCGGCGCACAACTTCGTCGCGCGTGCGGTTGTTGCCCGCGACGTTGACGCGACGCACATAGACGCGGCGCTGCGGATCCGCCTGCAGGACGACCGCGACCTGGCCCGTGGCACGGTCGATCTCCGGTCGCGCCTGGGTTCGCGCAAAGGCGTAGCCATAGAGACCGTACAAGTCGCCAAACAGCTTCGTCGTGGTCGCCACGTCTTCGCTGCGGTAAGGCTCGCCAGGACGGATGCGGACCAGGCGCCGGAACTCGTCTTCCTTGCCCAGAAAGTCGCCTTCGAGCTTGACGGCGGTGACGGTGTAGCGCTGCCCCTCACGGACCGTGATCGTGATGCTGATGTCCTGCTTGTCGGGCGAGATCGTGACCTGCGTGGCCTCGACCTCGAACTCGAGGTAGCCGCGGTTGGTGTAGTAGGCGCGGATCGTCTCGAGGTCGGCGTTGAGCTTGCTGCGCGAGTAGCGGTCGGTCTTGGTGTACCAGGTCAGCCAGCCTCCCGTGGTCTGCTCGAGCAATCCGAGCAGTGTGCTCTCAGAGAACACCTTGGTGCCGACGATGCGGATTTCCTTGATCTTGGCCGCGTCGCCTTCGGTCATCGTGAAGCTGACGTTGACCCGGTTGCGCTCGAGAGGCGTGATCGTCGTCACCACTTCGGCGCCGTAAAGACTGCGCGTCAAGTACTGGCGCTTGATCTCCTGCTCGGCACGGTCGATCACGGCGCGGTCGAACGGCAGGCCTTCGCCGATACCCGAGTCCTTGAGTGCCTTGGTCAGCGTCTCGGTGTCGAACTCCTTCAGGCCGACAAACGTGACCGTCGCAATGATGGCGCGTTCGTCGACCACGACGACCAATACCTTGCCTTCGATCTCGACGCGCACGTCCTTGAACAACCCCGTGGCGAACAACGCTCGCAATGCGGCGGCGCCCTTTTCGTCGCTGTAGGTGTCGCCCACACGAAATGGCAGAGACGCAAACACGGTCCCGGGGTCGGTGCGCTGCAGGCCCTCGACGCGGATGTCTTCGATGACGAACGGCTCCGCAGCGCGCGCGGCAGGCGACGCGGCGAGAACACCGAGGGCCATCACGATGGCTGCAACCGGACGCAGCGGGAGGGGGGCAAAGGGAAATGGCATCGAGAGGTTGGCGCAGTCGGTGGCGCGTCAGTGCTGACCCAGCAGGCGGGCCACGTCGTTGGAGAGGGCAAGTGACATCAACAGCAGCAGGATCAGCGCACCGCCGCGCTGCAGCCACTTGAGCCAGAGGTCGGAGACCTGGCGGCCGGTGACGGCTTCGAAAAGATAATACATGAGGTGCCCACCGTCGAGCATGGGCAACGGCAGCAGATTGAGCACACCCAGACTGACGCTGACCAGCGCCAGGAATCCCAGGTAATAGGTCAGGCCGAGTTGTACCGACTGCCCGGCATAGTCCGCGATCGTCAGCGGCCCGGACAGGTTCTTCAGCGATGCTTGGCCGATCAGCATGCGGCCGAGCATCCTGACGGTCAACAGCGACACCTCCCAGGTTCGCGCCGCACCCTGCACGAGACCGTCGATCGGACCCTTCTGCAGCGTCACCATTTCAGGCGCGCGGCCGATGAACGCATCGATCCGGCCGAAACGCAGGTCGGCATCGACCATCACGCGCGGCTTGACGCTCAACTCATGCGTCACGCCACCCCGGTCGACCTCCCAGACCATCGGCGCGGCGCTGCCATCGGCCGTCAGGCGTCGGATCCGTTCCCGCAGTTGCTGTGCGTCCAGGATGATCGTGCCGTCGACACGTAGCACCCGGTCGCCGCTCTTGAGACCCGCCCGGTCTGCCGGCCCGTCGCCCTTGACCTCACCCATGACCGCCGCGCTGTAGGGCGCGCCCAGGCCCACGCGCTGCATCAGCTTGGCGTCGACTTCGCGGCTCTCGATGCGGCCCAGATCCAGGGTCAACTGTCGGCTGCCCCGGCCTTCCCGGTCGCTGACCATCAGGGTCAGGGAATCACTCTGCAGCGTGGCCTGCGTCACCTGCCAGCGCAGGTCGTTCAATGACTCGACGTCCTGCCATTGCACCCCGTCTTGAGACCAGGCACGTACCCAGTCGCCCGAGCGCATGCCGGCCCGCTCAGCCAGGCTGCCCTGTACCGGGGCGCTCAGCACCGCCTTGGGTTCGTCGACGCCGATCCAATGTGCCGTGGCATACAGCAGGACGGCCAGCAGCAGGTTGGCCGCTGGTCCCGCGGCCACGATGGCTGTGCGCTGACGCAGCGACTTGCGGTTGAATGCCTGCGCCAGCTCATGGGGCGACACGGTGTCTTCGCGCTCGTCAAGCATCTTGACGTAGCCACCCAGTGGCAGCGCCGAGAGCACGAACTCCGTGCTGTCGGGCGTTGCCTGCCGGCGCCAGATGACGCGCCCGAAGCCGACCGAGAAGCGCAGCACCTTGACGCCGCACCAGCGTGCCACCTGGTAGTGGCCCCACTCGTGGATCACGATCAGCACGCCCAGCGTGACCAGAAATGCCAGCACCGTCAGGATCATCGAGCACGCTCCATCACGACGCGGCGCGCGTGCACGCGCGCCCGGGCGTCGAGTGCCAGCAAATCGTCCAATCCCGCGGCGTCAGTCAGTTCAGGCAGCACCCGTTCGACAGTCTGCGCATTGACACGGTGAATGTCGGTGAAGCGGATCCCGCCGGCCAGGAAGGCGGCCACCGCGACTTCGTTGGCGGCGTTGAGCACCGCGGTGCTGCCTTCGCGTGCTCGCAGGGCCTCCCAGGCCAGGTACACGCCAGGAAAGCGCTCACGCCTGACCGGCTCGAAGCTGAGGTCGCGCAAGGTCTCGAATTCGAGTCGCGAGGCACCCGAGGCGATGCGATCCGGGAACGCCAGGCCGTAGGCAATCGGCACGCGCATGTCGGGCGTACCCATCTGCGCGAGCACGGAGTTGTCGCGACACACCACCATCGAGTGGATGATGCTCTGCGGATGGATCACGACGCGAATCTGCTCGGGCGTCAGGTCGAACAGCCAGCGCGCCTCGATGACCTCGAGCGCCTTGTTCATCATCGTCGCCGAGTCGACCGATATCTTTCGGCCCATGACCCAGTTCGGGTGCGCGACGGCCTGGTCCGGCGTGATCTCATGCAGCGAGGCCAGTTCACGTTCGCGAAATGGCCCGCCGGATGCGGTCAGCACGATATGGTCGATCTGCTCGGGCCAACGCAGGCGATCCACCGGCAGGCACTGAAAGATCGCCGAATGCTCACTGTCGATCGGCAGCAGCAGGGCGCCGCCGTCACGCACCGCGTCCATGAACAGCGCGCCGCCGACGACCAGGGCCTCCTTGTTGGCCAGCAGGATGCGCTTGCCTGCCCGCGCCGCGGCCAGGCAGGGCGCGAGTCCCGCGGCACCGACGATCGCCGCCATCACAGTGGTCACGTCGTCGTGCGAAGCGATCTCGGACAGCGCCTGTTCGCCGTGGAGCACTTCAGTGGCAAGCCCCTGCGCGCGCAGTCGCCGCTGCAATGCACCTGCGGCACCCGCGTCGCCCAGCACCGCGTAGTGCGGCTTCCAGCGCAGACACTGGGCCTCGAGCTCAGCGCTGCGGCTGTGCGCCGTCAGCGCGATGACGTCGAAGCGATCCGGGTGCTGCGCCACCACGTCGAGCGTGCTGACGCCGACCGAGCCGGTCGAGCCGAGAATGGCAAGTCGCTGCTTCATTGCACTACAGGCTCGACAGCGCCAGAGCGACCGGCAGCACCGGCAGCAGGGCGTCGATACGGTCGAGCACGCCGCCATGGCCAGGCAACAAGCGGCTTGAATCCTTGACCCCCGCCGCACGCTTGACGAGAGACTCGAACAGGTCGCCCGCGACGCTGAACCCGGCCAGCACGCAGGCCAGGACGGCCATGCCGGCCCAGCCGATCTGCTCAACCCAAACCGTGTACAGACTGGCGGAACCTACCGGCCATTGGCGGTCGATCGCCAGGACCCAGATGCCTGCGAGCAACCACACGCAGGCGACGCCACCGACCACGCCCTCCCAGGTCTTGCCTGGACTGATGGTCGGCGCAAGCTTGCGGCGCCCGAAGGCGCGTCCCGCTGCATAGGCGCCGATGTCCGCAACCCAGACAAGGCACAGGACCGAAAGCAGGAAATTGACCCCCACGGCGCGTGCCTTGGCCAGGGCCAGCCACGCCGCCCAGAGTGCCAGCAGGCCCAGCGCAAGCCGCAGCGTCGCCGGCCAGCGCTGCCACTGTGCCGGCCCCGTGCGCAACGCCAGGGCAAGGAGAAGGACCCAGACCGCGGCGGCGCCCCACCACAGCGAGCTCGACACCTTGTCCACGCTGCCCGTGTACACCGCCCACAAGCCGGCCAACGCCAACAGGGTGCCGGGTCCCAGCGCGGCGACGCGGGCCACGCCATTCAGGCGCGACCACTCCCAGCCCGCCGCTGCGATCAATGACAAGGTCAGCAATGCAAACGGCCACGGCGTCTGAACCCACAAAGAGGGCAGAAAGAGTGCCAGCAGCACCACGGCCGTGATCACGCGCTGCAACAGCATCGAGCGCGTGCCTCAGGCGCTGACGGCCTGCGGCGCAGGGTCGACAGCGATGGCACCAAAGCGCCGGTCACGCGCCCGAAACTCAGCCAGCGCGGCATCAAGCTCGGCCTCGCCGAAATCCGGCCACAGACAGCCCGTGAAGTACAGCTCCGAGTAGGCCACCTGCCAGAGCAGAAAGTTGCTGATCCGCACCTCGCCGCCGGTGCGAATGAACAGGTCAGGGTCGGGCGCGAAGTGCATCGCCATGTAGCGCCCGAGCGTGGCCTCGTCGAGCGCGGCCGCATCGACGCCGTCGGCCAGCGCGCGCCGCATCGCCTGCACGACGTCCCAGCGGCCGCCGTAGTTGAAGGCGACGGACAAGGTGATGCGGTTGTTGTGCTCCGTCGCTCGCTCGGCCTGGTCCCAGGCGGCGCGCACCTTGGCCGACACGGCATCTCGATCGCCGACGATGCGGATTCGAACGCCCTCGGTGGCGAGCTTGGTCAGGTACTTGGAGACCGCGACCAGCACCAGCCCCATCAGGCCCGACACCTCGTCGCTCGGGCGCTTCCAGTTCTCCGACGAAAAAGCAAACACGGTCAAGTACTCGATGCCCCGGTCGGCACAGGCCTGCACCGTGCGCACCAAGGCGTCGACACCCTGCTTGTGGCCGAAGAAGCGCGGCATGAAACGCTTCTTGGCCCAGCGGCCGTTGCCGTCCATCACGATCGCCACATGGCGTGGCGGCTGGGGTTCTTGTGGCACGTGGGCAGAACCTCAGGCAGCCATCGGTTGCGCACCTGAGCGCGCTGCGCCCAGCGGGAATCGACGATTGCGCACGGTCATGGTCACCGGTCAGACCGCCAGTATCTCGGCTTCCTTGGCGTGGATCAGTCGATCCACTTCGGCCACCACGCGGTCGGTGAGCCTCTGGACGTCATCCTGGGCGCGGCGCTCTTCGTCTTCCGTGACCAGCTTCTCCTTGAGCAACTTCTTCAAGTGCTCATTGGCATCGCGCCGCAGATTGCGCACCGCAATCTTGGTGTCCTCGCCCGTGTGGCGCACCACCTTGGTCAGGTCCTTGCGGCGCTCCTCGGTCAGCGCGGGCATCGGCACGCGCAGCAGGTCACCTTGGGCCGCGGGGTTCAGACCCAGGTCGCTCTCGCGAATGGCCTTCTCGATCTTTGCGCCCATGCCCTTTTCCCAGGGCTGCACGCTGATCGTGCGCGCATCCAGCAGCGTCACGTTCGCAACCTGGCTGATCGGCACCATCGACCCGTAGTAGTCGACGTGGACCTGATCGAGCAGGCCAGGATGCGCGCGGCCGGTGCGCACCTTCTGCAGTTCGCTCTTGAAGGCCTCGATGGACTTGCCCATCTTGGTTTCGGCGGTCTTCATGATCTCGGAAATGGTCATGTCTTCCTCCCGTCGTCAAACATGCACCAAGGTGCCTTCGTCTTCACCCATCACCACGCGCTTCAATGACCCGGGCTTGTTGATCGAGAACACCTTGATCGGCAGTTTCTGGTCGCGGCACAGCGCGAAGGCCGTCGCGTCCATCACCTGCAGGTTCTTGGCGATGGCTTCGTCGAAGCCGATCGACGCATAGCGCGTCGCGTTCGGATCCTTGTTGGGGTCGGCCGAATACACGCCGTCCACCTTGGTCGCCTTGAGCACGATCTCGGCACCGATCTCGGCACCACGCAACGCCGCCGCCGTGTCGGTCGTGAAGAACGGGTTGCCGGTGCCGGCTGCGAACACCACAACCTTGCCCTCTTCAAGGTACTGCAGCGCCTTGGGCCGCACATAGGGCTCGACCACCTGTTCGATGCCGATCGCGCTCATCACGCGTGCGGTCATGCCTTCCTGACGCATCGTGTCGGCCAGGGCCAGCGCGTTCATCACGGTGGCCAACATGCCCATGTAGTCGGCAGTCGCGCGGTCCATGCCCACAGAGCCGCCCGCCACGCCACGGAAGATGTTGCCGCCGCCGATGACGACGGCCACCTCGACGCCCAGCTCGGTGACTTCCTGCACCTCGCGCACCATGCGGACAATGGTGGCGCGGTTGATGCCATAGGCGTCCTCGCCCATCAGCGCTTCGCCGGACAGTTTCAGCAGGATGCGTTTGTAGGCCGGCATGCGGCAGGGCTCCTCAGGCGGTGAACAGGCGACAGTTTAAGGGGGCGCGTCGCCGGCCCGGCATCCGCAATCGGTCTTAGGGGCCCTTGGCGGCTGCAATTTGCGCTGCGACCTCGGCGGCGAAGTCGTCGGTCTTCTTCTCGATGCCCTCCCCGACCACGTACAAGGTGAAGCCCTTGACCTGCGTGGCACGCTCCTTGAGCATCTGCTCGACGGTCTGCTTGTCATTCTTGACGAAGGTCTGGTTCAGCAGGGAGACCTCCTTCAAGAACTTCTGCACCGAGCCTTCGACCATCTTGGCGACGATTTCGGCAGGCTTGCCCGACTCGGCGGCCTTCTCGGCTGCAATCTTGCGCTCCTTGTCCACCAGCGCGGCTGGCACGTTGGCCTGGGACAGCGCGGCCGGCTTCATCGCGGCCACGTGCATCGCGACGTCCTTGGCGGCCACGTCGTCGCCGTCAAACTCGACGATCACGCCGATGCGCGTACCGTGCAGGTAGCTGGCCAGCTTGCCGCCACTGGCATAGCGCCGGAAGCGGCGGATGGCCATGTTTTCGCCGATCTTGCCGATCAGCCCCTTGCGCACATCCTCGAGCGTCGGGCCAAAGCCGTCTTGGGCATAGGCCAGGGACGACAGCGCTGCGACATCGGCCGGGTTGTGCTCAGCCACCAAGCGCGCGCAGGCGGTGGTGAAGGCCAGGAACGACTCGTTCTTGGACACGAAGTCGGTCTCGCAATTGACCTCGACCAGCGCGCCGGTGGTGCCGTTGATGGCCGCGCTGACCACACCCTCGGCAGTCACGCGCGAAGCGGCCTTGCCGGCCTTGTTGCCAAGCTTGACGCGCAGGATCTCCTCGGCGCGTTCAGCATCGCCGCCGGCCTCGGTCAGCGCCTTCTTGCACTCCATCATCGGTGCATCGGTCTTGGCGCGAAGCTCGGCCACCATGCTTGCGGTAATTGCGGGCATTTCAACTCTCTTTCATCGGCTGGAAAAAAGGGGCCTGTTGCAGCCCCTTCGGATCAATCCGCGGTTGCGACGCGATCAGGCGTCTTCGCTGACCTCGACGAACTCGTCGCCACCGGCGGACACGGCCTGAACCACCTCATTGCCGGCATTGGCCTTGCCCTCGAGCACGGCGTCGGCGATGGCGCGCGCATACAGTGCAACGGCCTTGGCCGAGTCATCGTTGCCCGGGATCACGTAATCGATGCCGAGCGGCGAGTGGTTGGTGTCGACGATGCCGATCACGGGAATGCCCAGCTTGATCGCCTCGGCAACCGCGATCTTGTGGTAGCCGACGTCGATGACGAACATCGCATCCGGCAGCGCGTTCATGTCCTGAATGCCGCCGATGTCCTTCTCGAGCTTCGTGATCTCGCGCTGGAACATCAGCGCTTCCTTCTTCAGCGCGGGTTGGGTGCCGGCATCGACCTGGGCCTGCATTTCCTTGAGCTTCTTCAGCGAGGCCTTGACCGTCTTGAAGTTGGTCATCATGCCGCCGAGCCAGCGCTGGTCGACATAGGGCATGCCGGCGCGCTTGGCCTCCAGCGCGATCACGTCGCGCGCCTGGCGCTTGGTGCCGATCATGAGGATCGAGCCGCGCTTGGACGCCAGCTGACGCACGAACTTCAACGCCGCCTCGAACATCGGCTGCGTCTTCTCGAGGTTGATGATGTGGATCTTGTTGCGATGGCCGTAGATGTACGGGGCCATCTTCGGGTTCCAGAAGCGCGTTTGGTGTCCGAAATGGACGCCGGCTTCCAGCATCTCGCGCATGTTGACTGACATGAAAACTCCAAAAAGGTTGGGTCTAGAATCCGGCGCGAATCGCAACGTGGCGGGCACTCTGGCCCGACGTTGCGACACCTTTCGATGGCCGGCTTCGCGATTTGTCTTCTCCGGCGCAAATCGACTTCCGATTCAACGCCGGGAAAAACCCGCAGAGTATAGCAGCCGCGCCACCCATGCCGATCGACCTGACCCAGGCTGCCGCAGACATCGCAGCCGGCCGCCTCAGTGCGCGGACCGCCCTCGATTCGGCCCTCGCACAGGCGCGCGCGCCAGCGAACCGGCACAGCTTCGTGCGCCGGTTCGACGCCCAGTCTCTGGCCGCCGCAGGCGCGATCGATGGCCTGCGCGAGGCCGGTGCGCCCCTGCCGCCTCTGGCAGGCCTGGCCGTGTCGGTAAAGGACCTGTTCGACGTCGCCGGCCATCCGACCACGGCGGCTTCGCGCTCGCTGCAAGGGGCGCCCGACGCGGCCCAGGACTGCCCCGCCGTCGCGCGACTGCGTGCGGCCGGCGCCGCACTGGTCGGGCATACCAACATGAGCGAGTTCGCCTTCTCGGGCGTCGGCATCAACCCGCACCACGGCACGCCGGCCAACCCGGCGACGGCCGCACTCGACGCCGAGCCGCGCATCCCCGGCGGGTCGACCTCGGGCGGCGCAGTCTCGGTGGCCACCGGGGCGGCGTGGGCCGCGCTCGGCTCGGACACCGGGGGCTCGATACGCATTCCGGCGGCGCTGCAGGGGCTGGTCGGCTTCAAGAGCACCGCCAGGCTGGTACCGACGCAAGGCGCGATACCGCTGTCCACCACGCTGGACACGGCCTGCGCCATCACGCGCTCGGTGCGCGATGCCGTGCTGCTGCACGAGATCCTCGGCGCACGCCAGGTACGGCTCGAGACGCGCGCGTTGTCGGGCTGGCGCCTGGCGTTGCCGCAAACCGTGATGCTCGATGCGCTCGAGCCCACCGTGGCCCAGGCGTTCGAGCGCGCCATCGACACGCTGCGCGCCGCCGGGGCGCATATCGAACTGATTGCACTGCCCGAGCTGGCCGACGCAGCCTCCCTGCACCGCGGCGGCGGTTTCGCGGCGGCGGAGAGCTGGGCCTGGCATCGCCACCGGCTCGCCACTCACGCCGAGGCTTACGACCCGCGCGTGGCCCTGCGGATCCGCCGCGGCGAGGCGCTGAGCGCCGCCGACTACATCGATCTCACGAACGAACGCCGGACCTGGATCGATCGCACGGCCTCGGCTCTGGCCGGCTTCGACGCCCTGCTGTCGCCGACGCTGCCGATCGTTGCGCCGCAGATTCAGCCCCTGATCGACAGCGACGACGCCTTCTTCGCCATCAATGCGATGCTGTTGCGCAATCCATCGCTCGTGAACCTGCTCGACGGTTGCGCGCTGTCGCTGCCTTGCCAGCCGCGCGGGCGAGTGGCCGGTGGGTCTGATGGTCTGGGGTCCGGCGCTGGCCGACGACCGCGTGCTGTCGGCCTCGCTGGCGATCGAGCAGGTCTTGCAAGGCGGCGCGTGATGCGCGTCGCGGTCATCGGCGCCGGCATTGTCGGCGTGTGCACCACCTATGAGCTGCTGGCTGAAGGGCACGAGGTCACGCTGTTCGAGCGCCGCGGCAGTGTCGCCGTCGAGTCCAGTTTCGCCAATGCCGGCGTGCAGGCGCCGGGCTACGTGACGCCCTGGGCTGCGCCGGGCATGCTGCGCAAGGTGTTGGGTCAACTGGGGCGTCGCGACGCTGCCGTGCGCCTGGCCTCGCTGCCGGGAACGGCACTGACGGCGTGGCTTTGGCGCTGGTGGCGCGCCTGCGCCAAGCCCGAGTACCTGGCCAACCGCAGCGCCATGCTCGCTCTGGCGGATGCCAGCCTGGCACGCACGCGCGAGCTGTCCGACGCCCTGCAGATCGAACATGAGCGCGCGCGCGGCTTCCTGGTCCTGCTGCGCAGCGAGGAAGAGCTGGCGCAGGTCCGACGCCGGATTGGCCTTGCTGTCCGAGCTGAACGTCGGGTTCCACGTGGTCGACGCCGCCGTGTGCCGCCGCATCGAGCCCGCGTTGGACGAGGCGACGGCGCTGCGCGCGGGCATCCACCTGCCCGGCAGTGATGTCGGCAACTGCCGCCAGTTCGCGCATGGCTTGAAGAACGAGCTGCAGCGCCGCGGTGTCGAGTTCCGATTCGGGCACGCCGTGCAGCGACTGGTGCCCGGCCAGACGGTGCGCGTCGAAAGCGCCTTGCTTGCGAGCGACGCCGAGTGGCCGGGCACGACGCCGGGCCATGCGGGCGACACGCGCGCCGACGACTACGACGCCGTCGTCGTCTGCGCCGCACTCGGCAGCGCCGCCCTGCTGCGCCCCCACGGCGTGCATCTGCCTCTGCAGCCGGTCTACGGCTACTCGATCACGTTGCCAGTCCGGCACTTCGAGGCCCACCCCGATGTCGGGCCGCGCGCGGCACTGATGGACGAGCGCTACAAGGTGGCGATCAGCCGGCTCGGCGACCGCGTGCGCGTGGCCGGGTGCGCCGAGTTGGGCGGCATCCACAAGAACTTGGCCAGCGCACCGATCGCCACCCTGCACCGGGTGCTGCAGGACTGGTTCCCCAGTGCGGCGCGCCACTCGCAGGCCCAGACTTGGAAGGGCGCGCGACCCGATGTTGCCCGACGGGCCACCAGCCATCGGTGCCACCGGCGTGCCAGGCGTGTGGCTCAACACCGGCCACGGCTCGAGCGGCTGGGCGCTGGCATGCGGCAGCGCACGGATGGTCGCGGACGCGATCGCCGGACGGCCTCCCCTTGTGGACCCCACACGTTTCTCGCCCCTGCGCTGGCGCTGACGACGACAATGGGCACCGCAATGAACGGCCCGCAACTCATCACCGGTCACGAACGCTCCTGGCCACTGTACGACGGCACAGGCTCGCGCCAGGTCGAAGCGCAGTCTGCCGCGCGCTGCCCGCCGCACGGCCTGATGCGAAGCGCCGGCCACGGCCTGGCGCGACTGGCGCTGGCGCTGGCGCCGCATGCGCAGCGCATCTGGATCGCCGCCGGGCCGGGCAACAACGGCGGCGACGGCTTCGAGGCGGCCCTGCACCTGCACCAGGCCGGCAAGCGGGTCAGCGTCACCAGCGTCGGCACGGCCTCGCGCCGCCCGCCCGATGCCGCAGCCTCGCTGTTGCGAGCGCAGGATGCCGGCGTGACCATCGAGACTGCGCTGCCCTCGCAAGCGCATGCCGACTTGGCCATCGATGCCCTGCTCGGCCTGGGCAGCACGCGCGGCCCCGATGGCGCCCTGGCCGAGGCGGTGCGGCGGCTCAACGCGCACGCCGGCGCGCGGCTGGCAGTGGACCTGCCCACCGGACTCGATGCCGACCATGGCACGCGGCTCGGCGAGGACGCGGTGATGGCGACGCACACGCTGTGCCTGCTGACCCTGAAGCCCGGCGTGTTCACGGCCCAGGGCCGCGACCATGCCGGCCAAGTGTGGTTCGACGATCTGGCCATGGCTGACGTCGCGGCGCAGGTGCCGCCACGCGCATGGCTCGCCAGTGGCGACAGGGTCGCGCGGCTGCAGTCGGTGCGCCAGCATGCACAGCACAAGGGCAGTTTCGGCGACGTGATCGTCATCGGCGGCGCACCCGGCATGACCGGCGCCGCCCTGCTGGGCGGCCGCGCGGCCATCGCTGCGGGTGCGGGGCGCGTCTACGTCAGTGCGTTGGACCCGGCGGCTCCCGGTCATGACGCCACGTGGCCCGAACTGATGCTGCGCCATGATCTTTGGCGCACGGCGCCAGCGTGGCTGGCAGCGGCAACAGTCGTCTGCGGCTGCGGCGGCGGTGAAGCCGTGCGCGAGGCCTTGCCCGTCGTGCTGACGCGGGCCAAGTGCCTGGTGCTGGATGCCGATGCGCTGAACGCGATCGCTGGCGACAGCTCCCTGCAAGCGCTGCTCTGCGCGCGCCAGTCGCGCGGGCAGGCCACGGTGCTGACGCCACATCCGCTCGAAGCGGCCCGCCTTGCCGGCGCCGTCGGCAGCGCGGCGGTCCAGGCCGATCGCCTCGGGCTGGCGGAGCAACTCGCCGCGCGCTTTGGCTGCACCGTGTTGCTCAAGGGTTCTGGCAGCGTGATCGCAACACCACGACAGGCCACCGCCATCAACGCCAGCGGCAACGCCAGGCTGGCCAGCGCCGGCACGGGCGATGTGTTGGCAGGATGGATTGGCGGACTCTGGTCCGCGACTCAGGCGCAGGGCACGCCGCCCGACGCCCATGCGATCGCGCAGGCGGCAGCCTGGCAGCATGGCGCGGCGGCCGACTCGGACCCTGCGCAGGGCCCAATGACCGCGACGCGCCTGCTGCGGCGGCTGGCGGCCGCCGCCTGAGCGCGGCTCAGCGGCTCTTCTTGCCGCCGCGCGGCGGCGCCTTCTTTGCGCCACGGCCCGCGCCTGCCTCGCGCTTGCCGCTTCCCGCACTCGCCTTGCGCTTGCGCGTGGCCTTCTTGACGGCGACGTCGCTCTTCTTCACTGCCGCCAATTCGTCGACCGCATTGCCGGGTGCTCGACGCGGCGTGGCCTTGCCACGCGGCCCCTTGGCCAACAGCCGGGTGTCATGGTCTTCGCGGACGAGCCGGAAGTCGATCTTGCGCGCGTCCAGGTCGACCCGGCTGACCTGCACGGTCAGCCGCGCGCCGGCCCCATAGCGCACGCCCGTGCGTTCGCCGCGCAACTCCTGGCGCGCCTCGTCGAAACGGTAGTAGTCGCCGCCGAGTTCGGTGATGTGCAACAGGCCCTCGACAAACAGGGCATCGAGCTGAACGAAGAGGCCGAAGTTCGTCGCCGCCGTGACGGTGCCCGCAAACTCTTCACCCAGGCGGTCGCGCATGTAGCGGCACTTGAGCCAGGCCTCGACGTCGCGCGAGGCCTCATCGGCGCGGCGCTCATTGGCGCTGCAATGCGCCCCAGCGGCCTCCCATTGTTCGCCTTCCTGCGCGTGCGCCTTGGGCGCCTTGCCACCCTTGCGAACCTGGGGCTGTTCTTCGAGCGAGCCGCTGTCGATGTGATAGCGCTTGCCATGCAGGATGGCCTTGATCACGCGGTGCACCAACAGGTCGGGATAGCGCCGGATCGGGCTCGTGAAGTGCGTGTAGGCGTCGTAGGCCAGGCCGAAGTGTCCGGAATTCTGCGACGTGTAGATCGCCTGCTGCATCGAGCGCAGCAGCATGGTGTGGATCTGCAGCGCGTCGGGCCGGTCCTTGGTCGCGTCCGCAATGGCCTGGTACTCGCGCGGCTTGGGATCGTCGCTGACGAACAAGCCCAGCCCCAGCGCCTTGAGGTAGTTCTGCAACGTGACCTTCTTCTCCGGCGTCGGCCCCTCGTGGACACGGTACAGCGCCGGGTGCTTGGCCTGGGCAATGAAGTTGGCCGAGCAGACATTGGCCGCCAGCATGGCCTCCTCGATCAGGCGGTGCGCCTCGTTGCGCGTGCGCGGAACGATCTTCTCGATGCGACCGTTGTCGTCACAGACGATCTGCGTTTCGGTGGTCTCGAAGTCGATCGCGCCACGCTGGCTGCGCTGCTTGAGCAAAGCCCGATAGACCTCGTGCAAGTGCACCAGGTGCGGCACCAGGTCGGCGTGCTGGGCCGCTTCGGGGCCGCGCGTGTTGGCCAGAATCGCCGCCACCTGCGTGTACGTGAAGCGCGCGTGCGAGTGAATCACGGCCGGGTAGAACTGGTAGGCCTCGATCTCGCCGAGCGAGCCGATGACCATGTCGCAGACCATCGACAGGCGGTCCTGCCCCGGGTTGAGCGAACACAGCCCGTTGGACAGTTTCTCGGGCAGCATCGGAATCACGCGGCGCGGAAAGTAGACCGAGGTCGCGCGCTCGTAGGCGTCCTCGTCGAGCGGCTCGCCGGGCTTGACGTAATGACTGACGTCGGCGATCGCCACGATCAGGCGCCAGCCGGTCTTCTTCGTGCGGCCGCGGCCCGACTCCATGGGCTCGCAGTACACCGCGTCGTCGAAGTCGCGTGCGTCCTCGCCGTCGATCGTGACCAACGCGCACATCGGTCAGGTCGATGCGGTGCCTTCGATCGGCCGGCCGCAACTGTTCTGGCAGCGCGGCCGCCTGGGCGATCGTCTCCGCGGAGAAGCGATGTGGAACCTCGTACTTGCGAACGGCAATCTCGATCTCCATGCCGGGATCGTCGATCTCGCCCAGCACTTCGGCGACGCGGCCCACCGGCTGCGAGAACATCGACGCCGGCTCCGTCAACTCGATCGCCACGACCTGCCCGGCCTGCGCATTGGCCGTCGCATTCTTCGGAATCAGGATGTCCTGCGCATAGCGCTTGTCTTCGGGCGCGACCAGCCAGATGCCACTCTCATGCAACAAACGCCCGATGATCGGCGACTTGCGCCGCTCGAGGATGTCGAGGACATGGCCTTCGGGCCGCCCACGGCGGTCGTAGCGCACGATGCGCACGCGCACGCGGTCGCGGTGCAGCACGGCCCGCATTTCCTGCGGCGAGAGGTAGATGTCGGTCGCGCTGCGGTCTTCGCGGGTCACGAAACCATGGCCATCGCGGTGACCTTGCACCGTGCCTTCGACTTCGCTCATCAGAGCGGCGCCAAGCACTGCGGGGGTCGGGGAAGAAATTGTTTTGATGATAAAGTCCTGCATCCTGAGATGCCCAGGTGGCGGAATTGGTAGACGCACTAGTTTCAGGTACTAGCGGGTAACTCCGTGGGGGTTCGAGTCCCTTCCTGGGCACCAGACTATTAGAGGTAGAGCGGGCCTGCACTGCGTGCAGGCCCTTTTGTTTTGTGGCTCGAAATCAGATCGAGAATTTCTTTGCCAGGGCATCCGGGCGCAGGCCGTCGTACTCCTCGAACGGCTGGTGAATCCACGGGCTGGTGGGCAGCGACTCAACGAAGTAGTCAGGCGTGTAGCTCGACGCTCCCTTGGTCCAGATCACAGCCGATCGCAACTCGCTGATCGACGGCATGCCGCGCAAGCGGTCGACCACGGCCTTCAAGGTCACGCCCGAGTCGGCCAGGTCATCGACCAACAGCACACGGCCGGCCAGGTCGCCCTTGGGCATGGTGATGAACTTGGCCAGGTCCAGGCGCCCCTGGATCGTGCCGGCCTCGGCGCGGTAGGAACTCGTGCTCATGATCGCCAACGGTTTGTCAAATACGCGCGACAACACGTCGCCAGGACGCATGCCACCACGCGCAAGACACAGGATCTGATCGAACTCCCAGCCCGAGTGCGCCACCTTGAGTGCCAGGCGTTCGGTCAGCAGGTGGTACTCGTCCCAGGACACATACAGGTGTTTGCCGTCGTCGGTGAGCATCGTCAGAGTCTCCTCGTTGTCAGATCTTGTACGGGTGGCGCAGCAGGATGGTCTGCTCGCGATCGGGGCCGGTGGACACCATGTCGATCGGGGCGCCCATGCACTGCTGCACGCGCTCCAGGTAGCGCCGCGCATTGAGCGGCAACTGGTCCCATTGCGTCAGGCCCACCGTCGGCTCACTCCAGCCGGCAAAGGTCTCATAGATCGGCCGGCAGGCGACGATGTCGTCGGCGTCCAGCGGCAGGATGTCGATGCGCCCCCCGTGCAAGTCGTAGCCGACGCAGATCTTGATCTCGGGCAGGCCGTCGAGCACGTCGAGCTTGGTGATGCACACGCCCGAGACGCCGTTGATGATCATCGAACGCTTGAGCGCGGCCGCATCGAGCCAACCGCAGCGCCGCGCGCGCCCCGTGACGGTGCCGCGCTCCTGCCCGACGGTCGACAGGTGGTGCCCCACGGTGCCCGGCACCTCCATCGCCAGCTCGGTCGGGAACGGGCCCGAGCCGACGCGCGTCGTGTAGGCCTTGGTAATGCCCAGGATGTAGTCAAGCTGGTCGGGGCCGACGCCCGCGCCAGCGGCCGCATTCCCGGCCACGCAATTGCTCGACGTCACGTACGGATAGGTGCCGTGGTCGATGTCGAGCAAGGTCCCTTGCGCGCCCTCGAACAGGATGTTGGCGCCGGCGCGATTGGCGCTGTGAATCCGGTAGCCCACGTCGGCCATCATCGGCCTGATCTTCTCCGCAGCGGCCATCGCCGCGTCGAAGATCGGCTGGTACGCGAGCGGCGTCGACTTCAGGTAGCCGCCGAGCGCGAAGTTGTGCAGATCGACCAGTTCACGCAGCTTGGAGGCAAAGCGCTGCTCGTGCTTGAGGTCCTGCACCCGCAGCGCACGGCGCGCGACCTTGTCCTCGTACGACGGCCCGATGCCTTTGCCGGTGGTGCCGATCTTGCCCGCGCCACTGGTCTCACGCAGCGCCTCGCGCGCCTTGTCGAGCTCGACGTGGAACGGCAGGATCAGCGGACAGGATTCGCTGATGAAGAGTCGCGAACGAACCTCGACACCGATGCCTTCCAGACGTTCGATCTCTCCGAGCAAGTGCGACGGGTCGATGACCACACCGTTGCCGATGTAGCAGGCCACGCCGTCACGCATGATGCCGCTGGGGATCAATTGCAGCGCCGTCTTCACGCCCTTGATGACCAGAGTGTGGCCCGCGTTGTGCCCACCCTGGAAGCGCACCACGCCTTGCGCATGGTCGGTCAGCCAATCGACGACTTTGCCCTTGCCTTCGTCGCCCCACTGGGTGCCCACGACGACGACGTTGCGGCCTCGGCCGGTGCTTGCTTGCATGGGATTCCTGATCTCGGTTCTCTCGTCAAATTCAGAGCGCGCGCAGCACCCAACGGCCATCCACCGCGACCAACTCACGGTCGCAGTCGTATTCCTGCGCCTCATGCTCGTGACCGGGCAAGGTACAGACCACCATCTGACCCTGTTCGCGCAGCCTGCGTACCGCGTCTCGCAACTCGCTCGCCTCGCCCCAGGGGGCACGCACGGCGGCCACCGCCGGGAGCGCCGTCGCGGTCTGGACCAGTGCCTTGACATCCAGGCTGAAGCCGACCGCGGGTCGGTTGCGTCCGAACACCGCGCCGACCTCGTCATAGCGACCGCCGCGCGCAAGTGCTGCATTGGCCGCCGCGCTGTACAGCGTGAAGCGCGCACCGCTGTAGTAGGCGTAGCCGCTGATGTCGGCCAGGTCAAAGCCGATGCGAACCGACGGGTGCGCCTTCTGCACATGGCCGGCCAGCCAGGCGAGGTCGTCAAGCGCGCGTGCCACCGCCGGCTGTGATGGCAGGACGGCGCGCGCCGCATCCAGCACCTCCGTGCCGCCGTAGAGCCGCAACAAGGCCTGCACGCCTTGGCGCTGCGCCTCGGGCAGCGTACTTGCCTGCGCGGCCAGCGCGGCCGTGTCCTTGCGCGCCAGGGCCTCGATGAGGGCCTCGTCGGTTGGCCCGCCACCCAGCACCGTCCGCACAATGCGGGCGTCGCCCAGGTCGAGCAGCAGGTCGTCGACGCCGCTCGCCCGCAGGCCGTCGAGCGCCAGGTCGATCACCTCGAGGTCCGCTTCGAGGCCGGCGTGGCCGTAGATCTCGGCACCGAACTGCAGCGGCTCGCGGCTGCCTCGCGCGTCGTCTGCCTTTGTGTGCAGCACCGGGCCGCAGTAGCAGAGCCGCGCAACGCCCTGGCGATTGAGCAGATGGGCGTCGATGCGCGCCACCTGCGGCGTCGTGTCCGCGCGCAGTCCGAGCGTGCGTCCCGACAACTGGTCGACCAACTTGAAGGTCTTCAGGTCCAGCGCATGGCCGGTGCCCGAGAGCAGGGACTCCAGGTGCTCGAGCAGCGGCGGCATCACCAACTCGAAGCCATAGCTGCGAGCGCCATCGATCAGCGTGCGGCGAAGCTCCTCGATGCGTCGCGCATCACTCGGCAATACATCCGCAATCTGCTCGGGCAACAGCCACGCACGCGACATGGGCGAAAACGCTGCGTTGTTGAAAGTGGCATTGTACCGACCCCCTGGTCGGCCCTGACTCGCACGGGGCCGGTGTCAGTCGCGCCGCAACTAGGGGCGCCACACCGCCAACAGGATCAAGCCTGCGGCCACGCTGATCAGTCCGATGAAGCGAATCTGGCCGTCGCTCAACTGGATCGCGCGCTCGAACACCTGGCGCCATGACGCCGGACTCAGGAACGGCAACAAGCCTTCGATCACGAGCATCAACGCCAGCGCGCCGATCAGCAGGTCGCCCATGATCGCAGTCGAGTTCCTATTTCTTCGCGGGTGCAGGCGCCGGCGCGCCACCGCCGCGCATGGCGCGGAAGAAGTCGCTGCTGGGGTCGATCACCATCATGTCGCTCTTGTTGCGAAAGCTGGACCGGTAGGCCTCCAGACTGCGGTAGAACTGGGCGAACTGGGCATCGCGGCCGAACGCGTCGGCGTACAACGCCGAGGCCTTGGCATCACCCTCGCCCTTGATCTTCTGCGCATCACGGTAGGCCTCGGCAATGATCACCTCGCGCTGGCGGTCGGCGTCGGCACGGATCTTTTCCGACTCCGCGCTACCCTGCGACCGCAACTCATTGGCCACCTTCTTGCGCTCGGACTCCATGCGTCGATAGACCGAGTCGGTGATGTCGGCGACGAAGTCGACACGCTTGACGCGGACATCGACAATCTCGATGCCGAACGACTTGCTCTCGTCGATCAGGCGCTTGCGCACGTCGTTCATCACGTCCTCGCGCTCGGTCGCCAACATGCCGCTGACCGTGCGCCGCGTCACGACTTCGTTGAAGGTGGCCTGCACCACGGGCGCCAGACGGTTCTCCAGCGTGCGCTGGTCGACGCCGTTGTTGCGGATGTATTGCCGCGGCTCGGCAATCCGCCACTTGACCAGCCAGTCGATCACGAGGCTCTTCTTCTCGGCGGTGAAGATCGGGCGCGTATCGGGGCTGTCCAGGGTCTGGATGCGCTTGTCGAGAAAGACCACGTTCTGGAACGGTGGCGGCAGCTTGACCTTCAGGCCCGGCTCGGTGATGACTTCCTTGATCTCGCCCAGGGCGTAGATCACGGCCACCTGGCGTTGGTCGACGATGAAGACGGTCGAGGCTGCCAGCATCAGGGCCAGGACCACGGTGACGGCGATGAGTCCGATTTTGTTCATGTTGTTCTCCTGGGCTCAGCGGCTGTCACGTTCACGTGTGCGCGTACCGTCGCGCGACCGCACATCCACGCTCTGGGTACCCCCGCCCTCGACGGTTGCGGTCGGCGTGGGCACATTGCCAGCCGCTGCCGGCGCCGTCACGCCCGTCTGCTGCATCAGCTTGTCCAGCGGCAGGTACAGCAGGTTGGAGCCGTTGCGGCTGTCCACCATCACCTTGGTGACGTTGCTGTAGACCGCCTGCATGGTCTCGAGGTAGAGGCGGTCGCGCGTCACCGTGGGCGCCTTCTGGTACTCGGCCAGCACCGAGCGGAAGCGTTGTCCGTCACCATCGGCCTGGGCGATCACGCGCGACTTGTAGCCGTCGGCCTCTTCCTTCAGACGCGCCGCGGCGCCCTGCGCCTTGGGGATCACGTCGGCCGCATAGGCCTGGCCCTCGTTCTTGAAGCGGTCCCGGTCGGCACTGGCCTTGACCGCGTCGTTGAAGGCCGCCTGCACCTGCTCGGGCACCTGCACATGCTGGACGTTGACGTTGGCCACCACGATGCCGGCATTCAGGCGATCGAGCTGGGCCTGGATCGACTTGACCAGGTCTGCGGCAATCGCATCACGCTGCTCGTACAGCACCTGGTCGACCTGGCTGCGCCCGACGATTTCGCGCACGGCCGACTCGCTGGCCTGCACCACCGCCTCATCCGGGTTCCGGTTTTCGAACAGGTAGGCCCGCGCGTCCTTGAGCCGATATTGCACCGTGAAGCGGATGTCGATGATGTTCTCATCCTGCGTCAGCATCGACGAGTCGCGCAGTCCGGTCACCTGGGCCACCGTGTTGCGGCCGACTTCGACCGAACGCAGCTGCGTCACCGCCACCGTCTCATGGGCCTGGAACGGGTAGGGCCAGCGAAACTGGATGCCGGCGTCCCGCGTCTGGGTGTAACGACCGAAGGACGTCACCACGGCCTGCTGGCCTTCCTGCACGATGAACACGCCGCTCCCGGCCCACACCAGCACCGCCACGCCGACGATCAGACCGATACCAATGCCCGCGCTCTTCATGTCGGGTTGGAAGTTGCCACCGCCGTCTCCGCCACCGCCACCGCCCACCAGACGCGGCTTGCCCGAGCCCTTGCCGCCGAACAGACCGCCCAGCTTCTTGTTGAAGTCGCGCCACAACTCGTCGAGATCGGGCGGGCCGTCATTGCGGTTGTTGTAGGTCAAACCATTGTCCGGGCCCGCCGCATGGCGACGGCGCGACGGCCGCAACAGCGCGGCGAGCAACGCGCGCAGGGCGCGGCCCAACTCGGTCAGGCGCCATCCGAACGGGGCGGGGGCAGCGGGCTCAATGCGAAAGGTCATGCTGGCTTGACTCGGTTAATGGATTCTTCGGCGGTTGGTGCGCTGCGGCCGCGGCATGCAAGGGCCGCTTGCGGCCGATATGGTGGCACAGCCTCAGGATTCAAGGTGTCGCCGGCCACGTGCTCCGCGATCATCGCCCGCAGTACCTCCAGTCCGCGGCCGTCGCGTGCACTGACAAAGACGCGTGGCGTGCGCAGCCCCGGCGCGCGCTCGACCGCGTCACGCAATGCCCTGGGCGTTTGCGTGGGCGTCAACAGGTCGAGCTTGTTGTACACGAGGATCTGCACAATGCGGTCGGCGCCGATCTCGGCGAGCACGCGCTCCACCTCTTCGATCTGCTCGGCAGCCTGCGGGCTGGCCGCGTCGACCACGTGCAGCAGCAGATCGGCGTCTGCGGCCTCCTGCAAGGTCGCGCGAAAGGCATCGACCAGCTTGTGCGGCAGGTCGCGAATGAACCCGACGGTGTCGGACAACGACACCTGCCGCCCGGCCTCCTGCAGCCAAAGCGACCGCGTCGTGGTGTCCAGCGTTGCGAACAGCTGGTCGGCGGCGTAGGCGCGCGCCTTCACCAGCGCATTGAAGAGCGTCGACTTGCCGGCGTTGGTATAGCCGACCAGCGATATGCGAAAGGTGCCGCTGCGTTCGCGCGCGCGGCGTTGCGTCTGGTGCTGGCGCTTGACCTTGTCCAGCCTGGCCTTGACGGTCTTGATGCGCTCACCAATCATGCGCCGGTCGAGCTCGATCTGAGCCTCACCCGGCCCGCCGCGAATGCCGATGCCGCCGGTCTGTCGCTCCAGGTGGCTCCAGCGACGCACCAGCCGCGTCGCCTGGTACTGCAGCCGCGCCAGCTCGACCTGCAGCTTGCCCTCGTGGCTCTGGGCCCGCGCAGCGAAGATGTCCAGGATCAGTGCCGTGCGATCGGCCACCGAAACGCCCAGGTGCTGCTCGAGGTTGCGCTGCTGCGCAGGCGAGAGCGCCTGGTCGAAGATCACGCCATGGGCCCGCTCGGCCAGCACCAGGGTCTTGATCTCGTCGGCCTTGCCCGAGCCAATGAACAGCGCCGCGTCCGGCGCCTTGCGCCGGGCAAGCACACGCGCCACGGGCTCGTCACCGGCCGAGGCCGCGAGCAGGGCCAACTCGTCCAGCGTGGGGTCGAACGACGAGCCGGGTCCGAGGTCGACGCCCACCAGGACCACACGCGCGGCGCTGGTGTCGCTATCGCGGCCGATGATGGACAAGTCCAAGAGATCGCGCGTCTGTCTCCGCAAGGTCCAGCATCACGCTGCGCTCGATTCGCTGGATTCGCTGGAATCGTGCGCATGAAAGTTGACGGCACGACCCGGCACCACGGTCGAGATCGCGTGCTTGTAGACCATCTGGGTCACGGTATTGCGAAGCAGCACGACATATTGGTCGAACGACTCGATCTGGCCCTGCAACTTGATTCCGTTGACGAGGTAGATCGACACTGGCACATGCTCCTTGCGCAGCAGGTTCAGGAACGGGTCTTGTAGCAATTGCCCCTTGTTGCTCACGATATTCACTCCGTGTTTGAAGTTGGCTCGGCGATCACGTTAGCACAGGGTTGCCCCCTATGGCGACCATGACCATCCAAGGCTTAGGAGCCCTTGTCGTCGAAAGGGTTCCGCGAGGTCTTCATTTCGATGCGCATCGGCGTGCCGACCAGCTTGAAGTGAGTCCGGATGCGCCCTTCGAGGAAGCGCTTGTAGGCGTCGGTGACATGCTCGAGCGAGTTGCCGTGGACGACCACGATCGGCGGGTTCATGCCGCCCTGGTGGGCATAGCGCATCTTGGGCCGGAAATGCCCGGCGCGCTTGGGCGCCTGGTGCTCCACCGCCTCCAGCAGCAGCCGGGTGAGCACAGGCGTCGGCATTTTCTTCATGGCCGAGGCATGGGCATCCGCAACCGCCTGCCACAACGGGCCCAGACCCTGGCGCTTGAGCGCCGAGATGTGCAGCCGCGTCGCGTACTTCAGGAACGCCAGGCGCGACTCGATCGAGCGTTCGAGCATGTCGCGCTGGTAGCTGTCGATGGCGTCCCACTTGTTGATCGCGATCACGACGGCGCGGCCCGCATCCAGGATGTAGCCGGCGATATGCGCATCCTGATCGGTCACGCCCTGCGTGGCATCGAGCAGCAGGACCACCACATGGGCGTCGGCGATCGCCTGCAAGGTCTTGACCACCGAGAACTTCTCGATCGCCTCGAACACCTTGCCCTTGCGTCGCAGGCCGGCGGTATCGATCAGCTCGAACTTCTGGCCCGCGCGCTCGAACGGCACATGGATGGCGTCACGCGTCGTGCCCGGCAGGTCGAACGCGATCAGCCGCTCCTCGCCCAGCCAGGTGTTGATCAGCGTGCTCTTGCCCACATTGGGGCGGCCTGCGACGGCCAGGCGGATCGGGTGCTCGACCCCGTCACCGTAGATCTCCTCCTCCGCGCCGAAGTCAAAGCCTTCGAGCACCGCGTCGATCAGGCTGCGAATGCCCTGCCCATGCGCGGCCGACACCGGATGCGGCTCGCCCATCCCGAGCTCATGGAACTCGGCCAGGTGGGGCGAGTCGGTCATGCCTTCGGCCTTGTTGACGACGACGAAGACCCGCTTGTTGGCCGTGCGCAGGTAGCGTGCGATGTCGTGGTCCTGTCCCGAGACACCGGTGCGGATGTCGACGACGAAGATCACCGCATCGGCTTCGGCAACCGCCTGCTTGGTCTGTTTGGCCATTTCCGCGACCACACCGGTCGGCCTGTCGGGCTCGAAGCCACCGGTGTCAACGACGATGAACTCGTGCTCGCCGAAGCGCGCGTCGCCATAGTGGCGGTCGCGCGTGAGGCCGGCGAAGTCGGCCACGATCGCGTCGCGGCTCTTGGTCAGCCGGTTGAACAGCGTCGACTTGCCGACATTGGGCCGGCCCACAATGGCCACCACGGGTTTCATGGCAGTTTCCGGTCTATTCCGGTCGGAACGCGAACAGGCCGCCGTTGCGCGTCACGACCAGGATCGTCCTGCCGGCCAGCATGGGCACGCCGACCACGGGCGAACCGTCGGTGGGCAATCGAAGCAAGATCTTGCCGTCATTGCGATCGAGAAAGTGCACCTGGCCTTCCGCGTCGCCGAAGATCACCGTACGCCCGGCCACCAAGGGCCCTGACAGACCGCGATAGCGCAGGGACTCGCTGCTCCAGGCCAGGTCGCCGTTGGCGGCACGCCAGGCCGTGATGCGGTCGCTGGCATCGGCACCAACCAGCAACTCGGCATCTCCGCCCACGGCTTGGACGCCGCCGACGCTCTTCGTCCACAGCAGCGTCGCCAGCTGCGCATTGGCACAGCCGACCGCCGACTGGAACGCGCGGGCACAGACCACATCGCCGACACGCAGCGCCGGCCCGGTCAGGTCGGCCAGGCGTTCGACTTCGTTGGTACCGCGCGGATTGGCGAGTGCGACTTCCCAGCGCACCGTGCCACGCAACGGATCGACACCCGTCAGGCGCTGCCCCAGGCCGACCAGCAAGGTGTCCTTGAACGCGGCAATCACGCCGGGCTGCGACAGGGTCAGCGCTTCGCCGGGGCGCTGCAGGACCCAGAGCAGCCGGCCATCGATGGCGTCAAAGGCGGTGACGACACGATCCACGCCGATCACGAAGACCCGCTCGCCGGCCACCAAGGGCGCGGTCGACACACGAGAGTTCAGCCGCGCACGCCACTTCACAACGCCACGCTCCAGCACCACCACCTCGTTGTCGCGCGTGACGACCGCAGCGAAGCGGCCATCGCTTCCGACGCCGGCGCTCAGGCGCGCACCGGCACTGCCACGCCAGACTTCGCTGCCGCTTTCGGCCTGCAGCGCCAGCACGGTCCCGTCGGCCGCAGCGACCGTGAATTCCGCGTCGCGTGCGACCGTGATCAAGCCGGGCGCGGCGCCGTCGATGCGCGTGCTCCAGACCTGCCGCCCTGCGATCTGCGGCGTGATGGCCTCGAGCGGTGTGGGTTTGGGCTTGTCACTCGAGCAGCCGACCACCAGTCCCGCCAGGGCCAGAGAAATGACACGCAGAACGACTCTCACTTGACAGCTCCGCTGGCGGCCGCTGCCGCCGGGGCGGCGCCGAGGGCCGTCAGCTTGGCGTCGATCAGCCGCCGGTATTCGAGTTTTTCATCCACGGCCTTGTAGGCAGCCTCGAACGCCTTGCGCGCCTCGTCATTCTTGCCCTGCGCCAGCAAGACGTCACCGCGGCGGTCCGCGATCAGCCCCACGAACGCCTGGGCGCTCTTGGCCTGAGCCGCGGCGTCAAGCTGGGCCAGCGCGGCGTCATATTGTTTCTTCTCCAGCATCAAGCCGGCGGCGCGCACGCGCGCAATCACACGGTATTCGTCATCGACGGCGCTTTCGCTGGCCCAGGCGAGCGTGGCCAGCGCGGCATCGGTCTGTTCCTTCTCGCTCTGCACCTTGGCCGTCAGCAGCGCGCCCTGTTGCGCATAGGCCGTGCGCGGGTAACGCGACTGCAGGTCGGCAAACACGAGGGCGCTGCGCTGCACGTCGGCGGCCTGGGCGGCACGTTCGAGTTCGTCAAACATCGCGCTGGCCTTGCCGGCCTGGTCGCGCTGCCAGAGGTTCCAGCCGTTCCAGGCCGCGAAGCCGCCCAACGCGAGGATCAGCACCCACGTGATCAGATTGCCGTACTGGGACCAGAAGGCCTTGAGCTGATCGACTTGTTCCTGGTCTTGCAGGTCGAGATGGGTCGCCATGAGGTGTTTGATTTCGAGAAAGCTGGGATTATGTCTGCGGTGGTCTCGGCCGGAGCCTGGCGCCCTGAGGGCGGCCTAGGGTTGCGGGCTGCGCAGTTCGTGCGCCCAGTTGGCCGCGTCGCAAAGCGCGCGCGCGTATTGCCGCGCTGCCTCGCCGCCGCGCAAGGGCTTGATCGCGACCTCGCCACGGGCGAGTTCGTCGGGGCCAAAGATCAATGCGCAGGCTGCGCCACTGGCGTCGGCGCGTTTGAACTGGGACTTCATGCTGCCCCCACCCGCGTGCATCAGCACCGAGACACCCGCGCCACGCAGCGCCTCGAGCGCCGGCATCACCTGCGCCAGCGACGCGGGATCCGTTACCAGCGCGTAGGCATCCGGCGCCGTCGAGGGCGCTTGGATGGCGGCGCCTTCGAGCATCAGCATCAAGCGTTCCATACCCAACCCAAACCCGATGCCGGGCGCGGGCTTGCCGCCGAGCGTCTCTATCAACTGGTCGTAGCGGCCGCCGCCGCAGACCGTGCTTTGCGCGCCCAGCAGGTCGCTCTTCCACTCGAAGACCGTGAGGTTGTAGTAGTCCATGCCGCGCACCAGGCGCGGGTTGACGCTGTACGCCAGCCCGGCCGCGTCGAGCACGGTACGCACGGCTTTGAAATGCGCCAGCGACTCGGCCCCAAGGAAGTCCATCAGCGTCGGCGCGCTCGCGACCACCTCGCTCATGGCCGGGTTCTTCGTGTCGAGAATGCGCAACGGATTGCTGTGCAGGCGGCGCCGGGCCTCGGCATCCAGGCGTTCCGAGTGCGCTTGGAAGTGCGCAATCAACGCGCCGCGATGCGCCCTGCGCTCGTCGGGCTGGCCCAGGCTGTTGATCTCGAGCGCGATGTGCTCACCCTCATTGAGCCCCAGTTCGCGCCAGAGCGCGCGCAGCATCAGGATCAACTCGGCATCGACGTCCGGCCCGGCATGGCCCAGGGCTTCGACATCGAGCTGGTGGAACTGGCGCGTGCGTCCCTTTTGCGGCCGCTCATGGCGGAACATCGGCCCCATCTGCCAGATGCGCAGCGGGCCGTTGTAGAGCGCGTTGTGCTCGTTGATGGCGCGCACGATGCCGGCGGTGGCTTCGGGCCGCAGCGTCAGCCGGTCGCCGTTCATCGCGTCCTGCCAGGAGAACATCTCCTTCTCGACGATATCGGTCACCTCGCCCAGTCCCCGCACAAAGAGTGCGGTCGGCTCGACGATCGGCGTGCGCAGGTTGCGGTAACCCCAGCGACCCAGCAGATCGCGGATCTTGCCTTCCACCCACTCCCATTGCGCCGACTCCTCGGGCAACAGGTCGTTCATGCCTTTGACAGCAGTGATCTTCTCAGCCATATCGTTGATCAACGTGCGCGGCAACCCGCGCGACTTGGGACTTGTTCAAGCGACCACCGCGGATCCGGCACCGCAGGCGCTTCGGGGGTGGGTCATGTCGCGCCGAATCGCTTCTCGATGTAGGTCTCGACGAGGCGATGGAAGTCCTGCGCAATGCCCTCGCCGCGCAGCGTCAACGCCTTTTCACCATCGATGAACACCGGCGCAGCAGGCGCTTCGCCGGTGCCGGGCAGGCTGATGCCGATGTCAGCGTGCTTGCTCTCGCCGGGGCCATTGACGATGCAACCCATGACCGCGACCTTGAGGTTCTCGACACCCGGGTACTTGGCCTTCCAGACCGGCATCTGCGCACGCAGGAAATCGTCGATCTGCTTGGCCAGCTCCTGGAACGTGGTGCTGGTCGTGCGCCCGCAGCCAGGGCAGGCCGTGACGCTGGGATTGAAGGCGCGCAGCCCCAGCGACTGCAGGATCTCGAGCGCCACGACCACTTCCTGGGTGCGCGCCTCGCCGGGCTGGGGCGTCAGGCTGACGCGGATGGTGTCGCCGATACCTTCCTGCAACAGCACCGACAGCGCGGCTGCCGAAGCCACGGTGCCCTTGGTGCCCATGCCGGCTTCGGTCAGCCCGAGGTGCAAGGCGTAGTCGCAACGCGCCGCCAGCGTGCGGTAGACGGCGACCAGGTCCTGCACGCCGCTGACCTTACAACTGATGATGATGTTGTCGGGATTGAGGCCGAGCTCGCGTGCCACTTCGCGCCGACTGCAGGGCCGACGTCACCAGGGCCTGGTACATCACCTGCTTGGCGTCCCACGGCTCGGCGCGCCGTGCGTTCTCGTCCATCATCGAGGCCAGCAACTCCTGGTCCAGGCTGCCCCAATTGACGCCGATGCGAACCACCTTGTCGTAGCGCACCGCGGCCTCGATCATCTGTGCGAACTGGCGGTCTCGCTTGTCGCCCTTGCCGACGTTGCCCGGGTTGATGCGGTACTTGCTCAGCGCCTGCGCCATCGCCGGGTGGTCAGTCAGCAGGCGGTGGCCGTTGTAGTGAAAGTCGCCGACAAGGGGCACATCGACACCCATGCGATCGAGCTGCTCGCGGATCGCGGGCACGGCCTGCGCCGCCTCGGGCGTGTTGACCGTGATGCGCACCAGCTCGGAGCCAGCAATGGCCAGCTCCTTGACCTGGATCGCGGTGCCGATGACGTCGACCGTGTCGGTATTGGTCATCGACTGCACGCGCACCGGCGCATCGCCACCGATGGTGACGACGTTGGAACCCCATTTCGCGCAGGCCTGTCGCGTGGGCCGCCGCACCGCGGTGGTCCCTGGGATGATCTCGAAGGGTCGGTCGCCGTTCATGTCAGCGCAATTGAAGCCGGGACACGTTGTCGCGCGTGCTGGGAGCCAGGTCGACCACCTCATTGCGGAATGTGATCTGGGTGGCCGCAGCGTTGCCGATCGCGACGCGCAAGGGCAACGGACCGTCCAGGCCCACCGCCTCGCCCGCCTGCACGGTGCGCGAAAGCAGCGTCTGGCCGCGCCCGTCCTGCACTTCAATCCAGGACGCGGCGCTGGTACGCACGACGAGCAAGCCAGCCACCACCCCCGACGCAGCGGCGACGCCCGCCACCGGCAACGGTGCCGAGTGAACAGTCTCGATCTGGGCCGGCACAGGCGCGGAAGCGGCAGTCGCCGCAGCCGGCGCCAGCTCTGCGGCTGGCGCCGCGGCAGGCGCGGGAGCCGGCGCAGCGGGCGAAGGCGCGCTGACAGGACTGCTGACTGCGCGCCACGACATCCAGCGCTCCGGCATCAAGGCCAGCGCCAGGGTGCCCAGCAGCACTGCCAGCGTGGCCCAGAACATGGGCCGGCGCAGCAGCGTGTAATCGCCAGGGTCCCGGCTGCCCGGTGGCTCGCGGAACGGTGCGTTGAGGCCCGCGCCCACCTGCGACAGTCTGGTCATGTCGCCGGCCTGCGGCAACTTTGCCAGCACGGGTTCGGCATCCACCTTGAGCGCGCGACAAACCGTCTGCGCCAGTGCGCGCGTGAAGGTCATGTCCGGCAGGTCGCCGTGACGATCCGCCTCCAAGGCCTCGAGCTTGCGCGGCGCCACCTTGATCGACGCGGCCAGCGCGGCGATATGCAGGCCGCGGGCCTCGCGCGCCGCACGCAGCATGCCGCCGGCGCTTGGCGCCGACGCACTGGCCGTTGCGGCGGGCCCGTCCTTGTCGCTCGCCTCAGTCATCGAAGCGTCCCCGTTCATAGGCGAGTGTCTCTGCCGCCTGCGGAAAGCGGTTGCGCAGCTGGCGCCCGAATTCGTCCATCGCGCCGCGATTGCCCAGACGGTGCTCGACCCGCAGGGCCAGCCACAGCGTCTGCGCGTTGGACAGGTCTTCACGGATGTTGACGCGGCGGATATAGAACCGTGCCCGCTCGTAATCGCCGCGTCGGTACAGCACTTCGGAGAGGTTCAGTGCAGTGCTGGGATTGGTCGGGTCGAGCTCATAGGCCCGCAATAGCTTGCGTTCAGCCTCCTCGAGCTTTCCGGACCTGGCCAGGCAAACACCTTGCGCCAGCAACGTGCGCTGCGTGTCGCGGTACTGCGGTGTGGCCAGCGCCTGCTCGAACAGGCGGTCGGCCTCCACATGTTTGTCGCGCTGGCAGAGAAACCAGGCCCGGTTGTGCATCGTGTCCGCGTCACGCGGGTTGATCTGCAGGGCGCGGATGAAGCTGTCTTCGGCCAGCGCCACTTCGCCCATGCTGGCGTAGACCAGACCGCGCAAGCTGAAGGCCGCGCCGAGGTCAGGCTTGGACTGCAGTGCCAGCTTGATCTCGTCCAGCGCCGTTTCGTACTGGCCGCGACCGAAGTGCAATGACGCAAGCTCCATGCGCACCGCGGCGCGACGGTCGGCGTCGGTGTGGTCCGACGCCGTGCGCAATTCGACCGGCGACGTCGCACCAGGACCCGCGCCAGGCGCGGCGCAGCCTGCCAGCAGCGACGCGATGCCGAGGACAGAGGCAATGACAGCAGGTCGCATGAAGTCAGGCGCGAGGCGCGGGGTGGAGAATCGCAATCGGCGCACGTCGCATGCGCTGGGCTGCGCTTGTGCGGTCCTGGACTTCGCCGGCCAACTGCCCGCATGCGGCGTCGATGTCGTCGCCACGGGTCTTGCGGACCGTCGTCACGATGCCCGCTTCCTGCAGTCGCTTGGCGAACGCCGAGACCCGTTCGCGCGGTGAGCGGGTCAAGCCCGAGGCCGGAAACGGATTGAACGGGATCAGATTGAACTTGCACGGCATGTCGGCCTGCCGTACGAGACGGACCAGGGCGTCGGCCTGTGCCGGGCTGTCATTGACGCCGTCGAGCATGCAGTACTCGAAGGTGATGAAGTCGCGCGGCGCCTTGTCCAGGTAGCGCTTGCAGGCCGCCAACAACTCGTCGAGCGGGTACTTCTTGTTCAGCGGCACCAGTTGGTCGCGCAACGTGTCGTCGCCCGCGTGCAACGACACTGCCAGCGCCACCGGGCAGTCCTCGCGCAGGCGGTCGATCATCGGCACGACGCCGGAGGTGCTGACGGTGACGCGACGACGCGACAGGCCGTAGCCATGATCGTCGAGCATCACGCGCAGCGCGGGCAGCAACGCCGCGTAGTTCTGCAGCGGCTCACCCATGCCCATCATCACGACATTCGTGACCGCGCGTTCGCCGGCACCCAACGCCATGCGCCGGCGCAACAGGTGCTCCGCATGCCAGAGTTGGCCGACGATCTCGCCGGTCGTGAGGTTGCGCGAAAAGCCCTGGTGGCCGGTCGAGCAAAAGCGACAGCCGACGGCGCAGCCGGCCTGAGACGAGATGCACAGCGTGCCGCGCCCCTCTTCGGGGATGAACACGGTTTCGATCGCATCGCCCTGGCCGACGTCGAACAGCCACTTCACGGTGCCGTCGGCGGAGACATGTTCGGACAGCGGCGCCAGCGGCCGGACCTCGGCGACATCGGCCAGCTTGTCGCGCAGCGACTGGGCCAGGTCGCTCATCTGGGCAAAGTCACCCGCGCCCTTCTGGTGAATCCAGCGGTACAACTGCGTGGCTCGGAATCGCTTCTCGCCCAGGCCACTGCAGTAGGCCGCGAGTCCTTCGAGATCGAAATCGAGAAGGTTCGCGCGCATTGCTAGCTCGAGCAGGACGGCCCCGGGCAGACAACTCGCCCACGCGCGCTGCGGCACTGCACGAGCGCTGTTGAGTGCGAGTCAAGCAGACTCGGGGTCATCGTCTTGCTCAATGGCCGTAGACGTTCATTCCGGCGAAGAAGAACGCCACTTCGGCCGCCGCGGTTTCGGCCGCATCCGAGCCGTGCACTGCGTTGGCGTCGATGCTGGCGGCAAAGTCGGCGCGAATCGTGCCCTTGTCGGCCTTCTTCGGATCGGTGGCACCCATCAGGTCACGGTTCTTGGCGATCGCGTTCTCGCCCTCGAGCACCTGGATCATCACCGGGCCCGAGATCATGAAGCTGACCAGATCGTTGAAGAACGGGCGCGCCTTGTGCACGCCGTAGAAAGCCTCGGCTTCGCCGCGTGACAGGTGGGCCATGCGCGCAGCAATGACCTTCAGGCCTGCGCCCTCGAAACGGGCATAGATCTGCCCGATGACATTTTTGGCCACTGCGTCGGGCTTGATGATGGACAGCGTGCGTTCGATCGCCATGATGACAAATTCTCCAGAGAAACCAAGACTAGGCAAAGCTTTGAATTGTAGCCGGGGGGTTTGCGCTCAAGTGCCGTCAGCGGCCCTTGCCGCCCTGCCCACCGCGGCCCCTGCCACCACCACCGCCGCCCTTGCCGCCACGGCCGCCTGACTTCTTGCGCAGGAAGGCGTCGCCACCGATGTAGCCGACCGCGGTCCGCAGCGGATCGGGTTGACCGGCGGCGGGCTTGCCCGCGCCCTTGCGCCGACCGCCACCACCCGCGTTGGCGCGACCGCCGCGACCGCCGCGACCGCTACCGCCACCGCCACCGCCACCGCCACCGCCGCCGCCAGCGAAGCGCTTGTCGTAAGTCTGCTGCAAGGGATTCGGAATCGGGCCGTCGTCATCTCCGCCCTGGTCGCGCCCTTGGTCACGCCCTTGGTCGCGACCTTCCTTCAGCGCGCGCTTGTCATAGGTCTGCTGCAAGGGATTCGGAATCGGTGCGTCATCGCCCAACTCGCGCCGCGCGCTACGGGCCTCACGGATCGCGCGCTGGTCAAACGTCTGCTGCAACGGATTGGGGATGTTCCTGACGTCGACCACGTCGAGGTGATCGTCCTCGTGCGACTCCTGCGCGTGCACCGCGGCGTCGCCGAACCCGGCCTGCTGACGCTGCTTGCCGTGGACGCGATTGGCGTGGCTGACACGGTCGCCGCGCGGCCCGCGCTCGGCGGGCGGCTGGCGTTCGCGCCGCGACGGCTCGTTGCGCGGCCCCTGGCGCAGCTCGGCCTGCGGGCGGGGCCCGGCATCGTCGCGACCCCCACGGCCGCGCTTGTTGCCGGTGCGACCCGTGCCATCGCCCTGCCCGCCTTGGCCACCGACGCCGGTCAGGCGGCGCAGCAGCTTGACGTCCTCGTCGGCCAGATCGACCCACACGCCGCGCCGCAGCCCGCGCGGCAACACCACCGAGCCATAGCGGATGCGGATCAGGCGGCTCACCGTCAGACCGACGGCGTCGAAGAGGTTGCGCACCTCGCGGTTGCGACCCTCGGTAATCACGACGCGGTACCAATGGTTCACGCCCTCGCCACCACCGTCTTCGATGCTCTTGAAGGCGGCTTGCTGACCATCGATCGCGACGCCCTCGAGCAGCCGTGCACGGGCCTCGGTTTCGAGCGTGCCGAGCACGCGCACGGCGTACTCGCGCTCGACGCCAAAGCGCGGATGCATCAATTGGTTGGCCATCTCGCCCGAGGTGGTGAACAACAGCAGGCCCTCGGTGTTGATGTCCAGACGCCCGACCGATTGCCACTTGCCATGGGCCAGACGGGGCAGGCGCCGAAACACGGTCGGACGTTGCTGCGGATCATCGTGGCTGACGACCTCGCCCGCGGGCTTGTGGTACGCGATCACGCGTGCCGGCAAGGGCGCAATGCGCACGCGAACGGGCTTGCCGTCGACGGCCACACGGTCGCCCCACGAGACGCGTTGCCCGGTATGTGCAATCTCCTCGTTCACGGTGACGCGCTTGTCGATGATCATCTGCTCCAGGTCGCGGCGCGAGCCCACGCCAGCCTGCGCCAAAACCTTCTGCAATTTGGGCGCCTCCGCGTCCGGGGCCAGCACGCGCCGACCCGGATCCTGCGCCGCGGATGGGTCGGAAACCTCGCCCGCGTCGTCCTGCGCCCCGACCGCGGCCGCATCGTCCGCCGGCTCGACGTGCATCGCCGCATCGGCTGGCACGTCGACCACGGCCGAGTCCGCAGGCGACGCTTCGCTGTCAAAGCTGCCCGAGGTCACACTGGCAAACAGGTCGCCGGCGTCGGGCATGGGCACCGGGGCCGGTCGGTTCGGACCCTGGGCAAGCGCCTCACCCGGCGAGCCGCCGTCTTCGCGCGCGCTGCGTCCCTTGCGGCCGCGCCGACGGTTGCGGCGCGACCGGCGCGATGGTCCGTCGCCACCCCCGTGCGCGTCGGATCCGCCCGCCGTACCTTCCGTTTCGGCGTCAAGTCCGGCAACCAGCTCGCCGGACGGATCCTGCGTGGTCGCCGTCGGCCCGGCACTGCCGAGGCCATCCTGCTCATGCGCAACAGCCCCGGCGTCGACACCGCGGTCGGCGGGCCTGCGTCGATTGCGCCGGCGCTTGGGCGCTGCGTCCGCTGCTGTCGACTCCCCCGCGGGAGCCTGCCCCTGGTCGTTGGGGGTGTCGGGGGTGTCGGCGTCGTGCGGTTGGCTCATGGTGCGGGGGCGAGTGTCTCGCTGGATTCGGGGGGATCGGCAGGACTGCCGGTTTCGGCGGATGGACTGCCATCGGCAGCGTCGGAATCGAGCGCCAGTGAAGACTGGCCGTCGGCGTCGACGTCGGCCTGGATCAGGTCAGATTGGCGCGACAGCGCCCCTTCAAAGCGTTCGTCGGCCCCGTTCTCGCCGTCGAGTGGCGGCAGTTGGTCCAGGCTGGCAACACCCAGGTCGTCGAGAAACTGCCGCGTCGTGGCATACAACGCCGGACGACCTGGCGCCTCGCGATGCCCGATGGCTTCGATCCATCCGCGGTCTTCGAGCTGTTTGACGATCGGACTGCCGACGGCCACACCACGGATGTCCTCGATGTCACCGCGCGTCACGGGCTGCCGATAGGCCACGATGGCCAGCGTCTCCAGCACCGCGCGCGAGTACTTCGGCGGCTTCTCTGGATTGAGTCGGTCGAGGTACTCACGCATCTCGGGCCGGCTCTGGAAGCGCCATCCCGTCGCCAGCGGCACCAGTTCGACACCGCGGCCGGCCCAGTCGAGAACCAGTTCCTCGAGCAGGGCCTTCAAGGTGTCGAGGCCGACCTGGTCATCGAACAGCGCGCGCAACGCAGCCAGCGGCAGCGGCTGCTGGGCGCAGATGAGCGCGGTTTCGAGGACGCGCTTTGCATCCTGTGTATTCATAGGCTGTGATCGTTGGGCGCCGGTGTCCGCCGGCGGCGTTCGCATCAAACGGGTTCGGTGGTTCGTCCCGGGGCGCGGCGCACATGACGCGGCGCGGCTCGATATTCACTGCGGGCGATCCGACCTGGGCGGCATCTGCCAGCACCAGGGGGTTGCGCCATTGTAGCGCCGGCTCGCGGCCTGCGCTATACGAGCCTGGCGCGGCTCAAAGATGGCCGCTCAACCACACACTTGGGCCCAGGCCGTTGCCAGGTCGTCTGGCGCAGGCTCGTCGAAGGCCATCGGCGTGTCGGCGATCGGATGCCTCAGGCGCAGGCGGGCCGCATGCAGGGCCTGGCGCAGCATCCCGAGCGCCTCCGAGCCCCCGTACATCGCGTCGGCGACCAACGGATGGCCACGCGAGGCGAGGTGCACGCGAATCTGGTGCGTGCGCCCGGTATGCAGGGTGCAACGCACCGCACTGAGGCCATCGCGCCAGGCCACGCGTGCCACGTCGGTCCGCGCCGGTTTGCCGCCGGCCACGACCGCCATGCGCACGCGCGACACCGGGTCGCGACCGATCGGCGCATCGATGGAGAACGGCACGGCCCCGACGTCACCGTGGACCAGCGCAAGGTACTCACGGTGCACCTCGCGCGCAGCGATGGCGCGCACCAGCGCCGTCATCGCCGGCACGGTCTTGGCCACCAGCATCAGGCCCGAGGTGTTCTTGTCAAGACGATGGACGATGCCTGCGCGCGGCAGCCGCATGGCGCCGCGGTGATGCGCCAGCAGGCCGTTGAGCAGGGTCCCGCGCCAGTTCCCCGGCGCCGGGTGCACCACCAGCCCGGCGGGCTTGGCCAGCACCAGCAGGTGCTCGTCCTCGTGCCGGACCGCCAACGGCATCGACTCGGGCGTGAAGGCTCGACTTTCATCGGTTGGCTGCAACTCGACGCTGACGGCCTGTCCGGCGCGCAGGCGCCGCGACGCGCTCGTCGCGACGACGCCATCGACCCGAACGCAACCGCGCTCGATCAGACCCTGCAAGTGGTTGCGCGAAAACTCGCCGGCATGCGCGACGAGCAGCTTGTCGAGGCGTTCGCCGTGGCCGTCGAGACCGACCGCGAACTGACGCGACTCGACGCCTGCATCGAGATCCTCGTCGGAGGCGCCAACCCTATAATCGCGTTCGTTTTCTGCTCTCACGACTGGGGCCCCCGAGGGGCCGATGCACACAATGATCCGAACTCTGGATGGACAGGCCAGGCTGCTGCGCGCGGTGGCGGTCGTCGGCGCCGTGCTGGCGTTGCTTGCTTGCAGTTCGGCGCCCAAGGAAGACCCGAACTCGACTGCGGCCGTCGAACGATTGTATGCAGACGCCAAGGACGACATGGCCAGCGGCAGCTACGACAAGGCCATCAAGACGCTGGAGCGCGTCGAGGGGCGCGCAGCGGGCACCCTGCTGGCTCAGCAGGCCACGATCGACCTGGCCTACGCGCAATACCGCACCGGCGAGCGTGCGGCGGCGCTGGCCACGCTGGATCGATTCATCCGCCTCAATCCCTCGAGTCCGGCGCTGGACTACGCGCTGTACCTGCGTGGCCTGGTCAACTTCAATGACAACCTGGGCATCCTGGGCGCGCTGGCGCGGCAGGACCTGGCCGAGCGCGACCAGCAGGCATCGCGCGATGCCTACCAGTCCTTCCGGCAACTGGTGACGCAGTTTCCGCAGTCCCGCTACGCCGAGGACGCGCGCCTGCGCATGGACTACATCGTCAATGCACTGGCCGCCTACGAGGTGCACGTCGCGCGCTACTACTTCCGTCGCGGCGCCTTCCTGGCCGCGGCCAATCGCGCCCAGCAGACCGTGCTCGAGTACCCCCAGACGCCGGCCAATCGCGAAGCCCTGTTCATCATGATGTCGAGCTATGAACGTCTTGGCCTGGAACAGTTGCGCGCCGACGCCGAGCGCGTGCTGAATCAGAACTTCCCGGCCACCCAGTCAGGTCCTGCGGGCCTGCGCGAGACCCAGCGCGCCTGGTGGCAGTTCTGGTAAGCCGGGTTGCGGCTCAATGAGCCGACGCCAGTTCGCGCAGCCACTGCAGCGCCTCCGACTCCTCGGTCAGCCCGGTCATGGGCGGCAGCGCCGCTCTCAGCCGTCTGCCGTACGGCATCCGCGCCATGCGTGGGTCACACACCACGAGCAGGCCACGATCGCTTTCGCTGCGAATCAACCTGCCGGCGCCCTGCTTCAATGACACCGCGGCGTCGGCAACGAAACATTCGTTGAACGCGCTGCGACCCTGACTCTCCAAGCGCTTGACCCGGGCTTCGATCAGCGGGTCGTTGGGCGGCGGAAACGGCAGCTTGTCGATCAGCACGCATTGCAGCGCCTCGCCGGGAACGTCGATGCCCTCCCAGAATGTCTGCGAACCCACCAGCACGGACGCGGGCTGGGTCAGGAACGCCTGCAACAGCGCGCGTTTGGGCTGCGTCCCCTGCACCAGCACCTCGACATGGTCGCAGCCCGCGGCGTCGAGCTCTCTGCGCAAGGTCTCGGCAACCAGCGGCAGCGCCCGCAACGTGGTCGTGAGCACGAAGGTGCGACCGCCGAGTGCGGCCGCGCAGTGCGCCGCCAGCGTCGCCACCGCAACGGTGTGTCCGGGCTCGTTGGGTTTGGGGAACCGTGTCGGCACGTACAACCGGGCCAGCGTCGCGTAATCGAAGGGGCTGCCCAGGCGCAGCTTGGCAGCGTCTTCGAGGCCGGTCGTGGCGGTGAACCAGGTCAGGTCGTCGTCGTCGCCCAGGGTCGCCGAGGTGAAGATCCAGGCCCTGCGCCCGCGCGATCGCTGCTCGGTGAGCATGTCGCGGATGTCCAACGGCGACTCGACCAGCCGCGCCTGCTGCGGGCCGACATCGATCCAGCGCACATGGCCCTCGGCGGCGGCGCGTTGGAAGGCGTCTGCCAGACGCGCCAATGTCGACGCCCGTTCATGCAGCTTGGCAAAATCGGGGCCGAGGCCGACCACAGACTCGACGGCTGCCGCCGCCGCCCCGCTCGCCGTGGCAAGCGCATTCAAGCCCGCGACAAAGGCGGGCTGGTCGCTGCGCTCGGACCAGCGCAGCTTGACCATGCCGCGCAGCTCGCCCAAGGAGCCCACCGTGGCCAGGCGCAAGTCACGTGCTGCGCGCTCGCAGGTGCCAGCCAATGCCTGCCAGTCGGCCAGGCCGCGCGCCTGCGCCAGGCCGAGCGCCAACAAGTCGCGGGCGAAGTCGAGCACCTGGGCGCTGCCCAGCGTCGTGCCGAGGAACTGGACACCGGCCTCGACGAGCTGGTGCGCCTCGTCGAACACCACGGCGTCGACGCTGGGCAGCAACTCGGCCACGCCGGAATCGCGCAGCGCCATGTCGGCGAAGAAGAGGTGGTGGTTGACGACGACGACGTCCGCGGCCATGGCTTCGCGGCGCGCCTTGACGACATGGCAGGCGCCGAAGTCCGGGCATTCGCTGCCGAGGCAGTTCTCGCGCGTGGACGTGACCAGCGGAATCACGGGCGACCGCTCGTCCAGGCCTTCGAGTTCCGCCAGGTCGCCGGTGGCTGTCATCTGCGCCCAGTCCTGCACCCGCGACAGCGCGCGCACCGCGAAGCGGTCGGGCAGCAGGACCGGCTGGCCCGGCCCGCCGCCCTGGCGCGCCTGCTTGAGCCGGTGCAGGCAGAGGTAGCTCGAGCGGCCCTTGAGCAGCGCCAGCTGCACCGGCACCCCGAGTGCGCGCGTCAGGCGCGGCAGGTCGCGCAGAAAGAGCTGGTCTTGCAGGCTCTTGGTCGCCGTGCTCACCAAGGCACGTCGGCCCGACAGCAGCAACGGCACCAGATAGGCGAATGTCTTGCCAACCCCCGTGCCCGCCTCGGCCACGAGCGCGGTGCGCCGATCCACGGCCTCGGCCACTGCCTGGGCAAAGTGCTGCTGCACATCGCGCTCAACATAGCCGGCATCGGCTTGCGCCAGCGGCCCCGCCGCGGCAAAGGCATGCGCCACGGCCGTGGCCAGGGCGCCACGGTCATCCGCGGCGTCGGCGGGCACCGCGGCCGGAACCGGAACGGCCTTGAGGCTCACGCCGGCTCGGGCGGATCGACCTGCGCCGCCAGCTGCGCGATCTGGTCCCGCAGCAGCAGTCGGCGCTTCTTCAGCCGGCGCAACGTCAGGTCATCGAGCGCTGCGCCCTCGCCCACCCGGTCGATCAGGCTGTTCAGGTCGGCATGTTCGATGCCAAGTTCGATCAGGCGGCGCTGGGGCGAATGCAGGTTCTCGGTCATCGTGACGTTGCCAGTGTAGGCGAGCGGCAGAACTTCACGCCCGACGACGGGGCATCCGGCCTGCGCTTCCCGTACAGTGCACACATGCCAGCCCCCTCGCTCGCCTACCGCCTCAACGCTGCCACGGGCATGCACAGAGGCGACCGCGCGTACCAGCAGGACCAAGTCGAAATCATCGCCCATCCGCGCCAACCGGGGTGCGCGCTGGCCGTGCTTGCCGACGGCATGGGCGGCAAGAGCGGTGGGCGCAAGGCCGCCGACCAGGTCGTGATGGTCGCGCACCAGATCTACGAGCGCTACATGGCCGCGCGTGACGATCCTGCCGACCTGCTGCGCCAGCTGGTGCAGGAGTCGCACCTCATGATCAAACTGACGGCATTGGCGGCCGAAGAGGAGCCGCACAGCACGCTGGCAGCTGTCCTGGTGGGGCCGGACCGGCGCTGCGACATCGTGCATGCCGGCGATTCGCGTATCTACCATTTCCGGGGTCCGGACATGGTCAGCCGCACCATCGACCATTCCTTCGTGCAGCGCCTGATCGACGAAGGCAAGATCACCGAGGAAGAGGCCAATACGCACCCGCAGTCGAACCTGCTCACGGGCTGCCTGGGCACGCATGCAGACCCGCCGTTGACGCAAAGCCAGCTCGGCCAGCTCGAGGTGGGCGACAGCGTGCTGGCCTGCAGCGACGGCCTTTGGCACTATTTCACGCCCAAGGAAATGGGCGCGATCGTGCACACGCTGAGCCCGCGAGACGCCAGCGAGATGCTCGTGTCCAAGGCGCGCCAGCGCGCTCGCGGCGGCGGCGACAACATCTCGCTGGCCCTGATGCGCATCGATCCGCTGGAGCGCTGATCGAGTTCGGACCGGCCGCGGGGTCCGCTGCGGCGATGCCCTGCAGCGCGCCGGCAGGACGTTGCCCCGACCGACTACGGGTTGGAAGCCGCGGGCGGCGGCGGCAGCGGCTTGCTAGGCGCCCTCGAAGCCGCCTTGTCCGCGTTGCGCTGCTCCACACTCGCACGGTGCGCCTGAGCCTGCGACGCACGCCGCGCGGATGCCTCGGCACGCCGCGCTGCAGCCGCCTCGGCCCGCATGGCGGCGCCCTCGCGCTCGGCCGCGGCCGCAGCGCGCTTGCGGGCAAGCGCTGCCGTCGGCGCGCTCGCGGCCGGCCTGGGTTCGCGAGCCGCCTGCCCGGGCGATGGTGTGGCTTGTTCTGCCATGCGTTGCCGTGAGCTCGCGGTGCGCTCCGCGGCACGCTGCTTGCGCCGCTCGTCGTCGATGGCGGCGCGCTCCCGGTCAAGCTGCAGGAGGCGTTCCCGCCGCTCGGCCTTGACACGCTCGATGCACGACGTCACGGCGAATCGCTGCGCACAGGCCGCTTGCTCGGACTGGGCCGTCTGTTCGATCGCCGAGCGCTCGCGTGCAAGGCGCTCGATCTCGGCCGCGCCAGCCTCCTCAGCCGCTTGCGCCAGACCGCAGGACAGGGCCAGCAGCAGCGCGACGCGCCAGCGCCGACCGCACGTCGAAATCAGATACGCGGGCACGTGATCACGTGAGCGAGGTGTCGACATCGCGACGCTCCAGCGCAAGGAACTCGGCCGTCTGCATTTCGTTCAATCGTGAGACCGTCCGGGCAAATTCGTGCATCAGCGACCCCTCCAGGTACAGCGCCTCGGGTGGCACCTCAGCCGACATGATCAGCTTGACACGCCGATCGTAGAGGACATCGATCAGCCAGGTGAACCTGCGCGCCTCGCTGGCCATGCGCGGCTGCATCTGCGGCACCCCGGCCAGGATCAGGGTGTGAAATCGGGTGGCGATCTCGAGGTAGTCGTTCTGCGAGCGCGGCCCGCCGCACAGGGCCTTGAAGTCGAACCAGACGACGCCGCCCGCCTTGCGGCGCGCGACGATCTGTCGCTGCTCGATGTGCAGCAAGGGTTCTTCGTCGCGGGCTTCTGCGATGGCCTCGAACGCCTGCGTCAGCGCGGCCTCCGCCTCGGGCCCCAGCGGGCAGTGATAACACTGGACCCGGTCCATCGTGCGCCGCCGGTAGTCGGTGCCGTTGTCGACGCTGATCACGTCGAGCCTGTTCTTGAGCATCTCGATCGCCGGCAGGATGCGGTCGCGATGCAGGCCGTTCGGGTACAGCCCGTCCGGATGGAAGTTCGAGGTCGTCACGATGCTGACCCGATTGGAGAACAAGGCATCGAGCAGCCGGTGCAGGATCATCGCGTCGGTGACGTCGGCGACATGGAATTCGTCGAAACAGATCAGTCGGAAGCGACGGGCGACGCGCCGGCCCAGTTCCTCGAGCGGGTTGGCGGTGCCCTTCAGGTCCTGCAGTTCGCGGTGCACCTCACGCATGAACTCGTGGAAATGCAGGCGCGTCTTGCGCCGCAAGGGCACCGACTGGAAGAAGCAATCCATCAGGAAGCTCTTGCCGCGCCCCACTCCGCCGTGCATGTACACGCCGCGCGGGATCGGCGGATGACGGATCAACTGGGTCAGTGCATTGGAACGGCGGGACTTGTAGTCGATCCATTCGTTCTCGCAGCGTTCGAGGGAATCGATCGCCCGCAGTTGCGCCGGGTCACCGGCGTAGCCGCGCTCCTTCAGCGTCTGCTCGTAAAAGGCGCGGACTCCCACCGGCGCGCCCGGCTTAGAAGTTGAGCGTGCGCTTGTCGACCGCCAGCGCGGCTTCCTTGGTCGATTCGGCCAGCGACGGGTGGGCATGGCAGATGCGCGCAATGTCTTCGCTGCTGGCACGGAAGGCCATGGCGACGCAGGCCTCGGCAATCAGCTCGCTGGCCAGGGGCCCGACGATGTGCACCCCGAGGATCTCGTCCGTGGTCGCGTCGGCGAGCATCTTCACCATGCCGGTAGTGTCGCCGAGCGCGCGCGCGCGCCCATTGGCCATGAACGGAAACGAACCTGCCTTGTAGGCGCGCCCCGCGGCCTTCAATTGCTGCTCGGTCTGGCCGACCCAGGCGATCTCGGGGCTGGTGTAGATGACCCAGGGCACGAGGTTGAAGTCGACATGGCCATGCTGGCCGGCGATGCGCTCGGCCACCGCAACACCCTCTTCCTCGGCCTTGTGCGCCAGCATCGGGCCGCGCACCACGTCGCCCACCGCCCAGACATTGGGCAGGTTGGTGCGGCAGTCGTCGTCGACGACGATCGCGCCGCGCTCGTCGAGCTTGAGGCCGACCGCATCGGGGCTCAGGCCATCGGTGTTGGCGATGCGGCCGATCGAGACGATCAGGCGTTCGACCGCCAGCGTCTGCGCCTTGCCCTTGGCGTCGGTGTACGCCACGCTGACACCCTTCTTGCTCGCCTTGACCTCGCCCACCTTGACGCCGAGTTCGATCTTCAAGCCCTGCTTGGTGAAGGCCTTGTGGGCTTCCTTGGCGATCTGTTCGTCAACGGCGCCCAGAAAGGTCGGCAGCGCCTCGAGCACCGTGACTTCGGCGCCCAGCCGGCGCCACACCGAGCCCATCTCGAGGCCGATCACGCCCGAGCCGATCAGGCCCAGCGTTTTCGGCACTGACGCCACGCGCAGCGCGCCGTCGTTGGAGAGGATGCGCTCCTCATCGAAGTCCGCGCCGGGCAGCGCGCGCGCGCTGGATCCGGTGGCGACGATGACGTGCTTGCCGACCAGGGTCTTGTCGCCCACGCTGACCTCGTAGCCGCCGTCGACCGCCCTGGCGAACGAACCACGCCCGTGAAAGAAGCTGACCTTGTTCTTCTTGAACAGGTACAGGATGCCGTCATTGTTCTGCTTGACCACCAGATCCTTGCGCGCGAGCATCTTGGGCACATCGATGCTGAGGCTCTTCAGCCCGATGCCGTGGTCGGCAAAGTGATGGCCTGCATGCTCGAAGTGCTCGCTCGACTGCAGCAGCGCCTTGCTCGGAATGCAGCCGACATTGGTGCAGGTGCCCCCGGGCGCCGGCCCGCCCTTGTCGTTCTTCCACGCGTCGATGCAGGCGACGCTCAGCCCCAACTGGGCCGCACGGATGGCTGCGATATAGCCGCCGGGTCCGGCGCCGATGACGATGACTTCAAAATTAGTGGACATGGTGTCGGTTCAGATATCTTCAGGAACGAAGATCCAGAGCAGGACGTAGATGAGCAGGCCGAAGCCGCCGAAGAAGGCGAGCACGGCAAATACCAGGCGCCAGATCCAGGTCTCGGCACCCGTGGCCACCGCAAGGCCGCCGCATACGCCGCCGAGCCAACGGTCGTTGAGACTGCGGCGCAGGCGGTTGATCGCGGCCACCGGGGAACTGCCGGCATCTGCCGGCGCGCCGCCCAGCACACGCGCCTTGGCACGCTGGTACTCCTCGTCATTCAGCGCGCCGCGGCTGCGCAACTCCTCGAGGCGGGTCAGTTCATCAGCCAGGCCCATGATGTGCTCCTCAGATGTCGAACAACAGCCGCGCCGGGTCTTCCAGCGCTTCCTTCATCGCCACCAGACCGAGCACCGCCTCGCGACCGTCGACGATGCGGTGGTCGTAGCTCATCGCCAGGTAGTTCATCGGCCGCACCACGACCTGGCCGTTCTCGACCACGGCCCGATCCTTGGTGGCGTGCACGCCCAGGATCGCGCTCTGCGGCGGGTTGATGATCGGCGTGCTGAGCATCGAGCCGAACACGCCGCCGTTGCTGATGGAGAACGTGCCGCCGGTCAACTCGTCGATCGACAACTTGCCCTCGCCGGCCTTCTTGCCGAACTCGGCGATCTTCTTCTCGATGTCGGCAAAGCTCATCTGGTCAGCATTGCGAACGATCGGCACCACCAGGCCGCGCGGGCTGCCCACGGCGATGCCGATGTCGAAGTAGCCGTGGTAGACGATGTCGTTGCCGTCGACCGAGGCGTTGAGCACCGGGTACTTCTTCAGAGCCGCCACCGCGGCCTTGACGAAGAAGCTCATGAAACCGAGCTTGCAGCCATGCTCCTTCTCGAACTTCTCCTGGAACTTCTTGCGCATCTCCATCACCGGGGCCATGTTCACTTCGTTGAACGTGGTCAGGATGGCGTTGGTGGCCTGCGACTGCAGCAGGCGCTCGGCGACACGCGCGCGCAGGCGCGACATCGGCACCCGCTGTTCGGGGCGCTCGCCCAGGTTCTGCGCCGGTGGCGCGGCGACGCCCGGCAGCGGCTTGGCCGCGGCCGGCGCCGCAGCGGCGGGCGTGGCGGCGGGCGCGGCGGCCTTGGGGGCAGCCGCGGCGGCGAGCACATCGCCCTTGGTCACGCGGCCGTCCTTGCCTGTGCCAGCGACCGAGCCGGCGGCCATCTGCTGGTCGGCCATCAGCTTGGCCGCGGCAGGCATGACGACATCGCCCTTCTTGCCACTCGGCGCAGGCGACACCTCGGTGGCTGCCGCCGGTGCTTCAGCGGGCGCTTCTGCTGCCGCCGGCGCGACCGCCGCGGCCTTCTCTGCCGGCGCCTTGGCGGCCGCAGCCGCAGCGGGCGCCGCGGCCCCCTTGCCGTCGGTGTCGATCTGCCCGATCACTTGCTCAGCGGTCACGGTGGCGCCATCGCCCACGACATGCGCGGCCAGCACGCCGGCGGCCGGCGCCGGCACTTCGAGCACCACCTTGTCGGTCTCGACCTCGATCAGGATCTCGTCGATCGCGACGACGTCGCCGGGTTGCTTCTTCCATTGCAGCAGCGTGGCCTCGGCCACCGATTCGGACAACTGCGGAACCTTGATTTCGATAATTGCCATGGATGTCTCTGGTGAATTACTTGCTCAGCACGAAGCCCTTGAGCTTGCCGAAGGCCTGGTCGAGCAGCGCCTTCTGCTGCTCATGGTGCAGATGGGCATAGCCCACCGCCGGTGAGGCCGAAGGCGAGCGCCCGGCGTAGCCGAGCTTCTGGCCGTCGAGCATGTTCTCGTGGATGTAGTGCTGGACGAAGAACCAGGCGCCCTGGTTCTGCGGCTCGTCCTGGCACCACACCACTTCGGTGGCGTTCGGAAATTTCTTCAGCTCGGCGGCGAAGGCCTTGTGCGGGAACGGGTAGAGCTGTTCGACGCGCACGATCACGACGTCCCAGGCCTTCTTCTCGTCGCGGCGCTTGACCAGGTCGTAGATCACCTTGCCAGAGCAGGCAATCACGCGCTTGACCTTCTGCGGATCGATGTCGGGATGATTCGGCCCGATCACGGTGCGGAACTCGCCCTTGGTGAACTCGGACAACGGCGAGGCCGCATCCTTGTTGCGCAGCAGCGACTTGGGCGTCATGATGATCAGCGGCTTCCTGAACATGCGCACCATCTGGCGCCGCAGCACATGGAAGATCTGGCTGGCCGAGGTCGGCTGCACGATCTGCATGTTGTTGTCGGCCGCCAACTGCATGAAGCGCTCCAGGCGCGCCGAGCTGTGCTCGGGGCCCTGGCCTTCGTAGCCGTGGGGCAGCAGCAGCGTGAGTCCGTTGACGCGGCCCCACTTGACTTCGCCCGAGGCGATGAACTGATCGATCACGACCTGGGCGCCGTTGACGAAGTCGCCGAACTGCGCCTCCCAGATCGTCAGCGTGCCCGGGTCGGCCGAGGCATAGCCGTACTCGAAGCCGAGCACCGCCTCCTCCGACAGGATCGAATCGATGACGACGAACGGCGCCTGGTTCTCGGCCACGTTGGCCAGCGGAATGTAGGTACCGGCGTCCCACTTCTCTCGGTTCTGATCATGCAGCACCGAGTGCCGGTGCACGAAGGTGCCGCGGCCACAGTCCTCGCCCGACAGGCGCACCGGGTAGCCGCTGGCCACCAGCGAAGCGAACGCCAGGTGCTCGCCCATGCCCCAGTCGACGTTGATCTCGCCGCGGCCCATGGCCGCGCGGTCGGCGAGCACCTTGGCCACCAGCGGGTGCGGCTTGAACTCGGCAGGCAACGTCGTGATGCGTTCGGCCAGGCGCTGGACCTCGGCCAGGGGCAAGGCCGTGTCGGCGGCGTCGGTCCACTTGCGGTTCAGGTAGGGCGCCCAGTCGACCGCATGCTTGCTCTTGAAGTTGGTCAGCACCGGGTCGATGGTGTGCTTGCCCGCGTCCATCGCCGCGCGGTAGGCCTTGACCATCTCGTCCGGGCCCTCTTCGGGCAGCACGTTCTGCGCCACCAGCCTGTCGCCGTACAGCTTGCGCGTGCCGGGGTGCGCCGCGATCTTCTTGTACATCAGGGGTTGGGTCAGGCTCGGCGTGTCCTGCTCGTTGTGGCCGAGCTTGCGGAAACAGATGATGTCGACGACCACGTCCTTGTTGAACTCCTGCCGGTAGTCCATCGCCAGGCGCGTGCACATGACCACCGCCTCCGGGTCGTCCGCGTTCACATGCAGCACCGGGGCCTCGACCATCTTGACCACGTCGGTGCAATACAGGGTCGAGCGGCTGTCGCGCGGGTCGCTGGTGGTGAAACCGATCTGGTTGTTGATGACCAGGTGCAGCGTGCCCCCGGTGTAGTAGCCGCGGGTCTGCGCCAGGGCCAGCGTCTCCATCACCACGCCCTGGCCGGCAAAGGCGGCGTCGCCGTGCACAAGCACCGGCAGCACCTGGTCGCCTTCGAGGTCGCCGCGACGGTCCAGCCGCGCCTTCACGCTGCCCTCGACCACCGGATTGACGATCTCGAGGTGCGACGGGTTGAACGACAGCGACAGGTGCACCGGTCCGCCGGGCGTGGACACATCGCTGGAGAAGCCTTGGTGGTACTTGACGTCGCCGGCGGGCAGGTCTTCCTTGGCGGTGTGGTCGAACTCGGCGAACAGGGTGGCGGGCATCTTGCCCAGGGCGTTGACCAGCACGTTCAACCGTCCCCGGTGCGCCATGCCGATGACGATCTCCTGCACGCCCTTCTCGCCGGCGCGCTGCACCAGTTCGTCGAGCGAGGCGATGAAGCTCTCGCTGCCCTCGAGGGAGAAGCGCTTCTGTCCGACGAACTTGGTATGCAGATAGCGCTCGAGGCCCTCGGCTGCCGTCAGGCGCTCGAGGATGCGGATCTTCTGCTCGGCCGTCAGCGTCGGCTTGCTGCGCATGCCCTCGAGGCGCTCCTGCCACCAGCGCTTCTCGGCCGGATCGGTGCAGTGCATGGTCTCGACGCCGACCGTGCGGCAGTAGGTCTCGCGCAACGCCTGCATGATCTCGCGCAGCGTCATCTGCTCGCCGCCGAAATACGTGTTCGCGGCGCTGAACATGATGTCCATGTCCGACTCGGACAGGTCGTAGAACGCCGGCTCGAGCTCGGGGATCTTCGGCCGCTCGCCGCGCTTGAGCGGGTCGAGATCGGCCCAGCGCGAACCCAGGAAGCGGTGCGCCGCGATCAGCGACTGAACATGGACCTGCTTGCGCGCGATCGCCAGATCGGTGCTGCTGGCCTTGCTCGCAAAGGCGTTGGCCTTGGCACGCTGGGCGAACGACTCGACCACCGGCGCGTGGGCCACGTCGCGCCGCTCGCTGCCATCGGTCGCAGCAACGTTCTGCAGGTTGTCGAAGTAGGTGCGCCAGTTGTCGGGCACCGAGCCCGGGTTGTCGAGGTAGGCCTCGTAGAGTTCCTCGACATAGGGAGCGTTGCCCCCGAACAGGTACGAGTTCGCCCTGCTTTGCTGCATCATCTTGGCTCACCTCTTGCCGCGGTCTGCGCAGCTTCGATGGGTTACACAACCTTCCGCGTCCCGGCTCAACCGGTAGGCGGACTAGCTTTCCGTCTTGCCACAACGCTCGATACGCGCCAACGGCAAGGGGACGGGAAGGACCACTCAAGTCATGGCCTGCACTCTAGCACCTGTGGTTCGAGCCCCAGGGCCGCGCAGCATCCGATCAATGCGTGAACTGCCCTGCTGTTCGCAGGACCGCGACCATTCCGTTCGCGCAGTATCGCTGGATGATCGCGCGCGTCATCGCCATCGAACCCGCCTCCCCGCCCAAACCGGCGCTGGGCGCATCGTGCAACGGTTGCGGCGTCTGCTGCCTGTCCGAGCCCTGTCCGGTCGGCATCCTCGTCAGCCGCCGCCGCCACGGCCCCTGTGCGGCCGTGCAGTGGGAGGCGGCGGCCGGCCGCTACCGCTGCGGACTGGCCAGCCGGCCGCGCGCTGCCCTGGATTGGCGCTATGCCCCAGACTGGCTGCCGCAGTTGTGGGCCCGGCTCGCCCGGCGCTGGATCTCGGCGGGTTCGGGCTGCGACTCGAGCGCGTCGGCCGCGCGTGAGGCGACCTGAGGCGCTAGCGCAGCGGCGCTGACGCCGGCGCCGAGGCGGGCGACTCCGATGGCCGTGGCAAGGTGGCCCCTGCGCCGACGCTCACGCCGCCGCTGCCGACACCTACACCCACACCCACCTGGCCGTCGCCACCCACCGAGACACCCACGCCGCCCATGCGGCCGACCGGCAGCGACAGCCCGATGCCGATGTGGGCGCAACCGACCCCGGCCGCAGCAACCATCGCCACCGCCAAGCACCGCAACGCGCGCGCGGTCATGCCGGCTCCTCGAGTGACAGGCGCGCCCGCGCGGCCGCGTACTCGCGGCCCAGCCGCTCGATCAAGGCCGCCGCCGGCACCACCGCGTCGACCGCGCCGATGCCCTGGCCGCAGCCCCAGATGTCCTTCCACGCCTTCTTCGAGCCCTCGCCGCCGCCGAAGTCCATCTTGCTCGGGTCGCTCTCGGGCAGCTTGTCCGGGTCCAGGCCCGCGGCGCGGATCGACGGCTTCAGGTAGTTGCCGTGCACGCCGGTGAACAGGCTCGAGTAGACGATGTCGTCGCTGGTGCCCTCGACGATGGCCTGCTTGTAGGCCTCGCTCGCACGCGCTTCGGCCGTGGCGATGAAGGCCGAGCCGATGTAGGCCAGGTCGGCGCCCATGGCCTGCGCGGCCAGTACCGCGTCGCCGGTCCCGATGGCGCCCGACAGGGCCAGCGGGCCGTCGAACCAGCGGCGGATCTCCTGCACCAGGGCCATCGGGCTCTTGACGCCGGCATGCCCGCCCGCGCCCGCGGCCACGGCGATCAGGCCGTCGGCGCCCTTCTCGATCGCCTTCCTGGCGAAGAAGTTGTTGATGATGTCGTGCAGCACCACGCCGCCCCAGGCGTGGACGGCGTCGTTGACGTCGGTGCGCGCGCCCAGCGACGTGATGACGATCGGCACCTTGTACTTGGCGCAGACCTGCATGTCGTGCTCGAGCCGGTCGTTGCTCTTGTGCACGATCTGGTTGATCGCGAACGGTGCTGCCGGCGCATCGGGGTGAGCCCGGTCCCAGGCCGCGAGCGTCTCGCTGATCTCGGCCAGCCATTCGTCGAGTTGCGACGCCGGGCGCGCATTCAGCGCCGGCATGGCACCGACGATGCCGGCCTGGCATTGCGCAATCACGAGTTTCGGGTTGCTGATGATGAACAGCGGCGCGCCGATCACGGGCAGACGCAGCCGCTTGAAGACCGCCGGCAGCGACATCAGAAGGACTCCAGCGCCATCTCGTTCACGGCGGCATGGCCGTCGACGATGCTGTCGCGCACGCCCGGCACCTTGGACAGGATGTGCTCGGCGTAGAAGCGCGCCGTCACGACCTTGGCCTGCATGAAAGCGGCCTCGTCGCCCTTGGCGGCCTGGTCCTCGGCGACCAGCAGCGCGCGCGCCATCTGCCAGCCCGCCATCAGGTTGCCGGCCAGCATCAGGTAGGGCACCGAGCCGGCGAACACCGCGTTCGGGCTGGCCTTGGTCTGGCCGGCGACGAAGTCGACCACCTCGACGAAGGCCTTGCGCGCCGCGCTCAGGTGCTTGTGCATGGCCTGGGCGGCATCGCTGCTCGCGCTTGGCCAAGGCGGCCTCGGTGGCCTCGATCTGCTCGGCGATGGCCTTGGCGGTCTGGCCGCCGTCGCGTGCGGTCTTGCGCCCGACCAGGTCGTTGGCCTGGATCGCGGTCGTGCCTTCGTAGATGGTCAGGATCTTGGCGTCGCGCAGGTACTGCGCCGCGCCGGTCTCCTCGATGAAGCCCATGCCGCCATGCACCTGCACGCCCAGCGAGGCCACGTCCAGGCTCATCTCGGTGCTGTAGCCCTTGATCAGCGGCACCAGGAACTCGTAGAAGGCCTGGTTCTGCTTGCGCACGTCGGCGTCGGCGTGGCGGTGCGACGGCGTCGTAGGCCGCGGCCGCCACCAGCGCCATCGCGCGGCAGCCCTCGGTGTAGGCGCGCATCGTCATCAGCATGCGCTTGACGTCGGGGTGGTGGATGATCGGCGCGGCGCTGTTCATCGAGCCGTCGACCGGGCGGCCCTGCACGCGGTCGCGCGCAAACGCCACCGCCTTCTGGTAGGCCCGCTCGGCCAGCGCGATGCCCTGCACGCCCACCGCGTAGCGGGCCGCGTTCATCATGATGAACATGGTCTCCAGGCCGCGGTTCTCCTGGCCGATCAGTTCGGCCACCGCGCCACCCTGGTCGCCGTACTGCAGCACCGCCGTCGGGCTGGCCTTGATGCCCAGCTTGTGCTCGATGCTGACGCAATGCACGTCGTTGCGCGAACCGTCGGCGCATGAACTTCGGGCAGATGAACAGCGAGATGCCCTTGACGCCCTCGGGCGCACCCACAATCCGCGCCAGCACGAGGTGGACGATGTTCTCGGCCATGTCGTGCTCACCGTAGGTGATGAAGATCTTGGTGCCGAAGAGCTTGTAGCTGCCGTCGGGCTGCGGCTCGGCGCGCGTGCGCACCGCGGCCAGGTCGCTGCCGGCCTGCGGCTCGGTCAGGTTCATGGTGCCGGTCCAGCTGCCGTCGACCATCTTCGGGATGTAGGTCGACTGCTGCTCGGGCGTGCCCGCCGTCATCAAGGCCTCGATGGCGCCGTCGGAGAGCAGCGGGCACAGCGCGAAGCTCAGGTTGGCGCTGTTGAGCATCTCGATGCAGGCCGCGCCGATGGTCTTGGGCAGGCCCTGGCCGCCGAACTCGACCGGGTGTTGCACGCCCTGCCAGCCGCCCTCGGCGAATTGCCGGAACGCCTGTTTGAAGCCGGCGGTGGTCGTGACCTCGCCGTCCTTCCACGACGAAGGCTTGACGTCGCCGTCGGTGTTCAGCGGCGCGACCACGCCCTCGTTGAACTTGGCGCATTCCTCGAGCACCGCCTGCGCGGTGTCCAGGCCGGCGTCCTCGAATCCTGGCAGTCGCGCCACGGCCTCGATGTCGGCCAGCTCCTTCATGCAAAACAGCATGTCCTTGACGGGTGCGCGGTATGTCATCGAAGTCTCCAATCCACAGGCCCGGGCGCCCGTGGACGCCCGCTCTTCATTGCGCTACAGCGCCTTCACCATCTCCGGCACGGCGACGAACAGATCGGCCTCGAGCCCGTAATCGGCCACGCTGAAGATCGGCGCCTCAGGGTCCTTGTTGATGCAGACGATGACCTTGCTGTCCTTCATGCCCGCCAGGTGCTGGATCGCGCCGCTGATGCCGCAGGCGATGTAGAGCTGCGGCGCGACGATCTTGCCGGTCTGCCCGACCTGCCAGTCGTTGGGCGCGTAACCGGCGTCGACCGCGGCGCGGCTGGCGCCCAGGGCCGCGCCGAGCTTGTCGGCCAGCGGCGTCAGCACCTCGGTGAACTTCTCGCTGCTGGCCATCGCGCGGCCCCCGCTGACGATGACCTTGGCCGCGGTCAGCTCGGGGCGGTCGCTGCTGGCGATCTCGCTGCCGACGTAGGCCGACAGCCCGCTGTCGGCCACCGCGTCGATCGTCTCGACCGCGGCGCTGCCGCCGTCGCCCGCCGGGTCGAAACCCGTCGTGCGCACCGTAATGACCTTGATGGCGTCGCCCGACTGCACCGTCGCGATGGCGTTGCCGGCGTAGATCGGGCGCTCGAAGGTGTCGGCGCTGATGACTTTCATGGCGTCGCTGATCTGCGCCACGTCGAGCAGCGCGGCCACGCGCGGCGCCACGTTCTTGCCATGCGCCGTGGCCGGGAACAGCAGGTGGCTGTAGTTCTTGGCCAGCGCCACCACTTGCGCCGCGATGTTCTCGCCCAGCTGCTCGGCCAGCTGCGCGCCGTCGGCGTGCAGCACCTTGGCCACGCCGGCGATGGCCGCGGCGGCCTTGGCTGCACCGGCGGCGTTGTGGCCGGCCACCAGCACATGCACGTCGCCACCACACTGCACCGCGGCCGTCACGGTGTTGAGCGTGGCGGGCTTGAGGGCGCCGTGGTCGTGTTCGGCTATGACGAGGACAGACATCTCATTGACTCCTAGGAACCAAACAGGACACACGGCGCTGGCAACACGCCCTTGCCAAGCGGACACCGCGGATCCGGCTCTGCCGGGCCGCTGGTGTCGCCCCCTTGAGGGGGAGCGGCGAAGCCGCTTCGGGGGTGGGCCACATCATCAGATCACCTTCGCTTCGTTCTTGAGTTTGTCGACCAATGCAGCCACATCGGCCACCTTGACGCCCGCGCCGCGCTTGGGCGGCTCGACGACCTTCAAGGTCTTGATCCGCGACGCCACATCGACACCGAGGTCGGCCGGCTTGACGACGTCGAGCGTCTTCTTCTTGGCCTTCATGATGTTGGGCAGCGTGACGTAGCGCGGCTCGTTCAGGCGCAGGTCGGTCGTGACCACCGCGGGCAGCGAGAGCTTCACGGTCTCGAGGCCGCCATCGACCTCGCGCGTGACGCTGACCTTGCCCCCTGGCATCGAGCCTTCGACCTCGACCTTCGACGCGAAGGTGCCCTGTGGCAGCCCAGCCAGCGCGGCCAGCATCTGCCCGGTCTGGTTGCAGTCGTCGTCGATGGCCTGCTTGCCCAGGATGATCAGGCCCGGCTGTTCCTTGTCCACCAGCGCCTTGAGCAGCTTGGCCACGGCCAGCGGCTGCAATTCGTCGGTGCACTCGACCAGGATCGCGCGGTCCGCGCCGATCGCCATGGCCGTGCGCAGGGTCTCCTGGCATTGCGTGGCGCCGCAACTGACGACGATGACCTCGGTGGCCACGCCCTTCTCGCGCAGCCGCACCGCCTCTTCGACGGCGATCTCGTCGAAGGGGTTCATGCTCATCTTGACGTTGGCCAGGTCCACCCCGCTGCCGTCGCTCTTGACGCGCACCTTGACGTTGTAGTCGACGACCCGTTTCACGGGCACCAATACCTTCATGTCGCACTGCTCCTTGTGTTCTTGCGTCAGCCAACTGACGTCGGCCTGCCAGAGGATTGTAGGCAGTCGCCCCAGGGCGACCCGCGCCTCAGGCCAGCGCCGGGCCGCTCCCAAGCGGCCGGAGCTCCCCTCGGGGGACGCGAGCGCAGCGAGCCAGGGGCACACGCTCACACCATAAATCGAACGCTCGTTCTATTTTAGGGCGCCCCCTCCAGCCGCAGCGCCTCGCGCGCGCCGCGCTCCACATCCACATGGCGCAGCAGCCACAGGCCGACCACGAAGAACGCGGCGGTCGATACGATGGCCACGCGGTGGTTGCCCGCCGTGGCCCAGGTGATGGCGCCATAGGTCACGGGGCCGAGGATCGCGGCCAGCCGCGTGGCAAAGGCCCACAACCCGAAGAACTCGGCCAGGCGCGCCGGTGGCGCGAGCAGGCCGGCCATGGCGCGGCCGGCCGACTGGCTCGAGCCCATGCACAGGCCGGCAATCACGGCGGCGACCCAGAACGCGGCCTGTGACGTGGCCAGTGCCGCAATCACGGTCATCGCGATCCAGCCGACCAGCGTGGCGCCCAGCGCGCGCTTGTGGCCGGTGCGGTCCTGCCAGTAGCCGAAGGCGAACGCGCCGACCGCCGACGCGATGTTGACCAGCAGCACCAGCATCATCGTCTGCGCCTGCGTGAAGCCGAACACCTGCTGCGCGTACACCGCGGCCAGCGCGATCACGACCGCGATCCCGGCCTGGTAGGCGGTGGCGCAGGCCATCAACCACGAAAAGTCGCGATAGTGCCGCGCCTCGCGCCAGGTCTGGCGCAGCCGCGCCAGCGAGGCGGCGATGCCGTCGGCCGCACCGCCCTGCGGCACGCGCCCGCTCGCGCAGCAGCGCAAAGGTGGCCAGCGACGCCACGCCATAGACCGCGGCCGTGATCAACATCGTGATCGGCACGAACTGCGTCGCCGGCTGGCCCTGGCCCTGGGCCCAGGTCACGTAGGCCAGCGAAAGCCCGAGCGACAACATGCCGCCGAAGTAGCCGAAGCTCCAGCCCCAGCCCGAGACCTTGCCCAGCGCCTCGCGCCGCGCCAGCTCGGGCAGGAAGGCCGCGGTGAGCGTCTCGCCGATCGAATAGAACAGGTTCGACAGCACGATCGCCACCACCGCCAGCGCCAGGTCGCCCGGCCCCACCAGCGCCAGCACCGCGGTCGTGGCCACACAGGCCGCGGTGCTCAGCGCCAGCAGGCGCTTCTTGGCCGCGCGCAGGTCGGCGAAGGCGCCGAGTGCGGGCATCACGATCATCACCAGGGCACTCGACAGGCCCAGCGCCAGCGTCCAGGCCAGCGTGGCCCAGTCGGCCTGACCGGCGACGACGCCGACGAAGTAGGCGTTGAACACCGCCGTCAGGACCACCGTGGTGTAGCCCGAGTTGGCGAAGTCGTACATCGCCCAGCCGAAGACTTCGCGCTTCTTCACGCCCGCGTTCAGCGCGGCCTGGTCAAACAGCGGCATCGAGTCCTCGGTCGCAGTGGATGGCCGCGTCTATCATGCCTGCGCGGGCCCGGCCCGCCGTTGCGCGGGTGACGGAACAGGTAGACGTAGCGGGCTTAAAACCCGCGGCCGCAAGGCGTACGGGTTCGAGTCCCGTCCCGCGTACCAGCGACGTCAATAGGCGGCAGGCGAAGGCCTCACGCCGTCGCCGCGCAGCGCCTGATCCGGGTCAGGCCTTCGCCAGCTTCAGGTACTTGGCTTCGAGCTTCTTCGCGTTGGTCAGGCCCAGTGAGGCCATGACGCGTTCGATGAAGGTCAGCGGCTGAATGCGCCCGCCGGCCAACACCAAGACGCTGCCAAGGATCGGCTCCTGCTCGATCTTGGATTCCTGAAACGCTTGCGCCCTTGAAACATCGAGCATGGCGGTCTCCTCCACGTGCTGCCCCTGGATCGTCCGCCCAGTAGGCGAACGGCAACCTGTAACCGGGTGTATTTTAGGAGCGACGATGCGTGCTGGGAAGCGTAGTTACCTCAATGGGGCGCATTCAGCGCGCGCAGACTCAGCATGCGCGGCCCCTGCGCGACAAATCGTCGATGGGATCAAGTGGCGTGTACTGCAAACAAACGCATGGCGACATGCGCCGCTTCGACAACACCTATCTGCACCGCGTGAGCCGCACGAACCGAGGGAAGTAGATCGAGCTGTCGGTAAGGTGCTCGGAAAACTTGAGTGTGTTGGTCGCGTATGTCAGCGCAAGGTCTGCGCCCGTGAGTTGCGGGTGCGCCTTGGTGGAATAGATGATCACGTTGGGTCGGTAGTACTCCGGCGCTCGGTAAAGCATCCGCGGCGCCGACCACGGACCCGTCAGACTCGGCGCGGCCCGGATGATCGCGTCCGTCGATCCGAAACCTTGACTCTGCACCGCGTAAACATTCTTCGTCACCTTGTCCAGGTGGATCGTGAGTTCCGACGCGCCGTTCTCGAACAATGGCCAACGCGGCGCGCTCGACGACTCGGGCACCCATCCATGGCGTTCGCCGGCCCACCAGTGCGGTTCGAGCAGCTTGCCGTCTCGGACCAGCCCCGCCGGCCAGCGGACAGCGTAGATTGGATGCGACTTGACCGGGTCCAAGGATCCGAACGCGTACACATGCCCGTCCAACTGCAGGACCGCGGCGAAGCCGACCAGAACACCCAACGGATTCTGTGGTGTGGCCAGTTCACGCATCCGCCACGCCGAAGGCTCGCTGTCAGGGTTCTCCACCATCCAGGCGGTCCACCCCGCGGATTCGAAACCGAGCCCGGCGCGACTGGTGAGCACGCGGTTGAGGAAGAGGACCAGCCTGTCCCCCAACCGCACTCCATTGCCGAACCAATGTCGTTCGTCGCCCTTGTCGGGAACGAACGCCGCCGGACTCCCATCGGCCGCCTGGCCCCAAAAGAACCTAATCGACGCCGTCGACGGATCGGCTCCGGTCTGGATCGCCACGGTGTTGCTGACCATGCGGGCGCCTTGGCGCATCCCCTTCCCAGTGGGATCGATCCACGTGTCGCCAAAGAGCCAGAGCGTGCGACCGTCACCAAGGTCTACCGACGACGCCCCGTCTGCCCCAACCCAATATGTGCCGGGGCGAAAGAGCTGATCGGCCTCCCGCCAAGCCGCGGCTTCGAAGCACGGAGCCCCGACCGGTCCTCGGGGGCCGGCGCCGGTATCGCGTGCGCGCCGCCAAACATCCGGCTCGCCAAGCACGCCTGCGCGCGTGAGGTAGGCGCCAAGCGCGGAGCGCAACTGTTCCGACGTTCCGTGGAGGGTCGGCTGTCCATCAGAACTCCCATAGACAAGACTCAATTGTCCAGTCTCTAAGGCCGCCGCGAGTCGCGCGGGATCAAGCGCCGACGTGCGTATCTCGTCGCCACTGATGTCGAGCGCCAAGATCGAATGCCGGGCATGCAGAAGAGCGGCATATGGCTGAACAATTTCGCCGTCGCGTGGCGCGGGCCGGACTTCCAGCACCAGCCGCTCTCCCAGTCGCCCCAGTCGAGCAGCGAACCTGCCCACCTTGCTGTCGCTGCCAAACTCGATCACGTATGAGTTCTCAGCCGCGCGTGAGACAACGGCGCGCTCGGTACCGGACACCGCTTCCCACGTACCTAGCAGTTGCGCGTCGAACGTTGCACTGGCCTCCGATATCACCGGATTGACCGTGACCACGCAGGCACTCAGCATGATGGCCAGCCCCAGCATTCCGACAACCTTCAGCATCGACTGACAAGTCACAGCGATCTCCAGGTGCGTCCGGTTTCGCGGCGGGCCGGGCGGCGTCGGCGTCGGAAACGCGCACGATCATGCCCCAAGAGCCGGTCGGGGTGACTGTGTGCCGCTTCGGTCTCGTCAAGACGCAGAAACGACCGACACGTGGGGAGTCGCTGTTGCGGGCTTGGGTCGGCAACAGCGAGCGACCTGTGTGGGTGTGTCCCTGGCGAGCGCGGAGCGCCGTCAGCTCGAACACAGCGTCAAGCGGCACACTGCGCCTTCCCATGCGCGGCCAACAGGTCCTCGGCCTCGCGGACGATGCGTCGAAGACTATCTGCGGCGGGTGCAACGTCGCGGATCAGACCGACCGCCTCGGCCATGGTGGCGGCCAGCTTTCGCCTGCCGCCCAGCCCAACGGAGCCGAGTTGATCGGATGCTCGATGCCCAGGGCACGTGTGAGCTGCGTCTGCATCGGCTCCTACGGAACCGCGAGCGAATCCTGCGGCGCCCAACGTCGTCGGCACCAACGCAGGCCCGTCGTGGCGGCCGTCGCATGCCCTGGCCGGCGGCCGCGGCTAGCGATCTACGAACGCTGACAGAAACGCCCGAGCGAACTGAGAGCGCTCGACTTCTGCCCGTTCCAGTGAGTTGTCCCACCAGATACCTTCGCTGTTCGCCAACAGGATCAGGCTGAGGTTCAGGCTTGGAATCTTGAGATACAGCGCGGAGTAGGCGTCCTCCCACCAACCCGAGTGCCAGACGAGGGTATGGCCCTTGTACTTCTGCACGTACCAGCCCAGCCCGTAGGGCAGTGCCTCCCCGTCGCTTGACCGCGTCGGCGTCATCATTTCGGCCCGTGACTTCGCTGAGATCAACGCGCCCTCGTCGAGTGCGACATCGAACTTGGCAAGATCGAGCACGGTGGTGACGACACCGCCCGCAGCACCGTCTCCCTGCGGCGGCCGCGCCCTCGCTGGCTGGATCGCTCCAGTACTGTCAACTCGATGTGGCGGGGCCAGCCGCCGGGCCAAGTCCTCACGCAACGGCAAGTCCCGGTGCTTGCGGGCCGAATCCGTCATGCCGGCTGGGTTGAAGACGTCGCGTTCGACAAGTTCGGAGAAGGGAGCGCCAGCCGCGGCCATGATCGGGCGCGACGCCCAGGAGTAGAGGACGGGGTTGTAGGAGAACCGCGTACCAGGTATCGCCGACGCCGTGTGCGACAGCAAGTGCCGAAGCGTGTGGCTCCGTGGCTCGCAGCGAAGTTGTCGGGCGAAGATGGAAGGCTGTCGACTGAACGCGGTGCAGAAGTCGGCCCATTCGCTGTAGGCCACGAGCGGTCTGTCGAGATCAAGTAGTCCTGCCTCGACGAGCCGAAGGGCAACGACGGCGGAGAGCGGCTTCGCGACCGAAGCGATGTCGTAGGCCGTCTCGGCGCGCGCGGGAATGTCGCCTTCGACATCGGCGCGCCCCAGCCCCGCCGCGACGACGATCGCGCGGTCCTGCACGACGGCGAAGGACAGCCCTGGGATGTGGGCCTCCTTGCGCAAGGCGTCGAGTCGTTGCACGAAAGCGGCAACGTCATGGGGCCTCGCGCTCGCATGGGTCCGACTCGGCTCGGCCGAAGCGCCTGAGTGCACGGCCAGCAAGAGCTGCAGAAGGAGTAGCTTCTTCATGGGCCTATTGCCTCGTCCGACCAATGCCCGGCATTACCTGCCGGCAGGCGCGGGCGAAGCCTGCTCTCGTCCGCGCGGCATGTGCGCATCCCGGTACCCGGGCCGGACGGCCCGTCGAGGCAACGGCGGCCGCCGTGCAGAGCGCGACAGCGAGCAAGGGGTCCAGCATGGCGCTCGAGCGAAGGATCAGGCTGCGCTGACCAACATGAGGTGAAAGGTGTTCCTGATGCCGACCCTGCGGAAGCCGCAACGCTCGTACATGAACTGCGCGGGGTTCTCGGGATGCACCGTCAGCGAGACCTGCTTGTACCCCGCGTGCCATGCGGCGGCAAGTGCTTCAAGCATGAGCGGCCGGCCGAAGCCCCGTTGCCGGAACTCCGGCTCGAGCGCAATGCCGAGCTGAGGCGTCGCGTCGTCGATGGAGGCCAGGCCGACACCGACGGGCAGCATGCGCAACCAGCATGCGCCAGCATCGACGCCTCCGACCTGCGCAACGACCCCCACGTCGGTCGGTCTGCCCCACTCCTCGGCATAGATGCGGACCCCTGGCAACTGAAGCGTCTCGATCGGGCGCAGGCCCGCCGGTGGTGGGTCCCACAGCGCCACATGGAGCCAGCGCCAGAGCTTGGCCTGGTCATTCGGCACGAGCTGGCGAAAGTCCAGCATCTGCGGCCGATTGCCAGCGCTGCGCTCGAGCAAGGGGCTGGGCCTCACGTCGGATTCGCGGCTAGCTCTTCTTGCCTCCGAAGGCAAGCAGCAGCGCGCCAATGACGATGGCGCCGACACCGGCCCAGACGGGAACGTTGACCGTCTGCTTCTCCTTGACCGAGAGCTCCAACGATCCGAGTTTCACCGCCGTCGTGTCCTTGGTGAAGCTGAAGCCGCCGTAGACCAGCCCCAAGGTACCTGCGACCAGCAATGCGATCGCAACAATCTTGGTTCCACTCACTTCTCTGTGCTCCTCAGGTGCAGCGCGGGTCGCAGGGCCGACGACCAGGCGCGCGCAGGTTGTTGATCAGTCCGAGCATACGATGCCGGGGGTCCGCGGTCCGCCATCGGCGCCCTACTCCGAGCGACTCGTGACGTCACGATCGCGGTCGTATCGCTTCTTGAGCGGGAACGGCGGCAACCAGGACTCGCGACGGACGGTCCAGAGCTCGTAGGTCGGCGTCAGCTGGTCGGGCGTATCCAGGCAACCCAAACTCACTTCGATCTCGTCTGCGCTGCGCGAGTAGACCGATGAACCGCAGCGGGGACAGAAGTAGCGACCCGCATAGTGGCCCACTTCGCCCTCGATCTTCACCGCCTCCTGCGGGAACACCGCGCTAGCATGAAACAGCGCCCCATGGTGCTTGCGGCAGTCGAGGCAGTGACAGAGGCCGACCCGGTAAGGGGATCCCGACGCCGCGACTCGGACGCTGCCGCACAGGCAGCCGCCAACGTGGTTGTTCATGCGGCACCTCCTCGGAGTCGATCGGGCGGTGAGTGGCCCCAGGCGTGAGCCCGGCAGCCCGCAGTGCCATGGCGCTGCGGCCGCATGGTCGAAGGGCTGCGCGTGATCGGCATTGCCTGGCTTCACCTGCGCTCGGGCGCCAGGTTCTTGATCGAGGCCGCGAAGGCTTCGTGCGCCTGTGCCGAGACCGGCCTGTGCTTGACCGACGTGCTTGCCGGGTACTTGCCCAGGTAGTTCTCACCCTTCCAGTTCGTCGAAGGGCGAACCGGGCGCGGCGCGAAGCCACCTCCGCAATTGGGGCAGACGTTGGCGAGCACCTTGTCGACACATGAGGCACAGAACGTGCACTCGAAGGAGCAGATCCTCGCTTCAGGCGAGTCTGGCGCCAGGGCCTTGTTGCAGTGTTCGCAAGTCGGACGAAGTTCCAGCACGGTCGATCCCCGGGTCAGCGACGCCACACTCTACCCGCAGCGGCCTGCCATTGCAGGGGCGCCCGGGCGCTGGGCTAGGTGCCTGCATTGCCATCGAGCTGCTGAGGCGCGCCATTGATCGTGACCGACTTGAACGGCCAGTGCCTGGCCAGCCAGGGCATGAGGAAGGACCGAAGATCCGCCTCCAGGCCGCTCGCCAGTTCACTCTGCCGCGCCCAGAACCAGACGTCTGCGTCGGTGCCGGCGACATGGGGCGGGTCGATGTAGACGCAGCCCAGCAAGCGTTTCTCGTCCAGCGACATCGCCGCATAGTCGAAGGAGGAACGCAGCTGAAACTCCTTCTGATGCCACCCGAGGTCGACGATGTTCTGCTCGATCGTCATGTCCTCTGCCGGCCATCCCCAGACGGCTCCGAAGCGCGCCCAAAGGTGCTGCCGGCTCGACATCACCGCGTCGTAATCCTTGAACGCGTCATGGATCGTGATGGATCGCAGCCTGAAACGGGCGGTCTCGACGACGGCTTGAATCTGGAAATTGGGTGGCAGGAAGGGCATCTTTCTCGGGCACCTAGGGTTGGAATGGATCGGCCCGCGGCGGCAGGCCGTGACTCGCCGGGTTGAGCCAGCGGCTAGGCCGCGGTGTGCACCGCCTGCACGAACTCGCTCAGCTTGCCGCCGCTGAGCTTGCCGCCGACACGCACGCTCGAACACAGATCGAGGCCAAACGGCTGCACCACCTTGATCGCCTCGACGACGTTGGACGCGTTCAAGCCGCCAGCCAGGAAAATCGGGACAGCGACAGCGTCGCGTATCCGACGGCTGACCTGCCAGTCGTGGACCCTGCCGGTGCCGCCCAGCTCCTTGACTGCCAGCGTCGGATTCCCCGAGTCCAGAAGCAGCGCGTCGACGCAGCCCGCCACCTGCCGCGCTTCGTCGATCGAGTCGCCACCGAGGACGTGAATGACCTGAACCAGCTTCACGTGCGGCAGTTGTCGGCGCAGCCTGGCCAGTTCGCCTGCGTCAACGGCATCGACGAGTTGGATCGTCGATGTCCTGCAGGCCATGTGCTGCTGAACGATCGAATCGGCATTCCGCAACGAGGTCAGCAGGAACGTCGCGATCGGTGGCGGCACTGCGGCCGCGATCTCGGCGATCAGGGGCTCCGAGATGACGCCGGGTCCACTCGGCATGTGCGACACCAGCCCCAGCGCCGAAGCGCCCCCAAGGATCGCCTGGCGCGCCTCTTCGAGGCTGGAGATGCAGCAGATCTTGATGCGCGGTGGAAGTGCCATGGTGCGGCTGGCCTATCGCGTGAGCGACGGGCATGAAGTGAAGCCCAGCGGCGTCATTCCATTGGTGCTGCGCTTGGGCGCGGGGTCGAGCATCACTGCCTGGCTGTCGATTGCTTGAGCCTGTCGTAGTGCGCCGCGCGAGCGGCATCGCCTTTGGCTCGGTACAGGGCCTCGAGTTCTCCGAAGACATGGGGATCGGGCTTCCCGGCGGCTTGGCTCTCCCGCTCCAGCCGAGTCTGAATCTCCAGGGCTTCATCGATGCGCTTCATGCTGCGGAGCGTCCAGGCAACCATCCAGTGCGCGACCCGCGTCGCATGCGCATTCTCGCCGCGCTCGCGCAATGCGAGGGCCTGCTGGAACTGACCGAGCGCTTCCTCAAAGCGGCCAAGCTGGTGCAGGGCATAGCCGAGGTTGTTGCGGATCGACGGCTCCCAGCGCCTGGCGTCGGGTTGCGAAGAAGCCTGCACCAGCTCGAGCGCCGCCTGGCCCCATTTCAGCTGGTCGGCGGGCGCGGTGTCCAGGAACGCGTGCATGTGGATCGCGTCCACCGCAAGAGCGTCCAGCTTGGCCGACCGCGCCATCTGCAGCGCACTGTCGTAGGCGCGCCGGGCGCGGTCCTTCGCGTCCGGCGTCAACTGTTCCGGCGCGTGTGTCGCTGACGCATGGCTGCGGCCGAGTTCCAATTGGTACCTGACCCTGGCCTCAGCTCCGGCGGAGGCAACCGAGGACTCGATTCGATGCAGCACCTGCCGCGCCGCCTCGAAGTCCTTGCGCAGGCCGTAGGTTCGCGCAATCTGCGTGTGAAGTATCAGCGCGTCGTCACCCGTAGCCCGCTCCAGGGCCTGCCTGAACCGTTGCTCGCTGACCTCGGGCCTGGCGAAGTCCCACAAAGGCGCGAGGTCAACCGCCATCGTTGAGCTGGAGGCCAGCAGAAGCAGCCACCACGAGGGGACTTTGAGCGCGCGCATGCAGCCGGTGACGCCTGACGTTCGAGTTCAACCGCTAGCGCGAGGGGGCAAGGCCCTTGACGGCCCATGCCAAGGCAGCGTAGGACCGCGGTCCGTCCGGTTCCCCGTCCAGGTACGCCGCCCGGACGGCGTGTTCGAGCCGACTGCGCGCCTCCGCGCTCAAGGTGGACACATATTCGGCGCCTGGGCCGTCCTTGCCGAGATAGGGGGCCCAGTAGTCGGCGAACGACGCGTACCCCATGCGGATGTGGAGCAGGGTCTCGCCGATGTCGACGAAGCCGGCGCTGCGCCAGGCCGCCGCAAGTTCGCCGGGTCGGGTCATCGGCCTCGTGTAGTTCTTGGCTCGACGTTCCCCGGCCTTCGGATCGAGCGCCGCGGCGGTGTCGAAGAACATGCGGTTGGCGACGAAGCCGCCGCGTGCATCCCACACGGCCGCAGCCACCACGGCGCCCGGCTTGGCAACGCGACGCATCTCGGCGATCGCATCGTGCGGACGCGGCACGAAGTGCAGTACCAGCAGCGAGAGCACCCGATCGAACGATTGATCCGGATACTCGAGTGCGCAGGCGTCGCCGACGCGGAACTCGAGCCGTGGATTCGGGTTGCGGGACCGGGCGTACTCGATGTACACAGGCGCAAGGTCGACGCCATGGACGGCGCTTGAAGCCGAGCGCTCGAGCACGGCGGCCGCCAGGTGGCCGGTCCCGCAGCCCACGTCCAGGACCTGCTCGGCATCACCCGTTCCCACGTAGTCGAGAAACGGGCCGGCCAGGCGCCGACTCCACCGTCCCATGTTCAGCTCGTAGCCATCGCCGTCGGCGGCTACGAAGGTCGTGGAAGTGCTGAGGGTGCTACCGGGGTGTGTTGGCGATGCCCAACGTTGGCTCTGCCCTTCCTCGCGGTTCGGGTGTCTGCCCTGACGGGAGCTTCTTTCGAGCGACGGATCAGGCGGCGCTGCTGGCATACAGAATCATCTGGGTGCATCGGAACAGCGCAATGGTCTTGCCTGACTCCCTGTGTTTGACCACAGCATCCCAGACTTGAGTGGTCCTGCCAAGGTGCACCGCCGTCGCTACGCACTCGAGGGTTCCGTCACGTGCCGTACCGAGATGATTCGACTTCAGTTCGATGGTCGTGAATCCAGTGGCCCCCTTGGGCAGGCTGGCAATGCAGCCATAGCCAGAACATGTATCGGCCATCGTGACCACGGTGCCCGCATGCAGAAAGCCATTCGGTGCCATATGGCACTTCTTCACTGCGAGCTCTGCACGCGTGGATCCGACCCTCGCGTCAGTGAAGACGATTCCCAGCAGACCGGGCAGGTAGTCGGCGCCGCGCGCGTTCACGATGTCAATGTCGTTCATGGCCACACCTCAAGCGTCGCGCTCGGACAATGCCCCTTGAGTATCCCGTAACTGCGTCACGCCGCTGCAGGTCGGCTGCGGCGAAGAATCAGGCCATCGAGAACCAGCGCCTCGCGACATGCCGGGTGCGCGCCGCCAGTTCGGCAGTGCTAGCCACGGACGCCTTCCATAGGCTGCTTGCCTTCATCGCCGATCACGTCCCAGTCAGCCTTGGACCCCACCCCTATGTGGTGGATGACCCTGAGGGCGGCGCCTCCGTCTGCCAGCAGGCCCGCCGGGACGAACATCCTCTTCGGGTCGTTCCGACCCGGAACCCGCGATCCACAGACTTTGCAGACCACGTCTCCCATGCGGAATCGGGCTTGGTCCACATCGCGATGTGCTCCTCGCCGCCCGTCCATCGGAAGTCTTCGTTCGCCACGACCAGCACGGCGATGCCGTTGCTCCCGGTGGACCTGCGACAGATCGAACAGTGGCAGACGTAGATGCCAGCGGGCCGAGCCGCAATTGCACCGACCCGTGTTCACTGCATCACCGCCCTTTTTCGCAGCGTGACCTGTCGCGCGATGCATCCCATGCGCGGCCTAGCGTTTGAGCCGATCAGCCTGCCGGTGAGGGTCCCCCTGCGCGCTGGGCCAGGCGTCGGACTCGACAAACTCGACATGCTGGATCCAGTTGCGCTGGCGCCTCGCCAGGCGATCACCCTGACCTTCGCCGTCAAACGACACAGTCGCCGACTGCAGGAGCGAGCTCTCGACGTTGTCGAACGCGTTCACGCTCACCACGGCATAGAGGTGACCATCGATCGTGCTGGTGACGACCGGGACGATGCCGCAGTTGGAGCACACGTGGAAATCGGCGGTCTTGGTGCCGAATCCGTAGATCGAGACGCGCTTGTTGTCCTTGACGCTGACCGTGAGCGCGCCGGTCGGGCAGGACGTCCACACGCCGCCGTGCTTGAGGCAGAACGAGCAGGAGCATGCTCTTGCCGGGATCTGTTTCGGCTCCGGCTGCCAGTTCAGCCTGAACGAGATGTTGCTGCAGTGGCAGCTTCCAGTGATGAGCATGGCGGTGACTCCGACGCCTCGTGGTTCAACCCGCCGATTTCGCAGAAGAATCGGCAGTTGAGCAGGCAGTAGACGACGCCTGCGGTTGCCGACCCGACAGCCCGTTGAAGCCTGGGGCGAACGAGCCCGTACGTTAGCGTGGGGCGTCGAGTCGGATGTTCTTGTAACCCGAACAGTTGATCGGGCCCTTGTGAGCCCGGATTCTTGCAAGGCAGGGTACTTGAATGAGCAATCCAGAATCGTTCGTCGGCATCGACGTGGCCAAGTCTTGGCTGGATGTGGCCTGGTTGACGGGCCAGACGCTTCGCATCGACTATACGGAGGAAGCTGTCGCTGGCCTGGCCGAGCGATTGCGCTCGCAACCGCCCACGCTGGTCGTCATGGAGGCCACCGGCGGGTTGGAGACTGCGGTGGCCAGTGCGCTGGTGGCCGCCGGGCTGGCGGTGGCCGTGGTCAACCCGCGGCAGGTGCGCGACTACGCCAAGGCCTGCGGCCGCCTGGCCAAGACCGATCGCATCGATGCGTTGATCCTGGCCTCCTTCGCTGCGGCCATCCGTCCTCAGGTGCGCGAGCTGCCCGACGAGCACACGCGCGCCTTGGGCGATCTGCTGGCCCGGCGGCGCCAGCTCATCGACATGCGGGTGCAGGAGAAGCTGCGCTTGCAGCGCGCCTCGGCGATGCAGCGCGACAGCCTGCGCGAGCACATCGCCTGGTTGGACGAGCGCATCGGCCGCCTGGACATCGAGCTGACGCACGCGCTGCGCACCTCGCCTGTCTGGCGTGACAAGGACGATCTGCTGAAGGCGATCCCGGGCGTTGGGGCGCTGACTCGCGCGACGATGCTGGCGCTGCTTCCGGAGCTGGGCACGCTCAATCGAAGGCAGATCGCCGCGTTGGTCGGCGTGGCGCCGTTCAACCGCGACAGCGGCAAGCATCAGGGCGGGCGCGTCATCTGGGGCGGACGGGCACAGGTGCGGCGCATCCTGTACATGGCCGCCGTCTCGGCCATGCGCTGCAACCCACTGATCCGCAGCTTCTACCAACATCTGCGCGCCCAAGGCAAACCTGCCAAAGTGGCTCTGACCGCTTGCATGCGCAAACTGTTGGTGATCATGAATGCCATGCTCAAACATCAATCTTCATGGTCGCCGGCGCTTGACATGCAACACAGTTGCTAACGTTCGAGCTAAGCGGGCGCCAGCGGCGGGCCGCCTGGCCCCGGGTGGCGAAAATGTACCGTGTACCGCCAGCCGGGGCCAGGTGGCCTGCCGTTGGCGCTCCGCTTGAGCGAGGGGTTAGGCCGCCGCGAGAGGACGTTCATAGAGAAGTACCTCGGTGCGGACGCTGCCATGTTGGTAGGGCTTGGACTCACCTGTCGGCGCGAAGCCGAGTCTGGACCAGAAGCGCATGGCCCTCTCGTTGGTCTTGAGGACTCCAAGTCTCAAGGCATTGCAGGTTCGCCAGGTTGCAGCGACCTCGAGGACTCTTGCAAAGGCTTGAGTACCATAGCCGCTCCCTTCGTAAGGCTCGGCGATGAGCAGCAAGCCAACGTAGGCGACGGACTCGGACGGATATCCGCGAATCAAGTCGACGCAGCCCACGAGCGTCTGGTCTTTGAAGACGCCAAAGACAAACTTGTCCTCGTGGCTCTTGCCAGGCGGGAGGGCCGCCAGCATCTCGGCCGCAGCGCTCGGTGAAACCGGCATTGCAGTCGCGATCTGGGCATAGCCAGGGGCATGCTCCAGAAGACGCTGCAGCGCGGCCAGATCAAGCGGGACCGTGGAAATGGGATTGAGACGGAGCATGCGGACCACAAGAGCGGCCTTCAGCGGCCTAACGTTTGAGCGCAGCCGTGTGCGAAGGCCGCAGGCCGTAGCACATCGGCTGGAGCGAAGGGTTAGGCCGCACTCTCGAAGCTAGGACTCTAGTGCTCTGAAGATGAGCAGGAGTATGGGTGGACCGACTGCAATTGCAAGCGTGGCAAGTGCTAGCCCTGTTAGCGGACGGGAACTGCGCGCCCCAAGAAAGCCAACAAGCACCAGCGCCAAGAAAGAAACCGCTGCAACCGGCATTGCCAAGAGGCCCATGAAGGAGCCACCACCGCGGGATGCGACGAAGACAACAACGTATGCGAACACCTGAACGAGCAGCGGAAGAAAGAGACCGAAGAAGAAGCGCATTGTGGTGTTCTGGGTGGCGCCAGTAAGCGTGAGACCCAACGTTTGAGCTAAGCGGGCGCCAACGGCTTTCCGTTGGACCTCTGCTTGAGCGAGGGGTTAGGCTGCACTTGAAGGTACGCCCTGGGCCCGGCTCCAGAACGACAACAGTAGCTCAAGCGCAGGAGCTCGATCGGCAGGCGTGGCAGCGGCCTCGCGCTGCAGCTCCCAGCTTGCCTGAGAGATTGATTGGAGCGCGGACGCTGCAGGCTCGGCGAACCCCATCGACCAAGTCGAAAAGTAGCGCTGCTGGACCGGGCCAATGACAAGCTCAATGAGGCCGTGATGCATGCGCGAAGCCTTTATACGTGAATAGACTTGTCCAACCCCGTCTTCGGGTCCCTCGAAATACTGAAAGAATGATCCATCGTGATGGAGTAGGGCTCCGCTCACGTTGACTTCGGCATTGAAGTTTCGGGCGTCCAGGAGAAGTGCATCTAGTTCCGCTGGGGTGTGGCGGCGGACGGCGCTGCTTACATAGGCGACGGCGATAAGAGGTGGCATGTGGTGTGCAGCCTAACGTTTGAGCTAAGCGGGCTGCGGCAGCAGGACGCCTCTTGCCCAGAATGAAATGTAGGCCAGCGGTGGCATGCCGCTACAGCTCCGCTTGAGCGAAGGGTTAGGCCTCACTGACGGTGAGTATGAGCGCGACGGCATACAGAGCAGTGGCCAAAACGATGCCTCGAAAGGGCACGCTGAACCAGTAGCGCTTACCCAGAACCACATAGCCGAACAGCAAGCACAGGCCGACCACGAGCAAGAACGGCGCCCCAAAGAGGAACTCGGCCTCAGCGACGGCGAGGTAGCCGTACACAAGGCCGAAGAGGATGGCGCCGTAGCTGTGGCTTGCGTTGAAGCCGACCCAGGCCTTCCACATCGTTGTCTGACGAGTGATCACCGGACTGTCGGCTTCCATGGCCTGGCGCAAGCTGTGACTTCGCGGATGGAGCTTGGTGCCGACTAGCGTGAACCACAGGTGCGCGAGACCAAGCGCGAGAATCACTAGTGCACCTGCGGCGATGAGATAGGCACGCAATGGCATCGGTGTCGATACTGTGAGGCCTAACGTTGGCGTTAAGCGGGAGCCGACAGCGGGCCGCACGGAAGGGAGAATAACGAAGCCCCGTAGTGCGGCCCGCTGTTGGCTCTCCGCTTGAACGACGGGCTAGGCCGCATTCTTACCTAGCCCCGGTTTCGCTGGTGACCGGCAGATGCACGCTCGTTCCCCCGCTTGTAGTTGCCAGTGACCCGCGCCATGAGTTGCTGTGCGTCCGCTTGACTGAGGGCCTCAATCTTGCCGATAAAACTCACAGCGTCACGACCTCTGAGCGTTGAAGCCAGCCGATCGTAGTGCAGGACTTCGACAGAACCGTCCTTCCGAGTTCGGTAGGTGAACCCGAGTTCTTCGGGCGTCGTGTTACTCCTCTGCTGAACGGCCAAGGCGCGCTGAACTTCGCTGAGGAAACTCTCGACCTCACGAGGCCCGTTGACCGGGAAACGCGTGAACTCGCCTGGCTGGAGCTTCAGGTCCGCAAAAAGCCCCTTCGGATCTTCATGAAAGTGCAGGAACGCAGAGCCCCTCAAGTAGAAGGTGCCAGCCTTCCGCTCGGTGAGTTCCGCGTGCTTGCGAACCGAGCGTAGCACTGGATCTAGTCCCTGCAGCGTCTCGAGAGTGGCGTGCTTCATGCGGCCTAACGTTCGAGCTAAGCGGGCGCCAGCGGCAGGACGCCAGGGCCCGTGCTGTGAAAATGTGCGGCGCACCACAGGCCGGGCCCTGGTGGCCCGCTGTTGACGCTCCGCTTGAGCGAGGGGTTAGACCGCACTTTCATCTGGACCGCCAGGCTACCGAGCAGCGGCGGCTGAAAAGACAACAAGCACGCCGAGACCGATATTGACTGCAACGAGTTGGCGGATGCTGTTGAGCGTTGCAGCTGCAGCAGGCCATGAGGACTCAGCGCATTGCTTTCGAAGCCGCGGGAAGTGAACAAAGTAGACAATGAAAAACAGGAGCGCCATTGCAAGACCGACCCCAAGCATGATGTGCCATCCAGGCGGGGCATTGCGGAACCCCACTTGCAGAAACATGGCCAACCCTGTGGCGACGAGCAATGCAATTGCTACTGCCATGTAGGGCAGGAAGCGAGTGAATGTTGCAGCCCAAAGTGGTAAGCGCTGGGGCGGTGCGAGCACTTCTGCCGCGGCGGGACGCAGGCAAAAGTAGGCGAAGAACATGCCGCCAAGCCATGCAATCGCGCCAAGCAAATGAATCGATAGGAGCAGTTGGTAGAGCATTGAGGACGTTCGCTTGTACGGACTAACGATTGAGCTAAGCGGGCGACGACGGCAGAACGCCAGGCCCGGGCTGGCGAAAATGTACCGCGTACCGCCAGGCCGGGCCTGGTGGCCTGCCGTTGGCGCTCCGCTTGAGCGAGGGGTTGGGCGTCACCGCAACGTGCCTAGCGAGCTGACATAGGCGCTAACGGTGGCACGGCGCGATGGGCTAGGCTCAGAACCCGTGCGAGCCGCCAACGTCCGTCTTGTAGACGCCACAGATGTACGAACTTTGTCAACGTGCTTGTGCTGGCACCGCGCTCGTCAAATCTTTGCACCCCAATCTGTGCGGCTCCGTAACCTTGTATCGGGTACACCCTCAAACTACCAGGCACTACCGTTCGCTTTACGCCACGCTGACCCGGACACGAAGCAGTGAGTCGACGGGTGTTTTCTCGTACTTGTTCACCTACCGCTAGACCAGTTTGATCGTGATAGAACTCAACGTCGTCAGCAAAGATGGCGTTGGCCTTCGCTGCATCGCAGGTCTCGAAAGAGGCTTCGAATAGGGTACGGTCCATCTTCGCAAGTGCATCAAACAGCTCTCCAGACTGCAAGCCGTCCGCGCTTGCCGCAAGAGGCAACGCGGACATGTGCCCTTCGCCTTGGACTTCTGGGATCTTGCTTCGCTGATTTGGCGGGCTTACGCAACCAAGCGACACGACTGCAGTGACGGCTGCAACGATGAGGAATCGCAACATGCTCTCCGATGTGACGCCTAACGTTCGAGCTAACCCGCCCGGAACGGACGGGCGCCTTGCCCGCGGGACCGATGATGACCAAAGACGGTATCGCGGGCAAGGCGGCCGGCCGTGGAGGGTCGGGTGTTGAGCGAGGGGTTAGGCCTCACTGCAGACGGACCGGCAGTGGCAGGTGAGCTCACTTTTCGGGGTCCCGGGGGCCAGGCGGCCGAAACTTGCCAAGAGCGGCCGCAGCGATGACTACCAGACCGACAACCATGAACAGGATGCCCCAGGCGCCGGCGAACTGACTCACTCGGTCCTCCACCGTGGTTCCAGGTGCGCTAGGCATGAACAGCCAAGCCACCAGCGCGAACATGGCGAAGAGCGTCGCTATTGCGACCCTCCGCGGCGTGCCACGTCGCTTCCAGGCGACGTGAAGCAGGTAGCTCCCGGGTCCAAGCACCGCGAGCGTGACAACAACGACTGCGAGCGACTCTGCGATCACGAGCTACGGTTCGGTGTGAGGCCTAACGTGAAGCTAACCGGGCGGAGACGGCAAGGCAGCCCGGCCGCGAGGCGGATGATGGACATGCGGAGCCTCGCGGCCGGGCTGCCTTGCCGTTGGAGCTCCGGTTGAGCGCAGGGTTAGACGTCACTGGGTGTTCAGCTGCTTGAGCATGTTGATACTGGTCACCTTGTAGCCAAGAGAGCTGTAGAGGGCCTGGGCGCCAGTGTTCTGCTTGAACACGTGGAGTCCGATGCTGTGCAGACCGAGATGACGAACGATAGGTTCAAGGAGTTCGAAGGCTGCCCGCGCATGCCCTTGTCGCTGGTGCTTTGCGATAACCTCGACGTCGTACACGAATGCGGACTTGATGCCATTCTTCTCGACGACCGCGAACCAGATGACGCCAACAGTCTCTTGTTTGGCGTCGTCTCGGATGTCAAAGACGAAGTTGTTTGGGGTGCTCAGGCCCTGCGGAAGACTCTGATCAAAGTCCTCCAGCGCCCGTTCGAACGCTCCAGAGCTCGGCCATCGGCCTGCGGTGACGTTGTCGTGGGCATAGCCCTTCGCCGAATCCAACCGGTAGGCATCGAACGACTTCTGCTGCATGGGGTGAATCGAGGTCATGCGGTGATTAGTGATGTGACGTCTAACGTTGGAGCTAAGCGGGCGACGACGGCAGGACGCCAGGCCGCGGGCCGATGAAATGGACCGCGGTCGCACCGGCCCGGGTCTGGCGGCCTGCCGTTGGCGCTCCGCTTGAGCGAGGGGTTAGTTCGCACTGGGTGCCGGGCACCAAAAAAGGTGCCCCATTGCTTAGACGCTTCGGATGGACTTGGCCGGCGGCACAGTTTTGTGTCGGCAAGTCCAATCTTTGCCTCTCACAGTCTGATGGTGGACAGTCTATTTTTGATGTGCCTGGGCGTAGACACGTAGGAGATCGGTTACCAGGATTCCATTGATCTTCATGCCTTCAATGTTCGCATCGCCGATATCGACGTTTCCAAAGCATACATTTTGGAATCGAGCGTCAGTAAAGGCCACGTTTCGGAAGACAGAGCCGCGCAGATTGACATCCTCAAATGCGGTTCGCTCGAGGTCGACGTCAAGAAAGTGTGAATCGACCAGAGCGGTGTGCTCGTGCTTCAGTGAAGGATTGCTGGACATGTGGAACTCCTCGTTTGTGCGGCCTAACGTTGGAGTTCAGCGCTTGCCGTAGGCAGTCCGCTGCAATGACAGGCTAGACCGCTGGCTGCTAAATCTCAGCATAGATTTCCAAGACATTCCCATCAGGGTCTCGGAAGAACAATGTGCGATGACCCCATTGCTGATCAGTTGGACCGGAGATGATGGTGACACCTCGTTCCTGCAAAGTGGATGCGCAAGTGGCGACCTCGCTTGGCGTGACTCGAAAGGCGAGCTGTAACGAGAGCACGCCAGTTGGAGGAGACGGATCATCGAAGATGAGTCCACGCTCGGTGAGCGCGAGGATGTTGGAGCCGACTCGGAACTCAATCCATTGAGCTCCAAGCTCTTTGTGGAGCGACAAGCCGAGGGTCTCTCCGTAGAACTTGCGCATGGTCTGCATCTGTCGCGCAAAAATCACTGTGTAGTCGAGGCTGCGTATTGGTAGTTTTGAATCCATGGCTGAAGACTCCGTGAAGGTCTACGGCGGCCTAACGTTCGAGCTAAGAGGGCGCCGGCGGCAGGACGCCAGCGCCCGGCTGGCGAAAATGTACCGCGTACCGCCGGCCGGGCGCTGGTGGCCTGCCGTTGGCGCTCCGCTTGAGCGAGGGGTTAGGCCTCACTGACGCACATAGCGCAAGTGTGTGGCGGCCGGACCATCAAGCACCTTGTCGATGCGAAACTGCGGCCCCGGCTCGCGCAGGTTCTCGAAGAGACGTCGCCCGCCGCCGAACACCACGGGCGCCATCGCGATTTCCAGCTCGTCGATCGACACCCAGGTTCAGATACTGCTGGATCACGTCCGCGCCGCCCGCGATGCGAATATCGCGACCGCCCGCGGACTCCCGAGCCAGCTCAAGGGCACGCTCCGGGCCGTCGTTGACGAAGTAGAATGTCGTCCCGCCCGGCCGCACCCAGGGTTCGCGCTTCTCGTGGGTAAGAACGTATACCGGAGTGTGAAACGGAGCCTCCTCGGGCCATGCGACCTCGCCTTGCTCGAACATTCGCTTGCCCATGATGTTGGCACCGCTGCGCTCCATGGTGCTGCGAACCAGGTCATTGACCGGACCGGTCTCTCCGCCTGGTCCGAACTTGAGGTTCTCGCGGAAGTACTGCTGATTGAGGATCCAGCTCATCAGCGCACCCCACTTCGCGCCCCAGTTCTTGTACTCGGGCCTCTCCCAGTTCTCCATGGTCATTCCTTCCGGTGCCATGTAGCCATCGAGGCTAAGTCCGATGTTGACGAATACTTTGCTCATCACGATCCTTTGTGTTTACCGGCGCTCGCGCACCGATGGTCTTGTTTGTGGGGCCTAACGTTCTAGCTAACCCGCCCGGAACGGACGGGCGCCTTGCCCGCGGGACCGATGATGACCAAAGACGGTATCGCGGGCAAGCCGGCCGGCCGTGGAGGGTCGGGTGTTGAGCGAGGGGTTAGGCCTCACTGCAGACGGACCGGCAATGGCAGGTGAGCTCACTTTTCTGGGTCCCGGGGGCCAGGCGGCCGAAACTTGCCAAGAGCGGCCGCAGCGATGACTACCAGACCGACAACCATGAACAGGATGCCCCAGGCGCCGGCGAACTGACTCACTCGGTCCTCCACCGTGGTTCCAGGTGCGCTAGGCATGAACAGCCAAGCCACCAGCGCGAACATGGCGAAGAGCGTCGCTATTGCGACCCTCCGCGGCGTGCCACGTCGCTTCCAGGCGACGTGAAGCAGGTAGCTCCCGGGTCCAAGCACCGCGAGCGTGACAACAACGACTGCGAGCGACTCTGCGATCACGAGCTACGGTTCGGTGTGAGGCCTAACGTTGGAATTAACCGGCTCGCGGCGGCAGGCGGTTTGTGGCTGGCGGGGTGAGGTGAGCGAAGCGAACCCCGCCGGGCACAAGGCGCCTGCCGTTGGCGGTCCGGTTGAGCGACATGTTAGGCGTCACGGTGGCCGGCTGCGACGGCGTGGTTCCAAAATGAGCGTTTGCGAGTGAAGACGAAGTGTGCCAGCGTGGATGAGGTGCTCATGCCTGACCCAAGTTAGCGCTACAGCGGACTGCAGAGCAGTGAACACTCAGCAGGCTTTTCACTCTTGCAAGTGGATATCGGTCCCGAAACCTTCCATTTGCCCTTGCCGGTTTCGCACTTTCCAAACTTCCAGACACGTATTAGTCCGCTGCCCTCCACGCGGTAAATACAGGTTGTACCTGGTCCGTGAGGACCGAATTCCATAGATTCAAGATGCAGCACCGGGGCTTGGTACGGGTACATCAATGTGTCTTGGGAGAGCCAGCCGGGCGTGGTGGGCAATAGGCCGACCTTTTCGGCCGGAGGACAAGTCCATTCCTGAGCCTGTGCGGCCCATGCGAGGGACGGATGGCCGTCTCTGGCCCTGGGGTAATGACGAGCAGCCTGGCGGAGCGAATTGGGCCAGGGTGCAGGATGGCCATGATGTCACGGCATCTGTCGGGACCGTTCTGACTGATAAGAGCCCCTACGGCGTCATGGATGGGGCGGGAAACGTGATGGAGTGGGTGGCCGACTGGTACGCGGAAAGCTACTTCAAGGAGGCCCCTGAGCATAACCCACCGAGCCCGGAGTACGGCACCTATCGGGCGCTTCGTGGGGGGGGGTACGCGACCACAGGAGCCGATATTCGCATCACGAGTCGGAGCAAAATGGTCCCTGACTTTCGGGATGAAACCATCGGGTTTCGCTGTGCGGTTTCAGGTGAAAAATCAGGGGGGAACTGAAGCGGAAAACCCTAAGAAACCTACAGGAAATCAAAGTAGTAGAGAATAAGGAACACGGCCAAAATTATATTGACAACCATACCGGCCAAAACTATAATGTCGAACACTTTTGAGTTTTTGTTCATCGATATTCCCCTGATTTTTCGTGTGCGGCAAGGAATTTTGAATAACATACGGATTTCTGTGTGTCAAGAAATTCGCTGATGCATCTCAGCTAGTAATTTTTCCCCATCAGGAGAAGGAGACGCGATGGCAACGGCAACGGCAGATAGCGAGTTGAAAGTCAAGATCGGCAAGATGATTTTTTACATCACCTGTGCGGTGGGGTTGTGGTTTTTTTATTGGTTCGCCGGAATTCAGTGCCCCTGCTAAGCAGGGCCGCTGCACGCTGAGAATTTCTTGAACGTCCGCAAGGTTTGAGGGAGGAAATGCGATGGGTCAGACAATTGTCTACGTGCTGGTGTCGCTGGTTGTTTGCATTGCCTATTTCACGGCGGTTGACCATTTCTTGATGGATTCGCAGGGGCTGGACTTCTGGTATCTGTTCAGGAATTAAGCCTGGCGATTGTTCTGCGCTGAGTTGAGCCTGCAGGGAATCATGATGAGTCTTTTTCGGAATGCATTAAGGAGGTATCCCATGGGTTTAGTAGCCGGGAAGAAGTTGTTCTCAATCATGGCGCTTTGCGCGATGATTGGCCTTCTCCTGCTCCCCATCGCCGTATCGCTTCCGTCGCTGGCTATGGGTGCAGATGCGCCTGAAGCGGTGGCGAAGGAGGGTGAGGCGAAGGTTGAGAAGGGGAGAGACGTCTATTATAAGACGGAAGGTATCGTCGTCGGTGCCCCCGCTCCGAAGACGGTCGATGGTCCTCGGGATTATCCGCGGTACAACTTCGAGAGCCGCGTGTTGCTCTGGTTCGCAAATCAGCAGCACCTCTATTACGGAAGTTTCGTGCTTGCGGTTCCGATCTTCTGCATGGTTATCGAGTTCATGGGAGTGGTGACGAAGGATAAGGCGATGGCGAAGCGGTATGATCAGCTCGCCTATGACTTCATCAAGATCAGTCTGACGGCCTATTCGCTGACCGCCATCCTCGGCGGTATCCTGATCTTCACCTTCCTGACGCTCTATCCCGCATTCTTCGGCTACTTATCCAGCATCTTCCGCCCGGTCATGCATATCTATGCACTGATGTTCGTGGCGGAGAGCGGAACCCTCTACATCTATTACTACGGTTGGGACAAGATGAAGGAAGGGTTCCTCAAGTGGATTCACTTGAGCATGTCCGTGATCCTGAACGTGATCGGTACGCTTGCTCATGTTCCTGGCGAATTCCTGGATCGGCTTCATGATGTCGCCGGCCGGTGTCGATGAGCAGGGTCGGTACCTGGGGAACATCTGGCACGTCATTCATACCGCGCTCTGGAATCCGCTCAATGTGCATCGCATCTTGGGGAACATGGCGTTCGGCGGTGGTGTCGTGGCGGCCTACGCCGCGTACAAGTTCTTGGCTTCCAAGACCGACGAGGATCGCGCGCATTACGATTGGATGGGATACATCGCCATGGCGCTCGGCGTGGCGTTCTTGATTCCCTTGCCGTTTGCCGGTTACTGGCTGATGCGCGAGGTGTATGCATATCGTCAGCAGATGGGGATTACCCTCATGGGTGGTCTTCTGGCCTGGCTCTTCATTATTCAAGCGACCATGATCGGTATTCTTTTCCTCAGCACCAACTACTATCTCTGGCAGGCGCTCGGTCGGATGCGCGGTGCGGAGAAGTATCAACGGTACATTAAGTATCTGGTGTTCGTTCTCGTGTTGCGGCTTCCTGGTGTTCATCACTCCCCACACGATCGTCATGACTCCGGCTGAGCTGAAGGCGATGGGTGGTCAGCAGCACCCGGTGTTGGGAAACTATGGTGTCATGTCCGCCAAGAATGGTGGAATCAACGTCATTATTACCACCACCATCCTGAGCTTCGTCTGGTACATGCGAGGCAATAAAGTCTCGACTGTATCCTGGTCGAAGTTCGGCAATATCTTCATGGGCGTCTTTTTCGGCTGCGCCTACTTCAATATTATCGGGCTCGCCGTCTTGGATATTACATCCCGGCAAACGTGCGAGTCGGTCTGTCGGTGCCGCAGGTGGCGACGACACTGTCCTGCCTGTTCTTCATGTTTGCGCTGAATAGCTTCATGATGAAGGGCGCAAAGCAGATGGGTCCGATCGAGTGGGGAAAAATTTCTGCTCGTTCGCAATATGCCCTGATCATGCTCGCAACGGCCTTTACCTGGATGATGGGGCTGATGGGGTACATTCGCTCCTCGGTCCGATTGTTCTGGCACGTCAATGAGATCATGCGCGATAACTCTCCCTGGGCCTATACGCATACGGTGGGCTTTGCAGCGAATATGATTTCATTCAATGTGTTGTTCTTCTGGATCAGCATTCTCTTCGTCTTCTGGCTCGGGAGCCTTGGGATAAAGAAGGCGCCAGTTGAAGCAAAGGCAGGGGTTCCAGGCGGCGCTCCGCAGCCAGCTGGGGGCCACTAATCATCTTTAGGATCTTGGTTGGGGGAGTGGAGGCACGGTGCATGTGCCTCCCTCCTACCCAAACCTCAGGAGGTTAACACCGTGGGCGATCTGATAAATGAAGCTCTCTCAATAGGGTGGCCGCTGCTCGCACTTCTCGCGGGGCTCCTTGTGTATTCTCAGGTATCTATTAGCGATCCTGCTGCAAAGAAGCGTGCGTCATTCAAGCTCTTTATTGGCATCATTGCCGCCTTCATGCTGTTGGTGGCGATTGCGCATTATAAGAACAGCTTCTATGAAGCGAACCGGATGCTTCCGGTCTCGTTGGTTCTCATCACCAGCGATGTGCTTCATGATGGGGATCTACTTCCCCAATCAAGCCGCATTGCTGAAGATCGGTGGCTTCATGTTCTTTGTCGCCGCTGGTCTGTCAGGATATGGGAATTGGTTGCCGCAGGTTGAAGGCGGGTTTCCTCCCAAAGAAGAGAAGATTCAGTTTGAATCGATGACTGCACAACAGTTGGCCGATGAAGGTGAGAAGATCATTTTCGGCGGCATCGGGCAAAATAAAGTTCAGGGTGCAATCGGAAAGGGACAATGTCCGCTCTGCCATGCGTTCCATAAGGGAATGTTGGGAGAGCGTGCGCCAAACCTTGATGGCCTTCCTGAACGTGCCGGTAAGGAGCGGTTAGAGGATCCCAAGTATAGTAAGGGTAAGCCCGCGGCGAGAGATTTTGCTCAAAAAGAAGCATTCCCAGGGTCTGGGACTGCAGAGAATGGTCAGGAGTATATTGCTGAGTCCCATTCCTGCCCGAGCTGTTATGTCGTTGCCGGTTATGGCGTCAAGGGCACGAACGATAAAGAGAGCCCGATGCCTGCCATTCACAAGCCACCGATCTCGTTGAGTCTTCCTGAGTTGGCGGCGGTGGATACCTGGCTGTATGTCCGCGAAGGGCGCGATGCTCCGAGCATACGACGAGATCATCAAGTCGTATGAGAAGTTTGTTCCTGAAGCGGACAGGCCGAAACAGCAGGATGATAAGGCAGCGGGGCCGCCAAGCGCGCTTGATGGCGGATGGAACGGAGCCGGTCGATCAGATTTTTGCAAAGGCCCAGTGCGTGGCCTGCCATACGATTCCTGGTATTCCTGGCGCAGTCGGCACGATTGGTCCTAAGCTTGAAGAGGGGACGAATGCCCCGCTTCGTATCAAGGATGCGGACTATAAGGGAGCGGCAAAGACGGTTCCTGACTACATCATGGAGTCTATTGTTGACCCAGCGCCTACGTCGTAAAGCCATTCCCGGACAATACGATGCCGAAAGTGTTCGGGCAGAAATTGAGCGCAGGCGCTATCAAGAAGATCGTCGATTATCTGTCGCAGGTGAAAGCGGGTTCGCCGCCACCGAAGATTTCATGATCTTGACTGTCTACCTCTTTTGTTGAGCAAAGGGAGTTCACCGATGAAAGCATTAATGTCAGTCGGGGCACTCATAGGAGTAGTTGGAATACTCCTGCTTGCCGGAATGATTGTAGATATCATTCCGTCAAATACCGTGCGCCTGGTCGAAGGGTACATGCCCATGCAAGTGCTCTTTGAGCTCACGCTGTTTGTGGCGGGATTTGCAGGGATAAGCTATATGTTGAGTTCCATGGGAATGGCGCTCCCTCGATTCTGGCAGGGGATTTTATTTTGGGCGTTCATTCTCCTGTATTTGAAGTATCGTGTCTATCCGCCGATTCCATTCAGCGTTCGCGCCATGTATGGGACCGTCTCCCTCGTGGCCGTGTTTATGTGGGTTTCTGCGAGCGAAGAAGATTGGAAGAAGTTCAAGCAGCCGATCATGAATATCTTGGATGCCCAGACCGGGGTCAACAAGCTGTTGCGGTATGCCTATCTGATCGTGTTGCCGCTTCTGATCGGCGGGTTCTCCTATAACGCGATGGTGCCAAAGTCAGAGGAGCCCATCGAGTTGCGGACGGTGCATCCTGCGCCACCAGCCAGCACGAAGGTGCATGGAAAGACCTATACGCTGCAAACGTCGCAGAACCCCTATCGTGTCAATCCTGAAGGAAAGTACGATCAGGAATATAGCAACGCGAATATTGTGGAGCAGGGCATGGGCCGGTTGATGAAGCCGAATGCCAATCCTTGGGATAAGGATGCCCAAGGGTACCTCAAGTATGTGCGTGAGGGCGGAGAGATCTTCTTCCAAAACTGCCACTTCTGCCACGGCGATAACCTGAACGGCCGCGGTCTCCATGCCTTCGCGTTCAATCCGATTCCGGCGAACTTTACAGATCCGGGAACGATTGCACAATTACAGGAAACGTTCATTTTCTGGCGTGTGTCCAAGGGTGGAATCGGGTTGCCGAACGAAGGGTTCCCCTGGGCCTCTGTGATGCCACCGTGGGAACAGCATCTGACTGTGGACGAAATCTGGAAAGTTATCTTGTTCGAATATTGGCACACGGGGTATTACCCGAGGACCTGGGACTAATCGTTCACGGGAATTATCTAGCCAACCTGGATTTACGACATGAGGGAAACCATGAAGAATTCGTTTAGTCTGAAGGCGGGGGCGCTCCTCACGACTGCCTTTGGCATTATCCTGGTCTCCGGAAGCATCGGGGGCTTGACCTTTGCCGCAAGATGCCCTTCCTGAGGGATTCAAGAAGGGTGAGTTATCGCCTGAACCTCCTGCCGACATGATTGAGGCAGGCAAGCGGGTCTACTTTACCAAGTGTGTGTGGTGCCACGGGGTCGATGGCGCGGGCGATGGACCTGGTGCCGATCGTCTCTGGCCGCGTCCCCGCAATTTCAACCAGGGCACGTTCAAGATTCGGCGCACGGCCAGCGGTGAGTTGCCGTTGTTCGATGCCAAGAAGCCAATTCCCGGTCAGAACGATCTGTTTGAGACCGTCACGCATGGTCTGCCAGGTTCCGCCATGCCATCCTGGGAAGGTATTCTGACGGAAGAGCAACGGCTCCAAGTCTTGTCCTTCGTCACGACCCAGCTCGTGAAGGACCGGAAGTTTACCGACAAGGAGTCTGAGAGCCAGACCGTGTTGCAGATGGACGAGCTGAAGCCGATTCCCGTGTCAGAGGAGAGCCTCAAGAAGGGGGCGGAACTCGTTGTCGAAAAGAAGTGTGTCGAATGTCACGGCACGGAAGGCCGTGGCGACGGCAATGCATTCAATCTGAAAGACGACTGGGGTTTCTCAATCCAGCCGGCCGACTGGCACAAGTGCTGGAACTTCAGAGGGCAGCCGGCAGGATCCCTATAACGTCAAGAACATCTTCCGGACATTTTCGACCGGAGTCAACGGTACTCCGATGCCTTCGTTTGCTGACAACAGCACGGTTGAAGAGCGTTGGCACATTGCCAACTTCGTGAACTCGCTGTGTGAGCGTGAGGCAGATGGGAAGCCCCTCTCAATCGATCCATTGACGGACAAGCCGAAGATCAACTTTGTGGTGTCGTCAGGGGTGGTTGAAGGAGAGATTCCGGCAGATCCAGAGCATGAACTGTGGAAGAACCGGGCCAGGCGGTATGTCGCGATGGGTGGTCAGATCACCCACAAGCCCAGAAACTTCGTGAATCGGATCGACGATATCTGGGTGAAGTCGCTCTACAACGACAAGCATGTCGTGTTCATGTTCCAGTGGGACGACCGGACGAAGAGCGTAGCCGAAGGGAAGTTGCCTTGGGCTCCGACGTCAGTCAATGTCGATGTCAAGGAACAGGATCCGAAGACCGGCGAAGAGGGTTCTATTGCCTCGCATCAGAATAACTACACGGTCTACAACGATGCGATCGCCATGGAAACTGCCGTGAAGTGGAAGGAGCTTCCCGCGCCGATTAAGCCGCGGTATCTGTTCGGCAGCAACGAGCAGTTCCCGGTCGATATTGTGAAGTGGGAAGCTGACGGTTCACTCCGTGCCTTTGAAGGGTACCGGATGGGACAAGGACTTCGTACAACGCGATACCTACGAAGAGAACATCAAGATCCTTCATTCAGAGTGGAAGAATGGCCGATGGACGGTGATGATTCAGCGTCCGTTGGGCAACAAGAAGGATCAGGATTACGACGAAGATACCTTCTTCGAAATGGGACAATATATTCCCACCGTGTTCTTTGCCTGGGACGGACACAATGGCGATGCAGGACGGAAGATGGCCGTTTCGGCCTTCTACTACACGTTCCTGGAGCCGCCGACGCCTCGCGAAGCCTATATCTATCCGGTTGTGATTGCCTTTGGTGTGGTCCTTCTGGAAGGTTGGGTCCTGACCAGACGATCGAACAAGCGGAAGGGAAAGACCCTCTAACGTTCGCTCTGAGCGGAGAGAGTCTGAAGAGTCATGAGGGGGTGGGGTAGACCCACCCCCTCTTTCTTTTTGGCCGTCTGCATTGAGGGCATGATGGAGATCGATGTAACCGGCGTCCTTCTCGCCGGGGGCAAAAGCCGGAGAATGGGCGAAGACAAACGGTATCTCGTCGTGGGGGAACAGACTCTCCTTGAACGAGGACTGGCTGTGCTTCGCTCAATCTTTCAGGAGGTACTGGTCGTCATTGCGCAGGACAGTCCCCTCGCTCGAGGTCGAGGCCAGAGTTGTGCGAGACCTGGTGCCTGATTGCGGCAGTCTCGGAGGGTTGTACACCGGGCTTACAGAGGCAACGACCCCCTACATATTTGTGGTCGCGTGCGACATGCCGTTTCTCAATCCGGCGGTCATTGCCCAGTTCACGAGTCGAAGAGCCACCGCAGACATTGTGATGGCGAAACTTGCGGCCCGGTTACATCCGATGCATGCCTTGTATGGCAAGCGATGCCTGCCGGTCGTTGAACAGATGATCCAGGCACGACAGCTCAAGATTCAAGAGATGCTGTCGTACGCGTCCCTTCGCGTACAATATGTCACTGAGGCCGATCTGCTCACCATCGATCCCTCCGGGCGTTCCTTTCAGAACGTGAATACCCCGGCCGACCTTGAAGTGGCGCGGTCCCTGCTGGCTCAGCTACCTCCCTCAGGACAATTGTAGATGCACCCCGTGGCAAGGACGATCGTGATGATCCATCCCGGTGGCCTTGGCGATGTGCTTCTTGGCCGTCCCGGCCATGAGTCGTTTGCGCACCCGCTTCCCCAGTCATCGACTGGTGCTCTGTGCAGAGGAGCAGGTGCTGAGCTGCTTCTTGCATGTGGGCTCATTGATGACTGGACCTCTGTGCAGGGGCGGGCCTGCGCAGACTTGTTTGCCGGTGCGGAGGCAGTCAGGGGTCAGCTACAGACATGGCTGGAGGACTGCGATCTTGCCATTGGCTGGATGGAGGATCTCGATGGCAAGTTAAGTGAGACACTCAAGGCAGCTCGGTGTCCGAGAGGTGATCGTGAGGTCTCCGTTCTCGACTGTGATTCAGGCGACACATCAACGTGACCGGTTTCTTGAAGCGATCGATGAAGCACCGTCTGACGGTGAGGAAGATCACCGGTTGACGGTGACGGAACCGCTCCTCGATCTCGGACGAGCCTGTCTTGACGCGGCAGGTCTCTCACTCGGACAGCCTCTCGCTATCATCCATCCAGGGAGCGGGAGTGCCCATAAGTGTGTGGCACCGAAGATTCTTGCGTCTGTCGTTGCCACGCTTCAGATTTCCGGGGCGGTCCCGGTGATTCTCGAAGGGCCGGCAGACCGGGAGCCGGTCGAGCGACTACTCCAGTCATGCGAAAACCCACCGATCGTCCTGAGGGGCCTCGATGTTCTCACCGTCGCCGGGGTGCTTGCTCAGGCACGGCTCTTTGTCGGGCAGGACTCGGGCGTTACCCATTTGGCTGGGCTAATGGGGGTGCGTACGGTTGCTCTGTTTGGGCCGACTGATCCCGCTCGCTGGGCTCCCCGTGGCACCCATGTTACTGTGGTGCAGGGCGCAGCCTTGCCTCTGCCGATCATGGGACGACGTCAGCCGCTGCGAGGAGAAACCTTGTCTCGAGATATCGCAGGACCATCTCGTGACACTCTGTCTTGCACGTCTCAAGGAGGCCGCGGTCCGACAGAAAATCCCCTCCGGCTGCCTTGTCACTGACTATCCCGTATGCTAGAGTGACCAGTTCGTTTTCCCTTTCATTGGTAAGGACTTAGGAGTTTTTTCTTGTCCAGCGGGGTCGTTCAGGAAAAGGTCACCAGCGCGCTCCTCGGAGCGCTCAACGGAGCCAAAAAGAAGGGCCAACTGAAGACGGAAGCCTGGCCTCAACTGAGTCTGGATGCTCCCAAACGGCCTGAATGGGGAGACTTAGCCTCAACGGTCGCCATGTCTCTCGCGGCGTCCGAGCAACGAGCCCCCCACGATATTGCCCAAATTATCATCGACAATCTCTCCCCAGCGCGAACAACTCTTCGACCGAGTCGAGATCGTCAGGCCTGGGTTCCTCAACCTCACGCTCAAGCCGGCCATCTGGCAGGAAGTGCTCAGAGAAATCGAGAGCGCAAGGATCAGCCTACGGACGAGCCGAGCTGGGGCAGCGACGTCGAGTCTTGGTGGAGTATGTGAGCGCGAATCCGACCGGCCCGTTGCATGTGGGACATGGGCGTGGCGCGGCGGTCGGGCAGGCGGTCGCAAACTATGCTCAAGGCGGTCGGGTATGACGTCGTGAGTGAGTACTATGTCAACGACGCCGGCCGGCAGATGAAATTGTTGGGGGCCTCCGTCTACGCACGGTATGAGGAGTTGTCGAACCGGCCGGTAGAGTTTCCGTCGGAAGGATATCACGGGGCCTACATCACTGCCGTGGCCGAGCGGGTGAAGCAACAGCTCGGGCCCGAGCTGACCGGACGTGCCGGCCGCAGAGGTTGAGGAGCGTTGTCGAACGTTCGCCTATCAGGAACTGCTGAGCCTGATTCGCGAGGATCTGAAGTCCTTCGGGATCGAGTTCGAGTCCTGGTTCAGCGAGGCCTCTCTGGTGAACTCAGGGGCCGTCCAACGGGTCCTGGATGAATTGAAATCGCAACAGTTCCTGTTTGAGCAGGAAGGGGCCTGGTGGTTTCGATCCTCGGCGTTCGGTGACGAGAAGGATCGTGTCGTCCGGAAACAGGACGGGGAGTACACCTACCTGGCATCCGATATCGCCTACCACCAGGATAAGCTGCAGCGCGGATACGATCTTGCTCATCGACGTCTGGGGTGCGGATCACCATGGCTACATTCCCCGCATGCAAGCGGTCGTGCAGGCCTATGGGCATCCGAAAGATCGCCTTCAGGTCGTGCTGGTCCAGATGGTGAATCTGTTGCGCGGCGGGAAAAAAGTGGAAATGTCGAAGCGGGCCGGCGAGTTCATCACGATGCGGGAAGTCATCGATGAAGTCGGGGCCGATGCGGCCAAGTTCTTTTTCTTGATGCGCGATTCCAACTCACATCTCGACTTTGATTTGGAACTGGCCAAGCAGCGGTCATCCGACAATCCCGTGTACTATGTGCAGTATGCCCATGCCAGGATCGCCAGCCTCTGGCGCGTCGCGGCCGCGCGAGGCATCACCTGTCCCCTGCCGAGCGAGACGGATTTGACGCGTATTGACGGACCCGGATGAATTGGGGCTGATTCGCAAACTCTCTGCCTATCCCTCGGTCCTGCAGGGCAGTGCGATGGCCTACGAGCCCCACCGGATGACCTATTACCTCCAGCAATTGGCCGGGCTGCTGCATACGTTTTATAACAAGCACCGGATTCTGCCTCCCGCGGCGGATCGTGATCTTCTGGCGGTCACGCCGGAGGGATTGGTTCCGGTCGAGGGGCTGCCGAAAGAGGTGCTGGCCCCCGAACGGACTGCGGCGAGATTGGCGCTGATGCGCGGAGTTCAGCAGGTCTTGAAGAACGGGCTCGGCGTGCTCGGGATTTCCGCACCGGACCAGATGTAGCAAGCAAGAGGGACTGTGGACTTTTCAGTGCAGCAGGTGGATCGTGAGACGAGTGCGCGGTTGGGGAGACTCAGCACCGCCCATGGAGCGATCGACACGCCGGCCTTCATGCCGGTCGGCACGTTGGGGCCGGTGAAGGGGATTGATCCAGCCGACCTGGAGCAGCTCGGCTTTCGGTCTCATGCTGAACAACGCCTACCACCTCTATCTGCGGCCTGGGCATAAGGTCGTGGCTGAGATGGGTGGATTGCATCGGTTCACCGGGTGGCCCGGAGCCATCTTGACGGACAGCGGTGGATTTCAGATTTTCAGTCTCGCGAAACTGTGCAAGGTCACGGACGACGGGGTGAGTTTTCAGTCGCATCTCGACGGATCCGCTCATTTCATCACGCCGGAGACGGCCATCGAGATCGAAGAAGCGTTGGGGGCCGATATCATGATGGCGTTCGATCACTGCGTGGCCTTGCCGGCTGACAAAGAGGTCGTGCGGGATGCGGTGCGGCGGACCACCCTCTGGGCACAACGTTGTCAGGCCAGCCGGCGTCGCACGGATCAAGCCCTCTTCGGGATCGTACAAGGCGGCTTGGATGCCAGATCTCCGCGTGACCTCGGCGCGTGACCTTGTAGGGCTCGGCTTTGAGGGCTATGCGGTCGGCGGGCTCTCGGTGGGAGAGTCGAAGGCAGAGATGTATGCCATGTTGGATGTGACCGTGCCGGAGTTGCCGGCTCCAAAGCCGCGGTATTTGATGGGTGTCGGGATGCCGGAGGATTTGATCGAAGGCGTGGCCCGGGGTATCGATCTGTTCGATTGCGTCGTGCCCTCGCGCCATGGACGGACCGGCTCGCTCTTTACGAGTTTCGGACGAGTCGTGATCAAGCAAGCGCGGTATGTTCGGGATGAACAGCCGATCGATCCGGCCTGCGGCTGTCCGGTCTGCGCGCGCTACTCGCGTGCCTATCTGCATCACCTCTTTCAGGTGAAAGAGATGCTGTCGTCGAGACTGAATACGATCCACAATCTCTGGTATTTTGCCGATCTGATGGGCCAGGTGCGGTCAGCGATCGCACAGGGGACGTTACGGTCGTTCCGGGACGAGTTTTACCGGTCCCGCGACCGGGCTGCATCGGACGTCTCAGCTTCAGACGTGGCTGAGGTCGATGCGCATCGGCATGCCAGATGGGACTAACCCTGTCGAGGAGGAATCTGTTCGTATGGTAATGCAATCGGTCGCATGGGCTCAAGGGATTGGTGGTGGAGGGAGTTCGAGCTCCGGGACGCTCTTGTCTCTCATTCCGTTTGTGCTGATCTTCGTCATTTTCTACTTCCTGCTCATTTTGCCGCAGCAAAAACGGGCGAAACAGCAGAAGGCCTTGCTGGAGGCTTTGAAGAAGGGCGACAAGGTGATTACGGGGTCCGGTATCTGGGGCACCGTGACGAATCTCGGGAAGGAGACGGTGACCCTGCAGATCGCCGATAGTACGAAGATTCGGATACAACGGGAACACATTGCTCGCTTGCGCGGCAGACGAAGAGGATAAGGATAAGGACTCGTAGTCCGCGAGTGACAAAGGGGTTACAGACAATATGAAAAAAGTGGGTGGGCGGTTAACATTGTTGGCGTTGGTGGTGGTGGTATCGGTGATCTTCTTTATCCCGTCCTATCAGCCGTTCTATCAGGCGTTGCCTGCCTGGCTGAAGACAGGTGATGCCGAACAAAGGCATTACGCTGGGCTTGGATCTCCAAGGCGGGATTCACCTCGTCATGGAAGTGGACGAAGATCGCGCGGTCGAGATCGCCGTCGATCGATCGGTCGTGTCCCTGCAGGATTTGTTGGTCGATAAGAAGATTCCCGTCGAGTCTGTGATGCGAACGGGACCGACCCAGGTCACGATTCAATTCCAAAACGCCGAACTCAAGGCGCAGATCCAGAAGATGATCGATGATTATCCGACCTTCAGCGAGACGGAGTCCGCCGGATCGGCCAATCAGCTGGTGTGGGAATTGCGGGAGCTGGAGGTGAAGCGGATCAAGGATTCCGCGATCAACCAGGCGTTGGAAACGATCCGGAACCGCATCGACCAGTTCGGCGTGGCGGAACCGATGGTGCAGCGGCAGGGGTTGAAGCAGATCGTCGTGCAGTTGCCCGGTGTCAAGGAGCCCAAGCGCGCCAAGGATCTGATCAAAGAGACGGCGTTGCTCGAGTTTAAGATGCTCGACGAGGATAATCAGCTGAAGCTCGATTTGCCCGCTCGTATTCCAAAAGAGAAAGAAGCGGAGATCCTGAAACAGGCCGAGGCGAAACTGCCAGAAGGCGATCAGATCCTCTTCGAGCGGACGGTCGACAAGGACACCGGCCGCGAATACCGGATTCCCTATCTCGTCAAAAAACGGGTGATGTTGACCGGCGATGTGTTGAGCGATGCGCGGGTCTCGATCGGCCAATTCAACGATCCCTACGTGTCGATCACGTTCGACGCCAAGGGCGGTCGTGAATTCGAACGGATTACGGGCGACAACGTCAAGAAGCGCATGGCCGTCGTGCTGGACAACACGATCTACTCGGCACCGGTGATTCAGGAGCGTATTACCGGGGGGCGCGCGCAAATCACCGGGACGTTCTCCACGCAAGAGGCGAACGACTTGGCCATCGTCCTCCGGGCCGGTGCCTTGCCGGCTCCGCTCAAGATCATTCAGGACCTCACGGTCGGACCGTCGCTGGGGAAAGATTCGATCGAGAAGGGTGTGCAGGCCACATTGTTTGCCGGCGCGATGGTCGTGGTGTTTATGATCGTGTATTACCGGACGTCCGGGGTGATCGCGGACTTTGCGCTGATGCTGAATTTGCTCTGCTTGATGGGGGCGCTTTCCGCTCTGAACGCGACCCTCACCCTGCCGGGAATCGCCGGAATCGTATTGACGATCGGGATGGGCGTCGACTCGAACGTGCTGATCTTCGAGCGTATCCGTGAAGAGCTGCGGCTGGGGAAAGCGGTCCGGCTGGCGGTGGATGGAGGATACGACAAGGCGCTGCTCACGATCATCGACTCTCACGTGACCACCCTGATCACGGGGGTGGCGCTGTTCCTGTTCGGCACGGGGCCGATCAAAGGGTTTGCGGTGACCTTGTGTCTCGGTATCGGGATCAATCTGTTTACGGCCATGGTCGGCACCAAGGTCATCTTCGACCTCATGAATCAACGACACAAAGTGGAACAGTTAAGCATCTAGTTCGAAGGAGCCGGCATGTTAGAGATTCTCGGAAAAACCAATATCGATTTTATGGGGAAGCGCCGCTGGGCCTTTCTGTTTTCCGGCATCATGGTGGTGCTGGGACTTGTGGCGCTCATTCAGATTTCCCGGGGTGCGGCGAACCTCGGCATCGATTTCGCGGGCGGGACCGCGGTCCAGCTGAAGTTCGATCAAGCGATCCGGATCGACGAAGCGAGGAAAGTCTTGGAGGCGAATGGCCTGGGCAACGCCGAGCTGCAAGAATTCGGTCAGGAGAACAAACTCCTGATCCGCCTGAAGGCCTCGACGACCATCGAGGAGAAGGTCGCCGAACGGGTCGTGGCGGTCTTTGCGAAGGAGTTTCCCTCGAACCATTTCGTGGTCGATTCCAGCACGGAAATCGGACCGACCATCGGCCAGAAGCTTCAGCAGGATGCCACTGCGGCGACATGCCGAGCTGGTGAACTCAAATCCGGCTTCACCGTGCTGGAACACCGACGATCAGCTGCGGCTGATCAAGCAGATCCTCGAAGCCGAGGGCATCGACCAGAAGCGCTGGACGCCGCGCTATCTCGCCTCCCTCATCGATGGCTGGAAGAACCGCGCCATCTGGCCCGAGAAGCTGCCGCAGAACGAGGCGCACCAGTTCGCGGAGGGCAAGGGCAAGAAGCTCTACGAGATCTACCAGGCGCGGCTCGCCACGCTGAACGCGGTCGATTTCGGCGACCTGCTGCTGCACACGATCCGCATCTTCACCGAACACCCCGAAGTGCTCGCCGACTACCACGCGAAATTCCGCTACATCATGGTGATAAATCTATGGCAATGTATTGCTTTTCACGACAATCATTGTTTTTTGTCTTTGATTGACGACGCAAAATTATATTCTGTTAATGTGGCATACTATCCAGATTAACAAAAGTAGAAATTTAAAAATTTAATCATCAATAGAAAATTTTGAATTTACGTTTGGTGAAACAATGTTTACAACATTTATTTTATATAACTGTGTTAGACATAATGCATAAAATATAAACACAATTGTGGTTTAAGGGTGTCATTTTTTTGTGATAGCCTTTAAAATGTATTTTTCTGATAAATACAATGGAAATGTGTATAATTAAAATAAATTATTAATTAATGTATATCTCGTATTTCATAAAAATATTATTATCAAGAAGTTTGTGTTGTTAACTAATCCCAGAATTAACATCCAGGAATTTCTTTTCGATATAAAAATATTGGTACTACTAGTAGGATGACACTTAATAATTTTATCACATTTATTAGTAGCATACGGCACTTCTGACATTCAGCGTACCATTCGGTTTTGTCGCCATGCTCGGGATGATCTCCCTGTCCGGCATGATCATGAGAAATTCGGTGATATTACTCGATCAGATCGCACAGGATATCGAAGCGGGAATGAACCAGTGGGATGCTGTCATCGAATCCACGGTGCGCCGTTTCCGCCCCATCATGCTGACCGCCGCCGCTGCGATTCTGGCGATGATACCGCTGACCCGCAGTGTGTTCTGGGGACCGATGGCCATCGTCATCATGGGCGGCCTGGCCCAGATGGCTAACCCTGTTCTATCTCCCCGCTCTGTACGCCGTATGGTTCAGGGTCGAAGAGCCCGACAAAATCACACAACCGTAATACATGCATGGGGCAACAGGCGCTGCGTGCCATAACTTGCAGTCTTCGCCCAGGCACCCAGATAGCGGCTACACCGAACGGATTTTTCTCACCATGGAATGCCATGCAAATTGACCCAGTCCTTTTATCGACGAAGGGGTAATGTTTCACGTTGCGGATCATTTACTTGATTCGCGCTTACATGT
>CAVUEP010000016.1:0-43291 GCA_963740395.1 uncultured beta proteobacterium
CGCAGGCACGCTGCTGCGGCTCGAGGGCGGATTGCGCGAGGGCTCGATGGTCCTCGAAGGGCCCGCCGTCGACGCGCAGGGGCGACCGATCGCACACCGCATCCGCTGGACACCCAACGCCGACGGCAGCGTGCGCCAGCTCTGGGAAACCACCGATGCCGCGGGCCAGTGGCGCACGACGTTCGAGGGCCTGTACACACGCCCCTGACTTGCCCCGGCCGCACCGCGGCGCCTACCATCGGGCAGTCGTGCCCGGACGGCGCGGTGCATCCATGACGGACCCAAGGAGCCCCCCATGCAACTCGGCGCGTTCTCCATCAGCCTGGCGGTCAAGGACATCCAGGCCTCGATGGCCTTCTACGAAAAGTTCGGCTTCAAGGTCTTCGGTGGCGACGCGGCGCAGAACTGGCTGATCATGAAGAACGGCGACCATGTCGTCGGCCTGTTCCAGGGCATGTTCGAGAAGAACATGCTGACCTTCAACCCGGGCTGGGACAGCAACGCACAGCCGCTGACGACGTTCACCGACGTGCGCGACCTGCAGCGCGAGCTGAAGTCGCAGGGCGTGGAGTTGATGTCCGAGGCCGACGAGAAGACCACCGGCCCGGCGAGCTTCATCGCCATCGACCCGGACGGCAACCCGGTGCTGGTCGACCAGCACCGCTAGCGACGCGGTCGTGCGTGCTGCCCGGTCGCGCGCTCAGACCGAGCGCGTGATCCCGCCGTCGACGCGCAGGTTCTGGCCGGTGATGTAGCCCGCGCCGCTCGAGGCCAGGAAGCCGATCACGTCGGAAACCTCCTGCGTCTTGCCGTAGCGCTGCATCGGAATGCGGTCGCGGAACTCCTTCTTCTCGGGCAGGCTGTCGATGAAGCCCGGCAGCACGTTGTTCATGCGGATGTTCTCTGCGGCGTACTTGTCGGCGAACAGCTTCGTGAAGGCCGCCAGGCCGGCGCGGAAGACGCCCGAGGTCGGGAACACCGGATCGGGCTCGAAGGTCGCGAAGGTGGAGATGTTGATGATCACGCCCGACTGCTGCTGCTGCATGATCGGCACCACCAGGCGCGTCGGCCGCACCACGTTGAGGAAGTAGACCTCCATGCCCAGGTGCCATTGCTCGTCGGTCAGCTCGAGCACCGGCGCCCGCGGGCCATGGCCGGCGCTGTTGACGAGCACGTCGATGCGGCCCCACTGGGCCACCGCCCTGTCGACGAGTTTTTTCAGATCGTCGTTCGACTGGTTCGAACCCGTGACGCCCAGGCCGCCGAGTTCCTCGGCCAGCGCCGCGCCCTTGCCCGACGAGGACAGGATCGCGACCTTGAAGCCGTCGGCTGCGAGCCGGCGCGCGGCGCCGGCGCCCATGCCGCTGCCGCCGGCGGTGACGATGGCGACCTTTTCTGGAGTCATGTGGATTGCTTTCGAGTGGCTATGTCGGTCAGCGCGCTGGCCAGACGCCGAATGACGCCGGGCGCATGCGCCGGGTCGAGCCAGCGCAGCACGACCACGGCGTCCAGATGCCGGGTCGACCCACACGTCATGGCCGCCGGCGCCGAGCATGAAGACCGCCTGCGCCGACGCGCCGGGGAAGGCGCGGCCGTCGGGATTGAGCCACACCAGGCGGCCGTAGAACGGCGCGATGGCGCAGGGCTGGCGCATGCGCTGCGAGCCCAGCGCGCGCGAGACCAACTGCCGGCCCGCGCCGCGCCGCCGTCGAGCAGCAGCTGGCCGATGCGCGCCTGGTCGCGCGCGCTGATCGACACGCCGCCGCCCCAGTGCGTGCCGCCGGGCACCGACTGCACGCGCCGGCCGCCGGGCAGCTCGACCCAGGCGTCGTCGTAGCCGCCCCAGGCAAAGCCGTCGCCGCCGCCGAGCGGGCGCAGGATGCTGCTCGAGGAACACCTCGGGCAGCGGCCGGCCGAACAGGTGCAGCAGCGCCAGCGACAGCTGGTTGATGCGCACGTCGTTGTATTCCCAGTAGCTGCCCGGCGCGCTGCAGCGGCCGCGCGCCGCCCTTGCGGCCCGCCGGCGGGCCGCGGGTCGTGCGCCACCTTGCGCCAGCGGTCGACCGTGTCGGGCAGGCCGAAGCAGTTGCCCTCCCATTCGCTGGTCTGCGTGCAGCAGGTGGTCCCAGGTGACGGCGCGGTTGTGCGCCGTCGTCGAAGCCGATGCCGGGCACGCGCGCGACGACCGGCTCGTCCACGTCGGGCAGCAGGCCCTGGTCGTGCGCCAGGCCGGCGAGCAGGGCCAGGTAGGTCTTGGCGACGCTGAAGGTCAGGTCGGCGCGCTCGGGCTCGCCCCAGGCGGCGACCTCGCGGCCCGTGCTGCCAGACCACGCCCGACTGCGGGCCGCGCGCGATGCACCGGGCCGCGCAGGCGGTTGTACGGCGGCGGGTCGTCGTGGTGCACGCCCCAGCGCGCCGGGTCGGCTGCCGGGTCGCGCGGCCAGGCGATCTCGTGCGCCTGGGCGAACAGCGCTGCAGCTTGGATGGCACGGGGCATGACGGTGCTGAAGGGGCAACTGTTCGCGCGCGGCCACACGGCCCGCCGGCGCAGGATCTTGACACAACGATTCCCACGTCCACCCGATTGCACTAGCATCCTCGCGGGTCGTGGTCACGCCCGAGGCGTGGGCCGACGACGCCGTGGGCCGAAGCAGCAGCCCTCGATTCACGCGTCACGACTTCAGGAGCATTGGCGTGCAGCACATCCGCACCGACCTTTCCGCGATCCAGGCGCTTGGCACCGCCATGCTGCTGGCGCTCGCGCCAGCGACGCAAGCGCAGTCGGCAGCACCCAAGGCTGCGCCCCCCGCCGTGGCGCCATCGTCGCCAACACTGCGCAGCCAAGCGGCGACGCCGCCGCCGCCGGTCTCGCCTCGCACGCCGCCACGGCAGAAGACCAAGCCGTTGGCTGCGAAAGATGGCGCCGGCGAACTCGACGAGGCGAACCGGGCCAGGCTGCAGATGAAGATGGACCAGAAGGGCAAGACAACGCAGACCCTGTCGAATGTCCTGAAGAAGCAGAGCGAGACAGCCGCCGGCGTGGTGCAGAACCAGAAATGAGCGCACCGTGAGAACCGAAACGCGGGCGGCCCTCGACCGGGAACGCAAGCCGCATGGGCCGCGCCGCGGCGACGCAAGTGCCGATCGCTGCCGTCACGGTCGGTGCGAGGGGCCTGCATGAACCTGACCGAGTACGCGAGTCACGACGCCCTGGGCCTGGCACGGCGCGTCGCCGCGGGCGACGTCACGCCGACCGAGCTGGCGCGGCTGGCCGCGCAGGCGATCGAGCGGGCCAATCCGCACATCAACGCCGTCGTCGAGACCTACCCCGACCGCATCGAGACGCTCGACGAGCGCAGCCTGGGCCATGGCCCGTTTCGCGGCGTGCCGTTCCTGATGAAGGACGTGTTCGGCCACGAAGCCGGGCGCAAGATCGAGTTCGGCAGCCGCCTGTGCCGTGGCATGGTGGCCGAGCAGGACACGGTGTACTGCCGGCTGGTGAAAGCGGCAGGCGTCAACGTGATCGGCCGTTCGGCCGCACCCGAGTACTCGATGGCCGGCACCACCGAGAGCGCCCTGCACGGCAACACCTCGACGCCCTGGCGCCGGGGCTATTGCGCCGGCGGCTCCACCGGTGGCGGCATGGCCGCGGTGATTGCAGGCATGGTGCCGATCGCGCAGGGGACCGACATCGCCGGCTCGATCCGCATGCCCGCGAGCTTCTGCGGCGGCGTCGGCCTCAAGCCTTCGCGCGGTCGGGTGTCGTTTGCGCCGATGCTCGACGAGAACGGCTTCGGTCTGGGGCAGAACTTCGTCCAGACCAAGAGCGTGCGCGATGCGGCCGCGATGCTCGACTGCCTGGCCGTTGCGCAGCCCGGCGACCCCTTCGTCATCCCCAGGCCGTCCCTGCCCTATGCCGAGCTGATGCTGATGCCTGCGCCGCCGCTGCGCGTGGGCTTCACGACCGCGGCCCTGATGGGCTCTGCGGTCGACGCCGAGGTGGCCGCGGCGGTGCGCCGCACCGCGGCCCAGCTCGCCGACATGGGCCACCATGTCGAGGAAGACGACCCGCAGTTCGACGGCCTGGCGGCGATGCGGCAGATGATGGAGATCTGGTTCTTCGGCTTTGACTTGCGACTGGCGGGCTATGCGCAGCGCAGTGGGCATGCCATCGGGCCCGACACGCTCGAGCCCGTGGTCTTCAAGATCTACCAGTACGCACGGCAGATGACGCCCGCGCAGTTCCTGGGCGCGGTGAGCGCGCTCAACGCCACGCGGCGCCACATGGGCGCCTACTTTGCGCGCCACGACATCTGGCTCTCGCCGACGACGCCGCGCGTGGCCGAGCCCTGGGGCCGCTACCACCTGGGGCAGGAAGACGTGGGCGTCGAGGACATGCACCAGAAGTTGCTGGCCCCCGTGTGCCAGTACACGTTGCCGCACAACGTGATGGGCACGCCGGCGATCTCGTTGCCGCTGGCGATGCACAGCGAAGGCCTGCCGATCGGCGTCCAGCTGGCGGCCGGGCCGGCCAACGAACACCTGCTGCTGCAACTGGCGGCGCAACTCGAGGTCGCCACGCCCTGGTCGGAGCGCGTGCCGCCGCTGCATGTGACGAACGCGGCCTGATCCGACAGTTTTCCGCGCGCCAACCCGCCATGGCAGGATGCGCACGACAAGCATCGTCAATCCACCACAAGGAACCCCTATGTCAAGCGTTGGCTACCACGAACCCATTTCAGAGCTGTCGGACGCGACGCGCGACATGCACCGCGCGATCGTCTCGTTGATGGAAGAGCTCGAGGCGATCGATTGGTACAACCAGCGGGCCGATGCCTGCAAGGACCCGGAACTCAAGGCCGTGCTCGAACACAATCGTGACGAGGAGAAGGAGCACGCGGCGATGGTGCTGGAGTGGATCCGGCGCAAGGATCCGACCTTCTCGAAGGAGCTGAAGGACTACCTCTTCACGACCAAGCCTTTGGCACACCCGTAGCCGCTTGCCCGTGTCGTTCCTCGGTCGAACAAGCGTCCGCTCGGCGCAGGAGTCGTGTTGTTGATTTCACCCCTGGCCAACGCCCTGGTGCTTGCCGGCGCCCTCGTCCTGGTCGCCGCGATGCTGCCCACGCGACGCTTGATCTCTCGGTTGCCAAGGGGCCGCGTGCGTGGCCGCTGGTACGTGATGCTGGCGTTCGTGACGCTGTTCCTGCTCGGCTACCTGGGCTACGCCGCGGCGTTCTGGAGTCGCCATGCGCAAACGATTGACTTGTTGGTGCCGGTCATCTTCCTGTTGGGCGCCTGCTTCGTCGCGCTCAATGCGGTGCTGTCGCTGCAGACCGTCGAGGCCCTGCTGCGGCTGAGCGTGCTGGAAAAGGAAAACATCGCCGACCCGCTGACCGGTGTCCACAACCGACGCTACCTCGACAGCCGCCTTAACGAGGAGGTGTCACGGGCGCGCCGGCATGGCCTGCCGCTGAGCGTCCTGATGCTCGACATCGACCATTTCAAGCGCATCAACGACGACCATGGGCACCAGGTCGGCGACCAGGTGCTGGTGCAGTTTGCGGCCCTGGTCCAGCAGCAGTTGCGCGAGCCCGACATCGCCGCGCGCTACGGCGGCGAGGAGTTCGTCGTCATCGCGCCGCAGACCGCGCGACATGACGCCCTCAACCTGGCCGAGCGCTTGCGCGCACGGGTCGAATCGGTGCCGTTCACCGTGATGGACGCGGCAGCGCCCGGCGAGAAGCTCGAGATCCGCGTGACGTGCAGCATCGGCGTGGCCGGTCTGAGCGACGAGCTCGGTCGTGCGGACGTGCTCGTGCATTGCGCCGACAAGAACATGTACCACGCCAAACATGCCGGGCGCAATCGCGTCAATGCCGACGAGCCTGCCGCGGCCTTGCCCTGAGGCGGCGCGCGGGATCGACGCAGCCGGGCGCCTGGGCCACGCCGTACGATCCGGCCTGTGCCCACTGCGTGCGAGTCGACATGTGCCGCAACATCAAGACCCTGTTCAATTTCGAACCCCCTGCCAGCGAGCTCGAGATCCGCGATGCGTCGCTGCAGTTCGTCAGGAAGCTCAGCGGCTTCAATGCGCCGTCCAAGGCCAACGAGGCCGCGTTCGAGCGCGCCGTGCAGGACGTTGCGGCCGCGGCGCGTGAGTTGATGCGCGCCCTCGTGTCGCATGCCGAGCCGCGCCATCGCGAGGTCGAGGCGGCAAAGATGCGGGCCCGGTCCGCGGCACGCTTTGGCGCCCGCGCCGCAAGCCCGCCCTGACATGCGCCGCATCCGGCCGACGCCCGCTCTACCCGAGGACCGACCATGACCACCCAAGGCTTCGTTGTGTCGCATGCGCGTGACGCGGAATTCGAGCGCGGTCTGCGGTCGTTCTTCGAGTACCGCGACCTGGGCATCAAGCAGGCCACCGAAGGCCGCGCGGTCGCGCACGTGATCCGCGCCGCGGCCGGCAGCGAGTTTTCCAGCCAGCCGCATCGCCACCGAACGCAGTTCCAGCTGGTCTATGTGCTCAAGGGCTGGATCGAGTTCGAGTACGAGGGCCAGGGCCGGGTGCGTCTCGAAGCCGGCTCCTGCGTGCACCAGCCGCCCGAGATCCGCCATCGCGAACTCGGCCACAGCGAGGACATCGAGATGCTGGAAATCGTGCTGCCGGCAGACTTCGAGACCGAGCAGGTCGCGTCGGTGCCGACCTGAACACCGGCTCAGGTTCCGCGTCGCCGGGGATGGCCCCCTGCGACGCCATGGCAAGCCGGTCATGCGTTATGGTCATGAACGGTTGCGCGCCGATGCGTGCACGGTTTTCGTTCGTCGATCGCGACGGCCGGACGCCGAATTCATGACTTGCGACTGGAGACCTCAATGACCGTCAATGCCCTGCTGCCCCGCCAACCCGTCCCGACCCTGGATGTCGCGCTGACCACGGGCGGGCGTTTCGTGCTCGGCGCCAAGCCCGGCGAGAAGTTCGACCTGCTGGTGTTCTACCGCGGCCTGCATTGCCCGATCTGCACCAAGTACCTGCTCGAGCTCGAGCGGCTCGCGCCCGAGTTCGCCTCGCGCGGCGTGCAGGTCGTGGCCCTCAGCGGCGACAGCGAAGACCGCGCCAAGCAGATGGCCGAGAAGGTCAGCGCCAAGGGTGTTCAGTTCGGCTACGACCAGAGCCTGGCGAATGCGCGCGAATGGGGACTGTTCATCAGCACCTCGCGTGGCAAGACCTCGATCGGCATCGAGGAACCGGCGCTGTTTGCCGAGCCGGGCGTCTTCCTCGTCAAGCCCGACGGCACCCTGTACTACGGCGCGGTGCAGACCATGCCGTTTGCACGGCCGCACTTCCAGGAACTGCTGGGTGCCATCGACTTCGCCGTCGCCAAGGACTACCCGGCGCGCGGCGAGTACACGGGCGCGGTCTGAGGTTTCCGAGTTGCGATGGGCGCCGAGTTCGCAATCTGGCTCGGCGCGGGCATCTTCGTCGTCGCGATCCTGTACTCGTCGGTCGGCCATGCCGGCGCTTCGGGCTATATCGCGGTGATGTCGCTGATGAGCCTGGCGCCCGACGTGATCAAGCCGACGGCGCTGGCCCTCAACATCCTGGTGGCCAGCATTGCGAGTTGGCATTACGTGCGCGCCGGGCACTTTGCCTGGCGCACCTTCTGGCCCTTTGCCCTGCTGGCCGTGCCGATGGCCTTCGTCGGCGGCCACCTGACGCTGCCGGCCCAGGCCTTCAAGATCCTGGTCGGCCTGGTGCTGCTGGCCTCGGCGGCGCGCTTCACGATGGGTTCGCGCGACGACGCCGCCGTGGGCGAGCCACCGATCGCACCGGCGCTGGCCTCGGGCGCAGGCATCGGCCTGCTTTCGGGCCTGACCGGCACCGGCGGGGGCATCTTCCTCACGCCGCTGCTGCTGCACCTGCGCTGGGCGCAGGCCAAGCGCGCGGCGGCCGTGTCGGCGCTGTTCATCCTGCTCAACTCCTCGGCCGGGCTGGCCGGCAATGTCGCGAGCACCCGGCATTGGCCCGACTACCTGGTGCCGCTGCTGCTGTGCGCCGCGGCCGGCGGCTTCATCGGCTCCTACCTGGGCAGCCGCCGCTTCGCACCGGTTCTGATCAGGCGCCTGCTGGCCGCGGTGTTGCTGGTGGCGGGCCTGAAGCTGATCTTCACCTGACTGCGGCGGCGTCGTGGCCGCCCATCGTGGCGCGCCGCTCGGGTTGACCCCGATCTCGCGGGCCCCCGCGCGCCGCGTGCGGCAGTTAGCATCGACCTGCCCTGCACCCCGCGGATGCGGGCACCGAAACCACCCATGAACCGACTCGAATTCTGTCGCACGCTTGCCGCCGATGCCGGTCGCATGGCGCATGCCGCCTTCGGCTCGCCGTCGATCTCGCTCAAGGGCCAGCATGACGAGGTCACGGCGATGGATCGCGAAGTCGAACGCTTCATCTGCGCCGCGATCGCCAAGGCCTACCCCGACGACGCGATCCTGGGCGAGGAAGGCGGCGCCAGCGATGGCCTGGCCAGCGCCAAGCGGGTGTGGATCATCGATCCGATCGACGGCACCTCGAATTTCGCGCGCTCGATCGCCCATTACTGCGTCTCGATTGCGTACGTCGAGAACGGTGTGCCCACCGTGGGCGCGCTGCACGACCCGAGCCACGAACGCCTGTACTTCGCCGAGCGCGGCGGCGGCGCCTGGATGAGCGAGGGCACGCAGGCCGCCAAGCGCCTGGCCGTGAGCCCGGTGGCCACCCTCGACGCGGCGACGATCGAATGCGGCTGGTCGCTGCGCCGGCCGCAGGCCGACTACCTGGCGATGGTCGAGGCCGTGCTCAGCGCCGGCGGCGCGTTCCGCCGCGCCGGCTCGGGCGCGCTCGGCCTGGCCGACGTGGCGGCCGGGCGCGTCGAGGGCTACTGCGAGCTGCACATCAATTCCTGGGACTGCGCCGCCGGCCTGTTGCTCGTGACCGAGGCGGGTGGGCGCATCAACCCCTTCTTCGACGGCAACGGGCTGACCGAGGGCAACCCGATCCTGGCCACCAACCACGCCCTCGGCGACGCGATTTCCGCTGTCGTGGGCATTCCCCTGCAACACCCCTGAAGGAGACGACGATGAAGCTGTTGAAAAAGTGTCTGTCGATGCTGGCCCTGCTGGCCAGCGCTGTACCGGCCGCCGCGCAGGGCGAGCTGGTGCTGTACTGCACCGTGCAGGAGGAGTGGTGCCGGCCGATGGTCGCCGCGTTCGAGAAGGCCACCGGCATCAAGGTGCTGATGACGCGCAAGAGTTCGGGCGAGTTCTACGCCCAGATCAAGGCCGAGGCCGCCAATCCCAAGGGCGACGTGTGGTGGGGCGGCACCGGCGACCCGCACATGCAGGCCGCCGAGGAAGGGCTGACGCTCGAGTACAAGTCGCCCAGGCTGGCCGAGCTGCAGGACTGGGCGGTGCGGCAGGCCGAGTCGGCCAAGTTCCGCACCGTCGGCATCTATGCCGGCGCGCTCGGCTACAGCTTCAACACGGCCGAGCTGGCCAAGCGCAAGCTGCCCGAACCCAAGTGCTGGGCCGACCTGGCCAAGCCCGGTCTACAAGGACGACGTGCAGGTGGCCAACCCGAACTCCTCGGGCACCTCGTACACGATGCTGGCCACGCTGGTGCAGCTGATGGGCGAGGACAAGGCCTTCGACTTCATGAAGGCCATGCACAAGAACGTCAACCAGTACACCAAGAGCGGCGCGGCGCCGGCGCGCGCGGCGGCCACGGGCGAATCGCTGATCGGCATCACGTTCCAGCATGACGCGGTGACGCAGGCGGTGAACGGCGCACCGGTGAAGATCGTCTCGCCCTGCGAAGGCACGGGCTACGAGATCGGCTCGATGAGCATCATCAAGGGCGCCAAGAACCTCGACAACGCCAAGAAGTGGTACGACTGGGCCCTTTCGGCCGAAGGCCCAGGCGGTCGGCTCGGCGGCCAAGGTCAGCTACCAGGTGCCGTCGAACAAGAAGGCGCCCGGTGCCCGACGGCAGCACCCAAGCTCGGCGACATCAAGCTGATCAACTACGACTTCGTCAAGTACGGCTCGTCGGCCGAGCGCAAGCGCCTGCTCACGAAGTGGGACACCGACGTCTCGACCTTGCCCAAGTAATCGTCAGGAACGATGACGGCCCAGGCCCTGCCGCAGCCCCTGGCGGCACTGCAAGACCGCTGGACCGTCGGGCTGGCCGCTGCCGCGCTGGCAGCAGTCGCGTTCCTGCCCTGGTTCGTCGGCAAGGGCGGCTCGGCGCTGAGCCTGGCGCTTGGCGGCGCAGGCAGCAACGCGCATGCGCCGCTGGTCGTTGCGGCGCTGCTGGCCCTGGTGTTCGCGTGGCGGGGGCAGTTTGCGGCGCTGGCCGCGACCTCGGCGCTGGCGCTGGGCTGGACCTTCAGCGCGGCATTCGCGCTCGGCGTCAGCGGCTCGTCGTTCGGCCTGGGCGCCGCCGTGGCGCTGACCGCCCTCACGTTGCTGCTGGCCCGCGGCCTGGCGCGACGCGGCCGCTTCGGAGGCGATGTCACGGTCGCCACGATCGTCGTCGTGATCGCCGGCCTGCTACTGCTTTTCATCTTCTATCCCGTCGGCCGCGCGCTGATTTCTGCGCTGCGCGACAGCACGGGCGCGTTCGCTCCCGGGCTGGCCTGGGAACGCCTGACCGCCGCCGACATCTGGGGCCTGGGCTGCTTTGGTGGCGGCGTCAATTGCGGCGTCGCGGTCAATTCGGTGATCCTGGCGACGATCGTCGGATTTCTCTCCACCGCCTTCGCGCTGGTGCTGGCATTGGCCGTGCAGCGCGGCAATTCGCGCAGCCTGGGCGCCGTGGCCAAGCTGATGTCGGTGTTGCCGATCGTCACGCCGCCGTTCGTGCTCGCGCTGGCGCTGGTGGTGCTGTTCGGCCGCACCGGCCTGGTGACGACGTTCCTGTCGGACACCTTCGGCATGCCGCGCACACGCTGGATCTACGGCCTGCCGGGGGTGACGATCGCGCAGGTGCTGTCGTTCACGCCGATCGCCTTCATGATCCTGTCGGGCGCCATCGCGGCCATCAGCCCGACGCTCGAAGAAGCCGCGCAGACCCTGCGCGCATCAAAGGCGCGCGTCTTTCGCAGCGTGACCTGGCCGCTGCTGCGGCCGGCGCTGGCAGCGGCCTTCCTGCTCGGCTTCGTCGAGAGCCTGGCCGACTTCGCCAACCCGATCGTGCTGGCCGGCAACTACGAAGTGCTGTCAACGAAGATCTTCTTCGCCATCGCCGGCGCGCAGCACGACCCGGGTCGCGCGGCCTCGTTGGCCGTGGTGCTGCTGGCCTTCACGCTGGCCGCGTTCTGGCTGCAACAACGCTGGCTCGGACGCGCCAGCTACGTCAGCGTCGGCGGCAAGGGTGACTCGGGCGTCCCTGCCGTGCTGCCCGATGGCCTGCGCTGGCTTTGCAGCGGTACCGCGCTGGCCTGGATCGGTTTCACGCTGGCCTGCTATGCCGTGATCCTGGTCGGCGGCTTCGTCAAGGACATCGGCCGCGGCGAGATGACGCCGGCGCTGGCGCACCTGGTCGCCGGCTTCGGCATCCAGTGGCGCGAGGGCGGCCTGCATTTCACCGGCTCGGCCTGGGACAGCTTCTTCACCACGATCGAGGTCGCTGCGGTGGCCGCGCCGCTGACGGCCGCGGTCGGCCTGCTGTCGGCCTACGTGATCACGCGGCATCAGTTCGCGGGCCGACGCGCCTTCGAGTTCCTGACCATGGTCAGCTTCGCGGTGCCCGGTACCGTGATCGGCGTGGCCTACATCGTGGCCTTCAACGTGGCGCCGATGGAGCTGACCGGCGGGCTGGCGATCCTGGTCTTCTGCTTCGTCTTTCGCAACATGCCCGTGGGCGTGCGCGCGGGCATTGCAGCGCTGGCGCAGATCGACAAGTCGCTCGATGAGGCCTCGTCGACGCTGCGCGCATCGACCTGGCGCACGCTGACCCAGATCGTGTTGCCGCTGCTCAAGCCCGCGATCGTCGCCACGCTGGTGTTCTCGTTCACGCATGCGATGACCGCGGTCAGCGCCGTGATCTTCCTGGCCACGGCCAAGTACAACCTGGCCACCGTCTACATCATCGGTCGCGTCGAGGCCGGCGAGTACCCGCTCGCGATCGCCTACTCGACGGTGCTGATGATGTTCATGCTCACCGTGCTGCTGCTGGTGCAACGCTTTGCCGGCGTGGCCACGCTCGGGCGACGCGAGCGCCAGCAACCCCTTACTGTGACCGGAGCGTAGATGAGCATTTCCGCCGGCGGCATCACCTTCGACCGCGTCAGCAAGCTGTTCGGGGACGTCAAGGCCGTCGACGACGTGTCCTTCACGATCGAGCCGAACACGCTCGTGACGTTGCTGGGGCCCTCGGGCTGCGGCAAGACGACCATCCTGCGCATGGCCGCGGGCCTGGAGTCGGCCACCAGCGGGCGCATCCTGATCGGCGGCGAAGACGTGACGCACCGCGCCGCCAGCGAGCGCAATGTCAGCCTGGTGTTCCAGTCCTACGCGCTGTTCCCGCACATGAGCGTGCTCGACAACGTCTGCTACGGCCCGATCTCGGCCAAGGTCGCCAAACCGAAGGCGCGCGAACTGGCGCATCAGAAGCTGGCCATGCTCGGGCTCGAAGGGCTCGAGGCGCGCCTGCCCAGCGAGCTCTCGGGCGGCCAGCAGCAGCGTGTCGCGGTGGCGCGCGCGCTGGTGCTCGAGCCCGCGGTGCTGCTGTTCGACGAGCCGCTGTCCAACCTCGACGCCAAGCTGCGCCGTCGCGTGCGCCAGGAAATTCGCGAGCTGCAGCAGTCGCTGCAGCTGACGGTGCTCTACGTCACGCATGACCAGTCCGAGGCGCTGGCGGTGTCGGACGAGATCATCGTGATGGAGAAGGGCCGCATCGCACAGCAAGGATCACCGCAGACCCTGTACCGCCGTCCAGCGAGCCATTTCCTGGCCGACTTCATCGGCGACGCGAATCTGGTCGAGGGCGAACTGGCGCATCAAGGCAACAGCGCGCAGTTCAGCGCGGCCGGCGTCAGCGTGCCGGTGCAGGCCGACGGCGTGGCTGCAGGCAACGTCTCGCTGGCGCTGCGCCCGCATCGCCTGCGCCTGGTGGCCGCCGACGGCGCCGCGCTGACGGGCACCTGCAAACGGGCCGACTACCTGGGCAGCCACATCGAAGTGCTGGTCAACACGCCCTGGGGCGAGTTGCTGGTGTTCGGCGATGCCGATGCGGCCCCGCCCCCCAAGCCCGGCGCGCCGATCGGGCTGGCCTTCGAGCCCGGCGACGCCATCGTGCTGGCCCGCTGATGTGGCCCACCTCCGATGCGCCTTCGGCGTCTCCCCCTCAAGGGAGCCACGCCAGTGGCCGGGCGGAGCCCGATCCGCGGCGTGTGCATGGCCGAGGCCGCGCCGCATGACCCGTCCCGCAGCCGCGTGGCGGGCGCTGGTTCAGGCGTCGAGGGTGCCGCCCCGGCGCCGTTGAAAACTGAGAGGAACCCCGCCATGAGCTCTGCCATCGTTTCGCTGCGCAACGTGAATGCGGTGCCGCGCCCGCAGGAATTCCGCCCCACCGACCCGGCCGCCGCGGCGCGTTTCGAGGCCAGCACCGCGCGCCTGGGTTCGGGCCTGGGCCTGACCAAGCTCGGCTGCAACGTCACCGTGGTTCCGCCCGGCAAGGCCGCCTATCCCTTCCACAGCCACCGCGCCAATGACGAGCTGTTCCTGATCCTCGCCGGACGGGGTGAGTTGCGCCTGGGCGCGGCGCGCCACGCAGTGGCCGAGGGCGACCTGATCGGTTGCCCCGCGGGCGACGCGAGCAGCGCGCACCAGCTGATCAACAACGGTGAATCCGAGTTGCGCTATCTGGCGATCAGCTCGTCGCTCGACCCCGAGGTTTGCGAGTACCCCGACTCGGGCAAGGTAGGCGCCTACTGCGGCAAGGGTGCCGACGGCTTCTACCACCTCGCGCGCAGCGCCGACGCGGCCGACTACTGGGCCGGCGAGTAGCGCGCTCGCGGGGTGCGGTAGTGCCACCAGGGCAACGCCTTGGTCAGCGCCAGCACCTCCCCGGCCTGCGCATGCGCCGTGCAGCCGGCCAAGGCGGCGAGCGCGGCGCGCCAGCTGTCGTGGCGCAACAGGGCGCGCAGGCGCTGCACGGCTTCGCGCTCGAGTGCCTCCTTGCCGCACAGCAGGTAATAGTCTTCTTCGGCCACCGGCACGAAAGCCAGGCCGAACTGCACCGCCGCGGCTTCGATGCCCAGGCCGACATCGGCCAGCCCGCTGGCGACGGCGGCGGCGACCGCGACATGGGTGTCTTCGCAGGGGCCGTGAAAGCCGCCGATGCCCGCAGGATCGATGCCCGCCGCGGCCAACAGGTGCTCGGCCAGGAGCCGCGTACCCGAGCCCGGCTGGCGGTTGACGAAGCGCAGCCCCGGCCGCGCCAGGTCGGCCAGGCCCTGCACCTGGTGCGGATTGGCCCGCGCGATGATCAGTCCCTGGCGCCGCCGGTGGCTGGCGATGAGCTTGTGGCGCCCCGGCTTGAGCAGGCCCTTCAAGGCACGCGCGAAGGCGGGCCGCTCGCCCGCGCTGAGCGCCGGCACATGGAATCCGGCCACGTCGCAGCGGCCCTGGGTCAGCGCCTGCAAGGCGTCGATGCTGCCGGCAAAGCGCAGGTCGATGTGCAGGCCCTGGGCCTCGGCGCGGTCGCGCAGCAGCGGCAACGCGAGGTCGTGGCTGGCGTAGAGCGTGAGCGCTTCGTGGCTGGCGTCAAAGGCCAGCGTCAGCACGCGTTCGAGTTCGCTGCGCAGGGCCTCGATATGCGGCGTCAGGCGCGTACGCGCCCGCGTCTCGGCCCACAACAGACGCTCGGCCAGCGGCGTCAGTCGCGCCGGCTGGCCCTTGTTCCACACCACCAGGTCGGCGCCTAGCACCTGCTCCCAATGCTTGAGCGTGCCCCAGGTATGACGGTAGGAACTGCCGAGCGCGCGCGCCGCGGCGCTGATCGAGCCGCTGTCGCGCAAGGTACGCAGCAGGTCGACCAGCGGGTTCGAGATGACCGCACCGCGCTGGTCGGCCGGCGTGGCCTCGAAGCGGTACTCGAGATGGATGCCGCGGCGCGAGGTGCTCATGGGGACGAAGATACAACGAAGGGCGAGCCTGCGATCGCAGGGGCCGGCCGGCTCGACACGGGCCACGGCGCGCTGGAATCCGTGACCTTGTGCGCAGGGCTTTCTCACCGCCGTCGCCGCCGCAAAAAGAAAATGGCGAACCGCCGCAACCTGGGCCCCGCCATGAGCCATCCCACGCACCTCGCCGATCTTCGCCCCCGCCCGCGACTGGCAGCACGGCAGCGCGCGCTGGCGCTGGGTACGGCGCTGCTGCTGACCTGCGCAAGCGCCGCCGCCGACTTCAACGTGCTGGTCAGCAACGATCCGGCCGACGGCACCCGCATGGCAACCGGCGTCGCGCAGCCGGCGGCAGGTGTCTCCAAGATCGTCAACGCGACCGCACGCATCGTGGTCTCCAACGACCTCAAGGACAGCATGCGCGCCACGCGCACCAGCGAGAACCAGATCATCATCGGCCCGGCCCACGTGATGGCCTCGGCCCTGAGCCACGGCTATGTGCTCGCCGCCGTGTCGGGCACGAGCGCGGCCTACGCGCTCGTCGCGCGGCCCGACCTGACCAAGACCAGCGACCTGAATCAGATGCGTCTGTACCTGCCGCAGCAGGACTCGCTGCGCTCCTACGTGGCGCGCGGCCTGCTCGAGCAGGAGGGGCTGTCGATGAAGGCCTTGAAGAAGGTCGAGTACCGCAACACCAGCGGCGCGGGCCTGATCGCGCTGGACCTGGGGCTGACCGACGCCACCGTGGCCGAGGTCGGTGAAGCCGAGGCCTGGATCATGGCCCACCCCGGCAAGGCGACGATCCTGGCCCGCAGCCAGAACATCCCCGGCGGCCTGGGCATGGCGATCCACAAGTCGATGCCGGCCGCGGAGCGCGAACGTGTCGCGCGCGCCTTGGTGGACCCCCAGTCGCCCCTGCAAGGCATCGCCAGCCTGCGCGCCACCGTCGCCAGCAGCGAACAGGCCTACGCCTATGTGGCCTCGCTGGGCATCGTCACGCCGGACAAGCTGATCGGCGTGCAGCTCGTGAGCGCCGAGCAGGTGCGCGACCTGATCGCCAAGCGCGCCAGCAGCGGCGTCGTCGTTGTCGACACCCGGTCGGCGCGCGAGTACAACGCCGAGCGCATTGCCGAGGCCGTGTTGGCGCCCTATGGCGAGAAGAGCCTGAAGGAGCGCGACTACAACGTCGCGCTGGACGACCTGACGGCCATCGCCAAGCTCGACCGCGCCCGGCCGACCGTGTTCCTGTGCAACGGCGCCGAGTGCTGGAAATCGTACAAGGCCTCGCGCGAAGCCGTGAAGATGGGATTCAAGACGGTCTACTGGTTCCGCGGCGGCATGCCCGAGTGGCGCGCCCGCGGCCTGCCGACACTGCGCGCCGAGAGCGTGGCGGTGCTCGAACCGCGCTGAACGACAACGCGACGCCAGGTCAGCGCCGGCGCCGGCGCAGCATGCGAAGATCACGCCATGATCCAGCTGCACTACTTCCCCGGCAACGCCAGCATGACGCCGCACCTCGTGCTGCGCGAACTCGGCCTGCCCTTCGAGCTCAAGCTCGTCGACCGCGCCAACCGCGCCCACAAGAGCCCCGAGTACCTCAAGCTCAATCCGAACGGGTTGATCCCGGTGCTCGTTGATGGCGACCTGGTGCTGTACGAGACCGCGGCGATCGTGCTGCACCTGGTGGACACGCATCCCGACGCGGGGCTGGCGCCGCCCGTCGGCACGGCCGAGCGCGCCGAGTTCTACAAGTGGCTGGTGTGGCTGTCGGCCTCGGTGCAGTCGCAGATGCCAATTTACTTCTACACCGACCGCTATGTCGCGCCAGGGAATGCGGCCGGCGCAGCCGAGGTCAAGGCCGCCACGGAGCAACGCATCGCAGGCTTGATCGATCAGATCGAGGCGCACCTGGCGGCGCATGGCGGGCCCTGGCTGATGGGCCCAACCTACACGGCGCTCGATCCCTATGTGCTGATGCTCTGCCGCTGGACGCGCGGCATGAGCCGCCCGGCCCGCACGTTGCCGCACATCGGCCCCTTCCTCGAGCGCATGCTGGCCCGGCCCGCGGTACAGCAGGTATACGAGGTCGAGAAGCTCAGCGCGCCCGCCGTCTGAGCTTGCGCGTACGCTGACGCTACAGCGAACGGCTGTGGCGCAGGCGCTCGAGCCGCAGCGCGATGATCTGGCGCATCAGGGCCAGTTGCTGGCGCAGCGCCGGTACGGTCGCCATGTCGACAGCGGCGTCAATTTGCGCCTGCACCGCCGCCGCCTCGCGCATCAACTCGACCTCGGGCGGCACCACGCCGGCGTCCTTGAGCACCTTCATCGCCATGCGCAGCTCGGACGGCGTTTCGTCGTAGCCGTCGCCGAAGCTGAGCGGCTTGCCGTAGCTCGGCGCGGCCTTCAACTCACCGGTCTGCTCGCTCTCGCGCAGCGAGCGCCCGATGTCGTCTTCGAGCAGCTGCAGGCGCTGGGCGCGCTTGTCTTCGGCGTTCATGTCAGGCCGGCGCCGAACCGCTCCCGAGCCGCCTGGTTCCCCGCGGGCGACGCGAGCACAGCGAGCCAGGGGTAGTCAATTCTGGGCCCTCGCACTGCGATCCCCGAGCGCATCGAGCCAATGTTGCGTCAGCGGCGTGACCGGCTTGGCCAGCACGCGCTCGTTGAGCAGAGCGCGGCCGAGGGCTTTGCGGCTGCCTCGGGCGCAGGCGGCGATCAGGGTCTGGTCGATCAGGTCGCGCTGCGCCTGGCTGCCGCCCAGGCGCCTGGACTGCCCGCGCGCCGCGTACAGCAAGTCGGCGGCAGCGTCGTACTCGCCGCGCGCAAAACCCAGCAGGCCGCGCGCCAGCGGCAGACCGGTTTCGCGGGCCACGGCGTGGTTGTCGCGGCGGGCCTCCTGGGCGGCCAGGGCGCGCTCGGCGCACCGCGCCAGCCAATGCTCGGCACCCGACATGTCGTCGCACATCAACATCGGCAGCAGGGCGTGCACATCGTTGAAGGCATAGTGGCCCGCCACGCCTTCACCGTCCAGCGGCCAGGCTTTGAGCAACTCGGCACTGCGCGTGGCGACGTCGGCGCCAAGCAGGTGCAGGCGCCACAAGGCCGAGGCCGCGTCGACGCGCTGCAGGCCGATCTCGAGCAGTTCGGCGGCCATGTGGCCGTCGACCACGCGCAGCGTGCCCGCAATGTCCAGGCCCTCGAGCCGGAACAGCGCGGTGTGCCACCAGAGATGGGTGGCGAAGCCGTTGCCTTCGGCCCAGCGGTCCTGATGCTGACGCAGCCAGGCCGCGCCGTCGTCGAAGCGGCCCTGCATCTCCATCACATGGGCCACGCAGTGCACCGCCCAGGGCGCGCGCGGGTCGAACGCCAGTGCGCGCCGACCGGCGTCCTCCGCCTGACCATGGCAATGGTTCTCCTCCAGCCCGAAGGCCCACAACGCGAGCACATGCGGATACAGCGGGTCATGCTCGTCCCATTCCGGCAGGGCGCGCGCCGGGCGCGCGCGCAATGCGAGCGCATCACCGCGGTAGAAATCCCACAGCTGCGCCCATTGCAGCGCCAGCGCGTCGCGCGGGTGTTCGATCAGGAGTGCGTCCCAGGTGCGGCAGGCCGCGGCCCAACGGCCTTCAAGTACCTGTTCGGTGGCTTCGAGATGGGCCTTTTCGCGCGCCGGCGCACTCACGCCGGTCAACGCGCGCGCGGCCGCCAGGTGGCTACGGGCTTCGGACAGCAACGAGGCGTCGGTCAGACTGGCCAGGAAGCCGGCCTTCATCGTGTGCGGCAGCGCCCAGCCGGCGTCAGCGGCGATGGCCACGTCGAGGTCGGCGATGCGGGGTGTCGTAGAACGACATCATTCGCCACAGCGCGACGTCGACCGCCGCGCGCGCAGCGATCGAGCGGCTGCCGACCGGGAGTCCGCGCGCGTCGTGCTGCGTCATGGCCGCGACTTTAGCGTGTCGGAAGCAGGGACGTCCGGCCACGGCCGTTGCGTCCCGCGCAGCTGCTCCCAGGCGCGCGCGAGGCGCAGCACGCCGAGGTCGTCATGCCGATGGCCGACGATCTGCAATCCGATCGGCAGGCCGCCGACACCGTAGCCCGCGTTGATCGAAGCCGCAGGCTGCTCGCTCATGTTGAACGGCAGCGTGAAGGCGATGTGTTCGAACGGGTGCGCGGGGTCGTCGGTCGGCATCGCCTGTTCGGCGGCGAAGGCCGTGGCCGGGCTCACCGGCGAGAGCACGAAATCGAAGCGCTGCATGGCGCGCACGGCCGCGTCGCGCAGCGCGCCCATCTGGCTGTAGCCGCGGAATACCTGCGCGGCGCTCAGCGATTCGGCGCCGCCGGCCCATTGGCGAATGAACGGCAGCACGCGGGCCTGGCGCTCGACCGGCAGCGCCGAGATCTCGAGCCAGGATCGCATGCGCCAGAAATGGTCCATGCCGTCGGCCATGGCGCGGGTCGTGAACGGCGGCAGCAGCTCGACAGTCGCGCCGGCCGCCTCGAAAGCGCTCGCCGCGGCTTCGACGACCGTGCGCATTTCGGCCGTGACGGCAGTGCCCCAGCCGGCGTCGAGCCAGAGGCCGAGCTTGAGGCCGCGCACCTCGAAGTCGAGGTCGTGCCAGGCGATGTCCTGCCACGGCAGGCTCATCGCATCGCGCGCATCGGGTCGACTCAGCACCGCCATGGCCAGGGCCGCGTCGCCGACGCTTCGCGTCAGCGGCCCGGCCACGCGGCCCGGGTACGGTGGGTCGATCGGGATCCGGCCCAGGCTCGGCTTGAGCCCGAACACGCCGCACCAGCCCGCCGGCAGGCGGATCGATCCGCCGATGTCGGTGCCCAGGTGCAGCGGCCCGTAGCCGGCGGCGCAGGCGGCCGCCGCGCCGGCGCTGCTGCCGCCCGGGTTCTTCGTCAGGTCCCAGGGGTTGCGCGCCAGCTTGTGAAAGCTCGACAGCCCGGAAGACAACATGCCGTAGTCGGGCATCGTGGTCTTGCACACGATCACGGCACCGGCTTCGCGCAGGCGTGCCGCGGGCGGTGCGTCGGCCGCAGCCGGCGCCAGCACAGTGGCCGCCGTGCCGAGCGGCATCGGTGTGCCGCGGGTGGCGATGTTTTCCTTGAGCGTGACGGGCACGCCGTCGAGTTCGCGCGCCTGGCCGCGCTGCCAGCGGGCCTCGCTGTCACGGGCCTGCTGCAGGGCCGCCTCGGCGTCCAGCGCCCAGGTGGCGGCGAGCAGCGGCTCGCAGCGCTCGGTATGGGCCAGCAGGTCGCGCACCACCTCGACCGGCGACGCCGCGCCGGTGGCGTACAGCGCGAGCAGATCAACGGCGCTGCGCTCGTGCAGTGCGGCCACGCTACGGCGTCTTGGACGAGGCCATGAATCGCTGCAGCCCCTTGGCCGCCTGGGCCCGCACCTTGGTGCGCAGCATCGGCGTCCAGCCCAGCAGCAGCCCCGGCGCGCCCAGGGCCTGGCGCGCCCAGCGCCAGAAATCGAAGCGATCGCGCTGGCGCGTGATCAGGCCCGCGGCGTCGAACTCGAACTCGGCTTCGATGACGTTGTGGACCATGCGGCCGGTGGCCGTGAAGCGGTAAGTCGCCTCCCAATGGGCGCTGCGTTCGGTCACGTCGCGGACCTCGAACTTCCACGCATCGCGCGCCTTGTCCTTGACCGTGTCGCAGAGCATGGTCCACATGCCGCCGACCTGTTCGCGCCCGCGCAACGAGAAGACCTCATCGTCGAATGCGGCATCGGGCGCATAGCAGGCGGCCATGGCGTGGCCGTCGAGCCGGGCGAACGCGGTGTACAGCCGCTCGATGGTGGCGCGGCTCATGATGGTTCATTGCCAGGACACCGAGGCCATGTCGTTGGCGAAGATCGGCGAGCTCGACCACAGGCCCTTCAGCCCCTTCTTCGACACCGCCACCTGGGCCGGATTGAAGATGTAGGCGTTGACCGCGTCGGCCGTGATCAGTCGCTGCAGGTCGCCGAACAGCTTGGCGCGGTCCTTCGGATTCGTCGCCTCGGCGTGCCTGGCCGCCAGGTCGCGGAAGGCCTTGCTGTCGTAGCCCCAGTAGTAGGCCGGTGTTGGCGTACTGCATGTAGTCCAGCGGCTCGACATGGTTGATCACGGTCAGGTCGAAGTTGCCCTTGAAGGTGCCGCCGAGCCATTGCGCCCACTCGACGTTCTCGATCTTGGCGACGATGCCCACCTTGGCCAGCTGCGCGGCCAGCACCTCGCCGCCCTTGCGCGCGTACTGCGGCGGCGGCAGCGTCAGCGTGACGTTGAGCGGCGTGGCCACGCCGGCTTCCTTGAGCAGCGCCTTGGCCTTCTCGGGGTCGTAGGGGTAGACGCCGGTCAGGTCGATGTAGCCGGCGTCGGTGGGCGCGAAGTGGCTGCCGATCGGCTTGCCCAGGCCCTCGAGCACGCCGTCGATGAAGGCCTTGCGGTCGATCGCGTGCATCAACGCGCGGCGCACGCGCACGTCGTCGAAGGGCTTCTTCTTGTTGTTGATGCTCATGATGCCCTTGCCGGCGGTGCTGCCGATCGTGACCACGAAGCGCGGATCCGCCTGCAGCTGCTTGACCGCCTGCGGCGCGTCCAGGCGCGGCACGCCGTCGATGTCACCGGCCAGCAGCGCGGCCACGCGCGCGGCCGGGTCGTTGATGAAGCGGAAGGTCACGCGCTCGAGCTTGACGCTCTTGGCGTCGCGGTAGCCGTGCCACTTCGCCAGCGTCACCGACGAGCCCTTCTTCCAGTCGTCGAAGGTGAACGGGCCGGTGCCGACGGGCTTGGTCGCGGTGCCGGCGGCGCTCTTGGGGTCGAGGATCACGGCGGTGTTCTCGCCCATGCGAAAGAGGAAATTGCCGTCGGCGTTGTTCAGCGTCAGGATCACGGTGTGCGCGTCGGGCGTGTCGATGCGGGCGATGTTGTCGAACACCGCCTTCTTGGCCTTGTTGGTGCTCTTGTCGTCCTTGGCGCGCTCGAAGCTGAACTTCACGTCCGCGGCATCGAAGGCCTCGCCGTCGTGGTACTTGACGCCCTTCTTCAGCTTGAAGGTGTAGCTGCGGCCGTCGGGGTCCATGCGTCCAGCTCTCGGCCAGCAGCGGCGTGACGCGTGCCGTCGACGTTGATCTTGGTCAGGCCTTCGAGCACGTTGTAGTGAACGATCTCGCCGATCGCCGCGGCCGGGCGCGATGGTCGGGTCCATGCCCGGCGGCTCGAGCACCATGGCCAGCGTGACGCGGGTCTTGGCGGTCTGGGCCTGCGCGAGGCCGACGGCGCTGCAGGCGGCAGCCAGGACGAGGGCGGTCGTGCGGATCAAGTTCATGGCGGGCTTCCGAAGGGGCGAGAACTGGACTTCAGGCCGAATGCTGCCACATCGGGCGGGGCAGCCTACGGCTGCCACAGCGGCACCGGCGTCGCCGCCAGCAGCTGCTGTGTATAGGCATGGCTGGGCGAGCGCAGCACGTCGCGGACGGGACCCTGCTCGACGACGCGTCCCTGCTGCAGCACGATCAGCTCGTCGGCCACGCGTTCGATCACGGCCAGGTCGTGGCTGATGAACAGGTAGCTCAGGCCCAGGCGCTGCTGCAGGTCCTGCATCAGGTTCAGCACCTGGGCCTGCACCGAGACGTCGAGCGCGCTGACCGGTTCGTCGGCGACGATCAGCTTCGGGTGCGTGACCAGCGCGCGCGCAATCGCAATGCGCTGGCGCTGACCGCCCGAGAACTCGTGCGGCACCTTGTCCAGGTCCTGCGCGGCGTTCAGTCCGACCGCGTCGAGCATGGCCGCGGCGCGCTCGCGGCGCTCGGCGCGGCCGAGCTGTTCGAGCTTCTCGAGCGGTTCGGCCACGGTGCGCGCAATCGACATGCGCGGGTCGAGCGAGCTGAACGGGTCCTGGAACACCATCTGGAACTCGCGCCGCGCGGCGCGCAGCGCCTGGGCATCCAGCGCATGCAGGTCGCGACCCTCGAACAGCACGCGGCCCGCGCTCGGCGCTTCCAGTGCCATCACCAGGCGCGCCAGCGTGCTCTTGCCCGAGCCCGATTCGCCGACGATGCCCAGCGTGCGTGCCGGCGCGCAGCGTGAAGCTGACATCGTCCAGCGCCTGCACCACGGCGCCTGGCGCGAGCAGGTGCTCGCGCGGCAATCGGTACTGCCTGGACAGCCCGATCGCCTCGACCAGCGGCGCTGCGGCGCTCATGCCGTCTCCTGCCAGCGGATGCAGCGCACACGATGCGCCGGCGCCACGGCCTGGCTCGGCGGAAAGGCCGTGCGACAGGCATCGACCGCGAGAGCACAACGGTCGGCGAAGGCGCAGCCGACGGGCATCTCGTGCAACGCCGGCACGCGACCCGCGATGGTCGCCAGCGGCACGCTGCGGTCGGTACCCAGGCGCGGCCGCGCCGCGAACAGGCCGCGCGTGTAGGGGTGCGCGCGGCGCTCGAACAGCGCGCGCGTGGGCCCGCGCTCGACGATGCTGCCGGCGTACATCACGGCCAGCTGCTCGACGCGCGCGGCCATCACGTCCAGGTTGTGGCTGATCAACAGCAGCGCCATGCCGCTGTCGCGGCGCAGCTCGTCGAGCAGCTCGAGCACCTCGTGCTGCACCGTGGTGTCCAGCGCGGTGGTCGGCTCGTCGGCGATCAGCAGGTCGGGCCCGCAGGCCAGCGCGATCGCGATCACGACGCGCTGGCGCTGCCCGCCCGACAGCTGGTGCGGATAGGCCGCGAGCCGCTCACGCGCCTGGGGCAATTGCACCCGCTCCAGGAGGCGCAGCGCCTCGGTGCGCGCCGCCGCAGCGTCCAGGCCGCGGTGCAGGCGCAGAGGCTCGGCGACCTGGCGCCCGATCGGGTGCAGCGGATTGAGCGCTGTCATCGGCTCCTGGAACACCATCGCGATGCGGTCGCCGCGCAGGGCGCACAGGGCGTCTTCATCCAGCGTGGTCAGTTCGCGCCCGGCGTAGCGGATCGACCCCGACACGTATGCGCCCTCGGGCAGCAGCCCCATCAGCGCCAGCGCGGTCATCGACTTGCCGCAGCCCGATTCGCCGATCAGGCCCAAAGTGGCACCGCGCTCGAGCTCGAACGACACCCCACGCAAGGCGTCGGCCGGGCCGTAGGCGGTGGCCAGCGTGACGCGCAGGTCGCGGACTTCGAGCAGTGCGCTCATTGCGGCGCGGCCGTCAGCAGGTCGAGGTAGGCGCCGGCCAGGCGCTGCGACGGCGACACGCCCAGGGCCTGCAGCAGGGCGTCGGCCATCGCCACGCCGTCGACCTCGCTCTGTCCGTCGCGCAACACGACTTCGAGCTCCAGAAAATCGCCCAGGCCCTGGACGCGATCGAGGTGGATCCGTGTCTGCCCCGCCTGCAGCAGCCAGCGCGTCTTGCGCACACGGCCGAGCACGCCCTGCGCACGCGCCAGGGCTTCGCGCAGCGCCGCAGGCTCACGCGTGGGCACGCGCACATAGTCGGACAGTTTCGGCCCTGCCGTGTCCGCGCGCTGGTAGTGGATCAGCTCGCCGGTGCCGTCGCCGAAGTCGCGTAACTTCAGCCGCCCCCGCGCACAAACGAAGAAGCTGTCGTCCTGCTCGATCACCTGAGGTGGCCCGTCGGCCAAAGGCCGCGCCCTCGACAGCAACGACTCGACGCCCTCGATGCGGGCCTTGATCTCGATGTTGCGCGGCATCGGCAGCTTCAGTGCGGCAGCACGCAGACCATGTACATCTCGTCGTGCAACTCGCCATCCAGCAGCATGGACCCCGGCTCGACGCCGAAGGGCTCGAAGCCCAGGCTGGCGTATAGCGCGATGGCCGCCGCATTCTTGGCGTTGACGCAGAGCGTGACGCGTCCCACACCCAGTGGTCCCGCCGCGAAGGCCAGAGCGGCCATCACCAGGCGCCGCCCCGCGCCGGCGCGACGCGCCTGCGGCGCCACATACATGCCCCAGAGCAACGCCTTGTGCGCCAGCTTCTTGAACGACTCCCGCTGCAGCCCGACGACGCCGACGAGCCCCGGCTCAGTGAACGCGCCCATCACCACGCGATCGACCTGCGGCGTCAATCGCTCTGCAATGGTGGCCAGGGGCGTCGCAACCTCTTCCTCGTGGCTCGACGCGAACGCCAAGGGGCACTCGAGCAGGCCTTGAAGGCGCAACGCCTGAAACGCTGCCGCGTCGGCGGCCGTGAGGACGCGGACCTCCATGCCCGCCCTAGTCCTCGGCCGCGATCTTGCGCAGCGCCTGCGCGAACACGGCCGGCGGTTGGCCGCCCGAGACCAGATGGCGTCGGTTGATCACGACCGCAGGCACGGCATTGATGCCGGCCTGCTGCCAGAACTGCTCGGCCTCGCGCACCTCGTCGGTGAATTCCGTGCCAGCGATGACGGCGCGCGCGCGCTCGGCGTCCAGGCCCGCCGCAGTCGCGGCTTCGAGCAGCACCTCGGGCGCCGCCGGGTTGCGGCCCTCGCCGTGGTAGGCCTGCAAGCAGGGCGCGCTTGAGCATGTGCTGGGCGCCCGGCGCGCCTTCGACCCCGGCCCAATGGAGCATGCGGTGGGCGTCGAAGGTATTCCAGACATGCTTGCGTTCGCCGAATCGGAACCCCACTTCGGCGCCCCGGTCGACGATGCGCTGGCGATTCACGGCGAGCTGCTCCCGCGGCATGCCGTACTTGGCCATCAGGTATTCGGCTGCGTCGGCACCTTCGGCGGCCATCGTCGGATTCAACTCGAAAGGCTGGAACGACAGTTCCACCGTGACCTCGTCGCCGAGATCCTTCAAGGCCTGATCGAACGAAGCCAGACCCACCGCGCACCAGGGGCAGGCCACGTCGGACACGAAATCGATCTTCAAGGTCTTGCTCATCGTTGCCTCGCCAGTTTCGGGTCGAGCAGGTCGCGCAGCCCGTCGCCCATCAAGTTCAAACCCAACACCGCCAGCGCAATCGTCACGCCGGGATACACCGCCAGCATCGGGGCCTGGAACATCATTGTCTGCGCCTCGTTGAGCATGCGGCCCCAGCTCGGCTGCGGCGGCTGCGTGCCCAGGCCCAGGTACGACAGCGCGGCCTCGGCCAGGATCGCCAGCGCGAACTGGATCGTGGCCTGCACGATCAGCACGTTGGCGATGTTGGGCAGCACGTGGTCGGTCGTGATGCGCCAGGCGCCCTTGCCGGCCGCGCGCGCGGCGAGCACGTAGTCGCGCGTCCAGACACTGCGTGCGCTGGCTCGCGTCAGGCGCGCAAACACGGGCACGTTGAAGATGCCGATGGCCACGATGCTCGTGATCAGCCCCGGGCCGTAGATCGCGGTCAGCATGATGGCCGACAGCAGCGCCGGGAAGGCGAAGGTGAAGTCGCTCAGGCGCATCACCAGTTCCTCGACCCAGCCGCGCCGTGCCGCGGCCAGGCAGCCCAGCGCGACGCCCAGCGAGAGGCCGATGCCGACCGCCACCACGCCGACGACGATCGAGTTCTGGCTGCCGACCAGCAGTTGCGAGGCGATGTCGCGGCCCAGGCTGTCGGTGCCGAGCCAATGCGCCGACGACGGCGGCGCCAGCTTGTTCGGAATGTCGATCTCGGCCGGCGGGTAGGGTTGCCAGACCAGCGACAGCGCAGCGGCGAGCAGCAACAGGCCGACCAGCACCGCGCCCACCACAAAGCTGGGGTGATGCAGGGCCCGATGGGTCGCGCGATCAGACATCTGCCGCCACCCGCAGCCGCGGATCGATCAGCGCGTACAGCACATCGACCACGAAGTTGATCGCCACCACCACCGCGGCCAGCAACATCACCACGTCGCGCACCAGCACCAGGTCGCGGTTGTTGATGGCCTGGAACACCAGGCGGCCGATGCCCGGCAGCACGAACACGTTCTCGACCACGATGGCGCCCGTGATCAGGTTGGCGAACTGCAGGCCCATGATCGTCAGCACCGGGATCATGGCGTTGCGCAGCACATGGCGCCAGAGCACGGCGCGGCGTGACAGGCCCTTGGCGCGCGCGGTGCGCACATAGTCTTCGCGCATCGCCTCGAGCACGGCCGAGCGCGTCACGCGCGCCAGGATCGCGGCCTGCACCGCAGCCAGCGACAGCGCTGGCAGCAGCAGCGCCTTCAACCCCGGCCAGAGCCCGCCACCGTCGTCGCCGCTCCAGCCGGGGAAGCCGCCGGCGCTGACCCATTGCAGCTGCACCGCAAACAGCAGGATCAACAGGATCGCCAGCCAGAAGCTGGGCACGGCCACGCCGAGCTGCGACAGGGCCATCACGCCGACGTCGCCGGCGCGGTTGTGGCGCGCGGCGGCGTAGACGCCCAGCGCGAGCGCAACGACCACCGTCAGCGCCATCGCCAGCAGCGCCAGCGGCAGGCTGACCTGCAGGCGCTCGGCGATCAGCTCGAAGGTGGGGGTGTCGTAGGCGTAGCTCATCGCGCTCTGGCCGCGCAACAGCCCACCCATCCAGTTCGCGTAACGCGACGCCGCAGGCTGGTCCAGGCCGAGACGGGCTTCGAGCGCGGCGATCGACTCCGGCGTGGCGGTGTCGCCGAGCATCAGCTGGGCCGGGCTGCCGGGCAGCCATTCGAGCACCGCAAACACCACCAGCGACGCCACGAGCAGCGTGGCGGCGAAGGTGGCGGCGCGCCGGAGCAGGAACAGCAGCATGTGGCGGCGGAGTATCCTGCATCAACACGCAAGACTGCTCTGCCTGACCATGCAAGATCTGCCCCTGCTCGGTGCCACGAATCACGTCTTCGTGGGCGGCCACTGGCGCGACGGCGCCTCGCGCGAGACGCTGCCGCTGCACAACCCATCGGACGGCAGCCTGCTGGCGCGCATCGCGCGCGGCAACGCGGCCGACATCGACGCGGCCGTCGTCGCCGCGCAGGCCGCGCTCGACGGCGAGTGGGGCCGGCTGACCGCCGCCGAACGCGGTCGCGCGCTGATGAAGCTGTCGCAGCAGGTGCTCGCCGCCGCCGACGACCTGGCCCGGCTCGAGGCCCTGGATGTCGGCAAGCCTCTGAAGCAGGCCCGGGCCGACGCAATGGCGCTGGCACGCTACCTCGAGTTCTACGGCGGCGCGGCCGACAAGGTGATGGGCGAAACGATTCCCTATGTCAACGGCACCACCGCGCTCACGCTGCGCGAGCCGCATGGCGTGACCGGCCACATCGTGCCCTGGAACTACCCGATGCAGATCATCGGCCGCAGCGTCGGCGCGGCGCTGGCGATGGGCAATGCCTGCGTCTTGAAGCCTGCCGAGGAGGCCTGCCTGACCGCGCTGGCCTTTGCGCAATTGGCGCTCGACGCCGGCCTGCCCGCCGGCGCGCTCAACGTGGTGCCGGGCCTGGGCGAAGAAGCTGGCGCGGCGCTGTCGGCGCACCCCGGCGTGGCCCACCTCTCGTTCACCGGCTCGGTGGCGGTCGGGCGGCTGGTGCAGGCGGCCGCCGCTTCGAACACGATCCCGGTCACGTTGGAGCTCGGCGGCAAGAGCCCGCAGCTCGTGTTCGCCGATGCCGACCTGGACGCGGCCCTGCCGTTCCTCGTCAACGCCGGGATCCAGAACGCCGGCCAGACCTGTTCGGCGGCCTCGCGCATCCTCGTGCAGCGTTCGTGCTTGGACGAGGTCGTGCAGCGCATGAGCCAGCGCTATCGGGCACTGCGTGTCGGGCCGGCGCTGGACGACCTGGATCTCGGGCCGCTGATCTCGGCGCGGCAGCGTGACGCGGTCCAGACCTTCCTGGCGCAGGCCCGCGCCAGCGCGCTCGACGTCGCCGCGCAGGCCCCCCTCGAGGCGTCATTGCCCGCGGGCGGCTTCTATGTGACGCCGACCCTGCTGGCGCCGGTGACGCCCGAACACAAACTGGCCCAGGAAGAGATCTTCGGCCCGGTGCAGGTGGTCATCCCCTTCGACGACGAAGCCGACGCGCTGCGCATCGCCAACGGCACCGCCTACGGCCTGGTGGCAGGGGTCTGGACGCGCGACGGCAGCCGGGCGCTGCGCGTGGCGCGCGCACTCAAATGCGGCCAGGTGTTCGTCAACAACTACGGCGCCGGCGGCGGCATCGAGCTGCCCTTCGGTGGCGTCAAGTCCTCGGGCCACGGGCGCGAGAAGGGGTTCGAGGCGCTGTACGGCTTCTCGACGCTGAAGACGGTGGCCATCCAGCACGGCTGAGGAGGGAGCGACATGCGCTTGAAGGGCAAGGTGGCGATCGTCACCGGCGGCGGTTCGGGCTTCGGCGCGGGCATTGCGAGGAAGTTCGCCGCCGAAGGCGCGCAGGTGCTGATTGCCGACCTCAACCACGAGGCCGCACTCGAAGTGGCCGCGGGCATCGGCGACGCGGCGCGGGCGCTGCGTGTCGATGTCAGCCAGGGCGCCGACGTGCGCAAGATGGTCGAAGCGGCCGAGTCGGCGTTCGGGCGGCTGGACATCCTGGTCAACAACGCCGGCATCGGCCACCTGCCGCAACCGCTCGAAGCCCTGCCCGAAGACCAATTCGACCGCCTGTTCGCGGTCAACATGAAGGCGATCTACCTGGCGCTGCGCGAGGTGGTGCCGCGTTTCAAGGCCAAGAACGACGGCAAGGGCGGCGGCGTGGTGCTGAACATGGCCAGCACGGCCGGCGTCAGCCCGCGGCCGCGCCTGGCCTGGTACAACGCCAGCAAGGGCTGGGTCATCACCGCCACCCGCGCCAGCGCGGTCGAGCTGGCCCCCTTCGGCATCCGTGTCAATGCACTCAACCCGGTGGCCGGCGAGACGCCGATGCTGGCCACCTTCATGGGCGAGGACACGCCGCAGATGCGGGCGAAGTTCCTGTCGACGATCCCGCTCGGCCGCTTCTCGACCCCGGAAGACCTCGGCAACGCCGCCTGCTTCCTGTGCAGCGACGAGGCCGCGATGATCACGGGCGTGTGCATGGAAGTCGACGGCGGGCGCTGCATCTAGCCTGCGCCGGGCCCGCCTGCGCGAAGGACGGCGGCCGCCAGGTCAGAGGCCGTCGAGTGAGCCGTAGCGCGACGCGAACTCGTCGGCGATGTCCTTGCCGCGGGCATTGGAAATCGCCCGTTGCGCCGTCTTCAGCACTTCGATCAAGTCACCGACCTTGCGCGCCTGGCGCACGGTCTCGATCAGCGAGTCGGCGGTCGGGCCGAGCGCTCGGCGCAGCGAACGCTCGATCTGGGCGCGTTGCTCGTCGGTCGCGTCCTCGGTGCCGGGCCGGGAAGCCACGTCGAAGCGGCTGGGCATGACCGAGGCCTTGAACATCGACTGGGGGGGCTGCGTGGTCGGCGCTGCCGCACTCGACTTGCTGCCGCTCGACGAGCGGCGCGGCGCGGGCGTCGCCGCGATGTAGCCCTCATCGAGCAGCGAGCGCAGCGCTTCGGGTGTGGCTGCGGCCAGCATCTGCTGCAGGTCCGCGGCGCTGCGTTTGCCATCGACCAGCACCAGCACCATGCGCAGGCGCTGCGGCAGCTGGCGCACCGCCGCTTCCATTTCGGCCTGACCCTTGTCGGTCTTCTTGAAGTACATGGCGATGTCCGTTCGCGCGTCCAGGCACGCAGCTCATTATCAAGGAGCCGGCTCATTGCAGAACGCCAGCGGGGGCGGCCAGTTCCCCCTATGTTGCCCGCACGCGACCCGCGTTCAGTCGAGCACGGCCGCCATCGCAGCAGCCACGGGCTCGACGTTGCGGTTGTTCAACCCGGCCACGCACATGCGACCCGAGCGAACCAGGTAGACCGCATGCTGGTCGCGCAGACGATCGACCTGCGCGGCTGACAGCCCCGTGTAGCTGAACATGCCGCGCTGGCTGAGGAAGTAGCCGAAGTCGCGACCGGGCAACTTGGCGGCGAGCACACCGTGCAGGCGTGCGCGCATGGCCAGGATGCGCTGGCGCATCGCGGCCACATCGGCCTGCCATGACGCGCACAGGCGAGGATCACCGAGCACGCGGCTGACGATGCCTGCGGCATGGATTGCCGGGCTCGAATAGTTGCGGCGCACGGTGGCCTTCATCTGACCAAGCACGAGTTCGGCCTCGGCGCGGTCGCCGCAGACCACGCTCAGGGCGCCGGCGCGCTCGCCGTAGACGCTCATGCTCTTGGAAAACGAATTGGCGACAAAGAAGGTCAGGCCGGCCGAGGCCAACAGGCGGATCGCGAAGGCGTCTTCGTCGATGCCCTCGCCATAGCCCTGGTAGGCGATGTCGAGGTAGGGCAGCAACTCGCGCTCGCGCAGCAACGGCAGCAGTTGCTGCCATTGCGCCGGCGCGAGGTCGACGCCGGTCGGGTTGTGGCAACAGGCATGCAGCAGCACGACGCTGCGCGGCGGCAATTCGCGCAGGGTGGCCAACATGCCGTCGAAGTTCAGGCCACCGGTCTTTGCCTCGTAGTAGGGGTAGCTGTGCACGGCCAGGCCCGCGCCCTCGAACATCGCGCGGTGGTTGTCCCAGCTCGGGTCACTGACCCAGACGCCGCTCTCGGGCAGCCAACGCTTGATGAAATCCGCGCCCACCCGCAGGCCGCCCGACGAGCCGATCGTCTGCAAGGTCGCGATGCGCCCGCTCGTGACGGCTTCGTGGGCGGCGCCGAACAGCAGCCCCTGCACCGCGCCACGCATCGCTGCCGCGCCCTCGATCGGCAGATAAGGCTTGGCACCCGCCGCCGCGAGCATCTGCGCCTCGGCCTCATGCACGCAGTCGAGGACGGGAATCCGCCCCTCGTCGTCGAAGTAGATGCCGATCGACAGATTGACCTTGTGCGGCCGCGGGTCGGCGTGGAAGGCCTCGTTGAGGCTGAGGATCGGGTCGCCGGCGTAGGGCTCGAGGTGCTTGAACATGGTGTGTTGAGCAGTCGTTGGCCAGGTCGCCGCGCTCAGCGAGCCGAAAGCGCGGCTTCGATGTCGCGCGCGAGGCTCTCGGGTTCGTCCTTGGGCGCGTAGCGCTTGACCACTTGGCCGTCACGGCCGACCAGGAACTTGGTGAAATTCCACTTGACCGCCTCGCTGCCGAGCATCCCCGGGGCCTGGCCCTTGAGCCATTGCCAAAGCGGATCGGCGTTGCCGCCGTTGACGTCGACCTTGGCCATCATGGGGAAGCTGACACCGTAATTCACTTCGCAGAACGAGGCGATCTCGCTGTTTTCGCCCGGATCCTGGGCGCCAAACTGGTTGCTCGGAAAGCCGACCACGACCAGGCCGCGGGCGGCATACTTGCGCCAGAGGGCTTCGAGCCCCTTGAATTGCGGCGTGAAGCCGCAGGCGCTGGCCGTGTTGACGATCAGGAAGACCTTGCCGCGTTGGGCCGCAAAGTCGGCACGACGGCCATTGATCGAGACGGAGGAGAAGTCGTAGAGTGACTGCTTGGGCATGGGGAAACTCCCGCGACTTGGGGTTTTGGGCCGGTAAAGGCGACTTGCGCCGTTTGTCACGCATCCTAGCTTCTGTCACAAGCATTGCCGTTCTAGGGGCTGTGCGACGTTGACGGGGGCCTGTCCGGGCTGGGAACATCTTGCAGTGAACAGGGCCAGACCTTTATGACCGTGATATCGGCTGCGGCCCCGCTGCGGGTTGCGCTGCTCGGCTTTGGCGAGTTCGAACGCAGCGCGCTCGTGTCCTACCTGCGCCTCTCGGGTTCGCGCATGCCCGCCTACGAGGAGGCAGCGTCGCTGGCCGATGCGGATTTCGTGATCGCGGACGCCGACCATGTCGGCACCTTGGACACCGTGCTGGGTGCCGACCGCGCGGCCGACACGGTCTTCGTCGGCGCCCTGGCCCCCGAGGGTGCGCTGGCCTGGATGATGCGGCCGATCGATCCGCTGCAGGTGTTTCGCGAGATCGATTCGGCACTCTCATTGCGCCAGTCGCTGTCGCGGGCCCCGTCCGGCCCTGCCCCACGAGCAGCCGCACCCGAGATCGTGACGCTCAGCGCGGCCGCCCCCGGCCCCAAACCGGCGGCAAGGGCTGCGACCGTCGGCGCGCCGCTGTCGGCACGCCGCGCGGGCGACGTCAATGCGCCGACCGCCGCCCTGCTGGTCGACGACAGCGAGATCGCGTTGCGCTTTCTCGAGCGCCAGTTGCAGGCCATGGGATTGCGCACCGACACCGCATCTGACAGCCAGCGTGCGCTCGAATTGCTGTCGCGCGGGCATTACGACATCGTCTTCCTCGATGTCGAATTGGGGCCGCACAGCGAAGTCGACGGGTTGACGCTGTGCCAGCGAATCAAGCGCCTGCTGCCAAGCACACCCGCGGCCTCGCTACCGGTGGTCGTGATGGTCTCGGCCCACACCAGCGCGACCGACCGCGTGCGTGGCAGCTTCGCCGGTTGCGACGTCTACATGGCCAAGCCGCTGGACGAAGAGACCTTGCGGCGCAGCCTGCGCGCGCTGGGCATGCGCTTGCCCGCGAGCTCCGACGCTGGCCACACCAGCAGCCGACCGGGAGCGCTCAATGGCTTGCCCTTGCCACGGGATCAGTCACGCAGGGGCTGAGCCCGCCCCGGCTCAGGCGGGGTCGCGCTGACGCGCCGCGAGCAGCGCGGCGCCGACGATTGCCGCCCCGCCGAGGGCCAGGCGCATGTCCAGGGTGCCCGCACCCAGCGCCAGGGCCGACCCGCTGGCGAACACGACCTCGCAGAGCATGATCACGGCCGTCGCGTTGGCCGACAGACGCGTGGCCCCGTACTGCAAGGCCAGGTTGCCGGCCAGGAAGCACAGCGCCAACAGCAGGGCACCGAGCGCCCAGTTCGCTGCCATGGGCGGCGGTAACGGGACCGTGCCACCGGGGGGTGCGAGCAGCAGTGCCAGCACGCCCGCCACCGCGGTGCCGCCGACGAACATGGCCAGCGCGCGCGCGCCGTCGGAGCGAGCCGCCTCGCGGCGCAGCATCACGTTGTTCAACGCGAACGAAAACCCGCCCAGCACGCCCAGGGCTTCAGGCAAGGTGCGGGGCCATGGCACGCCGCCGTTCGGCGGCCACAGGATCACGAGCGCGCCCGCGAGCGCCAGCGCCACGCGCAGCATGGCACCTCGCGTCAGTCGCTCATGCAACAGCAGCCGCGCCAGCAGCACGGCCCACAGCGGCATCAGATAGAACAGCAGCACGACGCGTACCACGTCGCCGATCGTCACCGCCCAGTTGAAGGCCGCATTGGTGGTACCCGAGGCCAGCACCAACAGCCAAAGTGCCGGGTGGCTAAACAGCTCGCGCCAGGCCGCGGGTCGGGCCAGCGTGATCGCGACCACGGCCACGCCGTAGATCAGCGTCGTCGCCCACAGCGGGTGCAGCCCGACGGCCTCGAGTTGGCGAAACGGCCACCACGACAGCCCCCAGACGAAGGCATTGAATACCAGCGCCAGCGCCGGCAGCAGCGCGACGCGCGGGCCCAGGAGCGCAGTCAATGCGTATCCGAGCGCGCGATGGCCAGCAACCGCTCGACCTCGTCGCGATGACGCAAGGTGTTGCTGCGGTGCCAGCGGCGGATCAGCTCCATCGTGCCGGCCACGACCAGACCGAACATCGTGATCGCGCCAAAGGCCGACAAGCCGAACTTGGTCATCGCTGTGTAGAACGCGCCCAGCCCGAGGATGCAGGCCTGCTCGTTGAAGTTCTGCACTGCGATCGAGCGCCCCGCGCCCATCAGGTTGTGGCCGCGGTGCTGCAGCAGCGCGTTCATCGGCACCACCAGGAAGCCGCCGATCGCGCCGAGCAGGACCAGAAACGGCGCCGCGACCCAGACATTGCTGATGAAGTTCATGCCGATCACGAGCAGCCCCATCGCAATGCCCAGCGGGATCACGCTGGTCGCGCGATCGAGTTTCATCGCCACCGAAGCCACGATCGCGCCGACCGCCGTGCCCAGCGCCACCACGCCGACCAGGCTCGAAGCCTGGGTCGTGCCATAGCCCAGCGCCGCACCCGCCCAGGCCAGCACGATGTAGCGAAGGTTGCCCGAGACGCCCCAGAACAAGGTGGTCGTGGAGAGCGAGATCTGACCCAGCTTGTCGGACCACAGGCGCGCATTGCACAGCGAGAAGTCGCGCACCAGCGCGATCGGCCCCTGCGTGATCGGCTGCAGCGGCGACTCGGTGCGCGGAATGCGCAGGTTGAACAGGGCCGCGATGACATAGAGGGCGACAAGCGACGCGATCGCGGCTTCGGCACCGGTATCGATGCCGGTGTCGAACAACGGCAGGTCAAGACCAAGCAGCACGGTAGAAATCTTGTCACCCACCAGCTGCCCGCCCAGCAACACACCCAGAATGATCGAGGCGATGGTCAGGCCTTCGATCCAGCCATTGGCCTTGACGAGTTGCGACGGCGGCAACAGCTCGGTGAGGATGCCGTACTTGGCCGGTGAGTACGCCGCGGCGCCCAGGCCGACCACCGCATAGGCCGCCAGCGGATGCGTGCCGAACAACATCAACAGGCAGCCGACGACCTTGATGGTGTTGGAGACGAACATCACCTTGCCCTTGGGCAGGGCGTCCGCGAAGGCGCCGACAAAGGGGGCGAGGACGACGTAGAAGAGCGCGAACATCGGCACCAAGGCCGCGCGCTGCCACTCGACAGCGCCGGAGGTGCGCATCAGTTCGATGGCGGCGACGAACAAGGCGTTGTCGGCCAGCGAGCTGAAGAACTGCGCCGACATGATCGTGTAAAAGCCTCGTTTCATGCGCGGCGCTGCGTCAACTCTTCCAGGGATCCCAAAGGCGGGCGCCGCGTTATAGCACGCAGGGTGGAGGCGACCCCCGCGCAGGCAGAATGCCGCCATGCCGCGCCCGATCGAAGCCCTGATCCACGCCGAGGCGCTCGCGCACAACCTGGCGCGCGCCCGCGCTGCGGCACCCGACGCGAAGGTCTGGGCCGTCGTCAAGGCCAACGCCTATGGCCACGGCATCGAGCGGGCGTTCGACGGGCTGCGCGGCGCCGACGGTTTCGCGCTGCTCGACCTGACCGAGGCCGAGCGCATTCGCACCTGCGGCTGGCGTGGGCCCGTGCTGCTGCTGGAAGGCGCGTTCGAGCCGCGCGATCTCGAGCTGTGCTCGCGCCTGAACCTGTGGCATGTCGTGCATTGCGGCGAACAGATCGACTGGCTGGCCGCGCACAAGACGCATCAGCCGCAGCGCGTGTTCCTGAAGATGAACAGCGGCATGAACCGGCTGGGCTTCACGCCTGCCGCCTACCGCGGCGCCTGGGCGCGCTTGAATGCACTGCCGCAGGTCGACGAGATTTCGTTGATGACGCACTTCTCGGACGCCGATGGCGATCGCGGTATTGCGCAACAGGTGGCGGCGTTCGAGGCCGCCGCCGCGGACCTGCCGGGCGAACGCTCGCTAGCCAACAGCGCCGCGATCCTGCGCCACAGACTGCGCAGCGATTGGGTGCGCGCCGGCATCATGGGCTATGGCAGTGCGCCCGACTACCCCGCACACGACATCGCCCACTGGGACCTGCAGCCCACCATGACCCTGCGCTCGCGCCTGATTGCCACGCAAGCGCTGAAGGCGGGCGACATGGTCGGCTACGGCAGTGCCTTCAAGGCCGAAGGGCCACTGCGCATCGGCATCGTCGCCTGCGGCTACGCCGACGGCTATCCGCGCCACTGCGCCACCGGCACCCCCATCCTGGTGGACGGCGCGCGCACGCGAACCCTGGGCCGGGTCAGCATGGACATGCTCGCGGTGGACCTGACGGCAACGCCCGCCGCCGGGATCGGCAGCGAAGTCACCCTGTGGGGTCGGGGACCCGCCGGTTCCGTGCTGCCGATCGACGAAGTGGCCCACGCGGCGGGCACCCTCGGCTACGAGCTGATGTGCGCCTTGGCGCCGCGGGTGCCGACGCAAGTCGCACAGGCCTGACAGCCGCCGCGCGCGCCGCGGCCCTGCGTGTGACTATGATCGCGCCACTGCAACCCGCCTGGACCACAACCATGGGACTGATCGCAACAATCGTCGTCGGCCTGATCGTCGGCGCCATTGCGCGCCTGTTGATGCCGGGCGAACAGAAGATGGGGTGGATCCTGACCTGCCTGCTGGGCATCGGCGGCGCGCTCGGCGCCGGCTATGTCGGCCAGGCGCTGGGCATGTACTCGATCGGCGAACCCGCCGGCTGGATCGCTTCGGTGGTCGGTGCGATGGTGTTGCTGTTCGTGGTGCAGAAGCTGCGCAGCAGCACGCCGACGCAGTGAGGTCGCTGCGGCCGTGACTGCCGCACTGCTCACGGTCAACCCGGACGAGGTCACGCTGACCTCGATCCGCGCGCAGGGCGCGGGCGGGCAGAACGTCAACAAGGTGTCCAACGCGGTCCACCTGCGTTTCGACATCCACGCCTCCTCCTTGCCGCCGGCCGTCAAGGCGCGCATGGCGGCGCTGTCCGATGGTCGAATCACCGCCGAGGGGGTGGTGGTCATCAAGGCCCAGGAGCACCGCAGCCTAGAGATGAACCGCGCCGACGCACTGGCCCGACTGAACGCGATGGTGCAGTCGGTGGCGACGCCGCCGCGGGTGCGCAAGGCGACCAAGCCGACCTACGGCTCGAAGCTGCGGCGCCTCGAAGGCAAGACGCAGCGCGGCCAGATCAAGGCGGCACGCGGCCGAGTCGACGACTAGCGCCACCGCGGCAGCAGCGGCGGCGAACCCATGTCACACAATCGGGCATGGTCAAGGAAGCGAAGACGATCTACACCTGCAGCGAATGCGGCGGCGCGAGCCCGAAATGGCTCGGCAAGTGTCCGCATTGCAACGCATGGAACACGCTCGAGGAGTCGGTCGCCGAGTCGGCTGCGGCAACGCGCCACCGCTTCCAGCCGCTGGCCAAGGCGGCGACGGTGGCCACGCTGGCCGAGATCGACGCCGCCGACGTCGCTCGCTCGCCCACCGGCCAGGAAGAGCTCGACCGTGTGCTCGGTGGCGGCATCGTGCCCGGCGGCGTGGTGCTGATCGGCGGCGACCCGGGCATCGGCAAGAGCACCCTGCTGCTGCAGGCGGTCGATTCGCTCTCTGTCAACATGAAGGCGCTCTACGTGACGGGCGAAGAGAGCGGCGCGCAGGTGGCGTTGCGTGCGCGCCGCCTCGGCCTGGACGGCTCGCGGGTGCGCGTGCTGGCCGAGATCCACCTCGAGAAGATCCTGGCCGCGATCGAGTCCGAGGCGCCCGACTTCTGCGTCATCGACTCGATCCAGACCCTGTACTCCGAGCAACTCACGTCGGCGCCGGGCTCCGTGGCCCAGGTGCGCGAGTGCGCGGCGCAGCTCACGCGCACGGCCAAGGCGCGCGGCTGCGCGATGGTGCTGGTCGGTCATGTGACGAAAGACGGCACGCTGGCCGGGCCGCGCGTGCTCGAGCACATCGTCGACACCGTGCTGTACTTCGAGGGCGACACGCACTCGAGTTTTCGCCTCGTGCGTGCGATCAAGAACCGCTTCGGCGCGGTCAACGAGATCGGCGTCTTCGCCATGACCGAGCGCGGACTCAAGGGCGTGGCCAACCCGAGCGCGATCTTCCTCTCGACGCATGGCGAGCCGGTGCCGGGTTCGTGCGTGCTGGTCACGCTGGAGGGCACGCGGCCGCTGCTGGTGGAGATCCAGGCCCTGGTCGACAGCGGCGGGCCGAGCCCGCGCCGGCTCTCGGTCGGCCTGGACCGTGATCGCCTGGCGATGCTGTTGGCGGTGCTGCACCGCCACGCCGGCGTGGCCTGCATGGACCAGGACGTGTTCGTCAACGCGGTCGGCGGTGTGCGCATCAGCGAGCCCGCTGCCGACCTGGCGGTGCTGCTGGCGATCCAGAGCAGCCTGCGCGGCAAGCCGTTGCCGCGCGGCTTCATCGCCTTCGGCGAGGTCGGCCTGGCCGGCGAGGTGCGGCCCGCGCCACGCGGCCAGGAGCGCCTGAGGGAAGCGGCCAAGCTCGGCTTCTCGGTCGCCGTGGTGCCCAAGGCGAATGCGCCCAAGAAGGCCATCGAGGGCCTGACGATCCACGCGGTCGAGCGCATCGAGCAGGCGATCGACCTGCTGCGCGCAATCTAGCGATGAGCGCGACGACGGGGTGGGCGCTCGCCGTGCGGCGCTGTTGCAGCCGGCTACCTCGCCTATGGTTGGCCGGGCGTCGTGCTTGCCGGCACGGTCGTCGTGTTCTGGTTGCTGCTGCAGTTCAGCCGCGCCTTGCGCGTGATGCGCCTGGCTGCGCAGGCGCCCGTGGGCGAGGTCGCGAGCGCGGTCATGCTGCACGCGGCGCTGCGCGAAGGCATGCGCCTGATGGACCTCATCAAGATCACACGCAGCCTGGGCCGCAAGGTCCGCGACGAGCCGGAAACCTTCGCCTGGCGCGACGCCTCGGGCGCCGAGGTCGTCGTCGAGTTCGTCGACGGGCGTTGCCGCGGCTGGCGCCTGACGCGCGACGAGCCCGGCGCGTCCAGCGCCTAAAATCCCGGCTTCGTCGCACGCTGTGGAGACCTGAATGTCGATGTCGGACCGGGATGGCAAGATCTGGATGGACGGCCAGTTGGTCGAGTGGCGCGACGCCAAGATCCACGTCCTCACGCACACACTCCATTACGGTTGCGGCGCCTTCGAAGGAGTGCGCGCTTACAACGCCGCAGGCGGCACCGCCATCTTCCGCCTTCAGGAGCACACCGAGCGGCTCTTCAACAGCGCCAAGATCCTGCGCATGAAGATCCCGTTCACGCAGGAGCAGGTGCGCGAAGCGCAGCGCGAAGTCGTGCGCGTCAATGGTCTGGACAGTTGCTACATCCGGCCGCTGACCTGGATCGGATCGGAAAAACTGGGGGTCTCGACCAAGGGCAACACGGTGCATCTGATGGTCGCGGCCTGGCCCTGGGGCGCCTACCTCGGTGAAGAGGGCATGAAGCGCGGCATCCGCGTCAAGACCTCGAGCTACACGCGCCACCACGTGAACATCACGATGACGCAGGCCAAGGCGGTGTCCAACTACACCAACTCGATCCTGGCCAACATGGAGGCGCTCGACGACGGCTACGACGAAGCCCTGCTGCTCGACGCCTCGGGCTTCGTCAGCGAGGGCGCCGGCGAGAACCTGTTCATCATCAAGAAGGGCGTGGTCTACACGCCCGACCTGTCGGCCGGCGCGCTCAACGGCATCACGCGCGACACCATCTTCGCCATCTGCCAGGACCAGGGGCTCAAGCTGGTCGAGAAACGCATCACGCGCGACGAGGTCTACATCTGCGACGAGGCCTTCTTCACCGGCACCGCCGCCGAGGTGACGCCGATCCGCGAACTCGATCGCATCGAAATCGGCGCCGGCTCGCGCGGGCCGATCACGGAGAAGATCCAGGCGGCCTTCTTCGACATCGTCAACGGCCGCAATCCGAAGTACACCGAGTGGCTGACCCGCGTCTGAGCACGGAGACAGCCATGAGCACAACCCTCGCATCGCCCCCGTCCGCCGTCGAAGTCACCGCCGCGGACCTTCATGGTCCCGGCGCCGTGTTCTGCCCCAATCCCAAGATGACGCTGTGGAGCAACCACCCGCGGGTGTTTCTCGATGTGGGCACCACGGGCGAGGCCAAGTGCCCCTACTGCGGCACCGTCTATCGACTCGCCGACGGCGCAAGGGCTGCGGGCGGCCACTGAGCAGGCCGGCTCGGCCGCGGCCTCTACACTGCCGGCCATGCCGCGACCCAAAGCCCAGACCGCCGCGTTGATGGCGTCGGTCGACGACGTCGAAGCCCAGTTCTACGAGGCCCTGCAGCGCGGTGACATCGAACGCCTGATGGCGGTCTGGTCCGACGAGGACGAGATCGTCTGTGTCCATCCCGGCGGTCCCCGCGTGGTCGGGCCCGGGGCGATCCGCGCGACGTTCGAGGCCATCTTCACCAATGGCCCGATTCCGGTACGCGCCGAGAAGCTCAAGCGCGTCGAGAGCGCCGGCTGCGCCGTGCACAACCTGATCGAGCGGGTCGACATCAAGACCAACGAAGGCGAGCAGACGGCCTGGGTCATCGCCACCAACGTCTACCTCAAGACCACCCAGGGTTGGCGCCTGGTGGCGCACCACGCCAGCCCCGGCTCGACGCGCGAGATGCCCGAGATCGTCGACGCGCCGAACACGTTGCATTGATGCAGCGCTATCGCGCGCCGTGGTGGCTGCCCGGTGGCAATGCGCAAACGGTCTGGCCGGCGCTGGTGTCGCGTGGTCTGAGCCGGCGCACGACGCCGTTCCAGCGCGAGCGCTGGACGACGCCGGACAACGACTTCATCGACGTCGACCTGCAGCCGCACGCTGCGTCCGCGCCCTGGCTGGTGCTGTTCCATGGTCTCGAAGGTTCGTCGCGCAGTCACTATGCGCGGGCCTTTGCGCAGGAGGCCGCACGTGCCGGCATGAACTTCGCCGTGCCGCACTTCCGGGGCTGTTCGGGCGAGCTGAATCTGGCGCCGCGCGCCTACCACTCGGGCGATTTCGAAGAGATCGGCTGGATCCTGGCGCGGCTGCGCGAACGCGCCGCCGCGCCGCTGGCCGTGGTCGGCGTCTCGCTCGGTGGCAATGCCCTGCTGCGCTGGGCGCAAGAGGCCGGGAGCCAGGCCGCGCATGCCGCGGCCTCTGTGGCCGCCGTGTGTTCGCCCATCGATCTGGCTGCCGGCGGCCACGCGCTGGGACGCGGCTTCAACCGCCTCAGCTACACGCCGATGTTCCTGCGCACGATGAAGCCGCGTGCCCTGGCCAAGCTGGCCCAGTTCCCCGGATTGTTCGACCGCCAGCAACTGCTTGCTGCGCGCGATCTCTACGATTTCGACAACGTCTTCACGGCACCGTTGCACGGCTATCGCGACACCGATGACTACTGGGCCCGCGGCTCGGCCAAACCGCACCTGCACCGCATCCGCATTCCCGCGCTGCTGCTCAATGCGCGCAATGACCCCTTCGTGCCGGCCGAGTGCCTGCCCGCGCCGGGCGACGTCGGCAAACACGTCACTTTGTGGCAGCCCGGCGCCGGCGGCCATGTCGGTTTTCCCTCCGCGCCGCGGCATGGCGATGGCACCGTGACCATGCCCAACGCGGTACTGGATTGGCTACGCAGCCACGCCTGACGCACACTGGGCACTGCCATGGACGAGATCGTCAAAGCTGCGCTGAAGAAGTGGCCGAACGTGCCTGCGTGTCGCGGCTGGCTCGCATTGGACGCACGCGGCAACTGGTACATGCGCGACGACCGCGTGCAGGCGGCCGGACCGTTCCCGCGCGTCAAGGGCAGCCGCATTGAGCACGACAAGCTGCGCGAATTCATCCATCGCAACTACGCGCGCGACGACGACGGCGCCTGGTTCTTCCAGAACGGCCCTCAGCGCGTGTATGTCGAGCTCGAGGCCGCGCCGTTCGTCTGGCGCGTCGCCCCACACGACTTCGGACTCACAAGCCACAGCGGCCTGCCGGGTCGGGTGCGCAGCACCTGGCTCGACGAATCGGGCCGATTGTTCCTCGACGCCGACATCGGTTTCGGCCTCGTGCACACGCAGGACATGCACGAGGCCGCGCGAGCCGTCGAAGCCGGTCTCTGGATGCCCGAACCGCTGGACTACGCGGCCATGCCGGCACGCTTCGGCTTCGTGCCCAGTCCGCAACAAGCCTGGGCTGCGCGAACACGCTAGGGCTGCGAACGGCCCGGTGCTGGCGCGCGCGAGTCGACACGCAAAGAAAAAGCCGACCCGCAGGTCGGCTTGGCGAGGACTGCTGCGCTGGTGCTACTTGACCGTGCCGACCATATACGTCACGGCTGTCTTGATGTCGGCATCGCTGGCTGCGGAACGAACCTGTGTTGGTCATCAAAGGCATTTCGCCCATGTAAACTTCTTGCTCTTTAACTTCTTTAACCGTCGGCTTCGACGCTTCTTTATCCAAAATCGTCAGACGCACGCGTGCGCGCAAAGGCGATGCATAGGTTAAACCGCGCTGTTGACATTCTTTAACGTCAAACGCAGGCATACCCAAGGTGTAGCTAACAAAATCTAAACGAGCATATTTGTTATGGCTTTCAATCGGAAAAATCCCATTAAAAGCAGCTTGTAAACCACTATTTTTACGCTGATCGGGCGGGGTATAGGCCTGTAAAAGGCGGCGAAGGATTCGAGCTAAGTTGAAAGCAAAAACGGAATCGGCAACGCACCAACCCGTTTT
>CAVUEP010000017.1:0-49392 GCA_963740395.1 uncultured beta proteobacterium
ACGCCGTCTCGCCCTCGATGCGGTTGCCAAGGTTGCGATAGGCCACCCACGAGAACCCCCGCGCCAGCTCGACCCCGCTCGACGCCGGCGGCGCGAAGCCCACCTCCGTGGGCCGGCTGATGCTGCCCAGCGCGCTGCCGAAGATGAAGTCGTTGCCCGCGCCGCCGTTGATCGTGTCGGCGCCCCAGCCGCCGAGCAGCAAGTCATTGCCCGCGCCGCCCTCGATCAGGTCGTCGCCCGTATTGCCGGCCAGGCCGTCGTTGCCGCCCGCGCCCTGCAGCCAGTCAGCTGCCGCGCTGCCGTTTAGCACGTCCGGGGCGTCGGCCTGCGCCGCGCCGGCGAGGTAGTTGCCGTCGGGGGCCAGCTCGTACGCCGTGCCCTCGGGGTTGGTGGCCTTGGCGTACTCGCCGACATAGGTGTCGGTCGTCACGGGGGCGAGCACCTCGGTGCCCAGGTTGATGCCCAGCTGGCCTTCGCTCCAGTTGCGGACCGTGATGGTGCCAGCATGGGCGCCGGCGGCTACGGTGATGACGAGGTTCTGGTTTGGCGCGGCGGGCGTGCCCAGGTTGACCAGCGTGTACGTGACCTGGCCGTCGTCGGTGCGCCAGGTGGTGGCGTTGCGTCGTGGCGCGTCGGCGCCATTGAGCGCGGGCAGGCCCGAAACAATGATGCTGCCCGCACCGCCCGTGTCTTCGACCACGTCGGAGCCGAAGTTGCCGCTGAAGTGGTAGTTGTCGCTACCGACGCCGCCGAGCAGGATGTCGTTGTCGAGGCCGCCGTCCAGCGTATCGGTGCCGGCACCGCCGAGCAGGGTGTCTGCGCCGTCGCCGCCGTTCAAGGTGTCGTCGCCGATCTGGCCTTCGAGCCAGTCGCTGCCGAACAGCCCGTTCAAGGTGTCGTTGCCTCCGCCGCCGTAGAGGTGGTCGTTGCTCGTCCGACCATTGATGGATTCGCCTTGATCGGAGCCGAATTCCACGACAGCGATGCCAGGTGACAGGATCGATGCGCCACGAGCGCTTGCAGTAAATGTCGCTCCTGATGACCTATCCACAAAGAGCGTTGGCACGCCAATCGCAATGCCCGTAATCTGGCCACCGTTGGATTGCCACGGGGAGTCGACGCGATTGGCAAAGGCCAGCGCGTCAATCATCGATGCGCGATCGGCGATCCACAAATCGCTAAACGCCTGATTGCCCGCCTGGCGATCGGCCATCGACATCGTGCTGTCGGCGAGCCAGTCGGCGTAGGTCTGGCCCCAAGCGCCTTGCAGCACGCTGTGCAAGAGGGACTTGTTTGCCGTGTCGGTGGCCGTCAACACTATCGGGCTCAGGGTGAGCAGGCTGGCCATCGCGCTGAAGTCTCCGCGGGCCTTGGCCCCTAGATCTTTGCTGCTCAGGTCGACGCGAACCCTGCCGGCGAGTGCCGCAACGGCATCGCTGTCAATTACCGCACGCCAGCTCTGGTACCACAAGGAGCGATCAACAAAACTGCCGCTGTCAACATAGTCGAGAACGCTGGGCGCGGCCTCAACCGTCGGCAAGTTGTCCAGAACCGCAGGATTGACGGCGATACGCTGCAGCGCTATCAGCAGCGCCTCCAACGCGCGTGGGTTACTCGTCGCTGCGACGCGATAAAGATCCTCAAAACGGGAGAGTGTCAGCCCAGGATCTAGTCGGGAGAACACCGACTGGAGCGCCAAGCTGTCCATGACCTGACCTATGCCGTGGCTATTTTTTTCGACGCTGATTGACTGTTCGGGGCCAAAGGCTTGCCCAGTCATGCTGCCTGATATGACATCTGTGTCGTCGCCAGCGGCAATATCCTCTGCCTCAAAAGAGTGGATGCGCGCGTCAAAGCCTGAATTGACTGGCATCGACATGCCGAACATTGCGATGATCTCGTCGGTCAATTGGCTCGATCCCAACCGGTCATAACCGGGGGCGCTAAACAGGTAGGCGCCGTGAACTAGGTCGGGAAACAGGCGCGAGGCCAGGGCGGCCAAGTGCCCGCCGAGCGAGTCGCCCGTGACGTCGAGTGTTACACCCGCCGGGATCGCTCCAATGCCCAGGCCGTCGTTCCTTGGCGCCAGCCGATACCACGTGGCTGTGTTGACGCAGAAGACCGACCCTGGAGGTTGCGGGCCACTGGTGCTCTGCACGAGGTCGAACTGGAGCACATCGGTCGCCGTGGCGGGCGCTCTGAGGCGCTGGATGTAGTTGACCATCGACACGCACTGCGTGAGCGACATTCCGATAGTGCCGATCTCGGCGATGTCTGCGCTGATCAGGTCCAGCCGTGTCTGCGTCCCGAACAGGCCGTCGGGCTCCGTTCCCCGTACTCCGAGGACGTACTCGCCGTTGCGCTCGAACAGCGTGGCGGCAAATCCGGTGATGGCGTTGTCGGCTACGTTGGGGTGGACAACGCGCCAGACGCCATTGGGGGATGTGACGAACGTAGATTCGGCAAGCCTGTTTGGCAGGCGCTCCTGTTCATCCGCCGCGGTTTGCACCGCCACATCACTACTCCAGTCCACGTCCACTAAATCGATGTACGCGGCCGTTGCTAGGCGTGCATAGTCGAAGAGCTCTTGAATCGTTGCCATGGCTACTTGCTCCTTGATTCGTGGGTGCCAATGAGGACTTCACTGAATAGCGTTCCCGGGTTCACGCACATCGCGGGCTGAGAGTCAAAGAAGCGCAGCCAGACGGCATCGATGAACGGCGGCCGCCGATATATCTGGCCTTTCTTGCCGAGCACCTCGCCAGTCTGGGTGTCGATCACAAGTTCATCCCGGCGCGCCAGCAGGTGACCGATTGGTGTCGAAAACTGCTGATGGCGCCAGTGGTAGCGGGCAGACGGTTTGTCGATCTGCACGGAGCGCAATGCGGCTTCTTTGCCTTGATCGGTGAGCCAAATGCGACGACTGGGCTGAAGTGGCCTGGGTGCCGAAGTCAGCGTCGCCGCCTCGGCCCGTTCGGTGCGCCAGATACTCCCCTTGCTGTCGCGCCATTCGATGAAGTCGTATCGGTCAAGGGTGCTGCTGCCATAAGCGCCGGCTTGCCCGCTGCTCCTGAAGCCACCATCGTCATAGAACCCCTCGACCACCACCTTGCGCGTGATCGTGAGCTTGACTTCATCACACAGCGTCCGAAAGCGCCAGTTGACGACCATTGCCTCGATCACCATTGCGGCCAGTGAAACGAACAGCACCACGCCTACGACGACGATGTCGCGGCGCTGTGTCCGCCAGCGCTTGCCGATCCAGACTGCCATCGCAATCGTGACGGGCACATAGACCAAGCCCAGCAGAAACCAACCGATGATTGAAATGCCGAGAAACATGCGGCTACCCTCTGCAGTCGATCAGGGACCGGTCGCGGCGGCCGCACGTCACTTCGTATGTAACGCATGGTCTGCCGCGCGCTTCCGTTTGCGGCACGTGACCATCGCGACGAGAGCGACTGCGCAGGGTCAAGGGAACGAATGTCCAGGACTTGCACTTACGCGTGCCCCCGTACAACTCGTCAGCTCCGCCTTGGCCGACCAGCACGTCGTTGCCAGCACCGCCCACAAGCAAGTCATTGCCATGCTGGCTGGCCGGCACGTAGGTGTGGTCGCTGCTGGCACGCGCCGGGTCGCTGGTGCCGTCGCCCCAGATGAAATCGTCCCCCGCGTCACCAAACAGCACATCGGCGCCGTCCAGGCCGACGATGTCGTCGTCGTCGTCGCCGCCACGCACGACGTCCGCACCCGTGCCGGCCGAGATGTAGTCATTGCCCGCGCCGCCGTCGATCAGGTTGCCGCTGGCCTCGACCACGTACTGGCCGTTCTCGAACACCGCATTGAACAGGCTGGCCCCGGCCACCTGCGGCGTGCGCAACACCGCCGTGTCGCCCTCGAAGCGCTCGCCCGGGTTGCGATAGGCCACCCAGCTGAAGCCCCGCGCCAGCTCGACCCCTATCGACGCCGGCGGCGTGAAACCCACTACCGTGGGCTGCGCAATGCTGCCCAGCGCACTGCCGAAAATGAAGTCGTTGCCCGCGCCGCCGTTGATCGTGTCCGCGCCCCAGCCGCCCAGCAGCAAGTCATCGCCCGCGCCGCCCTCGATCAGGTCGTCGCCCGCGTTGCCGGCCAGGCCGTCGTTGCCGCCCGCGCCCTGCAGCCAATCGGCCGCCGCGCTGCCGTTGAGCACGTCCGGGGCGTCGGCCTGCGCCGCGCCGGCGAGGTAGTTGCCGTCGGGGGCCAGCTCGTACGCCGTGCCCTCGGGGTTGGTGGCCTTGGCGTACTCGCCGACATAGGTGTCGGTCGTCACGGGGGCGAGCACCTCGGTGCCCAGATTGATGCCGAGCTGGCCTTCGCTCCAGTTGCGGACCGTGATCGTGCCGGCGTGGGCGCCGGCGGCTACGGTGATGACGAGGTTCTGGCGTGGCGCGGCGGGCGTGCCCAGGTTGACCAGCGTGTACGTGACCTGGCCGTCGTCGGTGCGCCAAGTGGTGGACGTCGGGCTGGTTCTCTTCGCGCCAGCGCCATCGATGTTGCCTACGCCAGTGATCTCGAGCACGCCGTCGGTGCCACTGTCCTCGATCGTGTCGTTGCCCCAAAGCCCGCTGAACCGGTAGATGTCGACACCGGCGCCGCCGAGCAAGCGGTCATTGCCCACGCCGCCTTCGAGAACATCGATGTCGAGGCCACCGATGAGGATGTCGTGGTCGGCACCGCCGTTGAGGAAGTCGCGGCCCGCGCCGCCAATCAGGATGTCATCTCCCGCGCCGCCGTCGAGCACGTCGGTCCCGGCGCTGCCGATGGCTGCATCCTGATCGGAGCTCGCCCCGGTCCAGACCATGCCAGCTGTCCCGGACTGGATGTGCCAGGCGTCTTGGCGCATCAGCAGCCCAGTGCCGATCTCCCCACGCAGCTGGGTCGTATCCGTGACCGCGCCAAGCGCGCGCAATTCGTCGGGCGAAAGGTACGCATTGACAGCGTTCACGAGACGCGGACGGGCCTTCGAGTTGGGTGCGCCAATGTCGCTGAACTTGAAGTGAATCCCGCCACCCTCCGTGGTGAAGAGCTGGGTCGCCGCGGTAGGGGTGTTGAAGTAGTAATACTCGAATGTTGCGGCAGTCAAACCCCGCTGCACGGACGCCTGACCTGCCATGCCGTCAGAGAGGGCTATGAACCGGCCAAGGTCGTCCGCGAACCGGGAGAGATGGCCCGTACCGCCCGGCGAACCTGCGTCGCCGAATTCATGCTGCACCAGCCGAGCCAACAAGTCAGTTTCTGTGGCACTGCTCAAGCGGGCATACAGAACTTTGTCGAACAATGACTGAGTCAACTGCGAATGGTTGTTGAAAAACGCTTCGAGCCGCGGCTCCCGGGCGGCGGCGACAAGCAGGTTGATCGAGTGCAGATCGTAGGGGCCAAGGTTGGCGCCGATGGGGTTGATCTCGATGAACTCCGGCGTGGCCGAGTTCCTTAAACGCAAGTCGTTCAACTGCGTCGGACCGAGCGTCAGAAAACCGGCTGAGAGAAACTCTCCCCTCACGGCATGCGCAGTGATGCCAGCTTCGCCGCGCAGGTTGGTCGGATAGGTGAGCAGGCCGGCGACCGGGGCGATCGCCGCGACGCTCGCATACAGTGCCGGGTTCGCGTTGGCCAGAAGCTCCTCGGAATTTGTGAAACCCGCCAGGTCAGTGTCCACTGCAAACGCTTCGCGCGACGGAAAGACGCCCGTGCTCTGCGGTGAATAGAGGTAGTTGCGCAGGGTCTGCGCGGTGGTTTGCGTGGCGGTCAGGCGAAACGGCGCCGGGTCGAACGTGACAGCGGGCTTGTTGAAGAACACACCCATCAATGCCGCCAGGCCGCCACCCAACGAGTGGCCGGTGAACGTGACGGTGTCGCCGCCGTAGGTCTGCTTGATGCGCTGATAGAACTCGGCCGCGAGCGCGAGTTGCCGGGCCGAGCCGAAGCCCAGCGCAAGCAAGCCATTGGTCACCAGGTCGGGGTCCTGGTCGGGGTTGGTGCCGGCGAAGGCGATGACGATGCGGCCATGGTAGGTGAAGGCGCTGGCTTCGAAGCCGGAGGCGGGGTCGCTCACGTAGCCGAGGGCGCCGTCGAGTTGTACTGCTCCGGCAATGGGTGCGATTCGGTTCTCCTCACGTACGCCTTCGCGATATGCCGATGCGGCAAGCACGGCACAGCCCAAATCAAACGCATTCATGGTCGCTTCTCCTTACCGCAAGTAGCCGGGTGGTGGCGGGGACTGCAGATAGTCGTTTCTGTTGCAGCCGTTCGGTTGACCGAAGACCTGTTCCTTCATCAAACCGAAGTCGATATCGGCCAGCGAGAACCTCGCGCCGTTGCGAGCCGCAGCGTTGGCATCGAGCCTGTTGTTGGACGCTTCGATTTGGCCGCGATATGACTTTGGCGCGTACGTCATATTCGAGCGCAGCCGCTTGACCGGAATGGTTGCCAGTGGCACCTGTTGCCATGCGCGGTTCTCGAACTGGTACAGCAGGTACGAGGGCTCTGGGCAGTTGTATTCGTGGTCTCCAGAGAATTGCGGCGTCACGAGCAACACCGGCGTCTCACTACGCATCATCAGCGCCACCGTCGCCAACTCACGCTTACCCTCCCAGCGCACGACCTTGCCTGTGGTGGGATGCTTGAACTCGAACCAGTAGTCCGACTCGGTGGGTGTATCGCCGAGCATGTAAGGCCCAAAGAACTCCTGGTAGCGAGTCAGCGTGAGCACGCGACCGTCGGGAAGGCGAACGTCCTCGGTCCAGTGCAACCGCGTCTTGTCGTACCAGCGCCAGTACAGCGCCGCAGCTATGCAAATCGCGATTACGGCGAGCAGGAACCAGAGCCAGCGGCGTGAGCGTGTTTGGGCGGTCGGCATTGGTCAGGCTCCGCGGGAGTGCAGCATCCGGCACCCGGTCTGCCACGCGCGGTCCGTAATTGGCGTGCGCAACATGAGTCCAGCGATGGGTGTGCCATTGTTGTTATGCGAGCCATCGGCGCCGTCCAGGCCCTCGATGTCGTCGTCTTCATCGCCGCCATGCACGATGTCGGTGCCCGTGCCCGCCGAGATGTAGTCGTTGCCCGCGCCGCCGTCGATGAGGTTGCCGCTCGCCTCGACCACGTATTGGCCGTTCTCGAGCACGTCCGGAAACAAGTTGGCGCCGCCGACCTCGGGCGGGCGCAGGGTCTTGCCCTCGGCGCGGTTGGCCACACCAATCTTGGCGTAGACGCGGGTGAGTTGATTGCGCACGGCTCTCTCGCTGCGCCCCTGGCATTGGGCGATCTGCGCGTTGTTGCGGTCAACGGCCAGCCACGTAAGCACCGCCTGTTCGGCTGCGGTCAGCTTGGTGCCCGGCGGCTGCACCGCGTGTCGTGGCCGTGCGCGCCTTTCGCCAAGATCAATCGTGATGTCGCTCATCTCGTTCACCGCTCCCTCAAACTCTCACTTGCCGCCTGCCGTATCGGGCTCAGCAGGTAGTCGGCTAACCGCCTACGCCCGGTCTTGATCTCCGCACTCAGGTTCATGCCCGGCGCGAGCGCGACGCGCTGGCCGTTGATGTCGATCGAGTTGTGCGCCAGCGTCAGCGTGGCCGGGAAGATGGCGCCGCGCTTTTCGTCGGCCACGGCGTCGGCGGCCATGCGCTTCACGGTGGCGGGCACGGTGCCGTAGCGGGTGAAGGGGAAGGTTTCCAGCTTCACCTCGACGGCCTGGCCCGGGCGCACGAAGCCGATGTCCTTGTTGTCGACGACCACCTCGGCAGTGACTTCGGCGTCGCGCGGCACCACCACCATCAGCACCTGCGCGGGCGTGACCACGCCGCCCTCGGTGTGCACGGCCACCTGCTGCACGGTGCCGGCCACCGGGGCGGTCAGTTGCGTCAGGCGCTGGCGCTGCTCGGTCTTGTGGCGCTCCTGGCCGAGTTGCTCGCGCTTGAGCGTGGCCACGGTCTGGCGCTCGCGCAGGGCGCGGCGGGTTTCGGCCAGGTAGGCGGCCTTGTTCTGCTCGGCTTCGCGCATCGCGGCGCCGGCCTCGGCCAGGCGGGCCTGCTGGGTGGCGAGGTCGCGTTCCTGCTCGATGCGTTCGCGCGTACGGTCCTGGCCGGCATGCTGGTTGATGAAGCCCTGCGCGGCCAGGCCCTTGAAGTCGGCCTCGCGCTGGCGCGCCAGCGGCAACGTGGCGTCGAGCTTGGCGATGGCTTCGCGCACGGTGGCCGCTTCGGCGCCGCGCCGGGCGTGCTCGGCGTCGAGCTTGGCCAAGCGGGCCTGGATGTCTTGCCATTCGGATTGCAGGTGGGCGTTGCCCTCGCCCCCGCCCTCTCCCGGGGGGAGAGCGGGCAATGCCGCGGGCTTGGTGCCGGTGATTGCGCTGAGCAGGGCTTGGGCGCGGCGCAGGTCGGCGTCGGCGGCCTTGAGCTGCTCTTGCACGCTCTGCTGATCGGCCTGGGCGTTGGTGGGGTCCAGTTCCACCAGCACCTGGCCGGCGTGCACGCTGTCGCCGTCGCGCACGCGCACACGCTTGACGACGCTGGCTTCGAGCGGCTGGATGGTCTTGGTGCGCTCGCTGACCACGATGCGCCCCTGCGCCACGGCGACGATGTCGACCTGCCCGAACCACGCCCAGAGCAGGGCGAAGGCGAACACCATGCAGATGACCCACGCCGCACGCCGCGGCGCCGGGTGCACCGGCGTGGCCTGCAGGCTCAGCGCGGCGGGCAGAAAGGCCGCTTCGTCGGCCAGGCGCCTGGGCCCGGCGAGTTCGTGACGGGCTTGCCAGGCGGCGGCGAGGATGGCCTTGTAGCGGGAGAGGAGTTCGGTAGCCGGATGGTGAGTACTGCCAGGGGCGTTCATGCGCTGGCTCCTCGCGTCGATGCTGATGGCGTGATGGCCGGCGGCGGTGGCAAAATTTCGTTGCCGGCCAACCAGCAACATGCACGCACTGACGATTCGTTTGCCCGACGACAAGTACGAGCGCCTGAAGGCGCTTTCGAAGCGGCGCGGCACCAGCGTGAACCGCCTGATCGACGAGATCGCGACGTTGCTACTGGCTGAATTCGATGCGGAGGCGCGCTTTCAAATGCGTGCCGAGCGCGGGCGCGGCAAGGCAGCGCGCGGTGTCGAGCTGCTGCGCAAGGCGGGGAGCGAGTAGGGCGTTTCATCGCGGCGCTCCGGCCGTCGTTGTTCCGGCCTGCATGGCCCAAAGCTGCGCATAGGCGCCGTTGCGCTGCAGCAGCGCCTCATGCGGTCCCACCTCGACGATGCGGCCCTTGTCCATTACCACGATGCGCTGGGCCTGCCGGACTGAAGACAGGCGGTGCGCAATGACGATCACGGTGCGGCCCTGGCAGATGGCCTGCATGTTGCGCTGGATGATGGCTTCGCTTTCGTAGTCGAGCGCGCTGGTGGCTTCGTCGAAGATCAGGATGCGCGGGTGGGTGAACAGGGCGCGGGCGATGGCGATGCGCTGGCGCTGGCCGCCCGACAGGCTGGCACCTTGTTCGCCGACGATGGTGTCGTAGCCCTCGGGCAATTCGCTGATGAACTCATGCGCGCCGGCCAGCGTGGCGGCATGGATCACGGCTTCGAGCGGCGCGGCCGGGTCGGCGATGGCGATGTTCTCGCGCACGCTGCGGTTGAAGAGCCAGTTGTCCTGCAGCACCACGCCGATCTGGCGCCGCAGCTGCGCGGCGTCGATCAGGCTGATGTCGACGCCGTCGACCAGCACGCGACCCTGCTCGGGCGTGTACAGGCGCTGCACCAGCTTCGTGAGCGTGCTCTTGCCCGAGCCGCTGCGCCCGACGATGCCGATCACGTCGCCCGCTTGCAGCTCCAGGCTGATGCCGTTCAGAGCCGGCTGGGCTTCTGGGCGGTAGCGGAAGGTGACGCCGTCGAACGCAATGCGGCCCTGCAGCGGCGGCAATTGCGCCGCGCTGGTGGGCGGCACTTCGGTGCGCGTGTTCAGGATGTCGCCCAGCCGCGCCATCGAGATGCCGGTTTGCTGGAAATCGGTCCACAGCTGGGCCATGCGCATGATCGGCTGTGCCACGCGCTGGGCAAACATGTTGAAGGCCACGAACATGCCCACGGTGAGCACGTTGTCCATCACCAGGTGGGCGCCGTACCAGAGCGTGGCCGCGCTGATGAGCTTGCCGATCAGGGCCGACGCCTTCATGGGCGAAGGTGGCCAGGGTCTGGGTGCGGAAGCTGGCCGCCACATAGGCGGCGAGCTGTTCGTCCCAGCGCCGCGCCAGTTGGGGCTCGAGCGCGCTGGCCTTGACGGTCTGGATGCCCGTGATGGCCTCGACCAGCAAGGCCTGGTTCTCCGCGCCGCGGGCGAACTTCTCGTCCAGGCGCCGGCGCAGCAACGGCACCACGGCCAGGCTCAGGCCGATATAGATCGGCAGGCTGGCCAGCACGATCAGCGTCAGCGGCACGCTGTAGACGAACATCACGGCGATGAAGACCACCGAGAACAGCACGTCGAGCACGAGCGTGAGCGCATTGCCGGTGAGGAAGCTGCGGATGTTCTCCAGCTCACGCACCCGGGCCACCGAGTCGCCGACGCGCCGGGCCTGGAAGTAGGCCAGCGGCAGCGCCAGCAGGTGGCGGAACAGCCGTGCGCCGAGTTCGACGTCGATGCGGCTGGTGGTGTGGCTGAATACATAGGCGCGCAGGGCCGTGAGCACGCTCTCGAACACCACCACCACCACCAGCCCGATCACCAGCACGTCGAGCGTGGTCACGCCGCGGTGCACCAGCACCTTGTCCATCACGACCTGGAAGAACAGCGGCATGACCAGCGCAAAGAGCTGCAGGAACAGGCTGATCAGCAGCACCTCGCCGAGCAGGCGGCGGTACTTGACCAGGCTGGGAATGAACCACGAGAAGTCGAAACGCGCCAGCTCGCCCGCCAGGCTGGCGCGGCTGGTGACCAGGATCAGCTCGCCGCTCCACTGTTCGGCGAAGGCCTCGAGCGGCTCGATCATCGGCCGGCTCGCGGGCGTGCTCGGGTCCTGAATCAGCACGCGCCGGCCGTCGCATTGCGCCAGCACAACGACGCGGCCGTCGCGCATCAAGGCCAATGCGGGCAGGGCGGCGAGTTGCAGGCGGTCGAGCCCCGTGGCCGAGCGCTTGGCTTTCAGGCCTAGGTGGCCGGCGGCACGCAGCAGATCGTCGGCGTCAACGCGCTCGCTGGCCGCCTTGCCGAGTTGATGGCGCAGTGCGGCCGGGTCGGCGGCGACATGGTGCAGCCGGGCGATCAGGCACAGGGCGTCGAGCGAGCTGTTTGCGGCTGGGCTTGCCTCGGCCTCTGAATCTTCCGCGGTGCCATTCGCCGCAGGCACATCCACCCCTGTGGGTGCAAGCACTGCTGACACGTTCCGGCCTCCCTCCGTGGTGTGCCGCGAATCTGGCGCAGGCGGGATGTTGCCGATATCCCCCTTAAGTGGGAACTGTCAACCTTTACAGGTGAGGCGGCCTCCCCCTAGAACGTCAGCGCAACTGCAACGCCTCGTCGCCGAACCTCAACCCCAGCGGCTCGATCAGCAACTGCTTGTCGCCGGCCTCGACGTGGCCGGCCACCAACGCCTCAATACCCTGCACGCGCGCAAAGGCCACGGTGCGTTCGGCCTGTTCGGGGGCGACGAAGAGCGCGAAGCCCGCGCCCATGTTCAGTGTGCTCTAGGGCTCGTGGTCGGCATGTCAATCGCCATTTCAGCGGGCGGCGAATGCGTCAGTCTGCACGCGAAGGAACTCTCCTTGCTGCGCATCCTACGCAACCAGGGCGTGATGCCGTTCAAGCAGGCCGGCTGACGTGGAGGAGGGTGATGAGCCTGATCTCGGCACTGGTGGCAACGCTTAGGGCTGCTTGGTTCCACGCCTGACACGGTTGGGCGCGCTCCCATGCGAGGAGGCCCGTCAAGGGGAATTGCAGGCGAGGGCTGTCGAGGCGCGGTTCGCTCCGTTTCACGTGCGAGATTCACGACATCGGCTGCAGTTTGCGCCTGCACGCCGCGCGACGCAGCAGCCGCATGGGCCTGTGCGCCGCAGTTGACACATCCTGGGGTGTTAACTACAGTTAACACGTGGTCGAAATTCGCAAGACGCTCCGCTACGCCAAGTGGTTCGACGCGCTGCGTGACCGGCAGACACAGCGGCGCATCGACGCACGGGTCTATCGCTTGGCGCAGGGCAACCCCGGCCAACACCGTGTACTTGCCGGTGGAGTCGTCGAGATGAAGATCGACTTCGGTCCCGGCTTGCGGGTGTACTTCACGCAGCGCGGCACCGAATTGGTTTTGCTATTGATCGGCGGCGACAAGTCCACGCAGCAGCGTGATATCGAAGACGCATTGAGATTGGCCAAGGAGTGGCACGCATGACTCTCAAAACCACCCGCTGGGATGTGCAGGACGGGCTGCAAACGCCGGAAGACTGCGCAGCGTTCATCGAAGCCGCAATCGAAGAGGCCGGAGACGATGCCGCCTTCATCGCCAAGGCGCTGGGCGAGGTGGCGCGCTCGCGCGGCATGGCGCAAACCGCGCGCGATGCCGGGCTGAGCCGTGAGGGCCTTTACAAGGCACTGTCAGCCGACGGCAACCCGAGCTTTGCCACGGTGCTCAAGGTGCTGTCCGCGCTGGGGCTGCGCCTGCATGTGGAGCAGGCGCGCCCAGCGTAATGGCGTTGGATCGGCCTGCGCTTGAATGGCTAGCCAGATGGGTCAACGCAACTGCAACGCCTCGTCGCCGAAGCGCAGCCCCAGCGGCTCGATCAGCAGTTGTTTGTCACCGGTCTCGACGCGGCCGGCCACCAGCGCCTCGATGCCTTGTTCGCGCGCGATAGCCACGGTGCGCTCGGCCTGGTCGGGCGCCACAAAGAGCGCAAAGCCCGCGCCCATGTTGAGCGTGCTGTAGGCCTCGTGGTCGTCGTGGCCGGCGTGCTGCTGCATGAACCGCAGCACCGGCGGCACGGCGGGCACGGCGTGAATGCGGTACGTGTAGCGCGCCGGATGCCGCAGCAGCTTGCGCCAGCCGTGGCCGGTGATGTTGGCGGCGTAATGCGGCGCAATGCCGGCCTGCCACAGCGCCTCGGTCACGGGCGAGTACAGCGTGGTCGGCGCGAGCAAGGCTTCGCCGAAGCTCATGCCGCTGGCGTCGACCGGGGTCAGGTAACCCTGCGGCAGGCGCTCGGCGAGCTTGCGCGCCAGGCTCAGGCCGTTGGCGTGGATGCCGCTCGAGGCCAGCAGCACGATGGCGTCGCCGGCGGCCGAGCCGGTCGCCCACCGACAAGCCGCTCCTTGGGATTGATCAGGCCGGTGCAGCTGGCTGCCAGGTCGATGCGGCCGGCTTCGACGATGCCGGCCAGCGCCGGCGTCTCGCCGCCGCCCCAGGCCACCTTGCAGGTGTTGCAGGCGCGCTGCCAGCCGGCCACCAGGGCCTGCGCGCGCGCGGCGTCGGCGAACCAGTCGCTGCCGCCCGCGGCCCAGTAGGCCTGCACCACCAGCGGCGTGGCGCCGACCGTGATCAGGTCGTTGACGGCCATCGCGATCGTGTCCTGCGCAATGCCTTCGTAGTAGCTCTTGCCGGTGAGCTGGGCCATCTCGTCGGCCACCAGCGCCTTGCTGCCCAGGCATTCGACGATGCTGGCGATGTAGAACGGCCCCACGTCGATCACATAGGCCGATTCGCCGCGCGAGGCTTTCACTTCGCTGAAACCGTGGCCCGCCAGGTGCACGGCGGTGGCGGCGGCGGCGCGTTGCGCGCTGACCTTCAGCGGGTCGATCAGGTCGTAGTTGACGCCGGCCTGTTCGTAGCTCAGCGGCGTGATGCCCTGGGGCGGCGAGGGGGGCGCGGGGGTCGTCATGGGCAGCGATTATCGATGCACCCCAGGGCGGGGCGGCGCGGCGGCCGGGGCGAGGGGCGCCCGTAGAATTGCCGCATGAGTTATGTCGTGCTCGCGCGCAAGTACCGGCCGCGGATGTTTTCCGAGATGGTGGGCCAGGACGCGGTGGTGCGCGCGCTGACGCATGCGCTCGAGCAGCAGCGCCTGCACCATGCCTACCTGTTCACGGGCACGCGCGGCATCGGCAAGACCACGGTCTCGCGCATCCTGGCCAAGAGCCTGAACTGCACCGGGCCTGATGGCAGCGGCGGCATCACGGCCACGCCCTGCGGCGTATGCAGCGCCTGCACCGAGATCGACGCCGACCGCTACCTCGACTATGTGGAGCTCGACGCCGCCAGCAACCGCGGCATCGACGAGATCCGTGACTTGCTCGAGCGCGCGGCCTACAAGCCCAGCATCGGCCGATTCAAGATCTTCATGATCGACGAGGCTCATCAGCTGACCAAGGACTCGTTCAACGCGCTGCTCAAGACGCTCGAAGAGCCGCCCGAGTACCTGAAGTTCGTGCTGGCCACGACCGACCCCGAGAAGATGCTGCCTACGGTGCTGTCGCGCTGCCTGCAGTTCAACCTGCGGCCGATGGCGCCCGAGGTGGTGCACGAATATCTGCAGCATGTGCTGGGCGCCGAGGGCGTGGCGCATGACGAGCTCTCGTTGCGCCTGCTGTCGCGCGCCGCGCGCGGCTCGATGCGCGACGGCCTGTCGCTGGCCGACCAGGCGATCGCCTTCGGCGGCGGTGCGCTGACCGGCGATGCCGTGCGCAGCATGCTTGGCAGCGTCGACCGCAGCCAGGCCAACGGCTTCGTGCGCGCGCTGGCCGCGCGCGACGCGCGCGCGGTGCTGGCCGGCGTCGACGCGTTGCGCGAACACGGCCAGTCGGCCGCAGGCACGCTCGAGGAGATGTGCACGCTGCTGCAGCAGATGGCGATCGAGCAGGCCGTGCCGGGCGCCTTGCCCGACACCGACCCCGACAGCGAAGCGTCGCGCGAACTCGCCGCCTTGCTGCCGCCCGACGAGACGCAGTTGCTCTACAGCCTGGTGCTGCATGGCCGGCAGGAACTCGACCTGGCCCCCGACGCCTACCTGGCGTTGACGATGGTGCTGCTGCGCCTGATGGCGTTTGCGCCCGAGGGCACGCCGCCGGCGAAGCCGGCGGGCGCGGCGCCGACCGCGACCCGTTCGTCGCCGGCAGTCCGCGCCAGCGTCACGGCCGTCGCGGCCACACCCGTCGCGCCGCCGCGGCCTGCGCCCAAGGCGGCTGCCGACGAGCCGCCGGCCTGGCTCGACGAGGTTCCCGACGAATTCGACGTCCCGGCCGCGCGTGCGCCGGCCGTAGCGCCGGCGCACGCGGCGGCCAGCGAGCCCTGGGTGCCCAGCGCATTGGGCGAGCGCTGGGCGGGCATTGTCGCCATGCTCGAGCAGCGCCAGCTGATCACGGCGCTGGCGCGCGAGCTGGCCGTTCAGTCGGAGCTGGTCGAGCAGCAGGACGGTGCCACACCGCTGTGGCGCCTGCGCGTCGAGCGCGAGTCGCTGCGCAGCTTGCCGCTGCGCGACAAGCTGCAGGCGGCCCTGGCCGAGGCCCTGGGCATCGGCACGCTGAGGCTCGAGGTCGAAGCGGGCATTGCGCAGGACACGCCGGCCAAGCGCACCGCAGCCGAGAAGCAACGCCGCCAGCACGAGGCCGAGCAGATCATTCACAACGACCCGCTGGTGCAGGAGATGCTCGCGCAATTTGCGACCGCGCGCATCGTGCCCGGCTCGATCAAACCCCATTAGGAGAACCACCCCATGATGAAGAACCAATTGGCCGGGCTGATGAAGCAGGCCCAGGCCATGCAGGACAACATGAAGCGCGCGCAGGACGAGCTGGCGCTGATGGAGGTCGAGGGCCAGAGCGGCGCCGGGCTGGTCAAGGTCACCATGACCTGCAAGCACGACGTCAAGCGCATCATGATCGACCCGAGCCTGCTTGACTGAGGACAAGGACATGCTCGAAGACCTGGTCGCCGCGGCCTTCAACGACGGCGTGCGCCGCGCCGAAGCCGTGAGTTCGGAAAAGATGGGCAAGCTCACCGCCGGCATGCCCATGCCACCCGGCATGAAGTTCCCCTTCTGATCGGGCGTGGCCGAGCCCAGTCTCAATGCGCTGATCGACGCCCTGCGCCGGCTGCCGGGCGTGGGCGTCAAGTCGGCGCAGCGCATGGCGTTTCATCTGCTGCAGCATGACCGTGACGGCGCGCTCAAGCTCGCCGGCGCACTGACCGGTGCCATGGCCCATGTGCACCATTGCCAGCGCTGCCACACCTTCAGCGAAGGCGCGCTCTGCGCGGTGTGCAGTGACGCCTCGCGCGACGCCAGCAGGTTGTGCGTGGTCGAGACGCCGGCCGACCAGGCCGCGCTCGAGCGCACCGGCAGCTACCGCGGCTACTACTTCGTGCTGATGGGGCGCCTGTCGCCGCTCGATGGCGTGGGCGTGGGTGACATCGGCGTGGCCGAACTGCTCGAGCGCGCCGCAGACGCGGCGGTGCAGGAAGTGATCCTGGCCCTGGGCTTCTCGGCCGAAGGCGAGGCGACTGCGCACGCGCTGAGCCAGGCGCTGCGCGCGCGCGGTGGCCATGTCACGCGGCTGGCGCGCGGTGTGCCCGTGGGCAGTGAACTGGAGTATGTCGACCTGTCGACCATCGCCCACGCGCTGAGCGACCGGCGCTGAACATGACCGCCCCGAGCTCGCTTCGCTCGCGTCCCCCAAGGGGAGCTCAGGCCGCTTGGGAGCGGCCCAGCGCTGGCCTGAGGTAGTTCAGCGCCGCGCGGGAACGGGTTGCGCCGCGACGGCCTTGACAGGTGCCGCGCTGCGCTTGGTGGCGGCGGTGGTCGTGGCGGCTTTCCGCTTCGCTGCCGTCGACTTTGAGGTGCGTGTCGACGAGCTCTTGCCGCTGCGCGCGGCCACAAACACGACCACCGAACTGCCGGGCGCGAACTGGGCCGTGGTGCCGACCAGGTTCCAGTGGGCGACCTGATCGACGCTGACCCGGTAGCGCTTGGCGACCGCCGCCACGCTGTCGCCCTTCTTGCCGGCGCGAAATACCACGCGGCGTACGGCGGGTCCGTCGTAGGCCAGGGACATCGTGGCGCCATCGGCGATCTTTTCCGACACATCGGCATGGCGATGTGCATCGCGCGGCACCAGCAGCGTCGAGCCGGCCTTGACCAGCATCTGCGGCGGGATGTTGTTGACGGCACGCAGCTCGGCTTCGGACATGCCGACCTGCTTGGCGGCCTCGGCGGTCTTCATCGTTCGCGGCGCAACCCATGCCGTCCAGCTGGCCAGCGGCCCCTGGTGTGCTTCGACGCCCTTGATGAAGGCGTTGGCGTTGTCGTAGGGCAGCAGCAGCTGCGGCGTGCCGGCAGCCAGGATCACCGGCTTGTTGAGTTGTGGATTGAGGGCCGTGAACTCGTCCTGTGCCATCCCCGACAAGCGCACTGCGGTGGCGACGTCGATGTCGCGCGCGATCGCAACGGTGAGGAAGTACGGGTGGTTCTGCAGCTCGGGCAGGCTCAACGCGAACGCGGCCGGATCGGCAACGATGTTCTTCATGGCCTGCAGCTTGGGCACATAGTCGCGCGTCTCGGCGGGCATCTTCAGGCTGGCGTAATTCGTCGGTTTGCGCGCCTTCTGGTTGCGCTTGATCGCACGCTGCACGTTGCCTTCGCCCCAGTTGTAGGCTGCCAGCGCCAGATGCCAATCGCCGAACATCTCGTGCAGCCTGGTCAGGTAGTCCAGCGCGGCGCTGGTCGAGGCCAGCACGTCGCGGCGGTCGTCGCGAAAGACGTTCTGCTTGAGTTCGAAGTGGCGGCCCGTCGCCGGCATGAACTGCCACATGCCCGAGGCGCGGGCGCGTGACAGGGCTTCGGGGTTGAATGCGCTCTCGATGAAGGGCAGCAGCGCCAGCTCCGTGGGCAGGCCTCGCCTTTGCACCTCTTCGACGATGTGGAACAGGTAGCGTCCGCCGCGCTCGGCCATGCGCTGGACATAGTCGGGCTTGCCGGCGTAGTAGCGCTCGCGCCGGCGTACGAAGTCGTCGTCGAGGTCGGCAATGGCGTAGCCATCGCGCACGCGCTGCCACAGGTCGACGCGCGCCGAGCGGTCATCGATGTCGACCGGTACCTCGGGGCGCAGCGGGTCCATGGGCACTTCGATGGACGTGACGGTCAGCGGCGGCGGGCTGCCCGATGCCGCGGCCGAGGCCGGCGCGCTTGCGGCGGGCGCCGAGGCTGGCGCCGCCACGACTTCGGCCACAGCGGGGGCCGGCGGCGGCTCGCTGGGCTGTGCCGCGCGGCTGTCGGCGTCTGCCGGCACGCTAGGCATCTGCGTTGCACAGGCCGTCAGCATCGCCAGGGCCAGCGCGCCGGCGACGTGGCGCAAGTGCGAGCGCAGGTTCCGCCTCATCGGGCCGGCGGCGATGCCTGCGCGGTGCGGCAATCGGCAGTGAGGTCTGCGCTCGCGCGGCCCGTCACTAGAATGCCGGCCAACTGCAGTCCGTTGCCTTCGACCGAGTCGCGGTCGCCCGCTGCACCACGCGGACCGACTCGCCGCACCGCATCGCGGGTGGGCAGCATCCGAAGTGGGTTGTCGGTGAAGGCGGGCAGGGCGACGAATTTCATCGGCAAGACGCTGCGATTATAGGAACCATGCCAGTGACGCAAGGCTGCGGCCCGCGTGCTGGCCCGCATTGATGACCACAAATCACGCCACCGACGAATTGGCTGCATGGTTGGCGACGCCTCCCGGCGACTACTTGTTGGCCTGGGAGCAACAGCAGCTCGATCGCGCGGTGGCCGACCTGTTCGGATTTCACGCGCTGCAACTCGGCCTGCCCGAGCTCGACGCGCTGCGCAACAACCGCATGCCGCACCGCTGGCTGGCCAACGATGGCGGCGCGATGCCGCGGGCCGTGGCACTGCAATGCGACACCGATGCACTGCCGTTTCCCGAACGCAGCCTGGATCTGGTGGTGCTGCCGCACACGCTGGAACTGGCGCGGGACCCGCACCTGACCCTGTCCGAGGTCGAGCGTGTGCTGGTGCCCGAGGGGCGCGTCGTGATCCTGGGCTTCAATCCGGCCAGCCTGTGGGGTCTGCGCCAGCGCTTGGGCCGACTGCGGCAGCGCCTGGGCGGCAGCGGATCCCTGTTCCTGCCCCGTCCCGGGGATTTCATCGGTTACTGGCGGTTGCGCGATTGGCTGCGCCTGCTCAGCTTCGAAGTCGAGGGCGGGCGCTTTGGCGGCTACCGGCCGCCGCTGCGGTCGGGGCGCTGGCTGGCACGGTTTGGCTGGATGGACCGCGTGGGCGATCGATGGTGGCCGGTCTTCGGTGCCGATTACATGCTGGTCGCCGTGAAGCGGGTGCGCGGCATGCGCCTGGTGGGGCTGGTCGCACGCGAGCGCGCGAAACCGCAGGCCGCACCCGCCGTCGTCGCCAACCAGAATTCCCATCGAAACGAAACATGAGCAACGACACGATCACGATCTACACCGACGGTGCCTGCAAGGGCAATCCCGGCCGCGGCGGCTGGGGCGCATGGCTGCGCGTGGGCGAGCATGACAAGGAGTTGTGGGGCGGGGAGCCGCTGACCACCAACAACCGCATGGAACTCACCGCCGTGATCGAAGCCCTGGCCGCGGTCAAGCGCCACAGCCATGTCGCGATCTACACCGACAGCCAATACGTTCGGCAGGGCATCACCGAATGGATCCACAACTGGAAGCGCCGGGGCTGGAAGACGGCCGACAACAAGCCGGTCAAGAACGTCGACCTGTGGCAACGGCTGGACGCCTTGGCCGCCTCACACCGGGTCGACTGGCACTGGGTCAAGGGCCATGCCGGCGACCCGGGCAACGAGCGCGCCGACGCTCTTGCCAATCGCGGGGCGGACGAGCAGTAACCGCACCAATGCGCACCGGGCCGGCTCCCGCTACAGTCCGCTGTCCTGATCGGAAGTTGCATGGCAATCAAGAGATTTCACACCTGGGTCGCGGTCATTGGCATGGCGGCTCTCGGCGGCATTGCCTGGTGGGTGCAGCATCGCGTGCCTGCGGCCGCCGGTGCCAGCGCGGCCGCACCCGCGGCTTCGGCGGCCAGACCCGGAACGGGTGGCGGGGGCGCAGGCGGGCCCGCTTTGGTCGAGGTCGGCAAGGTGCTGCGGCTGCGCATCGAAGACGACGCGCTGGCCGTCGGCACGCTGCGTTCGCGCCAGGGCGTGATGCTGCGTCCCGAGGTCAGCGGCCGCGTTGCGCGGCTCGGTTTCGGCGATGGCCAGCGGGTGCGCCGTGGCCAGTTGCTGGTGCAGCTCGACGACACCTTGCAGGTCGCTCAGGTGCGCCAGGCCGAGGCCCAGGCCGGCATCGCGCGCACCAACCTGCAGCGCAACCGCGAGCTGGTGGCGCAGAACTTCGTCAGCCAGAGCGTGGTCGACCAGAGCGCCGCGGCGCTCGAGGTGGCGCTGGCCCAGGTGGCCCTGAACAAGGCGCAGCTCGAGCGCATGAAGATCCTGGCGCCGTTCGACGGCGTGGCCGGCATCCGCAGCGTCAACGTCGGCGACTATGTCAAGGACGGCGCCGACCTCGTCAATGTCGAAGACACCTCGCAGGTCTGGGTCGACTTCCGCCTGCCCGAGCGCTACCTGGCGCGGCTCAAGACCGGTCAGCCGGTGGAGGTGAGCATCGAGGCGATCCCCGGCCAGTTGTTCAAGGGCAAGGTCGACGCGCTGGATTCGCAAATTGACGCCAACGGGCGCTCGCTGCTGGTGCGCGCCCGGCTAGCCAACCCCGACGGCGTGCTTCGCAGCGGCATGTTTGCGCGCACGCGCACGCTGTTCGCGGTGCGCGACAACGCGCTCGTGGTGCCCGAAGAGGCGCTGGTGCCGCAGGGCGGCAAGCAATTCCTGATCAAGGTCGTCGACGGCCCGCAGGGCGGCAAGGTGTCGCAGCGGCTGGAGGCGCGCATCGGCGTGCGGGTGCCGGGCAAGGTCGAGATCCTGGAGGGTGTGGCCGAGGGCGACACCGTGGTGACGGCAGGGCAGACGCGGCTGTTGCGCGGCGACAGCCAGCCGGTGCGCGTGATCGATCTGGCCGATGCCGGCAAGCCGCGCGGCGCCGGCGGGCCGGCAGGCGCGGCCAGTGGCCCCGCCAAGTCGGGCCTGGGTGGCGCCAGCGGCGCCGTTCGCGGCGCGCCGCCGGTTTGACTGCAAGGAGACGCGCATGAGGCTGTCCGAAACGTCGATCCGCAGGCCGGTGCTGGCCAGCGTGATGTCCTTGCTGATCCTGCTGGTCGGCCTGGTGTCCTTCGACCGCCTGTCATTGCGCGAGTACCCACGCATCGACGAACCCGTGGTCACCGTCAACACGGTGCTCACCGGGGCCTCGTCCGAGGTCATCGAGTCGCAGGTGACCAAGCCGCTGGAGGATTCGATCGCCGGCATCGACGGCGTCGAAGTCATCACCTCGATCTCGCGCGCCGAACGCAGCCAGATCTCGGTGCGCTTCAAGCTGGTGAAGAACCCCGACGACGCCGCCGCCGACGTGCGTGACCGCGTGTCGCGGGTGCGCGGCCGGCTGCCCGACGCGGTCGACGAGCCCGTGATCGCCAAGGTCGAGGCCGACGCCACGCCGACGATCTGGCTGGCGTTCACGAGCCAGACGCTGAGCCCGCTGGAGGTGACCGACCTGGTCAACCGCATCGTCAAGCCGCGCCTGCAGACGGTGCCCGGCGTGGCCGACATACAGGTCGGCGGCGACCGCAAGTACGCCATGCGGATCTGGCTCGACCCGGACAAGCTGGCTGCCTACCGCGTGACGGTCCAGGACGTCGAGGACGCGCTGCGGCGGCAGAACCTCGAGGTGCCCTCGGGGCGCATCGAGAGCCAGCAGCGCGAGTTCAACGTCACCACCCGCACCGACCTGAACACGGTGGCGCAGTTCGCCGACATCGCGCTGCGAACGGTCAACAGCTACACCGTGCGCCTGCGCGACGTCGGGCGTGTCGAGGAGGCCGCCGCCAGCGAACGTTCGCGCGTGCGTCTCAACGGCGTGCCGTCGATCTCGACCGGCGTGATCCGCAACGCCACCGCGAATCCGCTCGAGGTCTCGGCCGGGGTGCGCGCGGTCATGCCGCAGATCCAGCGCGACCTGCCGCCGTCGGTGACGGTGGTGCAGGCCAATGACTTGTCGGTCTTCATCGATCGCTCGGTCAAGTCGGTCTACGTGACCGTGACCGAGGCCGTGGTGCTGGTGGCCCTGGTGGTGTTCGTGTTCCTGCGCACGCTGCGCGCATCGATCATTCCGCTGGTCACGATCCCCGTCAGCCTGATCGGCGCCTTCGCCATGATCGCCGCCGCCGGCTTCACCATCAACACGCTCACGCTGCTGGCCCTGGTGCTGGCGATCGGCCTGGTGGTCGACGATGCGATCGTGGTGCTGGAAAACATCCACCGCCACATCGAGGAGGGCCTGGCGCCGTTCCAGGCCGCGCTCAAGGGCGCCCGCGAGATCAGCTTCGCGGTGGTCGCGATGACCCTCACGCTGACCGCTGTGTTCGCGCCGCTGGCCTTCACGCCGGGCCGCACCGGGCGCCTGTTCAGCGAGTTCGCCCTGACCCTGGCAGGCGCCGTGCTGGTGTCGGGGTTCGTGGCGCTGACGCTGACGCCGATGATGTGCAGCAAGCTGCTGCGTCACAACCCCAAGCCCGGACGCTTCGACCGCGGCATGGAGGCCGTATTGGTGGCCGTGACCAGCGGCTACACCAAGGCGCTGCGCGGCGTGCTGTCGTACCGCTGGGTCGTGTTGCTGGTGATGATGGCCTCGGCCGGTGCCAGCTGGTGGCTGTTCTCGACCGCCAAGAGCGAACTCGCGCCGCTCGAGGATCGCGGCGTGATCATCATGCCGGTGCGCGCACCCGACGGTGCCACGCTGGACTTCACCGCCCGCTACCTCGACGCCATCGACAACATCGTCGCCAGCTACCCCGAGTTCGACCGCCGTTTCATGTTCATGGGCGGCGGCCAGGTGTCTTCGGCCACGGCCGTGATGCGCGCGGTGGACTGGTCGGAGCGGGAACGCACGACGCAGGAACTGGCACGCTCGCTGCTGCCGCGCATGAATGCGTTGCCCGGCGTCAGCGCCTTCCCGATCACGCCGCCCAGCCTGGGCCAGGGCTTTCGCGAGCGGCCGATCAACTACGTGCTCCTGACCAGCGACAGCTACGAGAATCTGTCGCGGGTGTCGCAGCAGTTCATCGCCGAGATTTCAAAGAACCCGGGCTTCGTGCAGATCGACAACGACCTGCAGCTGAACAAGCCGGAGATCTACATGGACGTCGACCGCGCCCGCGCGGCCGACATGGGCGTCACGGTCGACTCGGTGGCGCGCACGGTCGAGACCATGCTCGGCGGCCGCGCCGTGACGCGCTACAAACGCGATGCCGAACAGTACGACGTGATGGTGCAGACCGAGGGCCGCGGCCGCGCCACGCCCGAAGACATCGACCGGCTGTTCGTGCGCGGGCGCAACGACACGATGGTGCCGCTGTCCTCGCTGGTCAAGCTGCGCGAGTCGGTCAGCCCGCGCGAGTTGAACCACTTCAATCAGCGCCGGTCGGTGTCGATCACGGCCAACCTGGCGCCCGATTACGCGCTCGGAGAAGCCCTGAACTTCCTCGACCAGACCGCGACCAAGGTGCTGCCGCAGGGCTACGTCACCGAACTCAACGGGGTCAGCCGCGAGTTCCGCTCATCGTCGGGCGCGCTCGGCCTGGTGTTCGTGCTGGCGCTGCTGTTCATCTTCCTGGTGCTGTCGGCGCAGTTCGAGAGCTTCCTCGACCCCTTCGTGATCCTGCTGTCGGTGCCGTTGTCGATGGTCGGCGCGCTGCTGGCGCTGAAGTGGTCGGGCGGCACCCTGAACGTGTATTCGCAGATCGGGCTGATCACGCTGGTCGGCTTGATCAGCAAGCACGGCATCCTGATCGTCGAGTTCAGCAACCAGCTGCGCCGCCAGGGCATGGCCGTGCGCGAGGCGGTGGTCATGGCCGCGAGCCTGCGTCTGCGGCCGATCCTGATGACCACCTTCGCGATGGTGCTGGGCGCCTTGCCGCTGGCGCTGGCCAGCGGTGCGGGCGCCGAGAGCCGGCAGCAGATTGGCTGGGTCATCGTCGGCGGCATGTCGCTGGGCACGCTGCTGACGATCTTCGTCGTGCCGACCGTCTACACCTGGTTTGCGCGCAAGGGCGTGCCGGGCGAGATCACCGAGAAGGAAGGCGAGGCGCTGGCCCCGGCCCAGTGACCGGTCGGCGCGACGCCTGACGGCGTCGTGCGCGGCTTCTCGTCAGACGAGCCCGTCGAACGGGATCACGTCGACCTCGTCCCCCGCCGCGACGTTGCCCTGCTCGTGGTGCAACACCACCATGCCGTTGGCCACGCTCATCGACGACAGGATGCCCGAGCCCTGGCTGCCGGTGATGGCGACCTGCCAGCGGCCGTCGGCGCCGCGGCTGACGACGCCGCGCTGGTACTCGGTGCGCCCCGGCTTCTTGCGCAGGGCCGTGCTGCAAGCGGCGCGCAGCGTCGGCAGCTCGGGGTTGGTGGCGCCGCTCATCGCCAGCAGCGCATTGCGAACGAAGGCGTAGAACGTGACCATCACGGCGACCGGGTTGCCGGGCAGGCCGAACAGGATGGCGTCGTCGATGCGGCCGATGGCCATCGGCCGCCCGGGGCGCATCGCGATGCGCCAGAACAGCACGTCGCCCAGCTCGGCCATGATCGCCTTGGTGTGGTCGGCCTCGCCCACGCTGACGCCGCCCGACGTGATCACGGCGTCGGCGCTGGCCGCGGCCTGGCTGAATGCAGCGCGCAGCGCCTCGGGCTGGTCGCGCACGACGCCGAGGTCGACGACGTCGCAGCCCAGGCGCTGCAGCATGGCCCAGATCGTGTAGCGGTTGCTGTCGTAGACACAGCCGGCGTCGAGCGGCTCGCCGATCGAGCGCAATTCGTCGCCGGTGGAGAAGAAGGCCACGCGCAGGCGGCGATAGACCGGCACCTCGGCCTGGCCGAGCGAGGCCAGCAGGCCCAGGTCGGCCGGTCGCAGCACGCGGCCGGCCGCGAGCGCGGCGCTGCCCTGGGCCAGGTCTTCACCGGCCAGGCGCCGGTTGTCGCCTCGGCGCACGACGCCCGCGGCAATGCGAACCATGTCGCCCTCGGTCTGCGTGAATTCCTGCGGCACGACGGTGTCCAGGCCGGCCGGCATCACCGCGCCGGTCATGATGCGCACGCAGTGGCCCGCGGGCACGTCGCCACTGAACGCTTGTCCGGCCAGGCCGGTACCGGCGACGCGCAGGCGGGTCTCGCCGTCGGCCGCCAGATCGCTGCCGCGCAGTGCAAAGCCATCCATCGCCGAGTTGTCGTGCGCGGGCACATTGGCCGGCGCCACGATGTCGCGCGCCAGCACCCGCCCCAGGCTGCTGCGCAGGGCCACGCTCTCGACCGCGCTGACCTTGGGCACCAGGCGCGCGATGAACTCCTGCGCCTGCGCCACCGGCAACGCGTTCGGGTCGTAGCCGGCCACGCAGGAGGCGATCTGCTCGAGGGTCTGCGTGGCGCTCATTGCAGGTTGAGTTGCATCAGTTGCTTGTCGAAGAAGCGGCCCGCGACGCGGATCGCGCGCGGCAGGGTGCCGTAGCAGGTGAAGCCGGCACGCTCGTACATGCGCACGGCGCGCTCGTTGCTGGCGGTCACGCTGAGCGTGAGCTGGTGCAGCTCGGCGTCGGCATTGGCGCGCGCAATCAGCGCGGCCAGCAGCGCGCGGCCCACGCCCAGGCCCTGCTCGTCGCTCGTGACCATCATGCCGACGATGTGGCCGACATGGCGCACCTTGCTGCGCGGGTCGCGTTCGCAGGTGATGGCGCCGACCAGGCGGTCGCCGCGCCAGGCCCCCAGGCTGAAGCCGCCGCTGTCGTCGTCGCCGCTGCCCAGCCGCGCGCGGTAGCTCTGGGCCGTGCGCAGGGCTTCCGTGGCGGCGTCCGAGGTGAAGGCTTCTTCGTGGTGCGCCAGCACATGGTCGCGCAAGGCCTTGTAGGCCCCGAGGTCGGCTTCGCCCAGCGCGCGAACCTGCGGCGCCGCGGTGTCAGTCATGCGGCACCTGCAAGGTCGCCAGTTCGGCCGCGGTGTTGGCATTGAAGAAGGCGCTGGCGTCTTCGAACTGCACCGTCGCCGCCCGGTGCAGCGCGAACCAGCGGTCGATCTTGCGCTCGCCGCTGTGCAGGAAGGCGATCAGGCTCTCCGACAGCGTGCTTTTCATCAGGCAGAACACAGGATGGCGCTGCTCGCGCCCGTCCTCGAGCGTGACCGCGTAGGCCAGCTCCGCGTCGGCGGCATCGAGCGCCGCCGCCAGCCGCGCTGCCAGGTCCAGCGGGAAGTTCGGCGTGTCACAGGGCACACTCAGCATCAGCGGCGTCTCGCAATGCTCCAGCCCGGCCAGGAAGCCGGCCAGCGGCCCGGCGTACTCACCCACCGGGTCGGGCCACACCGGCACGCCGAAGGACTCGTAGGCACCGAGGTTGCGATTGGCATTGATCATGACCTGCCCGACCTGCGGCCCCAGGCGCAGCATCGCATGCAAAGCCAGCGACATGCCGTGGTGGTTCTGCAGCCCCTTGTCGACGCCCCCCATGCGGCTGCCGCGGCCGCCGGCCAGGATCAAGCCGGTGATGTCAGTGGATTCAATGGGCATGTTATCGATCGTCTGCGGCGGCCACTGTCACGTTTGATGCGAGGAGTCTTGAGAGTCAAGCAGACGCCGTGGTTCCGGCTCCGCCGGTCCACTGGCGGCCCTGCAGGCCGCATGGCCGCGAGACGCGGCCATTCCTAGGCCTGTCCAAGCCGACGCAGGTCGACTTGGAGCCGCGGGCCTCGGCCCCCTTGGGGGGAGGCGCCGCAGGCGCTTCGGGGGGGACCCCATCTACCCTCCGATGTAGTGCATCTCGACCTTGCGTTCACCATCACCAGGCTGCGCGATGCCGTGGCCGCGCAGCTCCGAATAGCGGTCGCTGCGGCCGGTCCAGATGTCGGCGATGGCGCCGGTCAGTTCGGCGTCGCTGGCGCCGCGCTCGCGCAACAGGTGCCGCAGGTCGTGGCCCTGGCTGGCGAACAGGCACAGGTACAGGCGGCCCTCGGTCGAGAGCCGCGCGCGGTTGCAGTCGCGGCAGAAGGCCTGCGTGACACTGGAGATGACGCCGATCTCGCCGCCGCCGTCCTGATAGCGCCAGCGCTGGGCGGTTTCGCCCGCCGCGTTGGGCTCGAGCGGTTCGAGCGCGTACATGGCGCTCAACTGGTCGATCAGTTCGCTCGAGGGCAGCACATGGTCCATGCGCCAGCCGTTCGTGCTGCCGACGTCCATGTACTCGATGAAGCGCAGCACAGCGTCGGCGCCGTAGTGATGGCGAAAGTGCCGCGCCATCGGCACGATTTCCCCGTCGTTGGTGCCGCGCTTGACCACCATGTTGACCTTGATCGGACCCAGCCCCGCGGCCAGGGCGGCGTCGATGCCCGCCAGCACGTCGGCGACGGGGAAGTCGACATCGTTCATGTGCCGGAAGATGGCGTCATCGAGCGCGTCCAGGCTCACGGTCACGCGGCGCAATCCGGCGTCATGCAGCACGCGGGCCTTGCGCGCGAGCAGCGACCCATTGGTCGTCAGGGTCAGGTCCAGGGTCTTGCCGTCGGGCGTGCGCAATCCAGCCAGCATGCCGACCAGGGTTTCGAGGTGGCGGCGCAGCAGCGGCTCGCCGCCGGTCAGGCGGATCTTCTGCACGCCGTGGCTGACGAACACCTTGGCCAGGCGCGTGATCTCCTCGAAGCTCAGCAGCGACGACTGCGGCAGGAAAGCGTAGTCGCGATCGAACACCTCCTTGGGCATGCAGTAGCTGCAGCGGAAGTTGCAGCGGTCCGTGACCGAGATCCGCAGGTCGCGCAAAGGGCGCCCCAATGCATCGCCGAGCAGACCCGTGGCCGGCTTCAACGTGGCGGGGATCGACGGTATGGCTGCGCGGTAGCGCAGGTCGGCAATCGGGATCACGTTGCTAGGAGTGGCGTCGCCCATGCGGCGATTGTGCCGCGTGTGTCAGCGATTGGTAGACGGCAGGGTTGCTGCTCCCGCGTCGCTGGGTTCGGCGACGCGCCGGGCCCCGGTGAAGCGCTGGGCCCAGTACGCGAATCGCATGTCCTCGATGCGTACCTGGCTGCCGGTGCGCGGTGCGTGGATGAACCGGTCCTGGCCGACATAGATCCCGACATGGGAATACCGGCGATGGAGGGTATCGAAGAAGACCAGGTCGCCTGGACGCAACTCGGCCCGGTCAACGCTGACCAGGCGGTCCCCGCTGGCCTGGTCGTCTGCACTGCGGGGCAGCACAAGGCCCAAGCTGACCTCGTAGACATGGCGTGTGAAGCCACTGCAGTCAAATCCCTGCTCGACCGTGCCGCCGCCGTGGCGGTAGGGCTGGCCGAGAAAGTTCAAGGCCGTGATCACGACATCCGCGGCGGGGTCACGCTGCCCATTGCGCAGTTGAAGCTCGGGGGCGTGCGTACGGCGGTCTGGTGCGGCCGCGCGTGCCGTCGGGGCATACGGCTCGTGCGTCGCGCAGCCCTGCACGGCCAGGGTCAGGGCTGCGAGCAGCCAAGCCTGGGTTCGTGACTGCAAGCTGACGGTAGGGATGCGCAGGCCAACTGCCATGCCGCGAGCGTATCAGCCTACGATCAGTTAGGGAAGAAAAATCGTTGTGTATCAGCTACTTGTATGTGAAATCTAATGTGAATTGGAGATTCGGGGTGGGGCACTGAGTCAGCACCTTGTCAGTCCGAGAAATTGCAATCCGTCAAGTGACTGTCCGCGCTCTGGAGGAGACTGCGCCTATGTTCAAGGCCCTCGTATTGCACAAAGACGAGGCCGGCTTTCGCGCCGGCCTGGAGACACTTGAGGAGTCACGCTTGGCGCCGCTGGGCGACGGCGACGTGCTCGTCGGCGTCGAGTACTCGACGCTCAACTACAAGGATGGCCTGGCCCTGACGAACAAGGGCCCGGTGGTGCGTCAGTGGCCGATGGTTCCCGGCATCGACGGCGCCGGCACCGTGATCGAAAGCCGGCACATGAACTGGAAGCCGGGCGACCATGTCGTCCACAACGGCTGGGGCGTCGGCGAGTCGCGCTGGGGCTGCTTGGCTGCGCGCGCGGTGCTCGCCGGTGACGGCCTGGTGCAACTTCCTTCGGTATTCACTTCACGACAAGCCATGGCCATCGGCACGGCGGGCTACACCGCTATGTTGTGTGTGCAGGCATTGCAGCGCCATGGCGTCAAGCCCGGTGATGGCGAGGTGCTGGTCACGGGCGCGACGGGGGGCGTCGGCAGCATCGCGGTGGCCTTGCTGGCGCGTGCGGGCCACCGCGTCATCGCTGCCACCGGCAAGGCAGCCGAGGCGGACTACCTGACGGCGCTGGGCGCGGCCGACGTCGTCGACCGCGCGGCGCTCTCCGCACCCGGCAAGCCGCTGCAGAAGGAGCGCTGGGCCGCCGCGGTTGACGCAGTAGGCAGCCATACCTTGGTCAACGTGCTGGCGCAGACGCGCTACGGCGGTGTCGTGACCGCCTGCGGGCTGGCGCAGGGCGCCGACCTGCCGGGCACGGTCATGCCGTTCATTTTGCGTGGCATCACCTTGGCTGGCATCGACAGCGTGATGGCGCCGCTGGCCCTGCGCCAAGCCGCCTGGCATCAGCTCGCGCGCGACCTTGACCCGGCTCTGCTCGAGCGCATGACCGAGGAGATTGCGCTGGCCGACGCCATCGCCCGTGCACAGGACCTGATAGCCGGCCGCGTGCGCGGGCGTCTGGTCGTGAGAATCGACTGACTGACCCGCCATTGCAGCCTACCGCCATGACCTACGCCGATTTCCATCGCCGCTCGATCGACAACCGTGACGCCTTCTGGTCCGAGCAGGCGCAGCTGATCGACTGGCAGCGCCCGTTCACGCAAGTCTGCGACTACAGCCAACCGCCGTTTGCGCGCTGGTTCGTCGGCGGCACCACCAACCTGTGCCACAACGCGGTCGATCGCCATCTGGCGCAGCGCGCGGACCAGAACGCCCTGGTCTGGGTCTCGACCGAGGTCGGCAAGGAGCAAACCTATTCCTTCGCGCAGCTGCACGAGGAGGTGCAGTGCATGGCCGCCTCGCTGCTGTCGCTGGGCGTGCAAGCCGGCGACCGCGTGCTGATCTACATGCCGATGGTGCCCGAGGCGGTGTTCGCGATGCTCGCCTGCGCGCGCATCGGCGCGATCCACTCGGTCGTGTTCGGTGGCTTTGCCAGCGTCAGCCTGGCCAGTCGCATCGATGACGCCGAACCCAAGGTCATCGTCAGCGCCGACGCCGGCAGCCGCGCCGGCAAGGTGATGGGCTACAAGCCGCTGCTCGACGAAGCGATCCGGCTGTCGTCACGGAAACCGACGCAGGTGCTGCTGGTCGATCGGGGCCTGGCGCCCATGGCCCGGGTGGCGGGACGCGACGTCGACTACGCTGCGCTGCGCGAGCAGCACCGCGGCGCCGCGGTACCCTGCACCTGGGTCGAGGCCACGCACCCGAGCTACACGCTGTACACGTCGGGCACGACTGGCAAGCCCAAGGGCGTGCAGCGAGATACGGGCGGCTATGCCGTGGCGTTGGCCGCGAGCATGAAGCACATCTTCTGCGGCCAGGCCGGCGAAACCTATTTCTCGACCAGCGACATCGGCTGGGTCGTCGGCCACAGCTATATCGTCTATGGGCCGCTGATCGCGGGCATGGCCACGATCCTCTACGAAGGTCTGCCGATCCGCCCCGACGCCGCGATCTGGTGGAGCCTGGTCGAGAAGTACAAGGTGTCGGTGATGTTCAGCGCCCCGACCGCCGTGCGGGTGCTCAAGAAGCAGGACCCCGACGCGCTCAAGCGCCACGACCTGTCGTCCCTGCGAGCCCTGTTCCTGGCAGGTGAGCCGCTGGACGAGCCCACCGCGCAGTGGATCGCCGGCGCCTTGGGCAAGCCGATCATCGACAACTACTGGCAGACCGAAACCGGCTGGCCGATCCTGGGCCTGTGCAACGGCATCGAGCGCGCCACGAGCAAGTTCGGCTCGCCGGGCAAGGCGGTCTACGGCTACGACGTCAAGCTGCTCGACGAGAACACCGGCGCGGAGCTGACGGGCGCGAACCAGAAGGGCGTGATCGCCATTGCCGGCCCCTTGCCGCCGGGCTGCATGCAGACCGTGTGGCGCGACGACGCGCGATTCGTCAGCACCTATTGGGAGAGCATCCCGGGGCAGCAGGTCTACTCGACCTTCGACTGGGGCATCCGCGACGAAGATGGCTACTACTTCATCCTCGGTCGCACCGACGACGTGATCAATGTTGCCGGGCACCGCCTGGGCACGCGCGAGATCGAGGAGAGCATTTCCAGCCACCCCAACGTGGCCGAGGTGGCGGTGGTCGGCGTGGCCGATCAGCTCAAGGGCCAGGTGGCCATGGCCTTCGTGATCCTGAAGGACGCGTCGAAGGCGGCGACCGCGGCGGACGCGCTCAAGCACGAGGGCGAGATCATGAAGCTGGTCGGTGACCAGCTCGGTGCCGTCGCCAGGCCCGCGCGGGTGCGATTCGTCACCGTGCTGCCCAAGACGCGCTCGGGCAAGCTGCTGCGACGCGCGATCCAGGCCGTGTGCGAGGGGCGCGACCCGGGCGACCTGACGACGATCGAGGACCCCGCGGCGCTGCAGCAGGTCCGGGATCTCGTCGCCACCTGAGCCCCGGAAGACGCAGTTCGTCGCCAGACCGCTGTGCGCGGACGCGCGGCATTGCAAAATGGCGACCGTTGAACACCTTGTGAGTCCTGCATGCCGTACACCCTGCTGATTCGCGCGGTCGCCGCCGCGCTCGTACTTGTGACTGCGGCGGGGGTATCGGCGCAGCCCGTCGCCAAGCCGCGCATCGAGAAAGCCGCCGATCTACCGCGGTTCAGCTACAAGGTGGAGGGCAAGTTGGAGGACGTCGTGCGCGACGCGGCGAAGTTCGCGCCCTTCGTGGCGGCAGTTCGGCGCGACACCGAATCCGTGATCGCCGGTTACGAGATCCCCGATCGCGCCACCTTGCGCGGCCTCATCACGCAATTGGCCGTCGTCGATTTCCTCGATGGCCAATACGACCGCACGCTCACCCGGCTCGAAGAGGCCAGGGCCCTGGAGGACAAGCCGGCCGACAAGCTGATGTCGGGACTGCGGCTGCGCGCGATGGCCGTGGCCGCGAAGGCCCACGAGCTCAACAGCGAGGCCTATCGCCAAGCCGTTGCCGCGACCTTGGCTGCCGAACTCGCGGGGATGCCTTTCGCCGTGGTCGCCAACGACGTGCGCGAGGTCAAGATGAGCGCCGAGCTGATCGGCGAGGCGCTCATCCTGGGCCGCATTCGCGAGGTCATGCAGCCTATCGTCGACCAGAATGGTGCGCTGAGTTCCGACTTCGCCCCCGGCCTGATCGGCGCGCGCTTTCGCCTGCTGGCGCAGCTGCCGCTGAAGTCGACCTTCATCGAGGCGTTCAGCGCCTACCTGGCTGCGAACCAGGTGGCCAAGGCCGACATCTGGGCGGCACGCGACGTGGCCTTGAAATCGAGCGACGGTCGGGCTCGCGTGACCGTCGCCGTGTGGGACAGCGGTGTCGATACCGCACTCTTCGGGCCGCAGGTGTTGCGCAGCAAGACCGGGGCGCCGCTCGTGATCGCGTTTGACAAGTACAGCCGCCAGTCCCGGGGCGAGTTGATGCCGATCCCGCCGGACCTGCGCGCCCGCCTGCCGCTGATGACGGCGCGGACCAAAGGCTTCTCCGACCTGCAGTCAAACATCGACAGCGCGGAGGCAAGTGAGGTCAAGAGCTTCTTGTCGGGCCTGGCGCCCGAGAAATACAAAGAAGCGATCGAGGAAATCGGTCTCGCGGGCAGCTACGAGCATGGCACGCATGTGGCCGGCATCACGCTGGCGGGCAACCCGCACGCGCGCCTGATCGTCGGTCGCATCGAGTTTCAGCACACCCTCAAGCCCGACCCCTGTCCGAGCCGCGCGCTCGTCTTGCGCGAGGCGCGTGCCGCGCAGGCCACTGTCGACTTCTTCAAGCGCCATGGCGCGCGCGTCGTCAACATGAGCTGGGGCGGCGACGTGAAGGGCATCGAGAATCAGCTCGAGCAATGCGGGATCGGCAAGACGCCGGAGGCGCGCAAGGCCCTGGCGCGTGAGTACTACGACATCGGACGCCGGGCGCTGACCCAGGCTTTCGCCAGTGCGCCGGCGATCCTCTTCGTGACCGCGGCCGGCAACAGCGGTGACGATGCGTCATTCGTCGAGGACATCCCGGCATCGATCGTCCTGCCGAACCTGCTGACGGTGGGTGCGGTCGACCTGGCCGGCGACGAGGCGGGCTTCACCAGCTACGGCCCCACCGTCAAGGTGCATGCCAACGGCTACCAGGTCGAGAGCTTCCTGCCGGGCGGGGCGCGGGTGGCGCTGTCCGGGACCTCGATGGCTTCGCCCCAGGTGGCGGGACTGGCGGCCAAGCTGCTAGCCGTCAATCCGCGACTCACGCCGGCCGACCTGATCCGCATCATCGTCAGCACGGCCGAGCGCACGGCCGATGGCCGGCGCAACCTGATGCACCCGAGGCAGGCGCTGGCCGAGGCTCGCAAATAGGGCGCGCCTGGCCCTACGGGCCGTGTGCTACAGGATTTCGCTGGCGAAGTCGGCCAATCGCGAACGCTCGCCGCGCGCCAGCGTGACATGGCCGCCGTGCGGCCAGCCCTTGAAGCGGTCGACGGCATAGGTCAGGCCCGAACTGCCTTCGGTCAGGTAGGGCGTATCGATCTGCGCCAGGTTGCCCAGGCAGACGATCTTGGTGCCGGGGCCTGCGCGCGTGATCAAGGTCTTCATCTGCTTGGGCGTGAGGTTCTGTGCCTCGTCGATCAGCACGAACTTGTTCAGGAAGGTGCGCCCGCGCATGAAATTCAGGCTCTTGACCTTGATCTTGCTGCGCACCAGGTCGTTCGTCGCGGCGCGGCCCCATTCGCCGGCGCCGGCGTCGCTGCGTGACAGCACTTCGAGGTTGTCGTCCAGGGCGCCCATCCAGGGGCCCATCTTCTCTTCCTCGGTGCCGGGCAGGAAGCCGATGTCCTCGCCCACCGGCACCGTGACGCGGGTGACGATGATTTCGCTGTAGCGGCGGTCGTCCATCACCTGGGCCAGGCCGGCCGCCAGCGTCATCAGCGTCTTGCCGGTGCCCGCGGTGCCCGTCAGGGTGATGAAGTCGCACTCCGGGTCCATCAGCAGGTTCAGCGCGAAGTTCTGTTCGCGGTTGCGCGCCGTCACGCCCCACACCGCGTTCTTCTGGTGCGTGTACTCCTTGAGCGTCTTCAGCACCGCGGTCTTGCCGGTGATCTCGGTGACGCGCGCATACAGCGGCGCGGCGCCGGGGGTCTCGAGGTAGACGAACTGGTTGACCATCAACACCGGCACCATCGGCCCGGCGATGCGGTAGAAGGTGTGGCCACCCTGCTGCCAGCTCTCCATGGTCTTGCCGTGGCGCTCCCAGAAGTCGGCCGGCAGCGGCAGCACGCCGGTGTAGAGCAGGTCGCCGTCTTCGAGGGTCTTGTCGTTGAAGTAGTCCTCGGCGGGCAGGCCCAGGGCACGCGCCTTGACGCGCATGTTGATGTCCTTGGACACCAGCACCACGTCGCGCTGGGGCAGCTGCTCGCGCAGGCTCATGACCACGCCCAGGATCTGGTTGTCGGCCTTGCCTTGCGGCAGGCCGGCCGGCAGCTTGACCTCGAACAGCGTCGTCTGGAAGAACAGTTTGCCGCCGGCCTCGCGGCGGCCGGTCTTGGCCAGCGGGATGCCTTCCTTGGGGTCGCGCAGGCCGTCTGCAGCCAGGGCGTCGAGGTCGCGGCTGACCTGGCGCACGTTGCGTGCCACTTCGCTCATGCCCTTCTTGTGCCCGTCGAGCTCTTCGAGCGTGATCATGGGCAGGAAGACGTCGTGCTCGTCGAAACGAAACAGGCAGGTGGGGTCGTGCATCAGCACGTTGGTGTCGAGCACGAACAGCTTGGCCGGGCCGCTGCCGCGAGGCTTGCGTGGCTTGGCCTGCGGCGCCGGCGCGCGCAGCGGTGCACTGGCCGAAGGCAGGGATGCCGGCAGCTTGGGGGCTGCCACCGCGGCGCTGCTGTCGTACAGGTCAAGCACACCGGCAGCGGGTTCGCTGCCGCCATGGGATCGGGTGGATCGGGCTCCCGTCTTGGGGGCGGCCTGGGATTCGAAGTCGGTGGGGGCTAGGAGGGCGGCTTTGCGTGCGGGGGGCTTGGGCAGGGGCATTGCGTAGGGTGGGTCTGAAGTGGGTCGATCAGAAACAAAAAAGCCGCACAGTCGGCTGTGCGGCTTTCACGGGTTGCGCGTCGCGTCTCGTCTAACGGGCATGGTCCGATTATGCGACTGTGGCTTCGCGCACCTGTAAGTTGTAGGTGACAAGCAACAGGGGTGATCCCCGGCGCCGCCGGGCCAGGGTCAGGCCGCCTTCTTCAACAGCTTGACGGCCTTCAGCACCTCGTCGACATGGCCGGCCACCTTGATGCCGCGCCACTCGCCGCGCAGCACGCCCTCAGCGTCGATCAGGAAGGTGCTGCGCTCGATGCCCTTGACCTTCTTGCCGTACATGATCTTGTTCTTGACCACACCGAACATGTGGCATAGCTTTTCTTCGGTGTCGGCGATCAACTCGAAAGGCAGTTCGAGGTTTTGCTTGAACTTCTCGTGCGAGGCCATGTTGTCGCGCGACACGCCCAGCACCAGCGCGCCGGCCTTGACGAAGTCCTTGTGCCTGTCGCGGAATTGCATCGCTTCGGTCGTGCAGCCCGGCGTGTTGTCCTTCGGGTAGAAGTAAAGGACCACCGCTTGGCTATGGAATGTCTGCGGCGAGATCTTGACGCCGCTGGTGGCGAGCGCTTCAAATTCCGGCAGGGGCTTGTTGAGGGCTGGCGTCATGTTTGGCGTCATGTTGCAGTGGTTACCTGCAGCGGCAGGTGCAGCCCGTAATTATAAGGGTGCTGGCACGTCCCTTGCGATCAGGGGTCACACGCCACCCGGAGGGCGGCAACAACCGAACGGCCTTCGCTGGCCAGGACGTTGTAGGTGCGGCAGGCCGCCGCGGTGTCCATGGTCTCGATGCCGATGCGGGCCTCGATCAGGCAGCGGTAGAGCGCCGGCGAGACGAAACGGATGCGCGCACCACTGCCGAAGATCACCAGTTCGGGCCTGAGTGCCAGAGCCTGTTCGAAGTGTTCGGGTGTCAGTGCACTCAGCGACTCGAGCGGCCAGCGCTGCACGTCGCCCCGCCACGGCACCAGCAGACTGTGGGCCCAGCGCGCGCCGTTGACCCACACGGCATCAGGCTCGTGCCGAGAGATCGCGTTGGTGCCGGCCAGGCTGTCGGGTTGAAACTTCATGCGTGGATAATTCTAAGTTCCCACTTTTCGCACTTCTACGCCTTGAAGCCCATCACGAAATCCGCCAAGCTGGCCAAGGTCGGCTACGACATCCGTGGCCCCGTGCTGGACAAGGCCCGCCAGATGGAGGACGAGGGCCACAAGATCATCAAGCTCAACATCGGCAACATCGCCGCGTTCGGCTTGGAGCCGCCGGACGAGATCGTGCAGGACATGATCCGCAATGTGCCCCATGCGGCGGGCTATACCGACAGCAAGGGTCTGTTCGCGCCGCGCAAGTCAGTGGTGCACTACACGCAGGAAAAGCAGATCGCCGGCGTGACGGTCGACGACGTGTACCTGGGCAATGGCGCCTCCGAGCTGATCGCGATGAGCATGAACGCGCTGCTCGACGCGGGTGACGAAGTGCTGATTCCGTCGCCCGACTATCCCTTGTACACCGCCGTCGTGTCGCTTTCGGGCGGCACACCGGTGCATTACCGCTGCGACGAGGCCTCGGGCTGGCTGCCCGACCTCGAGGACATCCGCCGCCGTGTGACGCCGAACACGCAGGCCATCGTCGTCATCAACCCGAACAACCCGACCGGCGCGCTGTACAGCGACGAGATCCTGAAGGGCATCGTCGAGATCGCCCGCCAGCACCAGCTGATCATCTTTGCCGACGAAATCTACGACAAGACGCTCTACGACAGCCACAGCCATACCAGCATTGCATCGCTGGCCGACGACGTGTTGTGCGTGACCTTCAACGGCCTGAGCAAGAACTACCGCTCCTGCGGCTACCGTGCCGGCTGGATGGTGGTCTCGGGCGACAAGCGCCACGCCAAGGACTACATCGAGGGCCTGAACATGCTGGCATCGATGCGCCTGTGTTCCAACACGCCGGGGCAGCTCGCGATACAGACCGCGCTCGGGGGCTACCAGAGCATCAAGGACCTGGTCGCGCCGAGCGGGCGGCTGTGCCGCCAGCGTGACCTGGCGTACGAATTGCTGACGCAGATCCCGGGCGTCAGCGTCGTCAAGCCCAAGGCCGCGCTGTACATGTTCCCGCGCCTGGACCCGAAGCTGTATCCGATCGAAGACGACCAGCAGTTCGCCTACGAACTGCTGGCCGAGGAGAAAGTTCTGATCGTGCAGGGTTCGGGATTCAACGTCCCCGACAACGAGCATTTCCGCATCGTCTTCCTGCCCAACTCGGACGACCTGACCGACGCCATCGAACGCATTGCGCGCTTCCTGGACCACTATAGAAAGCGGCATCACAAGTGAACAACGCGACAAGCTTGAAACCGATCCAGGTCGGCCTGCTGGGCATCGGCACGGTGGGCGCGGGCACCTTCAGCGTGCTTGGACGGAACCAGCAGGAGATTCGTCGCCGCGCCGGTCGCGGCATCGAGATTTCGATGGTGGCCGACCTCGACATCGCTCGCGCCAAGGCCATCGTCGGCGACCAGATCGAGGTCGTGACCGACGCGCAACTCGTGATCGACAACCCGGCGATCGAGATCGTGGTCGAACTGATCGGCGGTACCGGCATTGCGCGCACGCTGGTGCTCAAGGCAATCGCCCAGGGCAAGCATGTGGTCACGGCCAACAAGGCGCTGCTGGCGGTTCACGGCAACGAGATTTTCGCCGCGGCGCGCGAGCGCGGCGTGATGGTCGCGTTCGAGGCGCGCGGTGGCCGGCGGCATTCCGATCATCAAGGCGCTGCGCGAAGGGCTGACCGCCAACCGCATCGAGTGGGTCGCCGGGATCATCAACGGCACGACGAACTTCATCCTCTCCGAGATGCGCGCCAAGGGGCTGGACTTTGCGGTGGTGCTGAAGGAGGCGCAGCGGCTGGGCTACGCCGAGAGCGACCCCACTTTCGACATCGAGGGCGTCGACGCCGCGCACAAGGCCACGATCATGAGCGCGATTGCGTTTGGCGTGCCGGTGCAGTTCGACAAGGCGCATGTGGAGGGCATCAGCGCGCTGCAGGGTCTCGACATCCGTTATGCCGAACAACTGGGCTATCGCATCAAGCTGCTGGGGATCACCAAGCGTCGCGAGCATGGGATCGAACTGCGCGTTCACCCGACGCTGGTGCCTGCCAAGCGGCTGATCGCCAACGTGGAAGGCGCGATGAACGCGGTGATGGTGCAGGGCGATGCAGTCGGCACCACGCTCTACTACGGCAAGGGGGCCGGCGCCGAACCGACTGCCAGCGCCGTGGTGGCTGACTTGGTCGACATCACGCGCCTGGCCACGGCCGACCCCGACCACCGCGTGCCGCACCTGGCCTTCCAGCCCGATTCGATGGCCGATACGCCGATCCTGGGCATCGAGCAGGTCGTGACCGCGTTCTATCTGCGCCTGGTCGTCGCCGACGAAGCCGGCGTGCTGTCCCGGATCACGACCATCCTGGCCGAGAACGGCATCTCGATCGACGCCGTGCTGCAGCGCGAGTCGGGTGAGGGCGAACGCCAGACCGACCTGATCATCCTCACCCACGACACCGTCGAAGGCCGCATGCGCGAAGCCTTGGCGCTGATGCAGGCCCTGCCGACCGTGCTGGCGCCGATCGTCAGCATTCGCAAGGAAGAGTTGGCGTGAACTTGGCCCACCCCCGAAGCGGCTTCGCCGCTCCCCCTCAAGGGGGCGCCGCTGGCGGCCTGGCAGAGCCAGATCCGCGGCGGCCGCTTGGTTGGAGGCATGTGATGCGCTATGTCAGTACGCGTGGCGACCGCACGGAGCGCCGGCCTTCTGCGAGATCCTGCTCGAGGGCCTGGCGCCCGATGGCGGACTCTACTTGCCGACGCATTACCCGGGCATCGATGGCGCGACGCTGGCGAAGTGGCGCAAGCTTTCCTATGCCGACTTGGCGTTCGAAATCCTGTCGCTCTACATCGACGATATCCCAGCGGCCGATCTTCGGACACTGTGCCGCAAGACCTACCGCGCTGAGGTGTTCGGCAGCGAGGCGATCGTGCCGCTCAAGCCGCTGGAGCCGGGTGTCTGGCTGGAGCAGTTGTCAAACGGCCCGACGCTGGCGTTCAAGGACCTGGCGATGCAACTTCTGGGGGCGCTGTTCGAGTACGAACTTGCGCGCCGCGGCCAGACGCTCAACATCCTCGGCGCCACCTCGGGCGATACCGGGAGCGCGGCCGAACACGCCATGCGCGGCAAGCGCGGCATCCATGTCTTCATGCTCAGCCCGCAGGGTCGCATGAGCCCGTTCCAGCAGGCGCAGATGTTCAGCCTGCAGGACGCCAACATCCACAACCTGGCCATCGAAGGCGTGTTCGACGATTGCCAGGACATCGTCAAGGCCGTCAGCGGCGACTTGGCGTTCAAGCGCGCGCTGCGCATCGGGACCGTGAACTCGATCAACTGGGCGCGCCTGCTGGCCCAGGTCGTCTACTACTTCGCCGGCTACTTTCAAGCCACGAAGTCCGACACCGAGCGAGTCAACTTCGCCGTACCCACCGGCAACTTCGGCAACATCTGCGCCGGGCACATCGCCCGCAGCATGGGGCTGCCGATCGAGCGCCTGGTCTGCGCCACCAACGAGAACGATGTCCTCGACGAGTTCTTCGGCAGCGGCAGCTACCGTCCGCGCGCCAGCGCCGAGACGCACGAGACCTCGAGCCCGTCGATGGACATCAGCAAGGCCAGCAACTTCGAGCGTTTCGTCTTCGACCTGCTCGGCCGCGATGGCACGCGCGTACGGCAGCTGTTCGGCGCCGAGCTGGCGGCGCGCGGCTCGTTCACGCTGGCGCCCGAGGAGTTCGCGCGCATTGCCGAACATGGATTTGCGTCCGGCAAGAGCAGCCATGCCGAGCGTGTCGCGACGATCCGTGACACTGCGAAGCGCTTCGATGTCGTGATCGACCCACACACGGCCGATGGCCTGAAGGTCGGCCGCGAGCATCGGCCGAAGGGCCAGCCCCTGCTGGTGCTTGAGACCGCGTTGCCGGCCAAATTCGCGGCCACGATCCAGGAAGCCTTGGGCCATGCACCGGCCCGGCCGCCGGGATTCGACGGCATCGAGCAACTGCCCAAGCGATTCAGCGTGCTGCCGGCGGACGTGAACGCCGTCAAGCGCTACCTCGAGGCCCATGTCTGAAGTCCGCCCGCCGATGCTGAGCCTGGACGAGGCCCTGGCCCGCCTCGTGGCTGGCGCGGCGGCGGCGCGCATCGCCCAGACCGAATCGGTCGCCACCTTCGACGCCCTCGGGCGTGTGCTCGTGGCCGATGTCGTCTCGTCAATCGACGTGCCACCCGCCGACAACACTTCGATGGACGGCTATGCGCTGCGCGCCGCCGACGTGACCGAGGCGGGATGCGTGCTGCCGGTCAGCCAACGCATCGCCGCCGGCAGCGTCGGCGCGCCACTGAGCGCGGGCAGCGTGGCCCGGATCTTCACCGGCGCCCAGGTGCCGGCCGGCGCCGACACCATCGTGATGCAGGAGCAATGCGAAGCGGAGGAGGGTGGTGTGCGCATCAACACCGTGCCGCAGCCGGGGCAGTGGATTCGCCGCCGTGGCGACGACGTGCGTGCCGGATCGACCGTGCTTGCCCAGGGGACGCGACTGACGCCGCAGGCGCTCGGGCTGGCAGCAGGCGTTGGCGCCGCGACGCTGACCGTGTGCCGCCGGCCGCGGGTCGCGCTGTTCTCGACCGGCGACGAACTGATGATGCCGGGCGCAGTGCCGCCGCAGCAGCTGCCACCAGGCGCCATTTACAACTCGAACCGCTTCACGCTGCGCGGCCTGCTGCAGGCGGCCGGGTGCGACGTCACCGATCTGGGCATCGTGCCCGACCGGCTCGACGCCACGCGCGCAGCCCTGCGCGACGCAGCCGCAACGCATGACCTGATCCTGAGCTCGGGCGGCGTCTCGGTGGGTGACGAAGACCATGTCCGGCCGGCGGTGGCGGCCGAGGGCCGCGTCGAGTTATGGCAGGTGGCAATCAAGCCGGGCAAGCCGCTGGCGTTCGGCGCGATCCGCCGCGACGATGGCGCCGATTCGCTGTTCATCGGATTGCCCGGCAACCCGGTATCGAGCTTCGTCACGTTCCTGGTGGCGGTCGCGCCCTTGCTGCGCGTCCTGCAAGGCCTGCCCGCGGCGCTGCCCGCGGCGCTGCCCCTGACTGCCCGTTTCGACTGGCTGCGCCCCGACCGGCGGCGCGAGTTCCTGCGCGTGCGCCGCGACGCGGCCGGTGGACTCGAATTGTTCGCGAACCAGAGTTCGGGTGTGCTGACGTCTGCCGTGTGGGCCGACGGTCTGGTCGACAATCCCGCCGGCCAGGCGATCACGCAGGGTGATACCGTGGCCTACTGGCCTCTGGCGTCATTGATTGGCAGCTGATGCGGGTCACGGTGCGTTACTTCGCGGCATTGCGCGAGGCGTTGGGTGCGCAGGAGTCGGTGCAGGTCGCGGCGGGTGCGACGGCAGGTGCGCTGCGCGACCAGCTCATCGCCGCCAGTCCGCGCCACGCCGAGGCGCTGCGTCGCGGCCGCGCACTGCGCTGCGCGCTGAACCAGGTGTTGGTCGACGAGACAGCCGTGATCGAGGACGGCGCCGAGGTGGCGTACTTCCCTCCCGTGACTGGCGGTTGAACATGGTCGCGCCGCGGGTTCGCATCCAGCAGGCTGACTTCGACGCCGGTCGCGAAGTGGCCGAACTGCGCGCCGGCGACGCCGCGGTTGGTGCCGTCGCCACATTCATTGGCACGGTGCGGGACCGCAGCGATGCTGCCCGGGCGGCCGACACCACCGGCATGGAACTCGAGCATTACCCGGGCATGACCGAGCGCGCCATCGAGGCGATGATCGATGCGGCACATGAACGCTTCGACATCCGCGCCGCGCGTGTCGTCCACCGTGTCGGCAAGTTGGCGCTGCAGGACCAGATCGTGCTTGTCGTCGTCACGTCGTCGCACCGCGGCGATGCCTTTGCGGCCTGTCAGTTCCTGATGGACTACCTCAAGACCCAGGCGCCTTTCTGGAAGAAGGAGCAGCGCGCGGACGGCCGTGCCGAGTGGGTCGACGCGCGCGTGGCGGATGACGCTGCCCTCGAGCGCTGGGGCTTGAGCAGCGGCAACGCCGCATGATCGCCGCACCGCTTGCGCCGGCCTTGGTGGCCGTATTCGTCGGGGCCGGCTGCGGCGCGTGTCTGCGCTATGCGCTCGGCCAGAGCCTGGATCGCCTGTGGCCGCATCTTCCTCTCGGAACCCTGGCGGCCAACCTGATCGGTGGCTACCTGGTGGGCATCGCCATCGGGTTCTTTGCCTGGCGCACCGACCTGAGCATCCTGTGGCGCTTGGCGCTGATCACGGGATTCCTCGGCGGCCTGACGACGTTCTCGACGTTTTCCGCCGAGGTCGTCAATGCCTTTACCCGCGGCGACGCGGGTTGGGCCGTGGCCATCGCGGTCGCTCACCTGGCAGGATCGCTGCTGCTGACGTTGCTGGGCATGGCGACGATCCGAGTCCTGACACCGTGAGACCCCCTGACTCCGGCGGTTCATGCCCGTAGCCGTGTCCTGCAGCGCCCCCGTATAGTGCACCGGACATGAGCGACCGAGAACCGCAGCCGCCCGAGGCGTTCGCGTTGCGCGAGGCGCTCGGGGGTTTTGCCACCGGCGTGACGATCGTCACCTGCCGCGCTGCCGACGGGCAGCCGGTCGGGTTGACGGTCAGTTCCTTCAACGCACTCTCGCTCGACCCGCCGCTGGTGCTGTGGTCGCTGCGCCTGGCCAGTCCGAGTCTGGCGGCCTTCGACGCGGCAACGCGCTTCGCTGTCAATGTGCTGGCCGAGGCGCAGATCGATTTGTCGCGCCGCTTCGCGTCGGCTGTGCCGGGCAAGTTCGACGATGGGCTGTGGGGCGAGGGCACGGACGGCCTGCCCCTGCTCGGGGGCAGCGCGGCGACGTTCGAGTGCGAGCGCGTCTCGAGCCAGTCCGCGGGCGACCACCGGCTCTACATCGGCCGCGTCCTGGTGGCCCGGGCGCAGCCGGTGCCGCCGCTCGTGTACCACGCCGGTCGCTACCACCTGCTCGGAGAAATCATGTGATGCCAGCACCCGTCGAAGGCCCGTGGATCGCCGCGTTCGTCCGGGTGCTGCAGCAGTGCGGCGTGCGCCCGGGCGATGCCTGCGCGGTGCTCGCCGAGTCGCGCTCGCGGCCGGTGCTGCCGCAGCTGGCGGCACTGGCCTTGCAGCAAATCGGCGCAAGGCACTTCGAGGTCATCGTGCCGACGCCCGCGCTGTCGGCGCCGGTGCCGGTGCGCTCGACCGGCGCCACCGCGGCGCTCGCCGGGCAGCCTGCGGTCGTGGCAGCCCTGGCGCAGTGCTCGCTGGTGGTCGATTGCACCGTCGAAGGCCTGCAGCATGCCGCCGAGCTGCCGGAGATCCTGGCGGCCGGCGCACGCGTGCTCGTGGTCAGCAATGAACACCCCGAAATTCTCGAACGCTGCCTGCCGCTGGCCGAAGACGAAGCCGTGGCGCGTGATGCCATGCGCCGCCTGAAGGCCGCGCGCCGAATGCAGGTGCACTCAAAGGCAGGCACCGAGCTGAGCGTGGACCTGGCTGGGGCGCGCGTGGGCGGTGTCTGGGGCTTCACGGCCAAGCCCGGCACATTGACCCACTGGCCCGGTGGCCTGGCGCTGGCATTCCCGGCGGCTGGCAGCGTCAACGGCACCCTGGTGCTGGATCGCGGCGATGTCAACCTGACGTTCAAGCGCTACCTGGTAGACCCGGTGCGGTTGCTGATTACGGACGACCATGTCACGGACGTGATCGGCGACTCGCCCGACGCCGACCTGATGCGCGGCTACTTCGCGGCCTGGGGCGATCGCGCGGCCTATGCCGTGTCGCACGTGGGCTGGGGCCTGAACCGCCGTGCCCGCTGGGACGCGCTGAGTTTCTACGACAAGGCCGACTGCAACGGCACCGAGTTGCGTGCCTTTGCCGGCAACTTCCTGTACTCGACCGGCGCCAACGAAGTGGCGGGTCGGCATACGCTGGGCCACTTCGACCTGCCGTTGCGCCACTGCACCGTCGATCTCGACGGCCAGCCCGTTGTGCGTGAAGGGGTGCTGGCGTGAGTGCGACCGCGGTCTTCGCCTACGACGCTCCTTTGGCGCATTTGCGCTGGGGCCAGGGTGAGCGCACGGTGGTGCTGCTGCATGGGATCGGCGGTGGCCGCGAGGCCTGGGGCGATGCCATTTCGGGCACTGGCGCGGCCTTGGCAGAAGCCGGCTACACGGCGGTCGCGCCCGACCTGCCCGGCTACGGCGACTCCTTGCCGGTGGCGCCATTCGATATGGCTGGCCTGGCCGCTGCCGTGGTGGCCCTGATCGACAAGCTCGGCGCGAGACGTTGCGCGCTGGTGGGCCACAGCATGGGCGGCATGGTGGCCCAGGAACTGATGGCACGTGCGGCCGATCGGATCCAGGCACTGGTGCTCAGTGGCACGTCGCCAGCGTTCGGCAAGGCCGGTGGTGCCTGGCAGGCCGAGTTCCTGGCCCAGCGCCTGGCGCCGCTCGACGCAGGGCGCGGCATGGCCCGACTCGCGCCGGGCCTCGTGACCGGCATGGCCTCGCCCCAGGCACCGCACGATGCCGTGGCGCGTGCCGCGGTGCTGATGTCTGCGGTGCCCGAGGCAACCTACCGCCGCGCTTTGCAGGCCATCGTCGGCTTCGACCGCCGCGAGTTGCTGGCCAACCTGCGCCTGCCGGTGCTGTGCCTGGCTGGCGAGCATGATCGCAATGCGCCGGCGGCGATGATGCAGCAGATGGCATCTAAGATTGTCGGGTCCGAGTTCGTCAGCCTGCCCGGCACCGGGCACCTGGCGAACATGGAGTCACCGGCCTTGTTCAACCGCGCATTGATCGACTTTCTGCAGCGTCGCTTCTGACCCCGGGGACCCGCAATGCACGATCAGGTCTCAGCTCCCCACATCGCCGGCAATGCCGATATCCTGACCGCGCAACAGCGCGAGCTGATCGCGCTGGCCGCCGAACTGGGGCGCGACAAGTTCGCGCCGCGCGCGGCGCGTTGGGATCGCGAGGCGAGCTTTCCGTTCGACAACTACAGCGATCTGCGCGATGCCGGGCTGCTCGGCATTTGCGTGCCCAAGGCCTACGGTGGCATGGGCGCGGACTTCGCCACGTACGTGATGGTCGCCGCCGAGCTCGGCCGCCATTGCGGTTCGACGGCGCTGTCGTTCAACATGCATGTCAGCTCGACGATGTGGTCCGGTTTCATCGCCGACACGCTGGACATGAGCGCGCCACAACGCGCCGACCACGAACGGATCCGCGCGCTGCATTACGCGCGCGTGATCGAGGAGGGCAAGGTCTACTCCCAGCCGTTCTCGGAAGGCGGTGCGGCCGCGGCGGGCAAGGCGCCGTGGGGCACGCTGGCCAATCGTGCGTCGGGCCCCAAGGGCGGGTACTTTGTGCGCGGTAAGAAGATCTTTGCTTCGCTGTCGGGCGCGGCCGACTATTACGGTGTGCTGTGCACGCTCGAAGACACGCCGCATGGCGGCGGCAGCCTGCGTGACTCGCTGTACCTGGCGGTGCCGGCCGACGCGCCGGGCGTCACGGTCAGCGGCGACTGGGACCCGCTGGGCATGCGCGGCACCGTCAGTCGCACCCTGACCTTCGACGACGTCTTCGTGCCTTTGGAGGCGCGGCTGATGCCCGAGGGCCTGTACTTCCAGGCCGCCCAGCGCTACCCGCACATGTTCGCCACCCTGTCGCCGACCTACATGGGCATCGCGCAGGCGGCCTACGACTTCACGGTGGCCTACCTGCGCGGCGACATGGCCGGCGTCGCACCGGTCAAGCGGCGCATGTACCCGACCAAACAGATCACGGTGGCCGAGATGCGCATCAAGCTCGAGCAGACCCGCGCGCTGTTCCTGCAGACGGCCCGCGAGGCGCAGGTCGATCCGGACAAGGATGCGCGCATGCGCCTGCTGGCCGCGCACTACACGATCATGGAGAACGCCAACGAGATCTGCCGCCTGGCGGTGCGCACCTGTGGCGGCCAGGCGATGCTGAAGTCGCTGTCGCTGGAGCGCCTGTACCGGGACTCTCGTTGCGGCTCGCTGATGCTGCCCTGGACCGCCGAGCTGTGCGTCGACCGGCTCGGTCGCGAGTGCCTGTACGAGTCGGGCGAGCGCGACGAGGTGATCGACCCCTGAGGCTGCTGCGACCGGGTTCATACTCGACGTCGATGTTCGAGTTTGACGCAGCCCTGATCGAGCAGACCGCCGGCCGTCGAGGTGGCGACCCTGCGCGCCGCAGGCGCCAAGGCCGGCGATTCGATCGGTTGGCTGGCCTGGAACCATCCGCGCGCGCTGGCCCTGCTGCGTGCCTGTGAGCAGCTTGGCCTGCGCTATGTGCCGCTGAACTGGCGCCTGTCGGCGCCCGAGCTGGCGGCCATCGTGCGCCACGCCGACCTGCAGCGGCTGTGGCATGACGAGGCCATGCGGGCGCTGGCCGAGCAGGTGGACCACGCGGCGGGTTTGCCGCTGGCGCCGGCGCCGGGCCACGAGGCAGGTGACCTGATGTTGGTCTACACCTCGGGCACCACGGCCACGGCGGGTGCGCCCAAGGGCGCGATCCATACCGCCGCGGCGATGCGGGCCAACATCGCCGCCGCCATCGACGCCCAAGGATTGGACGCATCGACGCGGTCCCTGGCGGTGTTGCCGCTGTTCCATGTCGGCGGCCTGTGCATCCAGGTCCTGCCCACGCTGGCGGCCGGGGGCAAGGTGCGCCTGCATCAGCGCTTCGATGCCGGCGCCTGGCTGCACGACGTTGCGACTTGGCGACCGACGACCAGCTTGCTGGTGCCGGCGACGATGCGTGCGCTGATCGAGCACCCGGCCTGGCCTTCGACCGACCTGTCGTCGTTGGCCTTCGTCAACGCCGGTTCGCAGGTCGTTCCGCGCGACCTGATCGATGCCTTTCATGCCCGCGGTGTGCCGGTGTGCCAGGTCTATGGCGCCACCGAGACCGGGCCGGTCACGCTGGCCTTGCGTCCTGACGAGGCCCTGACCCATCCCGGCAAGGTCGGACGTCCTGCGCGCGGCGTCGAGGTGCGGCTCGTCGACGGCGAGGTCTGGGTGCGCGGTGCCAACCTGGCCCGTGGCTACCACCGCGAACCTGACGCGCCAGCCTTCGCCGATGGTTGGTTTCATACCGGCGACCTGGCGCGATGCGATGCGGATGGGTTCTACGAAGTCGTCGGCCGACGCAGCGACGTGATCATCTCCGGCGGCGAGAACATCCATCCGGCCGAGATAGAGCATCTCGCGCTGGCCGACCCCGCGGTGGCCGAGGCCGCCGTCATTGGCATGGCCGACGCGCGCTGGGGCGAAGTGCCCTGGTTGGCGCTGGTGGCGCGGCCAGGTCATCGGGTCGATATCGAGTGCCTGCGCAGCCGATTGGTGGCCCGGCTTGCGCGCTACAAGCAGCCGCGTCGTATCGTCGTCGTCGAGGCCCTGCCCAAGACAGCGCTGGGCAAGGTGCAACGCGCCTTGCTGGCACAGTCGCTCGCGAGTCCGGCGTGAACCTGACGCGGCGCCATGCATTGCAGGCCGCATGGGCGGCGTGCACGGCCGGCGCGTTGCTGCCCACGGAGGGCGTCGTTCTCGACACGCCACGCGGGAGCGGCATCCACGCCGACTTCGACCCGACCGCGGCGGTCTGGTTGAGCTACCACGAGGGCCATGCGGCCATGACCCGCGGGTTGGTGGCCGCGCTGCACGCCCACGTCAAGCTGCGTTTCCTGGTCGCCGACGAGGCCGCTGCCGAGCAGGTACGCGTCTTGCCCTTTGCCGGACTGGACGTGCACGTGCAGCCGCAGGCCAGCTTCTTCCTGCGCGACATGGCGGTGTTTGCCCGCGATGCCCAGGGCAGCGCCAGCATCGTCGACTTCGTGGCCAGCCAGTACGGCGCGGCCGCCTGGTGCCTGCGCCGCTATGCCCGCGGCGGGGACAGGCAGTGGTGCACCACGCATGCCCGCACGTCGGCGGCCGAGCGCGACCGCCTCGACCGTGACTTCGCCAGGCGCCTGAACGCCAGCGTACATGCCTCGCCGCTGTCGCTCGAAGGCGGCGGTGTCGAAGTCAACGGCCGCGGCTTGATGATTGCCTGCGAGGAATTGCACCGCAGCCGCAACCCTGACCTGTCGCGCGCCCAGGTCGAGACGGAACTGCTGCGTCTGCCCGGCGTGAACAAGGTGATCTGGCTGCCTGCCGGCCTGGCCGAGGATGTGCTGCTGCGGGCGACGATCACGGGTCCCTACGTCGCCTGGGGTGCCGGCGGACATACCGACGAGTTCGTCCGCTTTGCCGACGAGCGCACCGTGTTGCTGGCTTGGCCCGACGACGCCGACGCGGCGAAGCATCCGGTGGCGCGCATGACGCGTCAGCGCATGCAGCGCAACTGGGAGCGGCTCGCGACGGCCACCGACACCCAGGGTCGGCGCCTGCGCGTGATCAGGGTGCCGATGCCGCGCATCGTGCAGCGACGGGTGCTGCTGTCGGACCGGGCCCAGATCGACGCCTCGGAGGATTGGTCGACCGACTACTTCGCGCCGCGGGAGCGGCGCCGGGTCGGCGAGTCGCTGTGGCAGGTGGCCACGGCCAGCTACCTCAACTTCGTGGTTGCCAACGGCGTGGTCGTGCTGCCCGACTGCGTGCCACATGGCACCAGCCCGGAACACCAGGATCGCGTGAGAAGGCTGTTCGCGGACGTGTTCGCTGGCCGACGCATCGAGTTTGTAAATGGCATTTCGGCGCATTGGGTGGGTGGTGGGCTGCACTGCGCAACCCTGAACCAGCCCTAGGCGATTGATCTGGCGCAGATGCGCTTGACTTGAAACCGG
>CAVUEP010000018.1:0-23606 GCA_963740395.1 uncultured beta proteobacterium
AGCAGGCCGACCGCGCCGGCCACGCCAAGTTCGGCCGCGGCCTGCAGCGCAGTGTCAACGATGTGCAGCACGGGAATCGAGACGCCGGCGGCGATGTCGGCATGCCAGGCATGCGCCGTGTTGCAAGGCATCGCCAGGCACTGCGCGCCGCCCTGTTCGAGCGCCTGTGCCGCTGCCACCAGCGCCGGCGCGGGCGACGGACCGTGGCCGAACAAGGCCGCGACGCGGTCGGGCACCTCGGGGCAGAAACGCACCAACAGCGGCACCTGCTCCTGGTCGGTGCAAGGCGGCGTGGCCGCCACCAGTTTGTGCAGGAAGTCGACCGTGGCCAGCGCGCCCATGCCGCCGAGCACGCCGACGGTGCGGTAGGGTCGCCGTGCGGAGGTATGCGGTGGGATCATGGCGCCACTGTAACCAGCGGCACCGCGCTCGCTACTTGTTGGCGTAGGCCTCGGCCGGCCTGTCGTTGGGCTGCGCCCAGGCGGCCAGCGTGGCCTCGCTGGCCGGAAGGCCCAGCCGAATCTTGCGCGGCGGTGTCGGCTGCATGAACCACTTGTCGTAGATCTTCGCCACCTCGCCGCTGGCCATCATGGCCTTGAGGCTGTCGTCGACAGCCTGCTTGAAGGCCGGATCGCCCTTGCGCAGCATGATCGCGATCGGCTCGACCGACAGCACCTCGCCCACGATTCGGTAGTCGGCCGGGTTCTTGGCGCGGGCGATCAGGCCGGCGAGCACCTGGCCGTCCATGACGAAGGCGTCGGCGCGGCCGCTTGCGAGCAGCGTGAAGCTGTCGCTGTGGCTCTTGCCGAAGACTTCCTTGAAGTCGATGCCGCGCGCGCGCTCGTGCTTGCGCAGCAGGCGCACCGAGGTCGAGCCGACGGTGGTGGCCACCTGGCGGTTCTTCAGGTCGGCCACCGAGTTGATGCCCGAGTTGGCCTTGACCGCAATGCGCACCTCCTCGACATAGGTCGTCACCGCGAACGCGGCGTCGCGCTGGCGGCTGAGGTTGTTGGTGGTCGAGCCGCACTCGATGTCGACGCGGCCGTTCTGCAGCATGACGATGCGGTTGCGCGGGCTCACCAGCTGGTACGTGACATTGAGCTTGGCCAAGCCCAGGGAGTTCTGCACCTCGGCCAGCACGCGCTGGCAGAGCTCGACGTGAAAGCCGGCGTACTTGCCACCGCCCAGGGCGTAGCTCAGGCTTCCCGAGGCTTCGCGCACGCCCATCGAGACGGCACCGCTGTCCTTGATCTTCTTCAGTGTGTCGGGGGCCTGTGCAAAGGCGACACCGGCAACCACCAGGGTGGATACGGCGAGCAGCAGCTTCTTCATGCGCGGTTTTCCTGCAGGGGCGTTTGAGTGACCATGGCTGCGCAGATTGTAGGAAGGCCCGCTGGCGTGGGCCCGCTGCCGAGGCGCGCAACGTGGAGGAAGGCCAGTAACAATTCGCTGTCAAGCTCCGCTACGCCGCTTCAGCCAGCCGCCGTTGCGGCAGGCTTCTCGTCACGCAGGTGCCAGGCCAGGATCGCCACGACGATGGGCCCCGACACCAGCAGCACGGTCAGGTTGGAAAAGATCAGGCTGAGTGAGAACACGTTCAGCGCCAGGAAGGCCACGCTCCCGATGCGGCGCCCACAGTAGCCCGTGTAGGCCGCGCCGAGCCCCGTGATCGCAATCACCGTGCTGACCAGCGCGACGGCAAACTGCGCGGCGCTGAAGTCCACGAACAGCAGCACCGGCGCGTAGACGAAGGCGAACGGCACCAGGGCCTTGCCCATCGACAGGCGGAATGCCGTCATCCCGGTGCGCATGGGTTCGCTGCGCGCGATGCCGGCCGCCGCAAAGGCGGCCAGCGCGACCGGCGGCGTCACGTCGGCCAGCACGCCGAAGTAGAAGACGAAGAAGTGCGTCGCCAACTGCGGCACGCCGAGCTGGGCCAGGGCCGGCGCCACGATCGCGGCCAGGATGATGTAGGTCGGCGTGGTCGGCACGCCCGAACCCATCACGATGCAGGCCGCGGCGGTGAAGAACAGGCCGAACAGGATCGTCACCTGGTTCAGCTCGAACCACTGGAAGAAGTCGACGGCGATGATGGCCTGCGCGGCGATGCCCGACAGGTCGAGCACCCAGGCCGAGAACTTGAAGCCCATGCCGGTGAGCGTGGTGATGCCGAGCACGAAGCCGACGCAGGCGCAGGCCGCGCCGATGCCGAGCGCCGACTTGGCGCCCATCTCGAAGCCCTGCACCAGCGCGCGCGGCCCGACCGTCATGCCGGTCATGCCCTTGCCCAGCGGCCCCAGCAGACGCGGAATCCACGAGCAGGCCACCGTCAGCGTGATGCCCCAGAACGCGGCCAGGAACGGCGTGTACTGCATCAGCAGCAGCGTCACCATCACGATCAGCGGAATGAACAGGTGCCAGGAACTCTTCAGCACCAGCGGCAGCGACGGGATCTCCGACGGGTCCATGCCGGTGAGCTTGAGGCGCTTGGCCTCGAGGTGCACCATGAACAGGATGGCGAAGTAGTGCAGCGCCGCCGGAATGATGGCCACCAGGATCAGCTGGTTGTACGGGATGCCCAGGGTCTCGGCCATGATGAAGGCCGCCGCGCCCATGATCGGCGGCGTGACCTGGCCGCCGCACGAGGCCGAGGCCTCGACCGCGCCGGCAAAGCGCGGCGAGAAGCCGACCCGCTTCATCAGCGGGATCGTCATCACGCCGGTGGTCACGGTGTTGGCGATCGGCGAGCCCGAGATCATGCCGAACAGGCCCGACGACACCACGCTGACCTTGGCCGGCCCGCCGGAGAAGCGCCCGGCGGCGATGGTCGCCAGGTTGACGAACAGCTGCCCCAGCCCGGTGAGCTGCGCCATGATGCCGAACAGCACGAAGTGGAAGACGAAGGTCGCCACCACGCCGACCGGGATGCCGTAGATGCCCTCGGTGCCCTTGTACAGGTGCGCGACGACGCGCGGCACGCTGTAGCCGCGGTGGCCGAGCGCCGCCGGGCAGGTAGGGACCGAAGATGCCGTACAGCACGGTGGCGATCGCCAGCAGCGGCAGGAAGATGCCCATCGTGCGCCGGGTGGCCTCGATCACCATCGCGATCGCGATCACGCCGACCATCAGGTCGATCGGCGTGTGCTCGCCCGGGCGCTCGAGGAAGATGGTGTCGAAGAACAGCAGCAGGTAGAGCGAGAAGCCCGAGGCCAGCGCGGCGAAGATCCAGTCGCGCACGGGAATGTGCTGGTGGCTGCCGTCGTAGACGCGCAGCGGCAGCGACAGGCCGGCAATGGAAACCAGCACGGCGATGAAGATGGCCTTCGCGCTGGCGGGGATCGGGTCGGAGATCGCGTTCAGCAGCTCGAAGCCGAGCACCAGGTAGAACACCACCAGGCCGATCGAGGCGATCCACTCCCAGGGTCCGGGCAGGCGGCGCTGGCGCGGAAAGACCAGGAAGCACAGGCCGAGCACGACGGCCAGGTGGATGGCCCGGTGGGCGATCTCGTTGTGCAGGCCGAATCCGGCGGTGTAGTAATGCCAGCCCGACAGGCCCACCGCGAGCACGGTGACGATGCCGCCGGCCACGCCGGCCAGGCGCCGGAAGCGTCGACTCGGGGTCGAACTGCTCGATCAGTCGGTCGACTTCCTGCTGCGAGGCGCTCATGGGTGGCTGTTCAGTGGGTCGGACAATTCACGGCCTGCATCTGGATCGAGCGGGCACTCAGCGTGCCCAGGTGCACGGCAGGCCCCTCGCCCACGACGACGCGCATCCGCTGCGACGGCAGCGGCAGCACCACCAGCGGATGCACCACGCGGTCGAGCTGCAGGCGCCAGCGCGTCGCCGTCGCGCGTCAAGGACTCACCGGGGCCGGCACCGTGCGGCAGGCCGTAGCCGGCGCCCTCGAAGCGCTCTTCGATCAGGTGCGCGCGCCACTCGCCGCCATCGCTGCGCCAGACATAGCGATCCGACACGGTCGTGCCCAGCACCGAGTGCGTGAAGGCGATCTGCGCCGAGGGCAGCGCCGGCGTCGAGCGGCAGGCGCGCCAGCTCGCGCGCACTGCGGTGCTCGCTGAGCACCAACTCGCAGGCATGCGCGGCGCCGCTCAGCAGCACGCACGCCACCAGGGCGGCGCGCTGCGCGGGCGTCACTTGGCGACGCCCTTTTCCTTGAAGTACTTCAGCGCGCCGGGATGCAGCGGCGCGGTGCCGACCGCCAGGGCCGTGGTCAGGCTGATGTTCTTGCCCTGCACATGCACCTGACCCATGATCGCGACGTTCTCGTACAGCGCCTTCGTCACCTCATAGGCCACGTTGTCGGAAACGCCGTCATGGGTGGCCCACACGGCCATCACGGCCAGGGTCTCGACGTCGGCGGTCTGGCCCTTGTAGCTGTTGGCCGGCAGTTTCACGTTGGCGTAATAGGGCTGCTGCTTCTGCAGCTCGGCGATTTCCTTGCCGGCCAGCGGAATGACCTTCAGCGCATGGCTCTGCGCGAAGTCGCTCACCGCCGAGGTCGGCACGCCGGCCGTGATCAGGGTGGCGTTCAGGTTGCCGTCCTTGATCTTGTCGACCGCCTGCGTGAACGAGGACAGGTCTTCCTTGATGTCGGCGCGTGTCATGCCGTGCACCTGCAGCAGGTCGGTCAGCAACTGGTACTGGCCCGATCCGGGCGAGCCCGAGGAGATGCTCTTGCCCTTGAGGTCCTTGACGCTGTTGATGCCCATGTCGGCGCGCGTGATCAGCTGCACCGTCTCCGGGTAGAGCGCGCCCAGGGCACGCACGTTCTTGATCGCCGCGCCGTTGAACTGGCCCTTGCCGTTGTAGGCCGCGTCCAGGATGTCGGCGGCGACGAAGGCCGACTCGATGTCCTTGTTGCCCAGCAGCTTGACGTTGGCCACCGAGGCGCCGGCCGACTCGGCGGTGGCGCTGATCTTCTTGCCGTCGACCACGGCCTTGTTCGAGATCAGCTGCGCCAGCATGCCGCCCAGCGGGTAGTAGGTGCCGCCGGTGCCGCCGGTGGCGATGCCGAAGAACATGCGCTGCTGCGCGACGGCGGTGGTCGCCAGGGCGGCCGCAGCGGCCACGGCGAGTGCAATTTTCAGGACTGACTTCATCGCAGGACTCCTTTTCTTTGGGCCGGTGATCAAACCAACACCATAACGCCAGACCGAGCGAGCGGCCCATAGCGGTTTGCCCTCGGGGTCCTTGGTGCGTGCGCGCGACAATGGTTCGATGACGCAATACGACGTGATCGTGATCGGTGCCGGCGTCGTCGGCGCCTCGGTGGCCTTCCACCTGGCCGCGCTGGGCGCCAAGCGCGTGCTGGTGCTCGACCGCAGCCAGGTCGGCGCGGGCACCACGGCGCAGTCCAGCGGCATCCTGCGCACGCACTATTCTGTGCCCGAGAACGTCGAACTCGCCCGCCGCTCCTGGCAGGTGTTCGAGCGCTTTGCGCAGGTGCTCGACGACGACGAGGCCTCTGCCGGGCTCGTGAAATGCGGCTACCTGATCGCCGCACCGGAGGGCGCCAAGCTCGCGCCGCTGCGCGACTCGCTGGCGGCGCAGAAGGCAATGGACATTCCGCTGCAACTGCTGAGCGCAGAGGAAGCGACGCAGCGCCTGCCGATCTGCCGCTTCGACGACGCCGCGTTGATCGGCTTCGAACCCGAGGCCGGTTTTGCCGATGCCTACCTGGTGGCCACCGGCTTCGCCCGTGCCGCGCGGCGCCGCGGCGTCAGGATCATCGAGGGCGTCGAGGTTCACGCCCTGCTGCGCGAGCAGGGCCGCGTGGTCGGCGTCGAGACCTCGCAGGGCCGCTTCGACGCGCCCAGCGTGGTCAGCGCGCAGAACATCTGGGCCGGCGACATCGAGCGCTGGACCGGCATCGACACGCCCGTGCGCGCCGAGCGCCACACCGTGCTCGCGCTCGAGGGGCCGCAGCCCTACAGCTTCGCGATGCCCGTCTACAAGGACCTGGGCTCACCCGGCATGCTCTATTGCCGCAGCTACGGCGGCAACCAGATGCTGGTCAGCGAGGGCATCACCGGACAGACGCTGGAGGCGCCCGACAACGAGCAGGGCGAGGTGTCGATGGACTACGTCGTCGAGATCGGCGCCCAGGTCGCCGAGCGCTTCCCGAGCTACGAGACCGCGGGGCTGGCCTCGTCATGGACCGGCGTCTACGACGTGACGCCGGACTGGAACCCGGTGCTCGGCCGGCTGCCCGACGTGCCGGGCCTGATCGTCGCCTACGGCTTCTCGGGCCATGGCTTCAAGCTCTCGCCCGCGGTCGGCCGCGTGCTGGCACAGGAGGCACTGGGCCTGCCCACCGACGTGTCGCTGGCGCCGTATGCGCATGAGCGCTTTCGCGCCGGGCGCCTGCTGACCGGGCGCTATGGCTCAGGGGCCGTGTCGTAGGAAGCGCGCGCTGCAGCATGTCGATGGCGCTGCGCATCAGTTGCAACGCTTGAATCGATGCAACCCAAGCAGCCGCCGCGGATCCGGCTTCGCCGGTCCGCCGGCGGCGCCCCCCTGGGGGGGAGCGGCGAAGCCGCTTCGGGGGGGGGCCAGTCACGCCTCACGCTCTTCGCGCGACTGCTGCAGCTGCCACATCTGCGCATAGCGCCCGTTCTGCGCCAGCAACTCGGCGTGCGAGCCGCGCTCGACGATGCGGCCCTGCGCCATCACCAGGATCTGGTGCGCGTCGACCACGGTCGAGAGCCGGTGCGCGATCACGAGCGTCGTCTTGTTGCGCGCCACGCTCTTCAGTTCGGCCTGGATCGCACGCTCGTTGGCCGAATCCAGCGCCGAGGTGGCCTCGTCGAAGATCAGGATCGGCGGGTTCTTCAACAGCGTGCGCGCGATCGCCACACGCTGCTTCTCGCCGCCGGAGAGCTTGAGGCCGCGCTCGCCGACCATGGTGTCGTAGCCCTTGGGCGCGGCGGCGATGAAATCGTGAATGTGCGCCGAGCGCGTGGCCGCCTCCACGTCGGCGTGGCTCGCGCCCGGGCGGCCGTAGGCAATGTTGTATTCGACGGTGTCGTTGAACAGCACGGTGTCCTGCGGCACGATGCCGATGGCCGCACGCAGGCTGGCCTGCGTGACCTGCCGGATGTCCTGGCCGTCGATCTTGATCGCGCCGCCGCCCTGGGCGTCGACGTCGTAGAAACGGTACAAGAGGCGTGCCAACGTCGACTTGCCCGCGCCCGAGGAGCCGACCACGGCCACGGTCTTGCCGGCCGGGATCTCGAAGCTCACGTCATCGAGGATCTGCCGCGCCGGGTCGTACGAGAAGTTCACATGCTCGAAGCACAACGTGGCCTCGTGCACCGCCAGTGGCTTGGCGTCGGGGGCATCGGCGATCTCGCGGTGTGTCGACAGCAGCGTGAACATGCGCTCCATGTCGACGCTGGACTGCCTGATCTCGCGGTACACCGAACCCAGGAAGTTGAGCGGGATGTAGAGCTGGATCATCAGGGCGTTGACCAGCACCAGGTCGCCCAGGGTCAGGCTGCCGTCGACCACGCCCAGCGTGGCGCGCCACAGCAGCAGCGTGACCGTGACACCGATGATCAGGCTCTGGCCCAGGTTGAGCAGCGAGAGCGAACTCTGCGACTTCACCGCGGCGCGTTCGAGCAGGCGCAGGTTGTCGTCGTAGCGGCCCTGCTCGAACTGCTCGTTGCCGAAGTACTTGACGGTTTCGTAGTTGATCAGCGCGTCGACGGCGCGCGTGTTGGCCTTGCTGTCCTGCTCGTTCATGGCACGGCGGAAATGCGTGCGCCACTCGGTCAGCATCACGGTGTAGCCGACATAGGCCACCAGGGCGCCGAACGTGATGGCCGCGAACCAGCCGTCGAAACGCGTGGCCAGCAGGCCGATCACGAGCGTGATCTCGACCAGCGTGGGCAGGATGTTGTAGATGAAATAGTTGAGCAACGAGTGAATGGCCCGCGAGCCGCGCTCGATGTCGCGCGACATGCCGCCGGTCTGGCGCTCGAGGTGAAAGCGCAGGCTCAGGGCCAGCAGGTGCTCGAAGGTCTCGAGGGCCACCTTGCGCGCGATGCGCGCGGCCACCGGGTAGAACAGGAACTCGCGCAGCTCGGTGAACAGCGTCACCGACACGCGCAACGCGCCATAGGCCAGCAGCAGCGCTGCCGGCACGGCGAGCAGCGCCCGTGGGTCGCCGGGCTTGAGGTCGAGCGCATCGACCAGGGCCTTGAGTACCAGCGGCACGCTGACGTTGGCCACCTTGGCGGCCACCAGGCACAGCAAGGCGAAGGCCACGCGCCAGCGCCATTGCCACACATAGGGCAGCAGCTTGCGCAGCGTGGACAGGCCGCCCTGGCGAGCCGGGGCCGTGGCAGCGGGCAATGGCAACGGGGCCGTGGCGGAGTGACGCATGGCGCAAGTGTCATGGAAGAATGCAAGCCTCTGCTGGAGCAAGGCCAACGCGATGAATTCACCGACCCCGGCCATGCCGCTGATGGCCCCGCCCCACCTGCCCGACGGCAGCCAGCTGGTGATGCGCGTGATGCCCTTGCCGGCCGATACCAACCCCAACGGCGACATCTTCGGCGGCTGGCTGATGGCCCAGGTCGACATGGCCGGCGCCGTGATGCCTTCGCGCATCGCCAAGGGGCGCATCGCCACCGTGGCGGTGAACCAGTTCCTGTTCAAGCAGACGGTGTCGGTCGGCGACCTGCTGAGCTTCTATGCCCGCGTCGAGCGCATCGGCACGACCTCGGTCACGGTGCACGTGGAGGTCTACGCCGAGCGTGATCCGGCCAATCTGCAGGTCGTGAAGGTGACCGAGGCCAACCTGACCTATGTGGCGATCGGCCCCGACGGCCGGCCGCGGCCAATTCCGCACTGAGGTGCGCCCCCGGGGAAGCCAATGATCCGCAAGCTTGCTGCACTGTGTCTGCTGGCGTGGCTACCGGCGTGGGCCGGCGCGGTCGTGCTGACGAAGGCGACGATCAAGGCCGTGGATGGCTCCGAGGTGCCGATCGAGATTGCCACGCCCGCCGGCAACGGCCCCTTCCCGCCCCTGCTCTTCATTCACGCCAAGCGCGGCTACGAGGGCGATGAGCGCGCGCATGTGCGCGACCTGGCCGAACTGGGCTTCCTGGTCGTCGCACCCGACTGGCAAAGTGGCCGCTTCATCGAACGCTGGCCCTCGGTGCACAACCCCGACACCGAGCTCGATGTCGAGGCCGGACTGGACCACCTGCGCTCGTTGCCCAACGCCTGCAAGCAGCCGGTGGGCATCGTCGGTGTGTCGCGCGGCCCCTACTACGCGATCCGCCTGGCGGCCAAGCGCGGCCGTGACATCGCCGCCATCGTCAGCTATTACGGCCACATGCAGAACCCCAATGCACCCGAGGCCGAGCAGCTGTTCAGCATCGCGCCGGAGATCGCGAAACTGACGACGCCGATGCTGTTCCTGATTGGTGACGCCGACTACGAGCTGCGCCGAATGAACGGCGGCCGTGCCTTCTATGCGCTGTGGGAGCGCGGCGTGCCGGTCGAGTGGCAGCAGTACCCGATGGCGCGGCGCGCCTTCGACTTCCGCAGCGACCAGTCGCCCGAGGAAAAGGTCGCCACGCGGCATGCACGCGCGCGCGCCAAGGACTGGCTGGTGCGCTGGATGAAGCTGACACCGCAGTTGGGCTGCCGCTGACCCCGCCCGCATCGGATGGCCTTAGAGTGGGGCATCCGAAGTCGAAGGAGAACGCACATGGCCGATCCGCAAGCCGCACTGGCAACCCAGCTGCGCAATATCGAAGCCCGAACCGGTGAGACGCTGCCTCAATTGCGCATCGTCATCGAAGGCAGCGGCCTGACCAAGCATTCCGAGATCCGCGCGATGCTGATGCAGCGCTACAGCCTCGGCCATGGCGACGCCAATACCTTGGCGCACCTGGCCAAGGCCGACCCGGCGCAGGCCGCGGCCGATGACGTGCTGGACAGCATTTACAGCGGCAAGAAGGCAGAGCTTCGGCCGCTGCACGAGTTGGTGATGGCGCGGATTGCGGAGTTCGGCGAATTCGAGATCGCGCCGAAGAAGGCCTACCTCAGCCTGCGCCGCAAAAGGCAATTCGCGATGGTGGGGCCGGCCACGCAGACGCAGGTCGAGGTCGGCCTCAACGTCAAGAGCCTGCCTGCCGACGCGCGACTGAAGGCCCTGCCGGCCGGCGGCATGTGCCAGTACGCAGTGCGGCTGTCGACACCGGCCGAGGTCGACAAGAAGCTCGTCGCCTGGCTGCGCACCGCGTACGACGCCGCGGGCTGAGCTCAGGCGCCGGCGGCCCGCATGTGCGGCCACACGGATTGCGCGATGTGTTCGGCCAGCGCCACGCCGCAGACGCGGTAAACCGGCTCGCCGGGGTGGAAGCCGTCGCTGGCCATCACGCCGCGGTTGAGCGGCAGGTCGATCGGCACATGCGAGACATCGCCGCGGCCCGCGGCCCACTCGGCGACCGCCGCGTCGTGACGTCGTGCATCGGCGCCGGCGACCCAGCGCAGCGGCTGCGGCAGCGCCGGGAAGCGGCTCACCGGCGGCAGCGGCGCAAAGACCACGTGGGTCACGCCATGCGCGTTGCGCAGGCGATTGGCGATGGCCTCGCGGGCGCGCACCGCATGCCGTGACGGCACCTGCATCACGACATCGTTGACTCCGAGCACGACGACGGCGATGTCGGCTGCCTGACGGCGCCTCGGCCTCGAGCCATTGCTGGCATTGCGCACTCGTGACGCCCGACCGGGCCATCAGTTGCCAGCGCACCCTGGCCGCACATTGCGCGGCCAGCGCGCGCGTCAGGTGGCCTGCGAGTGCGTCCTTCTGCTCGCCAACGCCGACACCCGCGGCGGAAGAGTCACCGAGGATCAACAACCGCAGCAGCGGGCCGCGGCCGATCTCGCCCCTTCGCTCACCGGAGGCCTCGGGCAATCGCGGTGCGCGCGCGCGTGCCCCCAGCGCCTGCGCCACCAGCACCGGCGAGAGGATCAGTTTGGCGGTCAGGCTCATGCGAAGGGGTCAGGTCCGCACGGCCGCCCGAAGGACCTGAGCGCCCCCTCGGGGGGCAGCGAGCACAGCGAGCGTGGGGGCCTCATTTCAGAATTTCGAGAAGTCGGGCTTGCGCTTCTGGAAGAAGGCCTGGAACGCCTCCATCGCCTCGGGGCTGCGCAGGCGCTTGGAGAAGGCCTCGCCTTCGGTGCGGATCGTGCTCTCGATCAGATCGTACTGCGGCGCACGCATCAGCTGCTTGGCTTCGCGCACGGCGCCTGGCGGCAACTGGTTGAAGCGCTCGGCCACGCGGCGCGCGTGATTGAGCACCTCGCCGGCCGGCAGCACGGCATTGGCCAGGCCACACTCGACTGCCTGCTCGGCCGTGAACGGGTCGCCTAGCAGCAGCTTCTCGGCCGCGCGCCGATGGCCCATCAGTTGCGGCACCAGCAGGCTCGACGCGAACTCGGGCACCAGGCCCAGGCTGACGAAGGGCATCGCCAGCCGGGCGTCGTCGGCGACAAAGACCAGGTCACAGTGCAGCAACATGGTGGTGCCGATGCCGACCGCGCCGCCCGTGACCGCGGCCACCACGGGTTTGTCGCACTCGAACAGCGCGCGCATGAAGCGTGCCACCGGCGAATCCATCATGTGGCTGCCCTGCCCGGGTGGGCGCGCCATGAAGTCCTCGATGTCGTTGCCCGAAGTGAAGATGCCCGGCTGGCCCGTGATCAACACGGCGCGCACCGTCGCGTCTTCGCGCGCGGCGTTGATCGCGTCGGCCATCGCCTGGTACATCGACAGCGTCAGCGCGTTCTTCTTCTCGGGGCGCGCGATCTCGATCGTTGCGACGCCGTTGACGATAGCGGTCTTGATGGTCATTGGAGCCCCTCGGTCGTTGGGTACATCGCCCGATCCCTCGAGGGGATGCGGGCCGGCTTGGGAGCGGCCCGGCGCTCGGCCCGCCGCATCTTCGACATGCGTTGAATCACACCCGCTCGAGGATGCCTGCCGCACCCTGGCCCATGCCCACGCACATCGTCACCATGCCGTACTTGAGCTTGTGGCGCCGCAGGGCGTGCACGACGGTGGCAGCGCGGATCGCGCCGGTGGCGCCCAGCGGATGCCCCAGCGCGATCGCGCCGCCCATCGGATTGACCTTGCTGGCGTCCAGGCCGACGCTGCCGATCACGGCCAGCGCCTGCGCGGCGAAGGCCTCGTTGAGTTCGATCCAGTCCATGTCGGACAGGCTCAGGCCGGCATAGCGCAGCGCGGCGGGAATGGCCTCGATCGGGCCGATGCCCATGATCTCGGGCGCCACGCCGCGCGAGGCGAAGCTGACGAAGCGCGCCAGCGGCTTGAGGTCGAACTGCTTGACCGCCTTCTCGCTGGCCACGATCAGCGCGCCGGCGCCGTCGCTGGTCTGCGAGCTGTTGCCGGCGGTCACGCTGCCCTTGGCGGCGAACACCGGCCTCAGCTTGGCCAGGCCTTCGAGCGAGGTGTCGGGGCGCGCGCCTTCGTCGAGCTTGACGGTGCGCGTCTTCGTGCTCACCTCGCCGGTGGCCAGGTTCGGGAAGCGGTCGACCACGTCGATCGGCGTCATCTCGTCGGTGAACTCGCCGGCGGCCATGGCCTTCAGCGCCTTCTGGTGCGAGGCCAGCGCAAACGCGTCCTGCGCTTCGCGGCTGACCTTCCACTGCGCGGCCACCTTCTCGGCGGTCAGGCCCATGCCGTAGGCGATGCCGACGTTCTCGTCGTGCGCGAACACCTCCGGGTTGAACGAGGGCTTGTTGCCGCCCATCGGCACCATGCTCATGCTCTCGGCGCCGCCGGCGATCATCACGTCGGCCTCGCCGACGCGGATGCGGTCGGCGGCCATCTGCAGCGCGGTCAGGCCCGAGGCGCAGAAGCGGTTCACGGTGACGCCGCCGACCGAATGCGGCAGCCCGGCCAGCACCATCGCCACGCGGGCCATGTTCATGCCCTGCTCGCCCTCGGGAAAGGAGCAGCCGATGATGGCGTCTTCGATCGCCTTCGGGTCGAGGCTCGGCACCTGCGCCAGCGCGCTCTTGACCACGGCGACCAGCAGGTCGTCGGGCCGGGTGTTGCTGAAGTAGCCGCGACCGGACTTGCCGATCGGCGTGCGCGTGGCGGCAACGATGTAGGCGTCTTGAACTTGCTTGCTCATGTCTGTGACTCCTTCAGTTGCGGACGGGCTTGCCGGTCGACAGCATGCCCATGATGCGTTCCTGCGTCTTCGGGTGGTCGAGCAGCGCGCAGAAGTGCTTGCGCTCCAGGCGCCATCAGGTACTCCTCGTTGACCAGCGAGCCGGCATCGACATCGCCGCCGCAGACCACGTCGGCGATCAGCGAGGCGATGTGGAAGTCGTGCGCGCTGATGAAGCCGCCGTCGCGCATGTTGGCGAGCTGCGCCTTGATGGTGGCGATGGCGTTGCGACCGGCCACCGGGAACAGCGAGCGCGCCGGCGGACGGTAGCCGCTGTCGAACATCGCCTTGGCCTGCGCGATCGCCACGTACAGCAGCTCGTCCTTGTGCGGCACGATCACGTCGCTCCACAGCAGGTAGCCGAGCTTGCGCGACTCGATCGCGCTGGTGCCCACCTTGGCCATTGCCGCGCTGGTGAAGCCGTCGATCAGGAACTTCTGGATGTCGGCGTTGGCGTTGCCCGCCGCGGCCATCTCGGCCGCGCGGCGCGCGATGTAGGCCAGGCCGCCGGCGCCCGGCATCAGGCCGACGCCGACTTCGACCAGGCCGATGTAGCTTTCCATCGCAGCCACGCGACGCGCCGAGTAGACCGCCAACTCGCAGCCGCCGCCCAGGGCGATGCCGCGAATGGCGCTGACCACGGGCACCTGCGCGTAGCGGATGCGCAGGATGAAGTCCTGGAACTTCTTGATCTCGGGCTCGATGCCCTTGGCGCCGCGACTTCATGAACACAGGCATCAGCGCTTCGAGGTTGGCGCCGGCCGAGAACACGTCATCGGGCGACCAGATCACGAGGCCCTGGTAATCGGCCTCGGCAATCTCGACCGCCTTGACCAGGCCCTCGGCCACGGTCGGGCTGATCAGGTGCAGCTTGGCGGTGATGCTCGCGATCACGACCTCGCCGTCGGCAGTCCAGACGCGCACTTCCTCGTTCTTGAACAGCTCGGTGCCGCTTTCCAGCGGCGCGGCGGCGCCGGCGCCCTGCACGGACTCAGGGAACAGCTGGCGCTGGTAGACCGGCAAGGTGCTGCGCGCGACAAAGCGGGCATGCGCCGCGCTCCACGAGCCCTCGGGCCGGTGCACACCGTTGTTGGTGGCGACCGGGCCCTCGAAGACCCAGGCCGGCAGCGGCGCCTTGCACAGCGCCTTGCCGGCTTCGATGTCGGCCGTGACCCACTCGGCGACCTGTTTCCAGCCCGCGGCCTGCCAGAGCTCGAACGGGCCCTGCTTGAGGCCGAAGCCCCAGCGCATCGCGAAGTCGACGTCGCGCGCGCAGTCGGCGATCTCGCCCAGGTGCACCGCGGCATAGTGGAAGCCGTCGCGCAGGATCGCCCACAGGAACTGGGCCTGCGGATGGCTCGACTCGCGCAGCAGCTTCAAGCGCTCGGCGGGCGGCTTCTTGAGGATGCGGTCGACGATCGGGTCGGCCTTGCCGCCGCCCGCGACATAGTCCTGCTTGGCCGGGTCCAGGCGCAGGATGTCCTTGCCCGTCTTCTTGTAGAAACCCGCGCCGGTCTTCTGGCCCAGCGCGCCGGCCTTGATCAGGCCTTCGAGCACCGGCGGCGTGGCGTAGCTCGGGAAGAACGGGTCGCCGGCGAGGTTGTCCTGCAGGGTCTTGATGACATGGGCCATCGTGTCCAGGCCGACCACGTCGGCGGTGCGGAAGGTGCCGCTGCTGGCGCGGCCGAGCTTCTTGCCGGTCAGGTCGTCGACCACGTCGTAGGTCAGGCCGAAGGTCTCGGCTTCCTTGATCGTCGCCAGCATGCCGGCGATGCCGACCCGGTTGGCGATGAAGTTGGGCGTGTCCTTGGCGCGCACGACGCTCTTGCCCAGGCTGGTGGTGACGAAGGTCTCGAGGTCGTCGAGCACCTCGGGCTCGGTGCCCGGCGTGGCGATCAGTTCCACCAGCGCCATGTAGCGCGGCGGGTTGAAGAAGTGGATGCCGCAGAAGCGCGGCTTGATGGCATCCGGCAGGGCCTCGGCCATCTTCGTGATGCTCAACCCCGAGGTGTTCGAAGCCACGATGGCGTGCGGCGCCAACGCCGGCGCGATGCGCTGGTAGAGCTCGCGTTTCCAGTCCATGCGCTCGGCGATCGCCTCGATCACGAGGTCGCATTCGCCGAGCTTGGCCAGATGTTCCTCGTAGTTGGCCTGCTCGATTTGCAGGGCGTCGTCGGTGATGCCCAGGGGCGCCGGCTTGAGTTTCTTCAGGCCGTCGACGGCCTTGGCGACGATGGCATTCTTGGAGGAGAACGGGGCTGAAGCCCCGTCGGCGGGCTTGGCCGGCAGATCGAACAGGACCACCGGGACCTTGCAGTTGACGAGGTGGGCGGCGATCTGCGCGCCCATCACGCCGGCGCCGAGCACGGCGACCTTGCGGACTTGAAATCGACTCATGTGATTCTCCTGTCTTGCGAAATCAGAAAAGGGCTTCTTCCATCGCCATCAGCGGCGTCACGCCCGCGCGGGCGCTGCGGATCAGGCCCGCGGTTTCCGGCAGCAACTTGGCGAAGTAGAAGCGCGCGGTGGCGAGCTTGGCGGTATAGAACGGATCGCCCGAGTCTGCCTTGTCCAGGGCTATTCTTGCCATGCGCGCCCACAGGTAGGCAAACGCCAGGTGGCCGACGATGCGCAGGTAGTCGACCGCGGCAGCGCCGACCTCGTCGGTGTTCTGCATCGCCTTCATGCCCAGCTCGGTGGTGAGCTTGGTGACCTTGTCGCCCAGGTCGGCCAGCGGATTGATGAACTCCTGCATCGACTCGTTGACGCCCTCCTCCTCCACGAAGGCGGCGATCTGCTTGCCGAAGGCCTTCAACTTCTTGCCGTTGTCGGCCAGCACCTTGCGCCCCAGCAAGTCCAGCGACTGGATCGTGTTGGTGCCCTCGTAGATCATGTTGATGCGCGCGTCGCGCACGTACTGCTCGATGCCGGTCTCGGCGATGTAGCCATGGCCGCCGAACACCTGCATGCAATGCGAGGTGGCGATCCAGGCGTTGTCGGTGAAGAAGGCCTTGATGATCGGCGTCAGCAGCGCGACCTCGTCGGCGCAGGCCCGGCGCACTGCGGCATCGGGATGCTTCAATTCGAGGTCCAGCAGCAGCACGGTGTGCATCGACAGCGCGCGTGCGCCCTCGGCGTAGGCGCGCGCGGTGAGCAGCATCTTGCGCACGTCGGGGTGGACGATGATCGGGTCGGCCGGCTTCTCGGCGGCCTTCGGTCCGGTCAGCGAACGCATCTGCAGCCGGTCCTTGGCGTAGGCCACGGCGTTCTGGTAGGCGACCTCGGTCAGGCCGAGCGACTGGTTGCCCACGCCCAGGCGCGCCGCGTTCATCATCACGAACATCGCCGCCAGGCCGCGGTTGGCGTCGCCGACCAGGGTGCCCGTGGCGCCGTCCAGGCTGATCTGGCAGGTCGAGTTGCCGTGGATGCCCATCTTTTCCTCGAGCCCGGTGCACTTGATGCCGTTGCGCGCGCCCAGCGTGCCATCGGCGTTGACGTTGAACTTGGGCACCACGAACAGCGAAATGCCCTTGATGCCCACCGGCGCGTCCGGCAGGCGCGCCAGCACCAGGTGGATGATGTTCTCGGCCAGGTCATGCTCGCCCGAGCTGATGAAGATCTTGGCGCCGGTGAGCCGGTAGCTGCCGTCGGCTTGCGGCTCGGCCCTGGTGCGCAGCATGCCCAGATCGGTGCCGCAGTGCGCTTCGGTCAGGCACATCGTGCCGCTCCACACGCCCGAGGACAAGTGCGGCAGGTACATCGCCTTCTGCTCGGGCGTGCCGTGCACGTGCAGGCACTCGTAGGCACCGTGCGACAGGCCGGGGTACATGGTCCACGACTGATTGCACGAATTGAGCATCTCGTAGAAGCACTGGTTCATCAGGTGCGGCAGCCCCTGGCCGCCGTACGCGGGGTCGGTCGACAACGACGGCCAGCCGCCCTCGACATATTTGGCGTAGGCCTCCTTGAACCCCTGCGGCGTCGTCACCGCGTGGGTGCTGCGGTCCAGTGAGCAGCCTTCACGGTCGCCACTGTGGTTGAGCGGTAGCAGCACCTCAGCGGCAAACTTGCCGCCTTCTTCAAGGACCGCATTCAGCGTCTCGGCATCGAGGTCGGCATGCGCCGGGATCTCCTGCAACTTCGGCACCGCGTTCAACAGTTCGTGCATCACGAACTGCAGGTCGCGCAAAGGTGGGTTGTAGATGGCCATGGGGACTCCGTTTCGGGTAAGCGATGAATTCAGCGGCGACGCGCGGGCGCACGCGCGTGCCCGGGCGCCACGTAATGGGAGAGCACATGCTCGAAGGCGAGACGGGCACGGTCGAGTGCACCGGGCAGGCGCAGGAAGCGCGCGTCGTGGTGCAAGGCCAGGATCAGTCCATGCACCTCGAACAGCATTTGCGTCGCGTCGGTGTCGGCGACGAGGTGGCCTTCGGCGATGCCAAGCTGGATCGCGCGTTCGAGCGCGCTGTGCCACGCCACGACCATCGAGGCCAGCGCGTCGCGCACCGGTCCGGGACGGTCGTCGAACTCGACCGCGCCACTGATGTAGATGCAGCCCGAGTCCAGTTCGACCGAGACCCGCTTGACCCAACGCTCGAACAGCGCCCGCAGCCGCGGCAGACCGCGCGGTTCACGCAATGCCGGGTGGAAGACCTCTTCCTCGAACTTGGCGTGGTACTCGTGGATGACCGCAATCTGCAGATCCTCGCGCGAGCCGAAATGCGCGAACACGCCCGACTTGCTCATCTGCGTGACCTCGGCCAAGGCGCCGATCGACAGCCCCTCGAGCCCGACATGCGACGCCAGGCCCAGAGCGGCCTCGAGAATCGTGGCGCGTGTCTGCTGGCCCTTTTGCAGGGCGCTGCGCCGGTGGGCGCGCTCGGACAGGTTGACGGCGGCGGGCATGGCGGGGGTCGGTGTCAGGCGACAAATCGAACGATCGTTCTATTTTGCAGACATGTGGGCCTTCGTCCGCGCTCCGGAGCGACTTTCTCTAGGGGCACACGCCTACTCGGTCACGGGAAAACCCGAACCGAGCGTCCGCGTGAACGAGGGCCTACGATCGTCGGCTCAACCGCCCCTTTCCGGCGGCGCCCAAAGGAAGGGAACTGATGCTGATCCCGCTCGACACCGCGGCTGCGTTCTTTGGCGCTGCCCTGCTGCTGGCCCTCGCGCCGGGCCCCGACAACCTGTTTGTGCTGATGCAGTCGGCCATGCGCGGCCGCGCCGCGGGGCTGATGGTGGTGCTCGGCCTGTGCAGCGGCCTGCTGGTGCATACCGCGGCGGTGGCACTGGGCCTGGCCGCGCTCTTTGCCAGCTCGGCGCTGGCGTTCAACCTGCTCAAGGCAGCCGGCGCGTTGTACCTGGTCTGGCTGGCCTGGCAGGCTTGGCATGCCCCCGCCGCGGACGCCGAGAGGCCCTCGTCCGCACCGAGCCTGGCCGGCCTCTACCGGCGCGGCATCGTCATGAACGTGACCAACCCCAAAGTGTCGATCTTCTGCCTGGCGTTCCTGCCCCAGTTCGTGACGCCGGATCGCGGAGCCATCGGCTTGCAGGTGCTGGCACTGGGCGCGTTGCTGATGCTCGCCACGCTGCTGGTGTTCGGCACCATCGCGCTGGCAAGCGGCACGCTGCGCGGACTGTTGCTGCGCACGCCGCGCGCCCAGGTGGTGATGAACCGCATCGCCGCGGTCGTGTTCGTGGGGCTGGCAGCTCGACTGGCCCTGGCACGCCAATGACCCGGCAACCGCAACGATTGCCGCGCCGTGACGGAGTTGTCGCGCCCGCGCCGCGCGCTGGATAGCCCCGGATTGAGCCCGGTCACGCAGATCGATTACTCTTCGCCTTAGGAGTGATACGCCCTTGGACGTCTTGCAACTCGATGTGTCTGGCCGCCCGCAGGCCTGGATCGGCGCCAAAGAAGCGGCCGTGATCTATGCCAGCGACGGTGTGGCGTGGACGCTTGGTGACGCCTTCAAGGTGCTGCGCGGGGGCTACCAGCGCACGACGGGCTACCAGTCGCGCATCGAGTTGCACCCGATCATTGCGGTGCGCGGCACGGTGCCCAGCCGGGCCTGGCGCCAGGCGCCGGCGCTTGCCAACCAGAAGCTGTTCTCCCGCGACCGCCAGATCTGTGCCTACTGCGGCCGGCATTTCGATTTCGACGACCTGACGCGCGAGCACATCGTGCCGACGTCGCGCGGCGGCGGCGACACCTGGATGAACTGCATCACCGCCTGCCGCAGCTGCAACGGCCGCAAGGGCAACCGCCTGCCCGAAGAAGCGCGCATGACGCTGATGTACCTGCCCTATGTGCCCAGCCTGCACGAAGACATGATTCTGCGCGGGCGCCGCATCCTGGCCGACCAGATGGACTTCCTGCTCGCCAGCGTGCCGCGCACGTCAAGACTGCACGGCTAGCCCGCGGCCGCGCGGCCGGCAACACATCTTTACCGCCGCTCGCGGAACGCCCTGCCCGCTGCCGCGTCAACCTGGGTTGCACGGCACCCGTTGGCCACAGGCCAACAATATCGGAGTCCCCATGATGACCAAGACCTTGATTGCCGCCGCCCTGGCCGCTGTCCTTTCTGCCTGTAGCACCACCAGCCCCGACGTCGTGCAACGCGGCGACGCGCAACGCCTGGCCCAGGTGCAGGACGCGACCGTGCTATCGGTGCGCCCGGTCACGGTCGACGGCAGCCAGAGCGGCACCGGTGCCGTCACGGGCGGCGTGCTCGGCGGCCTGGCCGGCTCGTCGCGCTCGTCGGGCCGCGAGCAGGTCGCCATCGGCATCGTCGGCGCCGTCGCGGGTGCCGTGATCGGCAACGCTGTCGAGCGCAGCGCGACGCGCGAAGACGCCGTCGAAATCCTGCTGCAGATGCGGAACGGCGATCGGCGCGCGATCGTGCAAGCCACGGCCGGCGAGACCTTCATGGCGGGTGACGCGGTGGTGCTCGTGACCACCGGCGGCAAGACCCGCGTGACCCGCGCGCCCGCCGGCACCCAGCCAGTTCAGCCGCTGCCCGCGCCGGTGCAATCGGCGCCGCGCAGCTGACTTACAAGCGCTTGGGAGCGCAGGCCGCCATGCGGCGCGACTTAGGATAGGGCAGACTCATGTCCAGCCCGAAGCTGGGCAGCAATCGCTGCATGTCAATGCTCCGCAGTGCCAGAACGCCGCGCGCGACACATGAGCAGTAACGTCTGACCAAGCGACCGCCGCGGATCGGGCTCTGCCCGGCCGCCGGCGGTGCCCCCTTAAGGGGGAGCGGCGAAGCCGCTTCGGGGGTGAGCCACTTCAAGCGCCGACCATGCCCTTCTTCAGGTCGGCGTCGGCCGGCTTGTCACCGAGCCAGATGCGTAACACCGCAGTGAAGAAGTCCTCGCCCGCAATCGCAGCCCCTTGCGGCTTGCCATTGACGATCACGCGCGTGCCCGCGTCGGGGGCGAACTCCAGGTGGATCACGTCGCCCTTCTTGGCTTCGCCGGCGGCCTTGAAGCTGGCGTTGAGCGCGTCGATCTGGGTCTTGAAGCCGGCGAACTGCGCCTCGCTGAGGTTGTTCTTCAGGCCCTCGACTAGGGACGCGGAGAAGGTGTCGGAATCGACGTCGCGCAGCATCGTGATCGCCACGCGGCGTGGCCCTTTCTGCGCCAGCAACGCAGCCGCGTTGCTGGCCTTTTGCGGCACATACAGGCCGGCCACATAGACCTTGAAGAAGATCCGCGTGCGCAGGCCCGCACCGTTGAGCTGCAATGCCGCGCCGCCCACCTGGGCCGTCGGCTCGAACTTCACGCCCTCGAGTTCAACCGCCTGGGCACTCGCGCCGATCGCAGCGATCGCCAGGGTCACCGCGGCGAGCAGCCGCATCACAACACCGTTCATGTTCTGTCTCCTGATGATTGAAAGTCGGGCCCGCCGACCAAGCCGCCGCAGTTTGCCAGATTGCACCCGCGCGCCCTGTGTTTGAACGTGGCGCCGTCCCTGTCGTTTACCCCTGGAGTCGGTGGCACCGGTGCCGAACGAGGATAGTTCCGCGAGGTTTCCCGAGGCAGAACCGCGTACACCCCATGCTAGCCTCGCGCGCCGCTCAGGCAACCCTTGGAGATGAGCTTGAACGCACCCGCGCCGGACTACGACAGGCAACCCTGGGCCGCCCACTACGGTGACAAGGTCGCACGCGAGTTGCCTGCGCTGCGCCATGCGCACCTGGCCGCACTGCTGTCCGACACCGCGAAGCGCTTTGCCCAGCAGGCGGCGTTCACGACCTGCATGGCCAACGGCATGCACGCCTCGCTGAGCTACGCCCAGGTCGACGCCCACGCCGATGCCTTTGCCGTTTACCTGCGCCAGGTGCTGGGCCTGCAACCTGGCGCGCGCGTGGCGCTGCAAACACCGAACTGCCTGGCCTACCCGGTGGTGGCCTTCGGCGTGCTCAAGGCGGGTTGCGTGCTGGTCAATACCAATCCGCTGTACACCCCGGCCGAGATGGAACACCAGTTCCGCGACTCGGGCGCTGAGGCCCTCGTGATCGTCGACATGTTTGCCGACAAGCTCGACGGCATGCTCGAGCGCACAGCCATCAAGAAGGTCATCGTCGTCGAGGTCTCGCAGTTTTTCTCGCCGGTGCCCAGAGCCGTGGTCCGCGGCGTGATGCGCTGGTGGAACAAGGCGCTGCCGCCGATCGGCGTCGCGCATGTACGGTTGGCCGCGGCGCTCGCCGAAGGGGCGCGGGCGCAGCAGCGTGAGCGCGTCGACGTCGCAAGCTACACGCAGGGACTGGGGCCGGACTCGCTGGCCGCGCTGCAGTACACCGGCGGCACCACGGGTGTCAGCAAGGGCGCGATGCTCAGCCATGGCAACCTGCTGCACAACATGGACCAGGCCTTCGCGATGGGCCGCAGCCACCTCGAGGACGGCAAGGAAGTGATCCTGACCGCCCTGCCGCTGTATCACATCTTCGCCTTCACCTTCAATCTGCTGTGCTTCCACACGGCCGGGGCACGCAACGTGCTGGTGCCCAGCCCGCGCCCGATCCAGAACCTGCAGCGGGCATTCGACAACTACCGCATCACCTGGGTCAGTGGCGTCAACACCCTGTTCAACGCGCTGATGAACGAGGAGTGGTTCACCGCGATCCCGCCCAAGCACCTGAAGGCCGCCGTGGCCGGCGGCGCGGCGCTGCAGCAGGCCGTGGCCGAGCGTTGGCAACAGATCACGGGCACGCGCATCGCCGAGGGCTTCGGGCTGACCGGAGTCGTCGCCGGTGGTGGCCTTCAACCCGATGGACGGCACCATGAAGCCGGGCTCGATCGGCTTGCCGGTGCCGGGCACCGAGGTGCGACTCGTCGACGATGCGGGCCAGCCGGTGGCCGTCGGCACGCCGGGCGAACTCATCCTGCGCGGGCCGCAGGTGATGCAGGGCTACTGGCAGCGCCCCGACGAGACCGCCAAGACGATCAAGGACGGGTGGCTGTACACGGGTGACATTGCCGAGATGGACGCCGAGGGCTATTTCCGCATCGTCGACCGCAAGAAGGACATGGTGTTGGTCTCGGGCTTCAACGTCTACCCGAACGAAGTCGAGGACGTGCATCGCCTGCATGGACGAAGTGCTCGAAGTGGCCGTGATCGGTGTGCCCGACAACGCCACGGGTGAAGCCGTGCGCGCCTACGTGGTGCCGCAGGGCGACGGCCTGACGCAGGAAAAGGTGCGCGAGTACTGTCGCCGCGTGCTGACCGACTACAAGATCCCCAAGGTGGTCGAGTTCAGGCAGGAGCTGCCCAAGACCCCGGTCGGCAAGATCCTGCGCAAGGACCTGAAGGCCGAGTTCAAGACCCGACCGGCCGCCTGAACGCGCGCCCCACCGGAGCCACAAGCCATGCTGACCGATACCGAAACCAAACTGCTGGGCGTGATGATGATGGTCATCATGCTGGGCATGGGCGCGTCCCTGACCTTCAAGGACTTCCGCATCGCCTTCAGGAAGCCCAAGGGCATCCTGATCGGCCTGCTGTGCCAGTACGGCATCATGCCCTTCCTCGGCTATGCCCTGGCGCTCGTGCTGGGCCTGCCCCCCGCGTGGGCGATCGGCCTGATCCTGATGGGCTGCATGCCCGGGGGCACCACGTCCAACATCTTCACCTACTTCAGCAAGGGCGTGCTGGCGCTGTCGATCATGATGACGATCTGCTCGACGCTGGTGGCGGTGGCCATGGTGCCGGTGCTGCTGGATTTCTACTCCGGCCTCAGCGGCATGCCCACCGAGTACCAGGTGCCGGCGGGCAACGTGGCGCAGGTGCTGGTGGTGTTGATCGTGCCGACGCTGATCGGCATGTTCCTGCGCAAGTGGAACCCCAATGTCGGCGCGAC
>CAVUEP010000019.1:0-74151 GCA_963740395.1 uncultured beta proteobacterium
CTGTTCATCGTGTTGCTCAACGTCGTCTTGCTAGAAAACAGGAACTCCCGAGTCGCCGTACCTGCGCGACATGCGCGAAATGCGCGACGCTGATCTGCGTGCCGGCGCCGAGCGCACCGATCGCACGCGCACGATCGGCGGCCTGGCCAGCCTGGCACTGACGCAGCCGCTGCTCGACGACTACCGCGCGGTGGCGCTGGTCGAGCCGCTGGCGCGCCAGTTGAAGGCGAAGAAGGCCAAGATGGACGCCGTGATGCAGGCCTACGCCCAGGCCTCGGAGAGCGCCGCGCCCGAAGTCGTGACCTCGGCGACTTTCCACACCGCCGCGCTCTACCAGGACTTCGGCAAGGCACTGATGCAGTCGCAGCGGCCGAAGAGCCTGAACAAGGCCGCGCTCGAACAGTACAACGTGATGCTCGAAGAGCAGGCCTTCCCGTTCGAGGAAAAGGCCACCGAGCTGCACGAGGCCAACGCGCGCCGCGCTGCGACGGGCCTCTACGACGAGTGGGTCAAGAAGAGTTTCACGGCGCTGCGCGACCTGCGACCCGTGCGTTACGGCAAGAGCGAACGCGGCGAAGGAGCCATCAATGCGGTGCGATGACCACGTCCGGAGCGCCGTTGCCGCGCTGTCCGCGGCAGCCATGCTGAGCATGCTGGCGGGCTGCGCAACCGTCGCCCTACCTTTGCAAACGCCCCCTGTGGCCGCGGCCGTCGTCGCGCCAAAGGCGCCGACCACCACCGCAGCGGTGAAGCCCGCTGAGCCCGTCGTGGCGCCGGTGGCGGCGGCGGTTCAGGCGCAGTTCGATCGTGCCTTGCAGGCCCAGCGCGCGGGCCGCCTCGACGAGGCCGAGCGCCAGTGGCGCGCCCTGGCGCAAGCCCATCCCGATCTCGGCGGCGTGCACGCCAACCTGGGCCTGATCCAGCGCGAGGCCGGACGCACGGCCGAGGCCGTGGCCTCGCTCGAGCGCGCGGTGCAGCTCAGCCCGACGCAGCCGCGCTTCTTCAACGAACTCGGCATCGCCTACCGCACCAACGGCCAGTTCGCGCAGGCCGAACAGGCCTACGAGCGCGCCCTCACGCTCGACGCCAACTACGCGGCGGCCCTGCTCAACCTGGGCATCCTGCACGACCTGTACCTGGGCAATGGCCCCAAGGCGCTGGCGCTCTACGAACGCTATCTGGCGCTGACACAGGCGGGTGACGCGACGGTGACGAAGTGGGCGACGGACCTGCGCCGACGCCAACCCGCAACCCAGAGCGCGCCCGGCGCAGCCAATGCGCTGGCCGCCAAGAGTGCCAAGGAGGCGCAATGAAATTACCCGCCCTGATCGTGGCTGCGCTCGCGCTCAGCGCCATCGCTGCCGGCGCGCAGGATCGCGCCGACATCGACCGCACGCGAGATCATCGGCAATCGCGAGTTGCCCAAGGTGCTCTACATCGTGCCGTGGAAGAAACCGCCGCCCGGAGAACTGAGCGGCAAGCCGCCCCAGAGCGTGCTCGACGACCTCTGGCGCCGGTCGATCGCGACGTGTTCCGCCGTCACGTGCACTACGACCAACAACTCAATGCGCCGAAGCCGGCCGCGGCCACCACCGCTGCCGCGGCGCGCTGACACTCGACCCATCCGTTTCAGACAAGTCAGACAAGGAGAACCCACCATGAACCTCATCGACAGCGCCGTCAAGTTCTTCCAGGACAGCGGCCCGGCCATCTACCCGAGCATCCTGATCATGTCCTTCGGCGTGGCGATCGCGATCGAGCGCTTCATCTTCCTGAGCCGCGCCGGCGCCGAGAACCGCAAGATGTGGGCGCAGCTGCTGCCGATGCTGCAGGGCGGTCGGTTCAAGGACGTGCAGCAGATGGCCTCCAACTCCGACGCCGCCGTCGGCAAGATCGTCAGCAACGGCCTGCAGCGCATGCAGAGCCCGGGCCGCCGCGAAGACATCGACGCGGCGATGGAGGAAGGCATGATGGAGATCGTGCCGCGCCTGGAGAAGCGCACGCACTACATCGCCACCTTCGCCAACGTGATCACGCTGGTCGGCCTGCTGGGCACCATCATCGGCCTGATCAAGGGCTTCACGGCGGTGGCGCAGGTCAACCCGGCCGAGAAGGCCGAGCTGCTGTCGGCGTCGATCTCGATCGCGATGAACAACACCGCGTTCGCGCTGACGGTCGCGATCCCGTTCCTGCTGATCCACGCCTTCCTGCAGGCGCGCACCAGCGAGATCGTCGACGGCCTGGAAGGCGCCAAGATCAGCTTCCTGAACGTCACGCAGCGCCTGAAGGCCGAGGCCGGCACGCCGCTGAGCGGCAGCCACGCCCGCATTGGAGTCCTGTCATGCGATCCAGACGCATCCGCCGCCACGCCGCCGAGCTCGACGTCACGGCCTTCATCAACCTGATCGTGGTGCTGGTGCCGTTCCTGCTGTCGACGGCCGTGTTCACGCGCCTGTCGGTGATCGACCTGTCGCTGCCGGCGCAGTCCTCGGGGGCGGTCGAGCAGCTCAAGGTCGACGACCTCAAGCTCGAGATCGTGATCCGGCCCGACGCACTCGAAGTCGGCGACCGCATCGGCGGCCTGATCCAGCGCATCCCGAACACCGCGGGCGGCTACGACCTGGCCACGCTGTCGCAGCTGATGCAGCAGATCAAGGCCAAGTTCCCGGACACGGCGACCGCCACCGCTGCTGGCGCAGCCCGACACGCCCTACGACGACGCTGGTCGAGGTGATGGACGCGGTGCGCGAGGTGCCGCCGGCGCCGCGCACGCAAGGACAAGCCGGTGCCCGCTGTTCCCCGACATCTCGATCGGCGACGCGCCGATCGTGAGCAAAGCCTGAAGGAAGCGGGAACCCCATGAAGCTGACTCCGCTGCAAAAGCGCGCCGAGCGCAAGAGCCGCAACAAGACCGGCCTGGACATGAACCTGGTCGCGCTGATCGACATCTTCACGATCCTGATCTTCTTCCTGATGTCGAGCGCCGCCGGCGTCGAGATCCTGAGCCCGGGCAAGGCGGTGACGCTGCCGCAGTCGAGCGCCGACAAGATGCCCGCGCGAGACCCTGGTCATCACGGTCAGCGGCCCCGACATCCTGGTCGACGGGCGCCGCGTGGCGCTGGTCACGGATGCCCTGGCGACCCCCAGCGACGTGATCGCCGGCTCAAGGCCGAGCTCGACCTGCAGTCCAAGCGGGTCGTGATCCGCGCCGAGAACCAGGCGCAGGGCAAGGCGATCACGATCATGGGCGACAAGGACATCCCGTACCGCCTGCTGCGCAAGGTGATGGTCACGGCGTCGCGTGCCGATTTCAGCGACGTGTCGTTCGCGGTCACGCCCAAGGCGGTGAAGACATGAGTCGCCGCGCCGTCCCCAGGGCAACTGCCGCAATGGCCCGCACGGAGCTTGTCCGATGAGCGCCGCCGCGATCTCGTTTCGCGCGCCGATCCTGGCCTGGGCCTTTTCGCCCGAGGACGAGGCGCGCTTCCAGCGCATCCTGCGCGGCATGGTCGGCATCAGCCTGCTGGCCTGCCTCGTGTTCTCGCTCATGCCCAGGCCGGTGGAGAACCGTGCCCTGCCCCCGGAGCTGCCCCCGCGGCTGGCCAAGCTGGTGCTTGAACGCGAACCGCTGCCGACACCGAAGAAGGCGCCCGAACCACCGCGCGTGGCCAAGGCCGAGTTGCCGCCCGAGGCCCTGCCGCCCAAGGCCGACCCGCGTCCGGCGCCCAAGCGCGAGCGCACCAAGGAAGCCCCGGTGCCCGAAGCGCGCGTGCCGCAACCCAACAAGCCGCCGGGCGAGATCGAGGGCGCGCGGCGCCAGGCTGCCGGTGTGGGCCTGCTGGCGATGAAGGACACGCTGGCCGAGATGCGCGGCGCCCCCGTCGCAGTGCAGCTCAACCAGAACATCAAACCCGGCCGCGGCGTCGGCAGTGGCGTCGGCGTGGGCGTGGGCGCGGGCAACGAGCCCGGCCTGCCCGCACGCGCGCTGATCACGTCCAATCTCACCGGCGGCTCGGGCGGCATCAACACCGCGGCCTACAGCCGCAATACCGGCGGCGGTGGCCTCGCGGGCCGCGCGACCACCCTGGTCGAAGGCGTGGCGGGCGGCGGCGGCGGTGGCGGCGCCGGCGGCGGTGGTGCCCGCGGCGGTGGCACCGGAGGCCCCGGCGACGGTGTCGGTGGCAGCCTCAAGAAGGGCGGCAGCGGCAAGGCCTCGCGCTCGATCGAAGAAATCAAGCTCGTCTTCGAGCGCAACAAGGGCGCCATCTACGCGCTCTACAACCGCGCGCTGCGCGAAGAGCCGGGCCTGCAGGGCAAGGTGGTGGTCGAGCTGAAGATCGCGCCGGGCGGCGACGTCGTCGGCGTGCGCGTGGTCTCGACCGAACTGAAGACGCCCGAACTCGAACAGAAGCTGCTAGCGCGAATCCGTCAGTTCGACTTCGGCGCCAAGGATGTCGACGTGATGGTCGTCAGCTGGCCGGTCGACTTCCTGCCGTCCTAGCGATCACGCAGGGACGATGCGGCCGGCCTCGATGCGAATCTGCCGGTCGCAGCGCGCCGCCAGCCCGCTGTCGTGCGTGACCAGCACGAGGGTGGTTCCGGCCTCGCGGTTGAGCTCGAAGATCAGCTCCATCACCGTCTCCCCGGTGGCGAAATCCAGGCTGCCCGTGGGCTCGTCGGCCAACAGCACCGAGGGCTTGACGACGAAGGCCCGCGCCAGCGCCACGCGTTGCTGCTCACCGCCCGACAACACCTTGGGGTAATGCGACAGCCGCTCGCTCAGGCCCACGCGGCCGAGCATGTCGCGTGCCGTCGACCGCGCATCGCTGCGGCCTTGCAGCTCGAGCGGCAGCATCACGTTCTCCAGCGCCGTCAGGTTGGCCAGCAGCTGAAAGCTCTGGAACACGAAGCCGACGCGCTCGGCGCGCACGGCCGCACGCGCGTCCTCGTCGAGCTTGAAGATGTCGATCCCGGCCAGGCGCACGGTGCCGCGGGTGGGCACATCCAGGCCGGCCACGATCGACAGCAGGGTGCTCTTGCCCGAGCCCGAGGCGCCGACGATGGCCACCGACTCGCGCTCGCGCAAGGAGAAATGCATGTCGTGGAGAATGGTCAGCACACCGGTGGAATCGCTGACCTGCTTGGTGACGTGTTCGACTTCGATGAGGGATGACGAGGACATGAAGGATGGTTGGAAATTGGGGACGCGACGCGCCTGGCTGACGCACTGTAGCCTGATCGCTGCGGCCGCACTCGCCGGCCCGGCGCGGCCCGCGCGCGCCGACGCCGCCAAGCCCAGGTCCGCGCCGCTGATCCTGGTCGTCGGCGACAGCCTGTCGGCCGAGTACGGACTGGCGCGTGGCAGCGGGTGGGTGGCGCTGCTCGAGGAGCGCCTGGCACGCGAGAAGATCGTCGCCAAGGTCGTCAACGCCAGCATCAGCGGCGACACGACGTCGGGCGGGCGCTCGCGGCTGCCGGCGCTGCTGTCGCAGCACAAGCCGAGCCATGTGATTCTCGAACTCGGCGGCAACGACGCCCTGCGCGGGCTGCCGCTGAAGTCGACCCAGGCCAACCTGGCGGCGATGGCGCGCGCCGCGAAGGCGGCCGGCGCGCGCGTGGTCGTCGTGGGTATGCAGGTGCCGCCGAACTACGGCCGCCAGTACGGCGAGGATTTCGCCGCGCTGTTCGTCAATGTCGCGCGCAGCGAAGGCGCGGCGCTGGTGCCCTTCCTGCTCAAGGGCGTGGCCGACGCGCCCGACACGGTGGCGATGTTCCAGCCCGACCGGATTCACCCCAGCGCGGTGGCGCACCCGGTGATGCTCGGCAACGTCTGGCCGGTGCTGCGCCCGCTGCTGCCGAAGTAGCCACCCGCAGGCTGCGACCTACGCCGCGGGTCGTGCCGCGCTGCCATTGCCCGCGTCGCCGGTCAATGTCATCAGGATGTCGGCGTACCAGGCGCAGTTCAGGCCCAGCGATTCATCCTGGACCTGATCGCGGGTCAGCATGTCCATTCGTGCCGAGTGCACGCCCAGCAGCTTCCAGCGCAAGTCGCCCAGACTGGTGTCGGCCGGGTCGCCATGCATCACCACCGGCGAGCCACTGCTGCCACGGTGCGTGCGTGCGTCTGTCAGGAAGTATCCATGGCCCTGGAAGCGCAGTCCGAACGAGGACGAGATCATTGCCTGTCGAACCACCGGCAAGTGGTGCAAATCGTCGTGGAAGCTGAGCGGAAAGCCGACGATCAGCAACGGCGAACCGACCTCCACCTCGTCCAGGGAGGCCTGCAGGTGCTGTGGCGTGAAGGCTCGCAGGACGACCGACGCGGGCAGCGCCGCACGTTCAATCTCGATCACGGCCACATCGATTTCACCGCCCGCATCCGTCCCCTGGCGCCAGACGGCCCTCTCGTCTCGATACAGCAAGATCGACCAGCCGGTCGAACGTGTCAGGTTGGTCGAGTCCAGATGCAACTCGATTTCGATGCGATCAGGGAAGTGTCCGCTCGGCGCGTCGAGCACGACATGCCGGCTGGTCACGAGGAACAGACGATCCTGACGCGCAAAGAAGAAGCCACTGGACTTGGTCAGCAGCCATTGCCCGTTGAAAGTCGAAATCTGGGTCGCCGTCAGCAATAGCGGTTCGGTCATTGCGGCTCCGGTCGGGACATGGCTTGGCAAGGTATACCACCTTGGTGCAAGCGCGCGTCTAGCGGGCACGACGCGGGCCGGTCGCCACCCGTGCGCAACGGGCATACTGCATCATGATCCGCCTCAACTTGCAGGTGACGTTGCAGTATCAGGTCGGCGCGTTCGGCGCCGATTTCGTGTTCAACGTGCACGCCGCGCGCACACGCAGCCAGATCCTCGCCGACGAGCACCTGCGCCTGAGCCAGCCCGTTGACGCGCAATTGCATACCGACGAGGTCAGCGGCAACCGCATCCTGCGCCTGCACGCTCTGCCAGGCGAGCTGACGGTGTCGTACTCGGCGACTGTGGACCTCACCCACCACAGCGCCGACCCGGCACACATCGCCGAGGTGCCGATCTGCAGTTTGCCACCCGGAGTGATCGGCTACCTCTATCCCAGCCGCTACTGCCAGTCGGACCGCCTGATCAAACTCGCAATCAACGAGTTCGGGCAGTTACCTCAAGGCTACAGCCGCGTGCAGGCGATCTGCGATTGGGTGCACGAGCGCATCACCTTCGCGCCGAACACGTCCAACTCGAACACCTCGGCGATCGATACGTTGATTGAGAGGGTCGGCGTCTGCCGCGACTTTGCGCATCTGATGATCGCGTTGTGTCGGGCCGTAAACATTCCTGCGCGTTTTGCGACCGGCACCGACTACGGCGCCGACGAGATTCTTGGCCCGCCCGATTTCCATGCCTATGTCGAGGCCTATGTCGGTGACCGTTGGTACATCTTCGATCCTTCAGGCACGGCCATCCCGATGGGCTTTGTGCGCTTCGGCACCGGGCGCGACGCAGCCGACGTGGCCTTCGCGTCGATCTTCGGCGGCGTCGTGTCGTCAGCACCACTGATCCATGCGATTGCGGTCGAAGACAACGCACGGGGCATCGTGCTGCCGCATCGGTGCAGCCAAGCCTTGTCCACCGACGGCGAAGACGACATCGTCTCTCTCGCCTAAGGTCAACGGCGCGGCAGTTGCAGGGTGCGGCTCGACAGGATCACTGCGTTGGCGAGCGCGCCGATCCGTCGATCAGCGTTGTCCGTCGCACAGTCGATAGCTCAACAATCGTCCCTTGTAGGCCGGAACGCCATCGGCGGCTGGCTGGTCAAGGCGCTCTTCGTGCTGAAGAAATCCTTCTGACGCCATATGGCGGTTGAACGCGGCACGATTGCTGCGATCGGGATCGACGATCCAGACCAGCGCCCCGGGCGCGGCATGCCGCGCAATGAACTGCGCCAGCAGCCCTGCGTCGTCGCGTTCGTAGAGCACGTCACTGCCGACGATCAGGTCGAAGCGTCCACTCAATGGCACCAAGCCAACGTCGATCGCGTGCTGCGCCTGCGCCGGCGTAGCGCTCCAATGGCCGTGGCGGTACTTCATCAGTGGCAGCGCGTTCAGAATCAAGTTCTCGGCCAGGAAACTGCCCGCCAGCGGGTGGCAGTCGCTGGCGGTGACGTCGGCCCCGTGACGGTGGCCGACCAGACTCGCCAGCGCCAGACCGCAGCCGATCTCGAGCATGCGCTCGCCCGCGCGCACCGGCCGGGCCGCCACGCGCGCGGCCAGCTGCGCCCCCGACGGCCACGGCAAACCAAACAGGGGCCATGCCGCCGACGAGATGCCCAGACCATCGGCGGCGCCCAGCGGGTCGGCGTACTGGTTGCGGTCCAACAACGAGCGAATCGTCAGCGCAGCGACGCCGGTGACCGTGATCTGCTCTTGCTTGGTCTCGTAATCGGGCATCGGATGCGAGCGCCCTGCGCTCACGGCGCGGGGCCAGCCCAGGGTGGTGGGGCCCGCACAGTATGAGCGATCGTGGCGGCGCCGCTCAGGCGCCGCCACGAAGGGCTCATTGGTTTTGCTGCTGGCGCAGGTCGCGACGCCGCTCCTGGCCCGGCGGCTTGCGGTCGTCGTTGTCGTCGTCCCTGGCGCCACGGGCCCGAGCCGGGCGCTCCGCCTGCTGCGGCGCGGCGACCACGGCAGGTTGCACCGCTTGCGCGGGTTGCTGCGGTGCCGCCACTTGCTGCGGCGGCGCAGCTTGCTGTGGCTGGCGCCGCGACTCGCTGCGGCCGCTGTCCTGCTCGCGTGGCGGGCCACGCCGGTCTTCGCGCTGCGCTGGCGCGACGCGCGGCTGCGGTGCGTCGCCGCGCCGGTCGGCCAGCGGCGGCCGGCCGCGCGGGGTCTCGTCGCCCGCACCGCGTGCGACACCTGGCGCGGGCTGCACCGCCGCCTGCGGCGCCGGTGCCACCTTGCCCCATGGCGTGCCGCGCACCGCACCGGGAGCCGCCGGGACGGCGCCGCCCGGCGTGGCGATGACGCGCGAAACAGGTGCCGGCGGCGCGATGTTCTGTCCACGGCGACCATTGCCTTGCGCGTCCTGCTGCAGCGGCTGGGTGCGCCAGCGGCTGATCGTGCGCGCATCCACCGGTGCCACGACCGCGCTGCTGATCGGCTGGCGCTCGCGCAGCACATTCTGCGAGACCACGGTCACGCCGCCGGGCACGCCCTGGTTCGTGTACATGATCGGTCCCGTGCGCACGGGCTGGTTCGGTTTCGGGTGCCAGCGCCGATACGGCTGGTTGACTCGCGTGACGTAGACGTTGGTCACGTGATAGCTCGGCACATAGACATCGCGCGGCGCCAAGGGAATCCAGCCGACCGAAGGTCCGCCACCGATATTGATGCCGATGCTGACGTGCGGGCCGCCGATCCAGGCCACGAGGGCGGGGGCGTAGACCGGGCGCGCGACATACTGTCCCGGCGCCCAGACCCAGCGCCCGCGCCAGGAGACCCAGCGGCCGTAGTGGAACGGGGCAAAACCCCAGGGCGCGTTGTCGACCCAGGTCCAGCCCCAGGGCGACACATAGGTCCATTGGCCGTAGCGGTAGGGGGCCCAGCCGGGTTCGACGCGGTACGGTGTCCAGACCGTGCCGTAGTCGGGATGCTGGCTCCACTCGCCATGGCGGTCGAGATCCTCGGCGCCGGTCATTTCGGGCGACACATAGGCGCGTCGCTGGGCATCGCGCTCGTCCTGCCGGTCCTGGCTCGCGACCCAATCGGCGAACCGATCGCCCGGCAGCGACGACCAGCTGTAATGCGTGGCACCGCGCTCGCTCCAGAATTCGGCCCGCTGGCCGGCGTTGAGCTCGAGCGCGCTGTCGCGCGCTTCGAAGCGCATCGCGCCCGCGATGACGCCGCCGAAGCTGCCGTTGTCTTCCTGGTCGACGCGGTAATGCCCGACACGTAGCGGCTCGAACCGGCCCTCGCGCGTGCTGACGCTGAACTCGCGCGCCGCCTCGCCGTTGCGCAGGCGCAGCGCGACGCTGCCGTTGTGCAGATGCAGTCGCACCTGGTCGTCGTTGAGCTCGCTGAATTCGATCTCGGTATCGCTGTCCAGGCGCAGCGTGGTCGATCCGATCTGCAGCTCCACACGTGCGTCACGTTCGGCCGAGAGGCGGTCGCCGCCGGTCACGGGCCGGTTGCGCCGCGCGGCGATCCACTCGCCCTGCTCGGTATCGAAGATCCACACGGTGCCCTGGACCTCGGCAATGCGGCCGACGCGGCCCGGCGGGTCGGCCCAGGCTGCGGCACTGGCCAGCAGCGCGGCGGCGGCCACGCTGAACGCGGCAAGGTGGTTGAACAGGGTGCGGGCGGTGGGAAGGCTGACGCCTGTTTGCATGATGGTGCTCCTCTGCGACGCCGATTCAGCGGCGCCTGCCAGCCTGTACAACGGCCCCGCCCGCCCTGCGGCTGACCACTTCACATCGCTTTACAGACCGATTCAGTCCTCGGCCGCCCCGTCAAGGTCGGGAAACAGCACGCTGGTGAAGCCAAACTGCGTCAAGTCACGCATCCGCGTCGGGTACAGGCGACCGATCAGGTGGTCGACCTCATGTTGCACCACACGCGCATGAAAGCCGTCGGCCTCGCGCTCGATCGCCTGCCCGCGCGGATCGACGCCTGCGGTAGCGGATGCGCGCGAAGCGCGGCACCATGCCACGCAGGCCCGGCACCGAGAGGCAGCCCTCCCAACCGTCTTCCTCCTGCGGCCCGAGCGCTTCGATCACGGGGTTGATGAGCACCGTGTGCGGCACGGGCGGCGCGTCAGGGTAGCGCGCGTTGTGCGAGAAGCCGAAGATCACCACTTGCAGGTTCTCACCGATCTGCGGTGCGGCCAGGCCGGCGCCGTTGGCGGCCTCCATGGTGTCGAACATGTCGGCAATCAGGCCATGCAGGGCCGGCGTGTCGAACGCCGCGCACCGGCTCGGCCACGCGCAGCAGGCGGGCGTCACCCATCTTCAGGATCTCGCGAACGGTCATGCTCGGCAGCTCAAGCGCCTCGTGGGCCGGGGGTTGATTCCATCATGCCGCCCGCCACAGCCACGCCGCGCCGCGCACGCCGGACGAGTCGCCGTGCAGCGCGGGCTTGAGCGGCGTGTGAACCAGGTCCGAAAACACATGCGAACCCCAGCGCGAGGGCACCATGGCGAACAGCTCGCCCACGTTGCTGAGCCCCCCGCCGAGCACGACCACATCGGGGTCGAGCACATTGATCACCTGGGCCAGCGCGCGCGCCAGACGCTCGACGTAACGGTCCAGGCTGGCCTGCGCCGCCACGTCACCAGCGCGCGCGGCGGCGACGATGGCGCGCGCGTCCATGTCCGCACCGCCATGGCGCATGTGGTCTGCAGCCAGCCCCGGGCCGCTGAGCACGGTTTCGTTGCACGCACCGCGGCCACACCAGCAATGCGTCGAGGGCACGCCACGGTCTTCGAGCAAACGCGGCGCCGGGTTGTGGCCCCACTCGCCGGCGATGCCGTGCGCGCCCGACCAGGCGCGGCCGTCGATGGCGATGCCCGCGCCGACGCCGGTGCCCAGAATCGCCGCGAAGACGATCCGCGCGCCCTGGCCGGCACCGTCGACAGCCTCGCTGACCGCCAGGCAGTTGGCATCGTTGTCCACGCGCACCGGACGGTGCAGGAAACGCGACAGGTCGCGGTCGAGCGCGCGGCCGTTGAGCATGGTCGTGTTGGCGCCCTTGACCACCCCGGTGGCCGGCGACAGGCAGCCGGGAATGCCCACACCGAGCGGCAACGCCTGCACACCGAGCTCGGCTTCCGCCCGCGCGACCAGCTCGCCGATGGCGCCGAGCAAGGCGTCGTAGTCGGTGGGCGTGGCGATGCGCTCGCGCAGCAGGAAGCGGCCGTCATCGGGGGACAGTGCGGCGACCTCGATCTTGGTGCCGCCGAGGTCGATACCGAGCAAGGGTTGGGTCATGGCGCAGGCAGCAGTTTAAGCAAGGCGGCTTCGTCAATGACGGCCACACCGAGGTCGCGCGCCTTGTCGAGCTTGCTGCCCGCCTCGGCGCCCGCGACGACGAAGTGCGTCTTCTTCGACACCGAGCCCGCGACCTTGCCACCGGCGGCCTCGATCAACGCCTTGGCCTCGTCGCGCGCCAGCGTGGGCAGCGTGCCGGTGAGCACGAAGGTCTGGCCCGCCAGCGGCTTGGGCGACAGGTCACCTTCGCCCTCATCTTCAGGCCACTGCACGCCGGCCGCACGCAACTGCTCGACCACTTCACGGTTGTGCGGCTGCGCGAAGAAAGTGTGCAGGCTTTGGGCCACCACCGGACCGACGTCGCTGACCGCCAGCAACTGCGGCACCTCCGCATCCATCAGGCGATCGAGGGCGCCGAAATGTTGGGCCAGGTCCTTGGCTGTGGCCTCGCCGACCTGGCGGATGCCCAGCGCATACAGGAACCGCGCCAGGGTCGTGTGCTTGCTTTTCTCGATCGCGGCCACCAGATTGGCCGCGCTCTTGGCCGCCATGCGATCGAGCTCGGCCAGCGCCGTGACGCCTAGCTTGTACAGGTCGGGCAGGGTGCGGATCACGCCGCCATCGACAAGCTGGTCGACGAGCTTGTCGCCCAGGCCCTCGATGTCCATCGCGCGCCGGCCGGCAAAGTGCAGCAGCGCCTGCTTGCGCTGCGCCGGGCAGAACAGGCCGCCGCTGCAACGGTGGTCGATGCCGCCCTTCTCGCGCACGATCGCACTGCCACACACCGGGCAGGCGCCAGGCATGCGGAAATTGGCGACATAGGCAGTGCGCGCACCCGGTGCGTCGACAACGCGGCCGACGACTTCGGGAATCACGTCGCCGGCACGCCGCACGATCACGATGTCGCCGACGCGCACGTCCTTGCGCCGCAACTCGACCTCGTTGTGCAGCGTGGCGTTGCTGACCGTGGTGCCGCCGACGAACACCGGCTCGAGCTTGGCCACCGGCGTCAGCTTGCCGGTGCGCCCGACCTGGATGTCGATGCCCTGCAGCCGCGTCTGTTGTTCCTGCGCCGGGTACTTGTGCGCCACTGCCCAGCGCGGCTCGCGTGACACGAAGCCGAGCTGCTGCTGCAGCGCACGGCTGTCGACCTTGTAGACCACGCCGTCGATGTCGAACGGCAGCGCATCGCGCAGCGCCGCGATGCGGCGGTGAAAGTCGACCAACCCGGCCGCACCCTGCACGACGGCGCGCTCGGCATTCACGGGCAGACCCATGCCGGCCAACGCGTCGAGCGTGGCGCTGTGCGTGGCCGGCAACGTCCCAGCCCTGCACCTCACCGACCCCATAGGCGAAGAAGCTCAGCGGCCGCTGCGCGGCGATCGCCGGATCGAGCTGACGCACCGCGCCGGCGGCGGCATTGCGCGGGTTGACGAAGGTCTTCTCGCCGCGCTCGCGCTGGCGCGCGTTCAGCGCCTCGAAGTCGTCGCGGCGGATGTAGACCTCGCCGCGCACTTCGAGCACCGGCGCCTCGCAGTCGCGCAGCCGCAACCCGATGGCGCCGATGGTGCGGATGTTCTGCGTCACGTCCTCGCCGGTCTCGCCATCGCCGCGCGTCGCCGCCTGGACCAGCATGCCGCGCTCGTAGCGCAGGTTGATCGCCAGGCCATCGAACTTGAGTTCGCAGGCATAGGCCAACGCCGGCGCGTCGGCCGGCAGACCCAACTCGCGCCGGATGCGCGCGTCGAACGCCTCGGCGCCACCCGCAGTGGTGTCGGTTTCGGTGCGAATCGACAGCATCGGCACGCGCATGGCGTACCGGCGCGAAGCCGTCGAGCACGGTACCCAGGATGCGCTGCGTCGGCGAGTCGGCGCTGAGCAGCTCCGGATGCGCCGCTTCGATCGCCTGCAGCTCCTGGAACAGCTTGTCGTACTCGGCGTCGGGGATTTCCGGCGCATCGAGCACGTAGTAGCGGTGCGCATGGTGGTTCAGCGCATGCCGCAACTCGCCTGCCCGCCGTGCCGGGTCCACCGCCGTCACTGGAACAATCGCCGCGCCACCGGCGAGCCCGCCGCCATGTCGCGCGACTCCAATGCGCGATAGAGTTTCGTCAGCTCCTCGGCAATCGCCGCAAATTGCTGCAGCGTGATCGGCTGGCCCTCGTCGTCGACGGCCGTCGCGTCCATGTCATCGGCCAGCGCACGGATCGCCTGGTGCCAGGCGGCGAAGGGTTCTGCGCTCTCAGGCGTCTGCGGCCACGTCAAGCGTCAGCGACAGCTCACGCACGGCGGCCATGGCCGCGTCGTCGGCCAGTGCGGCCTGGGCATCGAAGGACAGCGTCAGCAGCGGCGGCGCGCCCTCTTCCGTCGAAGCCAACACCATGCGCCCGGCCAGCGCGCCGGGCACGAAGCCGTGGCGCTGCGCGCATTGCTGGATGTAGCCCACGCGACCAGGCCACCGAGTTGGCGCGCAGCACGACCAGCAGCGTGGCATCGTGCGGGTTGGCGAAGGCATCGAGCTCGCGCGCGCGCGCCACCACGTCGAGCATGTCGGGGAAGTCGGGCATCGCGCCGATGGCGTCGGCGAAGGCCTGCACCTTCTGCACGAACTCGGAGTACTCGATCTCGTTGAGCGCGCCGCTGCGGTTGGCCAGCTGCACGCCCGCCTGCAATTCGCCGTAGCGCTGGCCGGCTACGAGCGCTTCCCATTCGCCGCTGTCTCGGCGTTCAGGCCCTCGATCAGGAACGGCTTGCCGCCGGCGCGGCGCGAGGCGGGCAGGTGCGACAGCAGCATGTCGCCGCTGACGGGCGCTTCGAGCGCCAAGCGTGGCGATGGCGTCGATCAAGGCGTCGACGCGCGGCGGCGCCTCGGCGCGTCAGCGGCCGGCAGCGTCGCGGGCGCCGCGCCCGCTGCGGGCATGCTGCCCAGCGACGGCTCGACACGCTGCGCCGCGCCGGCCGCGCGACATCGGCCAGCGCGCGGCGCGGCCGCTGGCGCCAGGTGCTCCACAAGCCATGTGCTGCCAGCGCGGCAAGCACCAACACAGCGACAAGTACCAGTGCGGCGGTCAGGCTCATGGGCGAATGTTAGCGGCTAACCCCCTGCGCAGGCGACGTCGCGGCCGATTCTCGCGCCCGGACGTCAGAGCCCGGACAGACTGGCGCTCACGCGGCCTCGGCCAGGGTCACGGCCGCGTCCATGTCGACCGCCACGATGCGCGAGACGCCCTGCTCCTGCATCGTCACGCCGATCAGCTGGCGCGCCATCTCCATCGCGATCTTGTTGTGGCTGATGAACAGGAACTGCGTGGCCTGGCTCATCTCCGTGACCAGCTTCGTATAGCGCTCGGTGTTGGCGTCGTCCAGCGGCGCGTCGACCTCGTCGAGCAGGCAGAACGGCGCCGGGTTGAGCTGGAAGATCGCGAACACCAGCGCGATGGCCGTCAGCGCCTTCTCGCCGCCCGAGAGCAGGTGGATGGTGCTGTTCTTCTTGCCCGGCGGTTGCGCCATCACCTGCACGCCGGCGTCGAGGATCTCGTCGCCGGTCATCACCAGCCTGGCCGTGCCGCCGCCGAACAGCACGGGGAACATGCGGCCGAAATGCTCGTTGACCTGGTTGAAGGTCTGCGCCAGCAACTCGCGCGTTTCGAGGTCGATCTTGTGGATCGCGCCCTCCAGCGTGGCGATCGCCTCGGCCAGGTCCGCGTTCTGCGCGTCGAGGAAGGTCTTGCGTTCGCGCGACGTGGTCAACTCCTCGAGCGCGGCCATGTTCACTGCGCCCAGCGCGGCGATCGCCTGGTTGACGCGGTCGATGTCGGCCTGCAGGCCCTGCAGCCTGACGCCACCGTCGCTGATCGATTGCGCCAGCGCCGCCATGTCGACCTGCGCCGCGGTGAGCTGCTCGAGGTATTGCGCGCCGCCGAGCGAGGCCGCCTGTTCTTCCAGCTGCAGTTTCGTGATCTTCTCGCGCAGCGGCTCCAGACCGCGTTCGGTCGTCAGGCGCTGCTCGTCCAGGCCGCGCAGCTTGGCGCTCAGATCGTCGTACTGGCTGCGCTGCGCAGACAACTCGCCCTCGCGCTGGAGCTTGTGCGCCAGGGCGGTCTGCAACCCGGCCTGGGCGACGGCGTCGTCCAGCGTCGCCAGTTCGGCCTGCAACTGCTGCGCGGCCCGGGCGTTGCCGGCCACCTGCTCGGCGGCGGTGTCGATCGCGCGCTGCAACTCGGCACGCCGCGCCGCCAGCGTGCGCGACTGGAACATCGCCTCCTGCGCCTGCCGCTCCAATGCCCGGTGCTGCTCGCGTGCAGCGCTGAGCGTGCGCTCGGCGGCGATCACGGCCTCGTCGAGCTCGGCATGGCGTTCCTGCGTGACGCCGAGCTGCATGTCCAGGTCCTCGAAGCCGGCCTCGGCCACGGCACGGCGCTCGGTCAGTGCTTCGAGCTGGGCGTCGATCTCGGCCAGCTCTGCGTCGAGCTGGCTGCTGCGCGCCTGCGTCGCCTCGGCCAGCTGCGTCAGGCGCATCAGCTCGACCTGCATCTGGTGGGCGCGGGTCTGCGCCTCGGCGGCCTCGTTGCGCAGCGCGGTCAGCCTGATCGAGCCCTCGGTGTAGGCGGCTTCAGCGCGCACCAGCGCGCTGCGCGCCTCGTCGGCGATCAGGGCCTGCGCACGCAGTTGGCGCTCGAGGTTCTCGATCTCCTGCGAGCGCGCCAGCATGCCGGCCTGCTCGCTGTCGGGGGCGTAGAAGCTCACCGCGAACTGCGACACCGCGTGGCCGTCGCGGGTCATGATGACCTCGCCGTGGGTGAGCTTGCCGCGATTGGCCAGCGCCTCGTCCAGGGTCGACGCGGTGTAGACGCCTTCGAGCCAGTCGTTGAGCAGGGCCTGCAGCCCGGCGTCGCCCAGGCGCAGCAGCTCGGAGAGTCGCGGCAAGGTCTGGTGTGTGCTGGCGATGCCGGCCGCGGGCTTGGTATAGAAGGCCAGCTTGGCGGGCGGCGCATCGGTAGCGAACGCGCGCACGGTCTCGACGCGACCCACCTCGAGCGCGTTCATGCGTTCGCGCAACGCGGCTTCGAGCGCGGTCTCCCAGCCGGCCTCGATGTGCACCTGGGTCCACAGCCCCTTCAGGCTGTCCAGGCCATGCTTGGCCAGCCATGGCTTCAATTTGCCCTCGGTCTGCACCTTCTCCTGCAGCGCACGCAGCGCGTCCAGGCGGGCGCTGATCTCGGCCAGTCGCGTCGCCTCGCGGTGGGCCGCCTGCTGCTGCGCGCGGCGTTGCTCGTCGAGCGCCGGCAGTTCGGTCGTCAGCGCCTCGAGCCGGGCCGCGCTGTGGGCATGCGTCTCGTCGGCCTGGCCGCTGGACGACTTCAGCCCCGCCAGACGCGCCGTGTCGGGCGCGCTCAGCCCTTCGCGTTCGCCGACCAGCTTTTCGCGCCGGCCCTGCAGCGAGCGCGACTGCTCGTCGACGTTGCGGCTGTCGGCCGCGAGCAGCTGGATCTGCTGCTGCACTTCGGCCACCTTGTTGCGTTGGTCATTGCTGCGCGCCTGCGCCGCGCGCAGGCCATCTTCCAGCGCCGGATGCTGGGCCGCCTGCTCCTCGCCTTGCGCGGCGAGCAATTCGACCTGTTCTTCGGCGGCCGCGATCTGCTCCGCGGCAGCCGCCAATTCGGCGCTGGCGTCGGCGCTGCGTTGCTGCCACGACGTGTCCTGCGCCTGCAACTCGGCGATGCGCTGCATCGCGCGCTGGCGGCTGTCGACGACGTAGCGGATGCGCTCTTCGAGTTTGCTGACCTCGAGCGCCGCATCGGCCAGCAGGCCCTGCGCACTGTGCAGGCCATCGCCGGCCTGGTAGTGCGCCTGGCGCACGGTCTCGAGCTCGGACTCGACCTGGCGCAACTGGGCGATTCGCTCCTCGAGCGCCACCGCCGCCGCGGCGGCCGCCTTCTTCACGCGCTCCTCTTCGCTGGCGGCATCGCGGTGCCGCAGGAACCACAGCTGGTGCAGCTTGAGCGCACCTTCGTCCTGCAGCCCCCGGTAGCGCTGCGCCACCTCGGCCTGCGCCTCGAGCTTGTCGAGGTTGGCGTTGAGCTCGCGCAGGATGTCTTCGACGCGGGTGATGTTCTCGCGCGTGTCCTTGAGGCGGTTCTCGGTCTCGCGGCGGCGCTCCTTGTACTTCGAGACACCGGCCGCCTCCTCGAGGAACATGCGCAGCTCTTCGGGCTTGCTCTCGATGATGCGGCTGATCGTGCCCTGGCCGATGATGGCGTAGGCGCGCGGCCCCAGGCCGGTGCCGAGAAAGACGTCCTGCACGTCACGCCGGCGCACCAGCTGGTTGTTGATGAAGTAGCTCGAACCGCCGTCGCGCGTCAGCACGCGCTTGACCGCGATCTCGGCGAAGGTGTTCCACTGACCGCCGGCGCGCGCATCGGCGTTGTCGAACACGAGTTCGACACTGGCCCGGCTGGCGGGCTTGCGCTGGCCAGAACCGTTGAAGATCACGTCCTGCATCGACTCGCCGCGCAACTCGCTGGCCTTGCTCTCGCCCAGGACCCAGCGCACCGCGTCCATGATGTTGGACTTGCCGCAGCCATTGGGCCCGACGACGCCGACCAGCTGGCCGGGAAGCTGGAACGTGGTCGGATCGGCGAAGGACTTGAAGCCCGAGAGTTTGATCGAATTCAGGCGCATGGGCGGGCCGCAATGAGCAACGGCAGCGAGGCCGCTGCCGTGTCCAAGTGATTGATTCGTAAGGGAAAAGTCGCAACACCGGGGCGCCGCGAGTGGCCTGGATGATACCATCGCGGCCCTTCGAACCGAGCCCTGCCCCATGGCCAAGTCCTCCCCCAAACAGCGCCTTGCGCCAGCGACCCCGCCCAGCGCACCGAGCAAGGAACTCCAGGTGTTCCCCAATCCGGCGCCGCAGCGCGACTACACGATCCGCTTTGCGATCGACGAGTTCACCTGCCTGTGCCCGCTGACCGGCCAGCCCGACTTCGCGCGCTTTCGCATCGAGATGGTCTGCGACAAGCTCTGCGTCGAGCTCAAGAGCCTGAAGATGTACTTCTGGAGCTACCGCAACGAGGGCGCATTCCACGAGCGCGTCACGAACACCATCCTCGACGACATCGTCAAGGCCACGAAGCCTCGCTTCGCGCGCATCCGTGCCGACTGGAACGTGCGCGGGGGCATCTACACCGACGTCATCGCCGAGTACCGCAAGAAGGGCTGGAAGCCGGCGCCGCGCGTGGACCTGCCAACACCCGGCGACGATGCCTGACATCGCGGCACGCCCGGCGTACCAGAAGTTCGACGTCGCCGTCGCCGCCAGCCGCATCGACGGCCAGGGCGCCTTTGCCGCCGAGGCCATTCCTCCCAAGCGCAAGATCGGCGAGATCCGCGGCGAGTCGATCAGCGTGAGCGACGCGCGCATCCGCGCCACAAGGCATGAGCGCGTCATGATCGTCGAGGTCTCGCCGCGCACGGCGATCGACTTCTCGAAGTCGGCCGATCCGATGCGCTTCACCAACCACAGCTGCCAGCCCAATGCGCGGCTTTGCATCCGCCAGGGCCGGGTCGAGTTCTACGCCGTGCGGGCCATCGCCCTGGGCGACGAGATCACCGTCAACTACGGTGAGACGCACCATCAGGGCAAACTGGCCTGCCGCTGCGGCGCTTCGAACTGCAGCGGGAAACTCTAGGGCACCAGCGGCCCCCCGCAATCCGCAGTTCGTCGGCTCTGGCGCGTTGGCAGGAACTGCGGCGGGCATCATGGCGATGCCCCCGTCAGGCGCCCAAGGAGCAGTCCATGGCAAAGACCCCGCTACGCTTTGTGCTGTTTGCGCTGCTGGGTGCTGCACTCGCCCAGGACACCGTGGCGCCCTCGCGCGCGGCCGACATCGTGACGCTGGCCCAAGGCGTGCACTGGCTGCCCGGTCGCTTCGAGCGCGGGCGCCAACCCGATGGCAACAGCCTGCTACTCGAGGGCCGCGACGGCATCGTCGTCTTCGACAGCGGCCGGCATGTCGAGCACACGATGGCGCTGGTCGAGTGGGCGCGGGGCAAGGGTCGGCCGATCGTTGCCGTGGTCAACAGCCATTGGCACCTCGACCACATCGGCGGCAATGCGCTGTTGCGGCGCGAGTCCCCGCAGCTCGAGGCCCACGGCAGTGCCGCGATCAACATTGCCCTGTCCACGACCATGCAGCGCATGGCGGCCGATATGCGGGCGATGCTCACCGACAAGGCCACCAACGAGGCCACGCGCCGCATGGTGCAGATCGACCTGGCGCTGCTCGAGCACAGCGACGCACTGGTCCCCGACCAGTTGCTGGACGGCGCGCCGCATGACCGGCCGATCGGCGGTCGCGAACTGCGAGTCGGCGTCGAACGCGGCGCGGTCAGCGGCGGTGACGTGTGGATCCTCGATCGCGCAAGCGGCATCCTGGCCGTCGGTGACTTCGTGACGCTGCCTGTGCCCTTCCTCGACACGGCCTGCACGGCAGGTTGGAGTGCAGCGATGGCTCGCATCGAGGCCCTGCCCTTCGAGCGTCTGGTGCCGGGCCATGGTCCGGTGATGACTCGCGAGGACTTTCGCCGTTACCGCGGCGCACTCGACAGGCTGTTCAGCTGTGCCGCGACCGAGCGGCCGGTGGCCGACTGCACCGCCGAGTGGATCCTCGGCCTGGGCACGCTGTTGCCCGAAGCCTCCCATCGCGGGGCGACAACGATGCTGAGCCACTACTTCGCGCAGCAACTTCGCGCCCTGCCCGCGGTGCGCGATCGCCACTGCAAGGCGCCCTGAACGCGATCCGGGCGCGACCCGAAATGAGGTCGCTGCCCTATCATCGCGGCGATGAATCCGCTGCTGGCGCGCCTGCATCCCTACCCCTTCGAGCGGCTGCGCACCTTGATGTCCGACGTGACACCGTCGCCGGCACATCGGGCCATCAGCCTGGGGATCGGCGAGCCGCGCCACGCCACCCCGCCCTTGATCGAGCGAGCCTTGGTCGACGGGCTCAAGGGCCTGTCGACCTACCCGGCCACGCTCGGCGCGCCGAAGCTGCGCCAGGCGATGGCGGGCTGGGTGCAGCGCCGCTATGGCGTGGCGCTCGACGCGGTGACGCAGGTGCTGCCCGTGAACGGCTCGCGCGAAGCGCTGTTTGCATTGGCACAAACCGTGGTCGACCCGACACAGCCGCACGCGACCGTGGTCTGCCCGAATCCCTTCTATCAGATCTACGAGGGCGCGGCCCTGCTCGCGGGTGCGCAGGCCGCCTATGCCAACAGCGACCCGGCACGCAACTTCGCCGCCGCCTGGGACACCATCGACGAATCGACCTGGGCGCGAACGCAACTGCTCTACACCTGCTCGCCGGGCAACCCGACCGGCGCGGTGATGCCACTGTCCGAGTGGCAGACCCTGTTCGAACTGTCGGACCGCCATGGCTTCGTCATTGCCAGCGACGAGTGCTACAGCGAGATCTACTTTCGCGACGAGCCCCCACTGGGCGCGCTGCAAGCCGCCAAGGCGCTGGGCCGTGACGACCTGCGCCGCCTGGTGGTCTTCACCAGCCTGTCCAAGCGCAGCAACGTCCCCGGCATGCGCTCGGGCTTCGTCGCCGGCGACGCCGACGTGCTGAAGGATTTCCTGCTCTACCGCACCTACCACGGCAGCGCGATGAGTCCGGTGGTGCAGGCGGCGAGCCTGGTGGCCTGGAGCGACGAGGCGCATGTGGTGGCCAACCGGGCCCTGTACCGCGCCAAGTTCGAACAGGTCACGCCGATGCTCGCGCAGGTGCTCGACGTCGCGCTGCCCGACGCGGGGTTCTACCTCTGGGCCGCCGTGCCCGGCGGCAACGATGTCGAGTTCGCCCGCGGCCTGCTGCGTCAATACAATGTGGCGGTGCTGCCTGGCAGCCTGCTTGCGCGCGAGGCGCAGGGCGTCAACCCCGGCCAGGGCCGCATCCGCATGGCGCTGGTGGCGGGCGTCGACGAATGCGTCGAAGCCGCCGAGCGTATTGTCTCGTTCACGAAGAGCCTCACATGACAACTCAACTGCAAACCCTCATCGACCTCGCCTGGGACGCTCGCGCCAACCTGGACAGCGTCAACTCGCCCGAGCTGCGCGAGGCGGTCGAGCACGTGATCACGGACCTGAACAAGGGCCGCATCCGCGTCGCCGAGCGCCAGGGCGTGGGCGAATGGACCGTCAACCAATGGGTCAAGAAGGCCGTGCTGCTGAGCTTTCGCCTGACCGACAACAAGATCATGCGCGCCGGCGACCTCGGCTTCTTCGACAAGGTCGAGACCAAGTTCGCCCACCTCGACGAGGCCGCCATGCGCGCCACCGGCGTGCGCGTGGTACCGCCCGCCGTGGCGCGGCGCGGCAGCTACCTGGCCAAGAACGTGGTCCTGATGCCGAGCTACGTCAACATCGGCGCCTATGTCGACGAGGGCACGATGGTCGACACCTGGGCCACCGTGGGCTCCTGCGCGCAGATCGGCAAAGAACGTGCACCTGTCGGGCGGCGTGGGCATCGGCGGCGTGCTGGAGCCGGTGCAGGCCAACCCGACCATCATCGAGGACAACTGCTTCGTCGGCGCCCGCAGCGAGGTCGTCGAGGGCGTGATCGTCGAGGAGAACTCGGTCATCTCGATGGGCGTCTACATCGGCCAGAGCACCAAGATCTACGACCGCGCGACCGGCACAGTGAGCTATGGCCGCATTCCGGCGGGTTCGGTCGTCGTTTCCGGTAATTTGCCCAGTGCCGATGGCAAGTACTCGTTGTACTGTGCCGTGATCGTCAAGAAGGTCGACGCGCAGACCCGCGCCAAGACAAGCATCAATGAGTTGCTGCGTGCCTGAGCGCGCGCGGCGCGATCCATTCAGGAGCGACGCGAGATGAGCACCAACAGCGGCAGCGGCAACATGGAGCGCGTGCTTGCGCTTGATGGCCGAGAAGAACGCATCGGACGTCTACCTGTCGGCCAACACGCCGATCCTGATCAAGATCAACGGCCAGATCCTGCAACTGTCGGACCAGCCGCTGTCGCATGCGCAACCGCGCCAGCTGCTGGCCGAATTGCTGACGCCGCAGCAACTCGAGGAGCTCGACGACACCGGCGAACTCAATGTCGGCGTCGGCATCACCAAGGTCGGCAGCTTTCGGCTGTCGGCGTTTCGCCAACGCGGCTCGATCGCTGCCGTGTTCCGCTGCATCCCTTTCGTGATCCCGACCCTCGAGTCGCTGAAGGTGCCCGAGATCCTCGGCGACCTGGTGCTGGAAAAGCGCGGGCTGATCCTGATGGTCGGCGCCACCGGCACCGGCAAGAGCACCACGCTGGCGGCGATGCTCGAGCAGCGCAACCAGCAACTCACCGGGCATATCCTGACCATCGAAGACCCGATCGAGTTCCTGTTCACGAACAAGAAGTCGGTGGTCAACCAGCGCGAGGTCGGGCGCGACACCAACAGCCTGCAGATCGCTCTGAAGAACGCACTGCGGCAGGCGCCGGACTGCATCCTGATCGGCGAGATCCGCGACCGCGAGACCATGACCTCGGCGATCTCGTACTCGCTCTCGGGCCACCTGGTGCTGGCGACCATGCACGCCAACAACAGCTACCACGCATTGGGCCGCATCCTGTCCTTCTACACGCCCGAGTCGCGCCCGGCCCTGCTGTCGGACCTGGCCTCGGGCCTGCGCGCCGTCATCTGCCAGCGCCTGGTGCGCGCACAGGCCGGCGGGCGCACGCCCGCGGCCGAGGTGCTGCTCAACACCAAGCTCGTGTCCGAGCTGATCGAGCAGGGCGACATCGCCGGCGTCAAGGAAGCGATGGAAAAGTCGCTGGCCGAGGGTTCGTTGAGCTTCGAGGCCAACCTGGCCAAGATGATCACCGACGGCGTGATCACGCGCGAGGAAGGCCTGGCCTTTTCCGATTCGCCGACCAACCTGTTGTGGCGACTGCAGAACGAGACCGCGCCCATGTCACGCCAGCCGCCCAAGAAGGAAGAGCCCGACCCGTCGCTCTTTACCGAGATCGTGCTCGACGTACGGCCCGAAGAAAAGAAGCTGTCGACAAGCTTCGGCCGCCTGGCCTGACCCACTCCCGAAGCAGCTTCGCCGCTCCCCCTCAAGGGGGCCGAGGCCCGCAGCGCGTGCTTGACAAGATGCGGCATCATCCTGCCTGTGAACCACGCCCTACAACTCGCCGAGGCGCTGATTGCCCGGCCTTCGGTGACGCCTGAGGACGCCGGCTGCCAGGACCTGCTGAAGGCGCGGTTGGCACCGCTGGGGTTCGAGTGCGAAACGCTCGTCTGCGGCCCCGACAACTTTCGCGTCACCAACCTGCTGGCGATCCGGCGTGGCGGGCGGCCGGGCCCGACGCTGGCCTTTGCCGGCCACACCGACGTGGTGCCGACCGGCCCGCTGGCGCGCTGGACCAGCGACCCCTTCGTACCCAGCCACCGCGGCGGCATGCTCTACGGCCGCGGCGCCGCCGACATGAAGAGTTCGATCGCAGCCATGGTCGTTGCGGCCGAGGCATTCGTTGCGGTCACGCCGGACCATGCCGGAGCCATCGCCCTGCTGATCACGAGCGACGAGGAGGGTCCGTCGGTCGATGGCACCGTGCGCCTGGTCGAGTTGCTGAAGTCACGCGGCGAGACGCTCGACATGTGCATCGTCGGCGAGCCGACCTCCGTCGACGCCCTGGGCGACATGATCAAGAACGGCCGTCGCGGCACGCTGTCGGGCAAGTTGCGCGTGATCGGCGTTCAGGGCCACGTGGCCTACCCGCAGCTGGCGCGCAACCCGATCCATCAGTTCGCGCCGGTGCTGGCCGAGCTCGCCGCAACCGCCTGGGACGCCGGCAACGAGTATTTCCCGGCGACCACGTTCCAGGTCTCGAACATCCATGCCGGCACCGGCGTCGGCAACGTGATCCCGGGCGACGTCGTCGTCGACTTCAATTTCCGCTTCTCGACCGAGAGCACGGCCGACGGTCTGAAGGCGCGCATCCAGGCCCTGCTCGACCGCCACGCACTCGAGTACGAACTCGCCTGGACCCTGGGCGGCCAGCCCTTCCTGACCGCCCCGGGCGCGCTGACCGACGCGATCAGCGCCGCCATCGAGGCCGAGTGCGGCGCGCCGCCCGGTGCTGTCGACCACCGGCGGCACCTCGGACGGCCGGTTCATTGCGACAATCTGCCCCCAGGTGGTTGAATTGGGGCCCCGCAATGCCAGCATCCACAAGATCGATGAGCATGTGGAGGCGGCCGACATCGATCGTCTGGCGAACATCTACCGGGGCGTTCTTGAGCGACTGTTGACGTGAAACTGATCGAACTGGTCGAGCGCCAAAGCGCCCGCCTGACCCAGGCGGGCGTTTCGTTTGGGCATGGCACCGACAACGCCTTCGACGAGGCGGTGTGGCTGGTGCTGTGGCGACTCGGCCTGCCGCTCGACGAGCTCGACGGTGTGGCCGATCGCGTCCTGTCGGTCGATGAGGCCGCAGCGATCCACGCGCTCGTCGGGGAGCGCATCGCCACGCGCAAGCCCGCCGCCTACCTGACGGGTGAAGCCTGGCTGCAGGGCGTACCGTTCTACGTCGACGAGCGCACGATCGTGCCGCGCTCGTTGATCGCCGAAGTCATCGCCGACGGCACGCTCGACGCCTGGCTGCCGACGCACCTGCATGCGGTGCTCGACCTGTGCACCGGCAACGGCAGCCTGGCCGTGCTGGCTGCGATGGCGTGGCCCGACGTGAGCGTCACCGCCACCGAGCTCAGCGCCGACGCCCTGGCCGTGGCGCGCATCAATGTCGACAAGCATGGCCTGGCCCGACGCATCAGCCTGCACCAGGGCGATGGTCTCGCGGCGGTGGGCGGTGACCGCTTCGACCTGATCCTGTGCAACCCGCCCTATGTCAATGCCACGGCGATGGCCGCATTGCCGCCCGAATACCGCGCCGAACCGGCGCTGGCGCTGGCCGGCGGCACGGATGGCATGGACTTCGTGCGCGCCCTGGTGGCGCACGCGGCCCGGCATCTGACCGAACATGGCGTGCTGGTGCTCGAGATCGGCAACGAATGGCCCCATTTCGACGCCGCCCTGCCCTCCCTCGAGAGCGTGTGGCTGCCCACCAGCGCCGGCGAAGACCAGGTGCTGCTCGTGACCCGCGAGGCACTCGTCCAGTTGCCCAAGAGCACCCGCGCATGAAGGCCGCCGTGCTCCAGGCCTTTGGCCAACCCCTGGCCCTGCTCGACCTGCCCACACCCGAGCCGCTGGCCGACGAGGTGCTGCTCGAGGTCCAGGCCTGCGGCGTCTGCCACTCCGACCTGCACATCGTCGACGGCGACACGCCCGGCTTCAAGGCCAGCACCAAGGCGCAGCTGATCCCAGGCCACGAGGTCGTCGGCACCGTGGTGGCGCGCGGCAACGACGTCACGCACCTGGAGCTCGGCCAGCGCGTCGGCGTGGCCTGGCTGCACCAGGCCTGCGGCAGCTGCGAACTCTGCCTGGGCGGGCGCGAAAACCTCTGCCGCAAGGGCAGCGTCACCGGCATGACGGTCGACGGCGGCTACGCCGAGTTCATGCGCGCCAAGGCCAGCCATGCCTTGCCGATCCCCGACGCACTCGACTCGATCGAAGCCGCGCCGTTGTTCTGTGCCGGCGTCACCAGCTACCGCGCGCTGCACAACGCCGGCTTGGCCACGGGCCAGCGCGTGGCCGTGGTCGGTGTCGGTGGACTGGGCCATCTGGCCCTGCAGATTGCAGTTGCCGCCGGCGCCGAGGTCATTGCGCTGGACTTGGCACAAGACAAGCTCGCGGCGGCGCGCGCGCTGGGCGCGCCGCATGCGTTCGACGCCGCATCGCCCGACACACCCAAGGCGGTGCGCACACTCGGTGGCGCGCACATCGCCGTTGTGACTTCGGCCGCACGCGCCGCCTTCGATCTGGGCTTCAAGTGCCTGCGACCGGGCGGCACGCTGGCCGTCGTCGGTCTGCCGCCCGAACCGCTGCAGTTTTCCGCGCTCTCGATCGTTAGCGGAGAATTCCACATCGTCGGCAGCGCCGTCGGCACCCGCGAGGACCTGCGCGCCACGCTCGATCTGGCCGCGCGCGGCAAGCTGCGCTGCCATTGCCATACCCGTCCCTTGAGCCAGGCCAATGCCGCGCTCGACGACCTGCGCGCCGGGCGCGTGCAGGGTCGTACCGTACTGATTCCCTCATGATCACTGTTCGCAATGTGACGCTGCGCCGCGGCGTCAAGGTGGTGCTGCACGGCGCCAACTTCACCCTCAATCCCGGCGAGCGCGCCGGCCTCGTCGGACGCAATGGCGCCGGCAAGTCGAGCCTGTTCGCGCTGCTGGCCAATCGCCTGCACGCCGACACGGGCGACGTCGAAATGCCGCCGCGCTGGCGCCTGGGCGAAGTGGCGCAGCACATGCCCGAGACCGGCGACGGCGCCACCGACTATGTGCTCGAAGGCGACCTGCCGCTGGCCGCAGCGCAGGCCGCGCTGAGCGCCGCCGAGGCCGCGCATGACGGCCATGCCATGGCCGATGCGCACATGGCGATCGAGGAGGCCGGCGGCTTCGATGCACGCTCGCGTGCGCAGGCGATGCTGCTCGGCCTGGGCTTTCGCAGCGAACAACTCGACGCGCCGGTGAACAGTTTTTCCGGCGGCTGGCGCATGCGCCTGCAACTGGCGCGCGCACTGATGTGCCCGGCCGACCTGCTGCTGCTCGACGAGCCGACCAACCACCTCGACCTCGACGCGCTGGTGTGGCTCGAGGCTTGGCTGCTGCGCTTTGCCGGCACGCTCGTGATCATCAGCCACGACCGTGAGTTTCTCGACTCGGTGACGCGCGTGACGCTGCATGTCGACAACGGCGAGGTCACTCGTTACGGCGCCAACTACAGCGGCTTCGAGGAAATGCGCGCCGAACGCATGAGCCAGCAGCAGGCCGCGTTCGGCAAGCAGCAGGAACGCATCGCGCACCTGCAGCTCTTCATCGACCGCTTCAAGGCCAAGGCCAGCAAGGCCAAGCAGGCGCAGAGCCGGGTCAAGGCGCTGGCACGCATGGAGCGCATCGCGCCGGTGCTGGCCGCCAGCGACTTCGCCTTCGAGTTCCGCGAGCCGCAGAACCTGCCCAACCCCATGCTGGCGCTGAGCGACATCGAATGCGGCTACGCCAGTACCGTGATCGTTCGCAACGTCAACCGCAGCGTCCTGGCCGGCCAGCGCATCGGCATCCTCGGCGCCAACGGCCAGGGCAAGTCGACGCTGGTCAAGACCATCGCCGGTGCGATCAAACCGATAGCCGGCACGATGACCGAAGGCAAGGGCCTGAGCATCGGCTACTTCGCGCAGCAGGAAATGGACCTGCTGCACGAGGACGACACGCCGCTGCAGCGCATGGGCCGCATGGCGCGCGAGTTGAACGTGCCCGGCCAGGACGGTCGCGAGCAGGGCCTGCGCAACTTCCTCGGCCAGTTCAACTTCGCCGGCGACATGGTGCACCAGACGGTGGGCACGCTCTCGGGCGGCGAGCGCGCGCGCCTGGTGCTGGCGGGCATCGTCTGGCAGCGCCCCAACCTGCTGCTGCTGGACGAGCCGACCAACCACCTGGACCTGACGACGCGCGAGGCGCTGTCGATGGCGCTCAACGAGTTCGAGGGCACCGTGATGCTGGTCAGCCACGACCGCGCGATGCTGCGCGAGGTCTGCGACGAGTTCTGGCTCGTCACGCGCGGCGGCGTGCTGCCCTTCGACGGCGACCTCGACGACTACCAGAAGTGGCTGCTCGAGGTCTCGCGCGCCAATGCGCGCGGGCAGCCGGCGCCCGCCGTGCCGGGTGCCGCCGTGGCCTCGCCGCCCGCAGCGGCGCCGCCCGTCGCCAAGCCCAGCGTCAGGTCCGGCGCCAAGCCGGCCGCGACGCCGCCACCCGCCGCGAGTTCTCGCGACGACCGCAAGGCCAAGGGCCAGTCGCGATCGAAGCTGGCCGACCAGACGCGCCCGCTGCGCAACGAATTGCTGCAACTCGACCAGCGGCTGGCCAAGCTCGCGGCGGAGCAGGCCACCACCGAGGCCGCGCTCGCCGCCGCCACGCTGGCCCCCGCAGCCATCGCCGACGCGGGGCGACAGCTGGCGCACATCGCCGCCGAAGTCGCGATGCTCGAGGAGCGCTGGCTCGAATTGCAGACCGCGCTCGAAGCGATGCACGCCGAGGCGGGTTGAGCACAGGTCAGGCCCGCGGCGGCGCCTCGGACGCGGGATAGAGCCGCGCCAGCAAGGCTGCGCCGAGCTCGATCAGCATCGGCTGCAGGCGCGGCAGCAGCGCGGCCTGGGCCGCGTCGATCGACAGGCCGGCGTCAGTGAGCAGGGCCTGGCGGCGCTGCCAAATGGCAGCCACCGCGTCCTTGTGCTCGGCCAGCACGGCGCGCACCGATTCGGTCCAGCCCGCGGGCGGCTCCTGCGCCACCCAGGCGCCACGGCCGCGGCCATGGTGCGCCACGGCGAGGTAGCCCAGCAGGGCCGCGGCGAGCAAGGCGTCGAGCACCGAGGCGTCCCAGGCCAGCACCGGCTGATCCAGGCCACGCACCTTGTTCACGCCATGCGCCGCGCCGGCGGCGGTCAGCGCACCGATGACGCCGCCGGCCAGCAGGCCGCCGCCCATCGTCAACCCGCCGCTGATGACGTCGGCCTTCAGGCCCGCCAGCGCGCCCGTGACCATGCCACCCCATAGCGCCGCCCGGCCCTCGTCGATCGGTTCGCGCCGGGCGTAATGCAACGCCAGCTTGGCCAGCACCTCGGCGCCGGCGCGGCCGTCCAGGCCGTGCAGGCGGATCAAGTTGTCGGTGGAACGGCGCACGTCGACATCCAGCCGTTCGGCCAGCGTCGCCATCGCGCGGTCGCTCGCCGACGCGCCCTCACCCGCCTTGATGCCCAGCGCCGCGCCCAGCGCGCGCAACGGCCCGCGCCAGCCGTCGGAGGCGACTCCTTCACGGTCGAGCGCCGCGCGCGCCAGGCGCTGCGCGAGTTCGTGCATCGACTCGCGCCAGGTACCCAGTTGCCGCTCGCGCCAAGCCGCGCGCAGGCGCTCGAACCCCGGCTGCTTGTCGGGCGGCAGTTCGGCGGCCACGGCCTGCCAGAGCAGCCCTTCCTGCACCCAGCAGCGCGTGAACGCATCCAGCGGCAGCACCGCACGCACGCCGCGCGACTGTTGGAGCCGCTGGCGCCAGCGCTCGGCAAGCGGCGCCTCCTCACCGGCCGCAGCACCGGGCGGGCCGAGCTGGTTCAGCAGCGCGACCACGGGCTTGCCGGTCAGCGCCAGCACCTGCAGCTCGGCATCGAGGTAACCCGCGTCTTCCGGTGCCTCCGCCGCGTTGACCAGGTACAGCACCACGTCGGCCTCGTCGAGCACGTTGCGCAACGCGCGCTGGCTCGACCAGAACGGCCGATCGCGCCAGCGGTCCCAGACCTCGCTGAGAAACCATCCCATCGGGTTGCCGGCCTGCGCCAGCCGCTTGGCCAGGCGCTGGCTGTCGCCGAAGCCCGGCGTGTCCCACAGCATCAGCAAGTCGCCGGCCGTCGACTCGACCAGCAGCTGCGCTTCAGCCACTTCGGTGACATGGGCCTCGTCGCGCACCTCGCCGATGTCGCGGCCCAGCAGCGTGCGCGCCAACGTGGTCTTGCCGACGTTGGTGTGCGAGACCAGGCTCAGGGCGACGGTCGTCGGCGCGTTCATGCGCTTGTCCCCGAAGCCAGATCAACGAAGTGCGGCGGCGGCAGAGAAAGGTCCTGCAGCAACCGCGCCCATGCGGCACGGCGCTGATCGAGGCGGGATTGCGCGTCGCCGCCAACGCCGACGTTGCGCCGCATGCCCGACTCGTCGACCGCCACCTTCAGGGTGCAGCGCTGCGGCAGCGCAGCGGCCAGCGCGCGCACGAACGCGCCATGGGTCTCACGCTCGGGCGTCGCCGTCATGGCAAACAGGGCCACCACCGCGTCGGCCAACTGTGCAGGCAGGGTAGCGGGCACGTCGTCCTCGGCGCCCAACGGCGATGAGGGCGCCAGGCTGCGGCTGCGCGCCCGCTCCGAACACGCCCTCCAGGGCGGCCTGCAGTCCAGCCTGTTCTGTGGTGCCGAGTCGGTAGCTGTAGGGCAGCACCGTGACCGGCCTTGGCGCGGCCCGCGCCGCATGCAGCAAGCGCACGAAGTACGGCTCGTCCAGGGGCAGTCTGATGCGGCTCGCGTGTTGCCGCGCACGCATTGCGGCCCAAAGCGCGAGCGACAACCTGGGCACGATGATCACGCCGACCAGCGTCAGCGCATACAGATGGATCCATCGCGCTGCGCTCTCGCCGGCGCTGCCGTCGGCCCAGCGCAGGCCTGCGAGCGTCTGTACATCGGGCAGTGCGATGCCGCTGAGCGCCGCTGCGGGCCCGAGCACGGCGCCCAGCAGCGCGCGCACGTCGTCCGCGTTGGCAAAGGTGCTGTCCCAGCCCGCACGGTAGTCGAAGACCAGACCGTGCAAGTACATGGAGAGCACGACGCCCAGCGCGACCATGGCTGCAGCGGCATGCAGCCCGGCCGCGACGCGCTGCCCCTGCAACGCGCGGCTGACAGCTGCCCAGTCGGCTTGCCCGCGCACGCGCGCCATCGCCACCCAAGGCGTGTCGTCGTGGACGCGAAGTCGTCGTGCAATCTTGCCAGCCACGCGAACCAGACAGGCCGCGAAGCGCCCCATGCCGGAGTCGGTCGCGGGCCCGGCCGCGCGCGCGTGCCGAAATCCGCGCAAGGCAGCCACGAGCAGCGCCGCATAGACCAGCAGGTTCCACAACAGCAGCGCCAGGCGCGGCGGTGCCAACAGGTTGATGCGCTGAGCCGGTCCGAGGGCGTCGACGGCGAGACCCGCAAGCAGCGCCAGGCCCAGCAGTGGCAGCAGCCAGCGCCCGAGCACGTGACCGCGCGATGGCAGTCCGATGCCGCGCTCGCGCAGGCGCTGCAGACCCAGCGGGCGCGCCGCACGAGGAACGCCTCGTCCACGGCCGCCTCTCCCAACTGACGCCGCGCCTCGGCACTGGCCCACTCCGCGTCGTCGCGAGCCCACGCCGCCTGCGACCCTTCCAGCGCGGCGGTCTCGACCGCGCGCAGCATCAACACTTGGCGGGCTTCGGATTCGGTCATTCGCGTTCAGGAATCGAGCCGCGACGGCGGCGAGACTGCACAGCGCCGCGGCACCTCAACCCGACGGGCCGACGTAACGCGCGACGCTGGATTGTGCTGGAGCGCGACAAACCCTCGCGCCACTCAGCCTGAAGCGTCGGACACCGCGGCGCCAGCTTCAAGCAACTGCAGCAGCAATTCGACCCTGGCCTGCGGCGCGCCGAGCTCGCCGCTAGGCGGCAAGGGGTCACTCGCATCGGCGAGCGACGACGGGGCCGCACGAGCAACGGCTCGCGCGCAGCACCCGCACGCCGGCTGCGCTGCGCGCGCAGCACGGCCTGCCGCAGCGACGCGCCCAGCGAGCCGTTGCCGGTGCCGGCGACGACCAGGCCCTCGATTCCCTGCGCCAGCAGCGCGTCGACGACGCGCCCGTCGGCGCCGGCGTGGTTGAGCACGATCTCGACCCGCGGCCAGGCGCGCGGATCGCGCGCGATCACGGCCAGGCCCAGCGCGCGCGCCGCCGGCGCATCGCGCAGCCGCGAGACCTGTGCGCCCTCGATGCGAGCCAGCGGCCCGGCCTCACCGCCCGCGAAGGTATCGACGCGGTGGGTATCCACCTTGCGCAGACCGACCGCATGGAAGACCGAGCCCGCCAGCACGACGCAGCACGCCATGGACACGCGCCGCTGCGCGCCAGCGTCACGGCATCCAGCAGGTTCTGCGGGCCGTCAGCCTGCAGCGACGTGGCCGGACGCATCGCCGCAGTCAGCACCACCGGCTTGGCCGGCGCCAGCACGCGGTGCAGGAAGTACGCCGTTTCCTCGAGCGTGTCGGTGCCATGGGTGATGACGACGCCCTGCACCTCATCGCGTGCCAGATGCGCAGCCACGCGCTGCGCCAGGCGCTGCCAGGTGGCGAAGTCCATGTCCTTGCTGTCGAGCTGGGCCACCTGCTCACTCTCGAGCGGCAACCCCGCCAGCGCCGGTACACCGGCCACCAACTGCGCCACACCGAGTTGCGCCGCGGTGTAGCCGATGGCGTCGGCTGGGCTGGCGGCGGTGCCGGCGATGGTGCCGCCGGTGCCCAGGATGACGATCTTGGCTTGCATTGGCGTGCTATCTGGATAAAAATACAGTCACTGGACAAACCCACAGGCAGGCCACGATGGAAGAACGCCCGAAGCTTACCGACCGCCAGCAGCAGATTCTCGAGCTCGTCGAAAGCGCCATTCAGCGCACCGGTGCGCCGCCCACCCGGGCAGAAATTGCCGCCGAGTTGGGCTTTCGCTCGCCCAACGCGGCCGAAGAGCATTTGCAGGCCCTGGCGCGCAAGGGTGTGATCGAACTCGTGGGCGGCACCTCGCGCGGCATCCGCCTGCGTGCCGACACCTTGCGCGCGCTCAACGAAGCGCGCGGCAAGCAGTTCAGCCTACCGCTGCCGAGCCTGGCCCAGTTGACGCTGCCACTGATCGGGCGCGTGGCGGCCGGCAGCCCGATCCTGGCGCAGGAACACATCGACCAGACGTACATCGTCGAAGCCAGCATGTTCGCGCGCAAGCCCGACTACCTGCTCAAGGTGCGCGGCATGAGCATGCGCGACGCCGGCATCATGGACGGCGACCTGCTCGCGGTGCAGAAGGCCAAGGAAGCCAAGAACGGCCAGATCGTGGTCGCGCGGCTCGGTGACGAGGTCACCGTCAAGCGCTTCAAGCGCGGTCGGCATGGCATCGAACTGATCCCCGAGAACCCCGACTTCGAGACCATTCTCGTCAACCCAGAAGAGACCCAGTTCGAACTCGAGGGCCTGGCCGTCGGCCTGATCCGCAACAACATGATGATGTGAACAGCGACCGTCCATGACAGCCAGACCGCGCCGGACCCCACGCATCAAGCAGCCCAAGGTTGCCCGGGCCGCTGATTGCGCCGTGCTCGAGCAATTGCCCAACATCGGCCCGTCGCTGGCAGCCGATCTGCGCCTGATCGGCATTCGCGCGCCGCGCGAATTGCGCGGTCGCGACCCCTTCGTGCTCTACCAGTCCTTGTGCGCGGCCACCGGGCAGCGCCATGATCCCTGTGTCCTGGACACCTTCATGGCCGCCACCGACTTCATGCGCGGCGCCGAGGCGGCGCCCTGGTGGGCCTACACGGCGCAACGCAAGGCACTCTACGGCCAGGTCTGAGCAGGGCGCCGGCGGCAGAACAGCGCCGGCGATCCGGGCTTAATTCACGGATCGTCGAGGAGCCCGGCAGCCACACTGGTGCCATGCCAGCGTCGTCATTCCCGCCCGATCTGCCGACGTTGCCGGCTACGCCCGACGGCGTGGTGGCGCAACAGGCCGCGCCGCCGCGCCGCGGGCTGTGGCGTCAGGTGGCTGGCGCGATTGGCTGGAATGCCAGCCCTGCGGCCGACCCGATCGATCCAAAGGCTGCGGGCCGCGCCCTGGTGGCCTGCCTGGCCGACCTGCCTACGGAAAAGACCGCGGTGCTGCGCCAGCTGTTGGCGCACGCCAAGTCGCCGGTCGAACTAGGCTACCTGCGGCCCGAGGTGTACCGGCTGTTGTCGCTGCATCACTCGCAGGACGAAGCCGAGCGACGGCTCGTCGCGTTGGATCCCGGCTTCGATTCGCGGCTGCGTCGGACGCGCCCCGGCTCGGAATTGCCCCCTGAGGCAGTCGCGGCACGCCGCGCCGCCCGGCGTGCCATACAGGGCCGAATCCCGCCTCAGCGCACGCCGAGGTAGTCACGCTTGCCGATCTCGACCCCAGCGTGGCGCAGCAGCGCGTAAGTCATCGTGACGTGGAAGAACACGTTGGGCAGCGCGTAATGCTTCAGATACGCCTCGCCGGCGAAGACCAGCGGGTCTCCCGAGCGCTGCGGCAGCGTGATTTCACGCGCGCCGCTGCCGTCAATCTGCGCCGCCTCGAAGCTGTTCACGTAATCGATGGTCTTCTGCACACGCGCCCGCAACTCGGCCAGCGTGGCCTCGTTGTCCTCCCACTTCGGCAACTCGGTGCCGGCCAGGCGCCCCATGCAGGCCTTGGCCGAATCGCTGGCGATCTGAATCTGCTTGGACAGCGGAAGCATGTCGGGCGCCAGGCGCATGCCTAGATAGTTGACGGAGTCGAACTTGCGCGCCTCGGCATGGGCCTGGGCCTTGTCGATCCACTTGATCAGGTTGCCCAGCATGCGAACAAGGATCGGCGCGCTGGCCGAATGCATCGAGATGGTCATGACATGTCCTTTGACGAAAGCATGCGATCCTATCGTGCGCCGGGCCGCCCCCGGGGCGTGCGACTCCCCAATGGAGGACGACGCCGCAGGCGTCCTGGGGCCCAGAATGCTCGCAAGGCAGAATTGGGTGCCGCCGCACCAAACCATGAACATCATCATCCTCGACGACTACCAGGACGCTGTGCGCAAGCTGCACTGCGCGGCCAAGCTCGAGCACCTCAACGCCAAGGTCTTCACCAACACCGTCAAGGGCATCGGCCAGCTCTCGATCCGGCTCAAGGACGCCGACGTGCTGGTGCCGATCCGCGAGCGCACGGCGTTCCCGCGCCAGTTGCTCGAGAAGCTGCCCAAGCTCAAGCTGATTGCGCAGACCGGCCGCGTCGGGTCACACATCGATGTCGCTGCCTGCACCCGCCTCGGCATCGCCGTCGCCGAGGGGGTGGGCTCGCCGGTCGCGCCGGCGGAACTCACCTGGGCCTTGGTCATGTCGGCAATGCGGCGCCTGCCGCATTACATCGGCAACCTCAAGCATGGTGCCTGGCAACAAGCCGGGCTGAAGACCGGCGCCATGCCGCCGAATTTCTGCCTCGGCATGAAACTCGAAGGCAAGACCCTGGGGATCTGGGGCTATGGCAAGGTGGGCCAGCGCGTGGCGGGTTATGGCCGCGCCTTCGGCATGAACGTCACCGTCTGGGGAAGCCAGGGTTCACGCGACAAGGCGCGCGCGGACGGGCTCATGCCTGCGCCTTCGCGCGAGGCCTTTTTCGAGGTTTGCGATGTGCTGTCGATGCACCTGAGGTTGACCGACGAAACCCGCGGGATCGTCACGTCGGATGACCTGGCGCGCATGAAGCCGACGGCGCTGTTCGTCAACACCTCGCGCGCCGAACTCGTGACCGAAGGCGCGCTGGTCTCGGGACTGAATCGCGGCCACCCCGGCATGGCGGCGGTCGACGTGTTCGAGACCGAACCGATCCTGCAGGGCCACCCGCTGCTGCGGCTGGAAACGGCCGTGTGCACGCCGCACCTGGGCTATGTCGAGCAGGACAGCTACGAGTTGTATTTCGGAGCTGCGTTCGACAACGTCGTCGCGTTCGTCAACAAGCAGCCGATCAACATCGTCAACCCCGAGGCGCTGAAGGTGATTCGTTGAGCGCGGAGCCCGCGCCGACGCCCCCCGCGGCGCCGGTGCCGAGCTCGCCGGCAGAGTTGATGCGCGTGTTCAATGCGCTGGCCTTGCAGGGATTTGGCGGCGTGCTGCCGGTGGCGCAGCGCGAGCTGGTCGAGCGTCGGCGCTGGCTCACACGCGAGCAGTTCATGGAAACGATGTCGGTCAGCCAGGTCCTGCCCGGGCCCAACATCGTGAACATGGCGCTGATCATCGGCGACCGCTTCTTCGGCTGGCGCGGTGCGCTCGCGGCCCTGGCTGGCCTGCTGATGGTGCCGCTGACGATCGTGATGACGCTGGCCATCGTCTATACGCACTTTGCAGCTGAGCCCATGGTGGCGGGCGCGTTGCGCGGCATGGCGGCCGTGGCGGCGGGGTTGATCCTGGCGATGGCCCTCAAGCTGCTGCCCTCGCTGGCGCGCAACCCACTGGGCCGCATCCTCTGCGCCCTGGCACTTGGGGTGACGCTGCTCGCCGTGGGTTGGCTGCGTTGGCCGATCGCGTACGCGGTGCTGGGCGTCGGTGGCCTGGCGGTCTGCGCCGCCTGGTGGCGGCTGGGGCAAAGATGACCGCCTTCGCCCTTCACAATGCAGCCGATTGGTGGTCGCTGCTGACGCACTTCGTCGCGATGTCGATGCTGGCGGTCGGCGGCGCCGTGGCCGTCGCGCCGGAAATCCATCGCTACATCGTCGAGCAGCGCGCCTGGATCGATGACAGCCAGTTCAGCGCCGCCATCGCGCTGGCGCAGGCCTCGCCGGGGCCCAACCTGCTGTTCGTGCCCGTGATCGGCTACTCGGTGGCGGGCGCCGGCGGTGCCGTGGTGGCGCTGCTGGGAATGCTGGTGCCGAGCACCACGCTGGCACTGGCCGTCTCACGCTGGGGACACACGCGTCGAGAGTCGCGTGGGGTGCGCGCCTTCGTCGCAGGCATGGCCCCGGTCACGATCGGCCTGGTGCTGTCCACCGGCGCCCTGTTGGCGATGCCGCTGGTCGATCGCGCCGCGACTTGGCTGCTCGTGGCTGCCACGGTCGGGGCCATGCTGGCCACGCGAGTCAGCCCGGTGTGGCTGATCGCTGCCGGGGCGTTCGCCGGGGCGCTGGGCTGGGTCTAGGCGGCACCCTGCGGCACGTGGCTCACTTGCCGCCCCGCCGCTGGCGCAGCGCCTCGTACAAGCACACGCCGGCGGCGACGGAGACGTTCAGACTCTCCACGGCACCCGCCATCGGGATGCGCACCAGTTCGTCGCAGGTCTTGCGCGTCAACTGGCGCAGGCCCGCGCCCTCGGCGCCCAGCACCAGGGCCACCGGACCGGTCAGGTCAAGGTCGTACAGCGTGCGATCGGCGTCGTCGCTGGCGCCGATGACGCGTATGTCGCGCTCCTTCATCTCGTTCAACGACCGCGCCAGGTTCGTGACCATCAGGTAGGGCACGGTTTCGGCTGCGCCGCTGGCCACCTTGGCCACGGTGGCGTTCAAGCCGACGGCGTGATCCTTGGGCGCGATCACGGCATGGGCGCCGGCGCCGTCGGCCACGCGCAGGCAGGCGCCGAGGTTGTGCGGGTCGGTCACGCCGTCGAGCACCAGCACCAGTGGCGGGCCCTGCACCGCATCGAGCACGTCGTCGAGCGAGTGGCGCGGCGCCAACTGATTGACACGCGCGACGACGCCCTGGTGGCGCGCGGTGCCCGCCAATTGCGTCAGCTGCGCGTCGCTGCTGTCGACGAGTTTGGCGCCGGCGGATTGCGCGCGCTCGGCGAACTGACGCATGCGCGCGTCGCGCCGGCGGCCGTCGAGATGGATCTCGAGCACCGACTCGGGCGCGGTCTTCAGGCGCACCGTGACGGCGTGGAATCCGAACAGGATGCGCGCACTCATCGGGATTTCACTGCCGGCGCGCCAATGCGGGCCAAGGCGCAGCGGCGCGGGCCATCAGGGCTGGTCATGGAGTCAACTGCACGGGATTCAGGGGACGCCAGTATCGCGCCCAGGGCCTGCCGCGCGGCAGCGCGCGTTGAAAACGCAGGCGCCGGCCTGCGCTGGCGCTCAGGCCGTGACGTCCAGGACGCTGCCGGCCGGCACGACGCTGGCCGTGTCGGGGGCCAACTGGCTCGACAGCCGCTCGAGCAAGGCTGCCAGGCCTTCGCGCGCGCCCGCACCGGTCGTGGCCACCGGCTGGCTACCCATGGCCTGCTGCAGCGCCTCGTAGGCCGCAATCAGGCGTGACGAAGGCACCTGCATCATGTACACGGCGGCGCTGGTTCGGGTCAGGGGGTTGGGCATCGGCGGCTCGACAGCCGCGCCGAGCTCAACCGCGGCCGCGACTGCGGCGGCCGCGTCGGCGGGTGAGGCGACCGGTTGGGCTTGGCCGACCTGTGCGCCCACGGCGGTGGCCAGCGCGTCGATACGCTGCGGCAGGTCGCTCCACTCGCGACGTCCCCAGGCATGGCCACGGCCAGGCCCTTCCTCGCCGCCGGCGTCGACGCTGCGCAATTCCTGCATCAGGGCATGCGCAAAGCGGAACACAGCCTGCGCCGTCTCCTTGTTCGGTGCATCGGTCTTGCCCAGTGCCTGGTTCATCGCGCCGACGAGTTCGTGACGACGACCTTCACCGTGGTGCTGGCGCTGCACCGCGCGCACGCGCTGCACCGGCTCGACCGGCGGCAGGTTCTGGCCGCCGCGCACGGCGGAAACCACATTGGATGAGATGGCGGCAATCGACATGGCAGCTCCCCTCGAGTTGCCATGGCCGCCGATGCGGCCAAGAGTCAACCCGTTGTCGCCATATTTCGACCGTTACACGCGAGACTTGAGTGCCGGCGTGTGACAAAGCGCACGCTGCCGCTGCGACACGAGCGGATCACGGGCTGCCTAACGCAGCATCTCGCGCCAAAGCCACAGGCCGCCGATCAGCACCGGCTGATGCAGCATGTAGAAGCTGAGCGACCAGCGGCCGAGCAGCGCCAGCGGTTGCGCGGCACCGGGCAGCGCACCGGAAAGCAGTTGGGGGCGGTGCTGCAGCACCCATTGCCCCGCCGCCAGGCCCCACAGCATCACGCCGAGCCAGGGCAGCAACGGCGCATAGTCCTCCGTGACCGGCTTGCGCGTGACCAGACCGACCCAGTTCGTCCAGCGCGAATCGAAGAACGGATCCTGGATGCCGTGCGGCAGCCACACCAGCAGCAGCCCCAGCGGCCACAGCCAGGCCCGCAACGGCGACGCCAGGCGGGCGGCGATCAACATCAATGCAATGCCATGCAGGATGCCGAAGCTGATCCAGCTCTTGGGAAACATCAGCGCCGAACCGGCCGAGACCAGCACGGCGCAAGCCGCGATCTGCGCCCAGCGGCGCCAGAAGCGCGGCCAGCCCTGACCGGCATGCGCCGCCACGGCCTGCGCCACACCGGCGCAAAAGAGGAACAGGCTGACGATTGCCGTGCGCTGCTGGGTCCAGAACGGGTCGACATAGAAGTTCTGCCGGGGCACCAGCATGCCGAAGTAGTTCAGGTCGAAGCAGAAGTGAAACACCGCCATCCAAATGATGGCCACGCCACGCAACGCGTCGAGGCGGTCGTGTCTTGAGTGGCGGTGCGTCGCGTTCACGCGCCGAGTTTCCCGCAAAAGAGTCGGGTTCCGCAGGGGGCGGCTACGATCCGGTCATGACCGCTCTCCACACCGCCCTGCGACGCAGCGCCGAAGAACAAGAACGCCTCGATCTCGCGCTCACGGACTTGTTCGAACAGCGCATCACGTTCAACCAGACCCTGGGTCTGTCAGTCGAGTCGATGCGAGCGTCCAGCCCGACGATTCACTTTGCGATGCGACCCGAGCTGGTCGGCCACTATCTGTACGGACGCCTGCACGGCGGCGTGATCTCGGCCACGCTGGACGCGATGGGCGGCCTGGCCTTGATGGTGGCCATCGGAGAGAAGCATTGCGACGAAAGCACCGAGCAGATCCTGCAGCGCTTCGCCAAGATGGGCACCATCGACATCCGCGTCGACTACCTGCGCCCCGGTGTCGGCAACACGTTCACCGCCAGCGCCGAGGTCACACGCCTGGGCGGACGCATCGGCTGCGACCCAGATGCGCCTCGTCAATGATGCAGGAGCGCTGATCGCGACGGCCGCCGCGGCCTACGTGATCAGCTGACGCGTCAATTGCTGCCCGCCGCGCCGAACTCGGCGCTGAACCACTCGGCCAGCATGCGCTTCTCGTAGCCTAGCGACTCGCTGGCGTAACGGTCGCCGAGGCGGTGCAGGTAGCCCATGTCGGAAACCCACTGCTCCGCCTTGCGGGGCGCCTGCCCTGCCGACTCCAACGTGTAACGCAGTTTGATGCGCGGCCAATCGGCCTGGCCCTTGAGCAGGCGGATGTCTTGCGCAGTACGGCGCGAGGGGCGCACTTCGCCGGCCAGATCGATGTCGAGCACCTCGATGGTCAACGCCTGGCCGTCGGGCAGATGGCGCTTGGCGAGAGCCTCGAAGTGACCGGTGAGTTCCTTCAGACGTGTCCGCGACGTCGCTGCGTCGGTTGCCGGCGTCGACGAAACGGTCGGGCTGGGCATAGGACACCTGCACCGTCCCGGCGGCGTGGGCCGCCAGCCCGGCAGATTGCATGACGAATGCGATCCCGAGCGCGAGCGAGCTGGAGCAAAGGGTGAAGCGCATGGCACCTCCTGTGTCGCAAAGATCGATAGCGATCGTATTCCCAACGGCGCCGGCCGGAAAGTCGTTTACAGGCTTTGCGCCAGTTGCTCCAGGATCGCCGGGTTTTGGTGGGCCCGTCACGTCGCTGAGCGACATGAGTGCCCCCCGAATCCCGGCGTGCGCCGTGCGAGCGCACGGCGCGCAACTCGCTTAGAGGCTTTGAGCGAGTTGCTCAAGGATCGCCGGGTTTTCCAGCGTCGAGGTGTCCTGCGTGATCGCCTCGCCCTTGGCGATCGAGCGCAGCAATCGACGCATGATCTTGCCGCTGCGCGTCTTGGGCAGGTTGTCTCCGAAGCGGATGTCCTTGGGCTTGGCAATCGGGCCGATCTCCTTGGCCACCCAGTCGCGCAGGGTCTTGGCGATCGCCTTGGCTTCGTCACCGGTCGGGCGCGAACGCTTCAGGACCACGAAGGCGCAGATGGCCTCACCGGTGGTGTCGTCCGGGCGGCCGACCACGGCGGCTTCGGCGACCAGGTCGGTGCAACTGACCAGCGCCGACTCGATCTCCATCGTGCCCATGCGATGTCCGGAGACGTTGAGCACGTCGTCGATGCGGCCGGTGATGGTGAAGTAGCCGGTCTTCTCGTCGCGGATGGCGCCGTCGCCCGCGAGGTAATAGCCCTTCAGTTCGGCAGGGTAGTAGTTGGTCTTGAAGCGCTCCGGGTCGCCGTAGATCGTGCGGATCATGCTCGGCCAGGGCTTCTTCACCACCAGGATGCCTCCCTGGCCATTGGGCACGTCGTTGCCGGCCTCGTCGACGATCGCGGCGTCGATGCCCGGGAACGGCAGCGTGCACGAGCCCGGCAACAGCGTTGTCACGCCGGGCAGCGGCGTGATCATGTGGCCGCCGGTCTCGGTCTGCCAGAAGGTGTCGACGATCGGGCAGCGCCCGCCGCCGACATTCTCTGTGGTACCACTCCCAGGCGGCGGGATTGATCGGCTCGCCGACCGAGCCGAGGATGCGCAGGCTCGACAAGTCGCTGCGCGCCGGGTGCACCGCCTCGTTGGCCTCGGCCGCCTTGATCAGCGAGCGGATCGCCGTCGGCGCGGTATAGAACACCGTGACCTTGTGCTTCTCGATCGTCTTCCAGAAGCGCGCCGCGTCGGGGAAGGTCGGCACACCCTCGAACACCACCTCGGTCGCGCCCAGCGCCAGCGGCCCGTAGGTGATGTAGGTGTGGCCGGTGACCCAGCCGATGTCGGCCGTGCACCAGAAGATGTCGCCGTCCTTGAGATCGAAGGTCCACTTCGTCGTCAGCGCCGCATGCAGCAAATAGCCGCCCGTGCTGTGCTGCACCCCCTTGGGCTTGCCGGTCGACCCCGAGGTGTAGAGCAGGAACAGCGGATGTTCGGCCTCGACCCACTCGGGCTCGCAGCGATTGGCCTTGCCCTCGAGCTCCTCGTGCAGCCAGCGGTCGCGCGCCGGATTCCACGCGATCTTGCCGCCGGTGCGCTTGTAGACGATCACGTCCTTGACCGTGTCGCAACCGCCCAGGGTGATGGCCTCGTCGACGATGGCCTTCAGGGGCAACTGCTTGCCGCCGCGCTGCTGCTCGTCGGCGGTGATGACCATCACGGCGCCCGCGTCCTGCACGCGGTCGCGCACCGATTGCGCCGAGAAGCCGCCGAAGACCACCGAGTGGATGGCGCCGATGCGCGCGCAGGCCTGCATCGCGGCCACGCCCTCGACGCTCATCGACATGTAGATCAGGACGCGGTCGCCCTTCTTGATGCCACGCGCCTTCAGCGCATTGGCCAGGCGGCACACCTTGTCCAGCAATTCGCGGTAGCTGACCTTGGTCACCGCGCCGTCGTCGGCCTCGAAGATGATGGCCGTCCGGTCGCCGCGTCCGGCATCGACATGGCGGTCCAGGCAGTTGTACGACACGTTGAGCGTGCCGTCCTCGAACCACTTGAAGAACGGCGCCTTGCTGCTGTTCAGGCCCTTGGTGAAGGGCTTCTTCCAACTGACGAGCTCGCGCGCCAGGCGCGACCAGTAGCCCTCGTAGTCGGCGGCAGCCTCGGCCACGAGCTTGTCGAAGGCGGCCTGGCCGGCGACATGGGCCGACGCCTGCAACGCCGCGGGCGGGGGGTAAAGGGTGGCTTCGCTGCTCATGCGGGTCTCCTGCGAGGGGTTGGCTGTCAGCACGACAAGGTAGGGCCGCGCGCTGACCGGTGCCTTACTCTGCCCCAAAAGCGGGCTTCGTGGATGGGCTGCCACAATCCCGCGCATCCGGAATTCCCCTGAACTGCACCACCATGGCCCAACGCCCCGCTTCCCTGACGCCCGAAATGCGCACCCTGCCCAAGATCATCTTCATGAGTCGCTGGCTGCAGCTGCCGCTGTACCTGGGCCTGATCGCCGCCCAGGGCGTCTACGTCTGGCACTTCCTGCTCGAACTCTGGCACCTGATCGAGGCCGCCTTCGGCAGCCAGACCGCGATCGGCATCCTGGCCAAGAGCATCGGCTACACCGGTCAAACGATCGCGCTCAACGAGACCATCATCATGCTGGTCGTGCTGGCGCTGATCGACGTCGTCATGATCAGCAACCTGCTGATCATGGTCATCGTCGGCGGATACGAGACCTTCATCTCGCGCATGAACCTCGAGGGGCACCCGGACCAGCCCGAGTGGTTGAGCCATGTCAACGCCTCGGTGCTGAAGGTCAAGCTGGCCACGGCGATCATCGGCATCAGCTCGATCCACCTGCTCAAGACCTTCATCAACGCCGAGAATTACAGCGACAAGGTGCTGATTGCGCAGACTGTGATCCACATCACCTTCCTGCTGTCGGCGATCGCGATCGCCTACACCGACCGGCTGATGTCTCACCCGAAGTCGGCTGCACAACACTGACGCGCCGGGCGCGTACCTGCCGGCCCGGCTCAGGTCTTGGGCAACGTGACCCCGCGCTGGCCTTGGTACTTGCCACCGCGGTCCTTGTACGAGGTCTCGCAGACCTCGTCGCTCTCGAAGAACAGCACCTGCGCGCAGCCCTCGCCGGCATAGATCTTGGCCGGCAGGGGCGTGGTGTTGCTGAACTCCAGTGTCACGAAGCCTTCCCACTCGGGCTCGAAGGGGGTGACGTTGACGATGATGCCGCAGCGGGCGTAGGTGCTCTTGCCCAGGCAGATGGTCAGCACATTGCGTGGGATGCGAAAGTACTCCATCGTGCGCGCAAGCGCGAAACTGTTCGGCGGGATCACGCAGACGTCTGCGTTGATGTCGACGAAACTCCGCTCGTCGAAATTCTTCGGGTCGACCACCGTCGAGTAGATGTTGGTGAAGACCTTGAACTCAGGCGCGCAGCGGATGTCGTAGCCGTAGCTCGACGTGCCGTAGCTGACGATGCGCTGACCATCGGCCGACTGGCGCACCTGGCCCGGCTCGAACGGTTCGATCATGCCGTGCTCTTGCGCCATACGGCGGATCCACTTGTCGCTCTTGATTGTCATGTCGTGTCCGTTGCAGGCAGCCCGCAGTCACTGACGTAGCGTCGAAGAACGCGAATGCCGCGAGTGAGGCCGTCCGGGGATTGTAGGCACCGCGTCACGGTCGCCGGCTTGTTCGGCGCGCTAACATCACACCACATTGCCAGCCGGGAGACCGCCATGAGCGCTGCCACCGAACTGATGGTCAAGTACGCGACCTACCACCGCGATCGCCGCAATATCGCCACCCACTTCGTCGGCATCCCGCTCATCGTGTTCGGCGTCGGCGGCCTGCTCGCGCGACCAGGATTCGAATTGCTGGACTGGCCCCTGACGCCCGCCGCCGTGGCCTGGGCACTGAGCACGCTGTGGTACCTGACGCGGGGCAATCTGGCACTGGGGCTGGCCGTCAGCATCGTGAACCTGTTGCTGATCCTGGCCGCAATGCCGCTGGGCCGACTCCACACGGCGGCTTGGCTGGTCTGGAGCCTGGGCGCCTTTGTCCTCGGTTGGGCAATTCAGTTTGTCGGCCACTATTACGAGGGCAAGAAGCCGGCCTTCGTCGACGATCTGCGCGGTCTGCTCGTGGGCCCGATGTTCATCACCGGCGAAGCAATGTTTGCGCTCGGCTGGGGCAAGACCATGCTGGCCGAGATCGAGTCGCGCGCCGGCCCCACGCTGCTGCGCGACCTGCACGCACCGGCCACCCGCTGAGGCGGGCTGTCAGCCCGCGACGACGCGCACGGGCGGTCGCTCGGGCTCGGGTTCGGCGTCGAAGCGGTCGAAGCCGCAATAGCAGATGAAATGGCGCTGACTGGCGCGGCCGAACAGCGTCATGCCCAGCCTGCAGGCCAGTTCGTAGCCCATCTGCGTCACGCCGTTGCGCGAGATGATGATCGGCACGCCCAACTGGGCCGACTTCATGACCATCTCGCTGGTCAGGCGCCCCGTGGTGTAGAAGACCTTGTCGCCGCCCTGGCCCAGCGCCTCGTCGGCGTGCAGCCACATCCAGCCGGCGATGGTGTCGATGGCGTTGTGGCGACCGACATCCTCGACAAAGTTCAGCATCTCGGTGCCGCGGAACAGGGCGCAACCATGCACCGATCCGGCGCGGCGGTGCACGCTGTCGGTCTTGCGCATGGCCTCGTTGAGTGCCTGCACGGTCGACTGGCGGATTCGGGCATGGGCCGCCGACGGCAGCTTGGACGCATCGAGGTCGTCCATCAGGTTGCCGAACATCGTGCCCTGGCCGCAACCGGTGGTGACGATCCGGCGCGCCGTGCGGTCGGCGATGGACGGCGTCGCGCCACGACGCGTCTTGACCGCTGCCGCTTCGACGTCCCAGTCGACCGTGATCGACTCGACTTCGTCCGGCGACTCGACCAGCCGCTGGTTGCGCAGATAGCCCAGGGCCAGCAGCTCAGGCGCAGCACCCAGCGTCATCAGGGTGACGATCTCGCGCGTGTCGACAAACAGCGTCAGTGGCCGCTCGGCCGGGATCTGGATCGTGCGATGCTGGCCGAATTCGTCGCGCACCTCGACTTCGCGCGTCAGCGGCGCGCGGGCCTCGGTCAGGCGGGGCAAGAGGCGTGTGGAACGGACTTCGGGCCGGGGCAACATGGGCCCGTTATAACCGCCAGGACATCAAGTCTTCTTGGCAGGGGCTTTGGCCGCTGCGGCGGCGGGCGCAGCCGGTGCGGCCGCGGCGGCAGGCGGCGGATAGACGAACGGCCCCGGATCGGCGCAGGGCGGGGTCTCGGTGGGCGCCTTGACGGCCTTGCCGGCCTTCTTGGCCTCGGCCTGGTAGCGCGCCGCCGTGCGGTCCATCGACTTGCACAGCTGGAAGCCGGCGACCTTGCCGCCATGCGCCGTCTTTGCCGCGGCTTCGGCCGCCTTGGCCTTGGCCTCGTCGGTCAGCACCGGCGCCGGAATCTTCGCCATGGCCATCGACGCGGTCAACAGCAGCACGGACAGGGTGACGATGCGCTTCATGCGGTCTTCTCCAGGAGGGGGTTCAGACTTGGCGGGCCAGCGGCGCTGCGGCCTCGGCCGACCGTTGGGCCGGAATCTTGCCGGTACGGATGTCGTCAGCCCAAAGCGAATGGTGCTCGCGGGCCCAGCCTTCATCGACGCTGCCGGTGCGCATGGCGCTGTAGGCGCCCTTCATGCCGATCGTGCCGATATAGATGTGGCCGAGGAACATCGTCATCATCAGCAGCGCCGCGACGGAGTGGATCATGTGCGCGATCTGCATGTCGCCGCGCAGGTAGGCCATGCCGGGAACCAGTTGGTCGAGCACCAGGCCTGAGCCGACCACGATCAGCCCGAACAGGAACACGCCCAGCCAGAAGACGACCTTCTCGCCGGCATTGAAGCGGTGCGACGGCACCTCCTGCGCCACCGAGCAAGCCGCCGCCCTTGGCCAGCCACGCCAGGTCGCCCGCGCGCGGCAGGTTGTCGCGCACGAAGGTCACGATCACGACCAGCAGCGACACCGCGAACAGCGGACCGGCGAAGTTGTGCGACGTCTTCAGCGCATAGCTCAGCCAGCCGAACAAGCGTGGCACCGATCACCGGCAGCAGGAAGAACTTGCCGAAGGCCATCACCAGACCCGACACCGCGAGCACCACGAAGGCGATGGCGTTGGTCCAGTGCGCCGCGCGCTCGAAGGGCGTGAAGCGCTCGATCTTGCGGCCGGTGTCGGCCACATGCCCGCCCAACGGGCCCTTGCGCCAATAGAACAGAGCGATGGCCAACACGACGATGAGGATCAGCGAGCCGCCATACGGAATGATCCAGTTGTTGCGCACCTGGCGCCAGGCTTCGCCGGCGGTGGTCAGGCGCGAACCGGGGAACTGCACGAAGGGCTGGATCAGCATGCCCTTTTCCGCGCCCGGCAGGCTGGTGTAGCCCTGCTTGTCGCCCGAATCGCGCACGTCACGCCAGAACGGCGCGTTGTTGCCGGGTTGGCTCTTGCCGCGCTGGGCGTTGGTCTCGTCGGGCTTGGGCTCGGCCGGGGCCACGAAGTTGGCCGGCGGTCCGGCGGGTTTGGCATCCGCAGCCACCGGCGCCGCGGGCGCTGGCGCCTGTTGTGCCCACAGCGTCGCCGGCATCGCCAGCGCAGCCAGCATCAGGATCGTTCGCGTCACGCTTTGCATGGTGGCCCCCTGCAGATTCACGGCGTCTTGGTGGTGGCCACGGCCGCGATGCGTGACTTCTCGTTCTGCCCCTGCGCGCGCTTGCGCATCTGCTCTTCCCAACTGGCCTGGTCACCGCTCTTCCAGCCTTCGACCACGCTGCTGCTCTTGGCCATGTCCCAGGCCTTGGAGTCCAACTTCTTGACCGAGGACTGGCCGATCTCCTGCGGCTTGTCGCCGCAGCCTGCCGCAGCCACCGACATCACCAGAACTGCCATCGTGATTCGCATCATGATTGTCCTTATGTCGGCTTGCCGTAGGCGGTGCCCCAGCCCCAGACCTCGCTGCCCTTGCCGCGCTGCAGCACGCGGTTGCGGAAGATGTCGGCAACGACGTCGCCGTCGCCGCCGAGCAGCGCCTTGGTCGAGCACATCTCGGCGCAGGCGGGCAGCTTGCCTTCGGCCAGGCGGTTGCGACCGTACTTCTCGAATTCGGCCTCGCTGCCATTGGCTTCGGGGCCGCCGGCGCAGAAGGTGCACTTGTCCATCTTGCCGCGCAGGCCGAAGGTGCCGTTGGTCGGGAACTGCGGCGCGCCGAACGGGCAGGCGTACGAGCAGTAGCCGCAGCCGATGCAGACGTCCTTGTCGTGCAGCACCACGCCCTCGTCGGTGCGGTAGAAGCAGTCGACCGGGCAGACCGCCATGCAGGGTGCGTCGCTGCAATGCATGCAGGCCACCGAGATGCTCTTCTCGCCCGGCACGCCGTCGTTGAGCGTGACCACGCGGCGGCGATTGACGCCCCAGGGCACGTCGTGCTCGGCCTTGCAGGCGGTGACGCAGCCGTTGCACTCGATGCAACGCTCGGCGTCGCAGATGAATTTCATTCTTGCCATGGCATTGTCTCCTTAGGCCCGTTCGATCTGGCAGACCGTCGTCTTGGTTTCCTGCATCATCGTCACGCTGTCGTAGCCGTAGGTCGTGGCGGTGTTGACCGCCTCGCCCCGCACCACCGGCGCCGCGCCCTGCGGGTAGTACTGGACCAAGTCGACGCCGCCCCAGCGGCCGGAGAAGTGGAACGGCAGGAACACCGTTTCGGCGTTGACACGCTCCGTGACCAGGGCCTTGACGCGCAGGCCCTTGAAGTTGGGCACGGCCGCCGTGCCCGGCGTCTTGACCCAGACGAACTCGCCGTTGCGGATGCCGCGGTCGTTGGCTGCCTTCGGGTTGATCTCGACGAACATGTCCTGCTGCAGCTCGGCCAGCCAGGGGTTGGAACGCGTCTCCTCGCCGCCGCCCTCGAACTCGACCAGGCGCCCTGATGTCATGACCAGCGGGAAGGTCTTGCCGATGTCCTTGTTGGCCTCCTGCACGGTCTTGAACAGTGTGGGCAGGCGCCAGAAGGCCTTCTTGTCGTCGTGCGTCGGGTACTTGGCCACCAGGTCCGGGCGGTTGCTGTACAGCGGCTCGCGATGCTGCGGGATCGGGTCGGGGAAGTTCCAGACCACCGCGCGCGCTTTGGCATTGCCGAAGGGGTGGCAGCCGTGGTTCTTGACCGCGACACGGATGATCGCGCCGGTCGGGTCGGTCTTCCAGTTCTTGCCCTCGGCGGCCTTCTTCTCGTCGTCGCTGAGTTCGTCCCACCAGCCGAGTTTCTTCAGCAGCAGGTGGTCGAATTCGGGGTAGCCACTGGTCAGGTCGGCGCCCTTGCTGTGCGAGCCGTCACCGGCCAGCAGGTTGACGCCGTCGCGCTCGACCCCGAAATTGGCGCGGAAGTTGCCACCGCCGTCCATCATGTGCCTGCTGGTGTCGTACAGATTGGGCGATCCCGGGTGCTTGAGTTCGGGCGTGCCCCAGCAGGGCCATGGCAGGCCGAAGTAGTCGCCGTCGAGGACGTAGCCGGTTTCCTTGTCGATGCCGCCTTTGGCGCGCAACGACTTGACGTCGAAGACATTCATGTTGCGCATGTGCGCCTTCAGCCGCTCCGGGCTCTGGCCCGTGTAGCCGATGGTCCAGACGCACTTGTTGATCTCGCGCAGGATGTCCTCGACCACGGGCTCATCGTTGCCCTTGACCTTGTGGAACTTGTAGTTCTTGGTCAGCTCCTTGTCGAAGCCGAGCTTCTGCGCCAGCTGGTACATGATCATGTGGTCGCTGCGGCTCTCCCACAGCGGCTCGATGACCTGCTCGCGCCACTGGATCGAACGGTTCGACGCCGTCACTGAGCCGGTGGTCTCGAACTGTGTGCAAGCCGGCAGCAGGTACACGGCCTGGTTGGCATTGCGGTCGGCGGCGTTGGCCGAGGGCATGGCCGCCATCGCGGCGGTGGCCGAGGGGAAAGGATCGATCACGACCAGCAGGTCGAGCTTGTCCATCGCCTTCTTCATCTCCAGGCCGCGGCTCTGCGAGTTGGGCGCGTGGCCCCAGAAGAACAGGCCGCGCAGGTTGCTGTCCTGGTCGATCAGGTCGTTTTTCTCGAGCACGCCGTCGATCCAGCGCGACACCGTCATGCCGGCCTTGGTCATCATGCCTGGCGCGTACTGCTTCTTGATCCACTCGAAGTCGACGTCCCAGGTGGCGGCGAAATGCTTGAACGAGCCCTCGGCCAGGCCGTAGTAGCCCGGCAGCGAATCGGGGTTCGGACCGACGTCGGTGGCGCCCTGGACGTTGTCGTGACCGCGGAAGATGTTGGCGCCACCGCCGCTGACGCCAACGTTGCCCAGCGCCAACTGCAGGATGCACGAAGCGCGCACCATCGCATTGCCGATCGAGTGCTGGGTCTGGCCCATGCACCAGACGATCGTGCTGGGGCGGTTCATCGGCCATCGTCTTGGCAACCTGCAGGCAGGTGGCCTCGTCAACACCACAGGCTTCCTCCACCTTGTCGGGCGTCCACTTGGCCAGCACGTCCTCGCGCACCTTGTCCATGCCGTAGACGCGGTCCTCGATGTACTTCTTGTCTTCCCAGCCGTTCTTGAAGATGTGGTGCAGCACACCGAACAGGAACGGGATGTCGGTGCCCGAACGCAGGCGCACGAACTGGTCGGCCTTGGCCGCTGTGCGTGTGAAGCGCGGATCCACCACGATCATCTTGCAGCCGGCTTCCTTGGCATGCAGCATGTGCAGCAACGACACCGGGTGCGCCTCGGCCGCATTGCTGCCGATGTACAGCGCCGCCTTGCTGTTCTGCATGTCGTTGTACGAATTGGTCATGGCGCCGTAGCCCCATGTATTGGCCACGCCGGCCACCGTCGTCGAGTGGCAGATGCGCGCCTGGTGGTCGGTGTTGTTGCTGCCCCAGAGACTCATCCACTTGCGCAGCAGGTACGACTGCTCGTTGTTGTGCTTGCTGGATCCGACCACGAAGATCGAGTCCGGACCGCTCTGCTTGCGCAGGTCGAGCATCTTGGCGCTGATCTCGTTCAGCGCCACGTCCCAGCTGATCTTCTGGTACTTGCCGTTGACGAGTTTCATCGGCGAGCGCAGGCGGAATTCGCCATGGCCGTTCTCGCGCACGGCCGCGCCCTTGGCGCAATGGGCGCCCAGGTTGATCGGCGAATCGAACACCGGTTCCTGGCGCATCCAGACGCCGTTCTCGACCACGGCGTCGATGGCGCAGCCGACCGAGCAATGGCCGCAGACCGTGCGCTTGACGACGACCTTCTTGGCGCCTTCGGCGGCCGTGCCACCGCCGGCCGCCTCGGCCTTCTTGACCAGCACCAACTGCGACGCGGCCATGCCAGCGCCGACGCCCAGGCCCGAACGGCGCAGAAAGGCGCGACGGTCCATGGTGGAGATCGCGCGACCCAGGCCGCGCGCCAGACTGGAGACCAGCGCGGACGCATTCGCGCCGCCAGCCGAGGGGGACTTGCGTGTGAGCAACATGGGAGCTCCTCGAAACGGAATCAGGACGGATCGGGCGCGGCGCGCACGACGCTCAGACGCGGGTCGTCTGGTAGTAGTCGAGCACGTGCTGCGTGACGCGGTAGCCGCCGCCCTTCTCAGGTGCGGCCTTTGGCGTCGCTACGGCGGTGTCCTGGGCCGGCTTCAACGCCGGCAGGGCGACGGCCGCGGCCGCGAGGGCCCCGGCGGTTCCGGCGCCCGCGAACAGGCGGCGGCGCGACAGACGATCAGACTTCGGATCATTCATGGACGTCTCCTGTGCCCGCATCAACATAGGGGGCAAGCACCCCTGATTAGGGTCTTTCCCGATCGGGCCCGCAATCAGGTATGCCCCTAGTCGCAATTCGCACAGTCCGCGATGCGGCCCTTGACGCGCGCCGTCGCCGCCCGGCCAACTGTGCGACGCGGCGATATTGCAGCGCAGCATCATGCGTCATCCGGCGCGCCTGGGCCTGCTGCGGCGCCTAGTCGAGCATGTCAAAGCCCTGCGCCTCGACCTGCACGAAGGCCCGCGTCAGCGCCGCCACCTCGCGCCACAGCAGCGCCTGGGGCTGCGCGTCGACCGCGTCGAGCATGGGCTCGACCCAGGTCTGCACATGGGCGCGAAAGAAACGCCGCTGCTGCTCGAGGTTGCTGACCGCGACATCGTCGCCGGCGATCAGGTAGCGCATGACCTCGAAGACGCAGGCGATGTGGTCTTCGGTCTCGCCGCGCGTCTCGTCACGCGCCAGGCCCAGCGCCGCCAGATCGTCGCGCAACAGCGCCAGCGGCCTCTCGTTCAGAAACCCCGCCAGGTAGAACGAGCCGTAGAGAAACACCTCGGGCTTGCCGACGCCGCCGAACAGCGCGTCGTACTCGCTGGCCGCGTCCTGCAGCGTGGTCGCACGCATGGCAGCCACCAACGACTGCCAAGGCGCTTCGAGGAAGCTGCCAGTCTGCGGCGCCTCGGTCACGGCCACGCCAAACTGCGTCAGGAGCTCGGCGTCGGGCGGCCCGATCCACAGCCGCGCCAGCAGGCCGTACAACTCGGCCCGCGCCAGCTCCTCGCTGTCGTCGGTGCTGGCAATGCTGACGGCTTGGCTCATAGATCCGTGATCTTCACTTCGTTGGGATTGGTGTGGATGTCGATCACGCGGCAGTCGCCGCACATCTTCAAGCGCTGGGCGCCGGCGCCCTGGAATGCCGGGTGGTTGCCGATCTTGCCGATCAGGTTCTCGATCGCCTTCAAGGTGCCGAAAGGCTTGCCGCAGCGCACGCAGCAGAACGGCTCGGCCTCGTGCAGCACGCGCGCGGCCTTGCGTGCCTTGCCACCGTCGGCCAACCACAGCCGCGGCTGCAGCGTGATCGCGGTCTCGGGGCAGGTCGTCACGCACAGTCCGCATTGGACGCAGTTCTTCTCGATGAAGCGCAGCTGCGGCTTGTCGGCGTTGTCGGCCAGCGCGGCTTGCGGACAGGCGCCGACGCAGGACAGGCACAGCGTGCACTTGTCGATGTCGATCACGAGACTGCCGAACGGCGCGCCGGCCGCTGGCAAGGCAATCTCGTCACTCGCTTTCGGCGCGCCGGCCAGCAATTCGTCGAGCACCATGTCGAGCGTGGCGCGCTTGTCGGCCTGCACCGCCAGCGCGGCAGGCTTGGCCAGCCCCTGCGCCGCCGGGCGCTGCAATTCGCGATCCAGGGCCGCCAGGTCGCGGGCGTCACGGGCTTCGATCAGGCGGAAATGTTCGCCGCGATAGCCCAGACCGCTCAGGATCGCCTGTGCCACCGCCATCTGCTCGGCCAGCGCCTGGCGGTACTCGGGCGCTTCCTCGGCCGTCATCAGCACCCAGACTTGGGCCGCACCGAGCGCGATCGCCGCCAGCCAGACGTCGATGCCGACGCTGGCGGTGTGCCACAGCGCCACCGGCACCACGCGCGCCGGTACGCCGTTGATCGCCTTGTCGACACGCGCCGCGCGGCCCAGCTCGCCGATCAGTGTCGCGCCCGCCCCTTCGCTGTGCAGCAGCAGCGCCGCGTCCTTGCCGCCGGCATGGCGATAGGCGCCCAGCAGCGTGCGCAGGCGCTTGCCCTGGTCGACCGTGTCCGGCGTGGCAAAGGCGAGCGCGCCGCTCGGGCACACCGTGGTGCAGGCGCCGCAGCCGACGCACAGGTGCGCCTCGACGACGATGCCGCCGCCCTGCCCCCCGGGCAGCGGCGCGGCCCGCGTGGTCGTTGTCGCCCCGCGCACCCGCCCGCCGGCCTTGCCCTTGAGCGTGGCCTCGCTGCGGATCGCGCGTGTCGAGCAGACGTCGATGCAGGCCGTGCAGCCGATCTGCTCGTTGCGGCTGTGCGCGCACAGCTTGGCCTTGTAGTGGAAGAACTTGGGCTTCTCGAACTCGCCGACACGCTCGCGCAACTGCAGCACCGCATCGAACAGCTTGGCGGCGTCGGCGCCGACATGGTAGTAGCCCTGCGGCGGCTGGTGCATCGAGAAAGCCGGTGCCGGGCGCAGGTCGAGCACGAGGTCGAACTTCTCGCCGCTGGTCTGTGGCTCACGCTCGAAGTCGATCGCACCCGCGGCATCGCAGGCCACGACGCAGGCGCGGTGGCTCTTGCAGCGACTCATGTCGACGCGGTAGCCGAAGTCGATCGCACCTTCGGGGCAGACCGCAATGCAAGCATTGCAGCGCGTGCACAGCTCCAGGTCGATCGGGTTGTCGCTGGCCCAGGTGGCCTCGAAGGCGCCGAGCCAGCCCGTCAACGACTTCAGCTTGCCGCTGTGCACCGCGCGGTCATGGCCCTGCGCGAGCGCGCCACCGCCGTCGACGAGCAGGCTGAGCTGGAGTTCGCTGCCGAGCATCGCCGCGGCCCGCTCGGCCGCCTCGGCGCCACCGATCACGAGGCAGCGGCCCTGGCTGCGGTACGTGACCGCAGCCACCGGATCGGGCGGCGGCAGTTGCGCCGCAGCGATCAGCGCCGCCAGCTTGGGCGTGGCCGACGCGGCATCCCTGGACCAGCCGCCGGTTTCGCGGATGTTGACGAAGCGGATCGGGCGCTCCCGCACGCTCGGGGCGCCCTCGGTCTGCTCGTTGAGCTCGAGGAACAGGCGCGACTCCTGGGTGCAGGCCACCAACAGGTCTTCGCCTCCCTTGGCCGCGCGCTGGAAGGCGCCGGCCTCGCGCCGGCACAGCAGCGTGTGCGCCGCATCGATGCCCTCAGCGCTCGCGCCCGGTGTCTGGCTCAGTGCCGCCTTCAGCGCTGGGCGGTCCAGCGGCATCGAGCGGTTGCAATCGCACAGCAGCGTCTTGGTCATGGGCAATCGGGTTGACGGGTTCAGGAGGTGACTGTGCCGTTTCCTCGGGCTGCGCACCATCGGGAGTGGCCCGCGCCGCGGCCTGCGCGGCAGCTTGGCCCTTCTCCTCCTCGTCGGCAAACAGGCCGAGGGCCTTGGACTGCACCATCTGGCGCAGCATCGACGCAGGGATCGGATCGGGCTTGCCGTAGTCGTCGATGTAGATGTCCAGGCCGTCCATCACATTGAAGTGCGGGTCGGTGAAAAGCTTCTTCAGTGCGGCATTCTTGACTTCGGGCGACACGTCGGCCGCCAGGAACTTGCGGAAGTCGGAATCGCGGCCGAGCTGCGCCACATCGTCCAGGGTCAGCGGCGGCGGCGGCTCGGCAACGGCGCCCGCCGCCTGCGGCGCGGGCGCTACCGCCGCGGGCGCGGGCACCGTGGCAGGCACCGGTCGCGGCGGTTCGACGGCCGTGACGGGTTCGGGCAGGGTCTGGCCCTGGCGCAATTTGGTCTTGCGCTGCGACCAGCGCGACAGGAAGCCCGCCGGGGTGTCGTCGTCGCTCACCGTCGATCCTCAGGCCGTTGAAACGACGCCGGGCGCCGGCGCTTCTTGGGCTCGGGCTTGTAGTGCAACTCGGTGAATTCGGCCAGCCAGGCGGTCACGTTGGGCGCCAGCGGCAGGTTGTCGACGCGTTCCTGCGCATCGAGCATGCGCCCGGCCTCGTTGTACGACAGCGTGACCGTCTCGGGCCGCGCCAGCGACGGGTCGCCTTCGACCAGCCGCCACATGACGAACCAGACCGGCGCGCCCGTGCTCAGGTTCAGGTAGTAGCCCTCGGCCTCGTCCACAAACAACGTGACGTCAAATCCCGGATGCAGGAATTGCGCGGACTTGCCATCGTCGCGCATCAGGCGCGATTCGCTGCCGAAGCCCCCATCGTCGGGCACCACTTCGGCGAGGCGGAAACGCCAATCTTCCCACTGGTTGGGCGCCCGCTCACGCTCCATCAGCACGGCAACTCGGATCGCTGGCCTGTCCATGGCGTGATTCACGTGATTGTCGACATCAGGGAGACGGAAACACCGCGTCCAGTTTAGTGGCTGACCATTCGCCACCCTGTCGGCGGGGATTGCCAACCCATACGACCCATACGTCCCCGTGCGCATACCCGTAAAAACCCTAGCGGCCTTGCGGCAAGCAACCCTGACGGAATTGCGCAATGTCATGTCCAGGCCGCCCAGCGAGGTCGACAGTTGGTCGTCGGAAAGTTCGCAGATATAATAATATTTGTACAAATTTACTACGACTGAGAGACCCCACAGGAGATCGACATGACCTACCGTATGTTGGCCGTCGCGGCCGCTGCCACGTTCGCCCTTGTTCACGGCCCCGCTGCCGCGGCGCCGATGGTCATCAAGTACAGCCACGTCGTTGCCGACGCCACGCCCAAGGGTCAGGCCGCGCTGAAGTTCAAGGAACTGGCCGAGAAGAAGCTGCCCGGCAAGGTCGAGGTGCAGGTTTTCCCGAACAGCCAGTTGTTCGGCGACGGCAAGGAAATGGAAGCGCTGCTGCTCGGCGACGTGCAGATCATCGCGCCGTCGCTGTCCAAGTTCTCCAAGTACACACCCAAGCTGCAGGTGTTCGATCTGCCGTTCCTGTTCGACGACATCGAGGCGATCGACCGCTTCCAGCAAAGCGCCGAAGGGCCAGGAACTGCTGAACTCGATGACCAAGAAGGGCATCAAGGGCCTGGGTTTCCTGCACAACGGCATGAAGCAGATGTCGGCCAACAAGGTGCTGCGCACGCCGGCCGACGCCAAGGGGCTGAAGTTCCGGATCCAGACGTCTGACGTGCTCGAGGCGCAGTTCAAGGCGATCGGCGCGAACCCGCAGAAGCTGTCGTTCGGTGAGGTCTACCAGGCGCTGCAGTCGGGCGTGGTCGACGGCCAGGAGAACACCTGGTCGAACATCTACACGCAGAAGTTCCATGAGGTGCAGAAGTCGATCGCCGAGACCAACCACGGCGTGATCGACTACATGGTCATCACCAATTCAGGCTGGTGGGACAAGCTGCCGGCCGACGTGAAGAAGGGCCTGACCGAGGCCATGGCCGAATCGATCAAGATCGGCAACAAGATCGCGTACGACGAAGGCGAGGCCTATCGCCAGAAGATCGTCGACGACAAGAAGGCCGAGGTGCTGAAGCTGACCAAGGCCGAGGTCGGACAATGGCGCCGGCGATGAAGCCGGTGTGGGCCAAGTTCGAAGGCGAGATCGGCAAGGACCTGATCGACGCCGCGCAGAAGGCGAACAAGTAAGAACCCGTGCCGGCCAACCATGTCGGCACGCGTCAGACCCGATTGTCAGCACCCCTCGCGGGGGCTGACAATTTTTTTTGTCCCATCCATCCACCGCGCCTGTCGCCGGCGCCGTCCGGAACCGCGGCCATGAAGATTCTTGATCGACTGGAAGAGTGGATCGTCATCACGATGCTTGCGGCGATGACGCTGCTGACCTTCGTGCAGGTCGTCTTGCGTTATGTCTTCAACTCCGGCTTCACCTGGGCGCTGGAGATGACGACGATCTTCTTCGCGGCGATGATCTTCGTCGGCATCTCGTACGGCGTTCGAGTCGGCGCACACATCGGCGTCGATGCACTGGTCAGCAAGTTGCCGCACAGGCGCTCGGCGCGCCACATCGATCGTCGTCGTGCTGCTGTGCCTGCTTTATGCCGGCCTCGTGATCTTCGGCTCGTGCGGCTATGTGTCGAAGATGTACTCGGTCCACATCGAGATGGAGGACCTGCCGATCGAGGTCTGGATGGTGCGCTCGCTGCTGCCGCTGGGCTACTTGCTGCTGACCTTCCGCTTCGTCCAGGTGTTGTGGTCGCTGATCACCGGCAAGTCGGACAGCCTGCACCTCGGCGACGAAGTCGCTGATGCCATGAAACTGAAGAGCGAGGAGTCGCTGTGAACACCGCTGATCCTGTTTACCACGCTGTTCCTCTTCATGGCGATGGGCATGCCGGTGGCCATTTGCCTCGGGTTGTCGAGCCTTCTGACCATCATCTTCTTCGGCCAGGACTCGCTGGCCAGCCTGTCGATCAAGCTGTACGAGACCAGCGAACACTACACGCTGATGTCGATTCCTTTCTTCATCCTGGCCGGCGCGATGATGAGCACCGGCGGCGTGGCCAAGCGCATGGTCCGTTTCGCGATCGCCGCGGTCGGCCACCTGCGTGGCGGCTTGGCGATCGCCAGCGTGCTGGCGTGCACGCTGTTCGCGGCGGTTTCCGGATCGAGCCCGGCGACCGTCGTCGCCATCGGCTCGATCGTCATCGCCGGCATGGTCAAGAGCGGCTACCCCAAGGAATTCGCCGCCGGCGTGATCTGCAATGCCGGCACGCTCGGGATCCTGATCCCGCCGTCGATCGTGATGGTCGTCTATGCAGCGGTCACGAACGTGTCGGTCGGACGCATGTTCATGGCCGGCGTGATACCCGGCCTGCTGCTGGCCTTGATGCTCGCGCTGGCCGTGTGGTGGCGCGCCGGCAAGCTGACGCTGACGCGCGGCGAGAGGGCCTCCACGCGCGAGGTGCTGGTCGCATTCAAGGATTCGATCTGGGGCCTGGCGCTGCTGGCGATCATCATGGGCGGCATCTACGGCGGCATCTTCACGCCGACCGAGGCGGCGGCAGTCGCCGCGGTCTATGCGACCTTCGTGGCCGTGGCGGTGTATCGCGACATCGGCGTCAAGCAGTTGCCCGAGGTGCTGATGGACGCCGGCAAGACCACGGTCATGTTGATGTTCATCATCGCCAATGCGCTGTTGTTCGCCCATGTGCTGACGACCGAACGGATCCCTCAGACGATCGCCGAGGCCATCGTCGGTGCCGGCATGGCGCCGTGGATGTTCCTGCTCGTGGTCAACATCATCCTGCTGGTTGCCGGCAATTTCATGGAGCCGACCGGCATCATCCTGATCCTGGCGCCGATCTTCTTCCCGATCGCCACCGAACTGGGCATCGACCCGATTCACCTGGGCATCATCATGGTCGTCAACATGGAGATCGGCATGATCACGCCGCCCGTGGGGCTCAACCTGTTCGTCACCAGCGGCATCACCGGCATGAACCTGGTGCAGGTGACGCGGGCGGCATTGCCGTGGCTGACGATCCTGTTGGTCTTCCTGGTGATGATCACCTATATCCCGCAGATCACCTTGTTCCTGCCGCAGCTGATCTTCGATTGAGTGCAGACAGAGGGCGGGTGAGGGCCACAACCGCCGCGTGTCTGCGGCTCAGGTGGTCTTGGAAATCGAGATCGTCGGGAATTTCGAGCTGAAGTCCTTCGCCTTGGCGGCGATCTTCACCGCCATCTGCCGCGCCACGGTCTTGTAGATCGCCGCGATCTCGCCGTCGGGCTCGCTGACGACGCTGGGCCGGCCGGCGTCGGCCTGCTCGCGGATCGACAGGTTCAGCGGCAGCGCGCCGAGGTAGTCGACACCGTACTGCTCGGCCATCTTCCTGCCGCCGTCGGCGCCGAAGATGTGCTCGACATGGCCGCAACTCGAACAGACATGCACGGCCATGTTCTCGACGATGCCCAGGATCGGCACGCCGACCTTCTCGAACATCTTCAGGCCCTTCTTGGCGTCCAGGAGGGCGATGTCCTGCGGCGTGGTGACGATCACGACCCCGGTCAGCGGCACCTTCTGCGACAGCGTCAGCTGAATGTCGCCGGTGCCCGGTGGCATGTCGACGATCAGGTAGTCGAGATCGCTCCAGTTCGTCTGCCGCAGCAGTTGCTCGAGCGCCTGCGTCACCATCGGGCCGCGCCAGATCATCGGGTTGTCGGCGTCGACCAGGAAGCCGATCGACATCACCTGCACGCCGTAATTGCTCATCGGCTCCATGGTCTGGCCGTCGGCACTCTCGGGCCGGCCCTCGATCCCCATCATCATCGGCTGGCTCGGGCCATAGATGTCGGCGTCCAGGATGCCCACCGAGGCGCCCTCGGCCGCCAGCGCCAGGGCCAGGTTGACCGCCGTCGTGCTCTTGCCCACGCCGCCCTTGCCCGAGGCCACCGCGACGATGTTCTTGACCTTGGGCATCAGCTGCACACCGCGCTGCACCGCATGGGCAACGATCTTCGTGCTCAGGTTGACGCTGACGTTCTCGACGCCGGGCAGCGTGCGCACCGCAGCGATCAAGGCCTTGCGCAGGGTCGGCAGCTGACTCTTGGCCGGGTAGCCGAGCTCGACATCGAAGGCGACGTCGCCGCCCTCGACCTTCAGGTTCTTCAGCTGTTTGGCGGACACGAAGTCCTTGCCGGTATTGGGATCGATGACCGACTTCAGGGCGTCGGTGACGGTGGCTTCGGTGAGGCTCATGGATGGACTGCAGGAAGTGAATGCGCAAGTCTAGGGCCTGCGGCCTCCTAGAATCCCCCCATGCCACGCAAGCTCTTCGTCACCACCGCCCTGCCCTACGCCAACGCGCCGTTCCACATCGGCCACATGATGGAGTACATCCAGGCCGACATCTGGGTGCGGTTCCAGCGCATGCAGGGCCACGAAGTGCACTTCGTCTGCGCCGACGACGCCCATGGCGCAGCGATCATGATCGCCGCCGACAAGGCCGGGCAAGACGCCGCAGGAATTCGTGGCCGAGATCGCCGCCGGCCGCCAGCAGTACCTCGACGGTTTTCACATCGGCTTCGACAACTGGCACTCGACCGACGGGCCCGAGAACCATGCGCTGGCGCAGGACATCTACCGCGCGCTGCGCAAGCAGGGCCTGATCGCCGAACGCACGATCGAGCAGTTCTTCGACCCGGTGAAGTCGATGTTCCTGCCCGACCGCTACATCAAGGGCGAATGCCCGAAGTGCGGCGCCAAGGACCAGTACGGCGACAACTGCGACGTCTGCGGCGCGGTCTATGCGCCCACCGAGCTGAAGAACCCGTACTCGGCGCTCAGCGGCGCCACGCCGGTGCTGAAGTCCAGCGTGCATTACTTCTTCCAGCTCAGCGCGTCGCGCTGCGTCGAGTTCCTGCAGCAATGGACCGCGGCGCCCGACCGCCTGCAGCCCGAGGTGCTGAACAAGATCCGCGAATGGTTCGCCGCCGACGACGCCGGCCATGTGACGCTGTCGGACTGGGACATCAGCCGCGACGCGCCCTACTTCGGCATCCGCATCCCCGACACCGACGACAAGTACTTCTACGTCTGGCTCGACGCGCCGGTGGGCTACCTGGCGTCGCTGAAGAACTACTTCGGCAAGCAGCAGGCGGCGACTTCGACGCCTTCATGGCCGACCCGGACGTCGAGCAGATTCACTTCATCGGCAAGGACATCAGCTACTTCCACACCCTGTTCTGGCCGGCGATGCTGCACTTCAGCGGCCGCAAGACGCCCGACAAGGTCTTCGTGCACGGCTTCATCACGGTCGGCGGCGACAAGATGAGCAAGAGCCGCGGCACCGGCATCTCGCCGCTGCGCTACCTCGAACTCGGCCTGAACGCCGAGTGGCTGCGCTACTACATCGCCGCCAAGCTGAACGGTCGGGTCGAAGACATCGACTTCAACCCCGAGGACTTCTCGGCACGCGTCAACAGCGACCTGGTCGGCAAGTACATCAACATCGCCAGCCGCGCCGCCGGTTTCCTCGCCAAGCGCTTCGGCGGCCGGCTGTCGGGCGACCTCGGCGTCGAGGGCCGCACGCTGCTCGACACGCTGCGCAGCCACAGCGCCGCCCTGCACGAGCTGTACGAGGAGCGCGAGTTCGGCAAGGCCCTGCGCGAAGTGATGCTGCTGGCCGACCGCGTGAATGAATACGTCGACCAGCACAAGCCCTGGGAGCTGGCCAAGCAAGACGGCATGGAGCGCGCCCTGCACGACGTGTGCAGCGTCTGCATCGAGGCCTTCCGCCTGCTGACGATTTACCTCAAGCCGGTGATGCCGGCACTGGCCGAGAAGGTCGAGGCGTTTCTGCAGGTGCAGCCGCTGGCCTGGGCCGATGCCGAGCGCGCCTTGGGCGCACACAGCATCGGCGACTACCAGCACCTGATGCAGCGCGTCGACCCGAAGGTGCTCGACGCCTTGCTCGAAGCCCCCGCCGCGGCGCCGGCCCTGCCAGGCGGCGAAGCATTGGCGGCCGAGATCAAGATCGACGATTTCGCCAAGGTCGATCTGCGCATTGCCAAGATCGTCAATGCCGAACTGGTCGAGGGCAGCGACAAGCTGCTGCGGCTGACGCTGGACGTCGGCGAGGGCAGGACGCGCAACGTCTTCTCCGGCATCAAGTCCGCCTACCAGCCCGCCGACCTGATCGGCAAGCTGACCGTGGTGGTCGCCAACCTGGCGCCGCGCAAGATGAAGTTCGGCCTCAGCGAGGGCATGGTGCTGGCCGCCAGCCACGCCGACGAGAAGGCGAATCCGGGCCTGTATGTGCTCGAACCCTGGCCGGGCGCGGTGCCGGGCCTGCGCGTGCGTTGACTCCCCGGGTTCAATGGAGCTCAAACTACCTCGCCCCGCCCGCGCCTGGCCGTCATCGCGCCGCAGGCGTTTCATGACGCGGCGCCACCACTGCGGGCCTCCTGCGACGACGGTCCTGAACCCGTTGTCTCGTACCAGGAGGTTGCATGTTCCCGAGTCAGTTCCACCCTTTCCGACCCCGTCTCTTTGACGCGCTGCGCGGCTACGACCGCCACCGCGCGTTGGCCGACATCGGCGCCGGCATCACCGTCGGCGTCGTCGCCCTGCCGCTGGCGATGGCCTTTGCGATCGCCGCGGGCCTCAAGCCCGAGCAAGGCATCATCACCGCCATCGTCGCCGGCTTCCTGATCTCGGCGCTGGGCGGCTCGAACGTGCAGATCGGCGGGCCGGCGGGCGCCTTCATCGTCATCGTCTACGGCATCGTCGCAGCGCTACGGCCTGACCAACCTGCTGATCTCGACCGCGCTGGCCGGCGTGCTGCTGTTCGCGCTGGGCCTGTTCAAGCTCGGCGCGCTGGTGCGCTACATCCCGGTGCACGATCATCATCGGCTTCACCAACGGCATCGCCGTGCTGATCGCCCTGTCGCAGCTCAAGGACCTGCTCGGCCTGTCGATCGAGAAGATGCCGGCCGACTTCTTCTCGCAGATCGGCGCACTGGCCGCGCACCTCGACAGCTTCAACCCCTACGCCTTCGCCATCGGCGTGGCCTGCGTCGGCGGGCTGTTCCTGTGGCCGCGGCTGTTCGCGGGCGCCACGCTGCCGAGCCGCCTGGCCGAGGTCAGTTCGCTGAAGACGGTTTCGCGCGTGCCGGGGCCGGTGGTGGCCCTGGTGTCGATGACGCTGGTGGCCTGGTGGTTCGCACTGCCGGTCGAGACCATCGGCTCGCGCTTCGGCGGCATTCCGCGCACCCTGCCTGACCTCGCGCTGCCGCCGTTCTCGTGGGACAGCGCCAAGCAGCTGCTGATTCCGACCGTGACGATCGCGCTGCTCGGCGCCATCGAATCGCTGCTGTGCGCCCGCATCGCCGACAACCTGACCGACCTGCCGCGCCACGACCCGAACCAGGAGCTGATGGCGCAGGGCGTGGCCAACATGGTCAGCCCGTTGTTCGGCGGCATGCCCGCCACCGGCACCATCGCCCGCAGCGTGACCAATGTGCGTGCCGGCGCCACCACGCCGGTCGCCGGCATCGTGCACGCGGTCACGTTGCTGCTGATCGTGCTGATCGCCGCCCCGCTGGCACTGCACGTGCCGCTGGCCGCGTTGGCCGGCATCCTGCTGTTCGTGGCCTGGAACATGGGCGAGTGGCACGAGTTCGCGCGCCTGAAGCATTTCAGCGCCCCCTACCGCACCATCCTGCTCGGCACCTTCTTCCTCACCGTGGTCTTCGACCTCATGGTGGCTGTGCAGGTGGGCCTGGTGCTGGCCTGCGTGTTCTTCATCTACCGCATGAGCACGCTGTTCAGCGTCAAGCCGCACGACGGTATCGAGTTGCCCGCCGGCGTGCAGGTGTTCGAGCTCTTCGGCTCGCTCTTCTTCGGCGCCGTGGGCAAGATCGAGTCCCTGCCCGCGCAAATGAACGCAGGCACGCGCGCCGTCGTGCTCGAGATGCACCGCCTGGTGCTGCTCGACACCTCAGGGCTGGACGCGCTGCAGCACCTGCACCGCACTCTGAAGCGGCAGGGCGTCAGCCTGGTGCTGGCACATGTCAACGAGCAGCCGCTGTCGTTGATCCAGCGTTCGGGCTTTGCCGCGGTACTGGGCGAGGACGCGATCGTGCCGACCGTGGCGGGCGCTTTCGAGCGCCGGGCCGACCCATGAGTGTGCCCCGCTAAAATGGCCAGATCCCGCACGCATCCCGCCCCGCACCATGCCGCTGTTCTGGAAGAAGTACGAATCCGATGTGACCCAGTTCATCGGTGAGCTCAAGGCCAAGAAGCCCACGCTCGAGGCCGAGCAACGCGCCGGGCGCGCGCTGTTGTGGGACCGCACGATCGACCGCAGCGACCAAGCCGCCTGGCAGGACGCCGAGGTGCCGCAGCAGCCCTACGTCTACCAGACCCAGGTCAAGTGAGCCGCGTTGCTGGGCAGAGCGGCGGCCTGCCGCCGCCGCCCGACACTGAATTGGCGGCCGCACTGCCGCCGGCAGCGGTCGACTCGATTGCGGTGGCCAGGCTCTATGGCGAGCCGCTGTTCGCGATGCCGCAGGACCTGTACATCCCGCCCGACGCGCTGGAGATATTTCTCGAGGCCTTCGAGGGCCCGCTGGACCTGCTGCTGTACCTGATCCGCAAGCAGAACTTCAACATCCTCGACATCCCACTGGCCGACGTGACGCGCCAGTACCTGGCCTATGTCGAGCAGATTCGCGCGCGCAATCTGGAGTTGGCCAGCGAGTACCTGCTGATGGCGGCGATGTTGATCGAGATCAAGAGCCGCATGCTGCTGCCCCCGCGCAAGAGCGCACAGGGTCAGGAAGCCGAGGACCCGCGCGCCGAACTGGTGCGCCGCCTGCTCGAGTACGAGCAGATGAAGCTCGCGGCCGCGCAGCTCGATGCGCTGCCGGTGCTGGGGCGGGACTTCCTGCGCGCCCAGGTGACGATCGAGCAGTCGTTGGTGCCGCGCCTGCCCGACGTGGCGGCCGACGACTTGCGCGAGGCCTGGCAGGCGATCCTGACGCGGGCACGCCTGGTGCAGCATCACCACATCGGTCGCTCGCACCTGTCGGTGCGCGAGCACATGAGCCTGGTGTTGAGGAAGCTCCAGGGCCGCCGCTTCGCGCTGTTCGAGGATCTGTTCGAACCCGCGCGCGGCGTGCAGGTGGTGGTGGTGACGTTCATCGCCCTGCTCGAGCTCTCCCGCGAGGCGCTGGTCGAGGTCACCCAGGCCGAGGCCTTCGCGCCGATCTACGTGCGCCTGGCCTACACGCCTAGCTGACGCGCGTGCGGCGAGCTTGGGGCCGCAAGCTACCGCCGGCCGAGTTTGAACGCGATCATTGCGCGTAGCTTGTTCGGCGTGACCGGCTTGATCAGCAGGTGAAAGTCATGCAGCTCGGCCTCGGCCTCATGGCCGCCCAGGCTGCTGCCGGTGATGACGATCGCCGGCAACGACCGGTCCGGCCAGCGCGCCCGCACCGCGCCCAGCGCATCGATGCCGGTCCGACCCTCGGGCAGACGGTAGTCGACGATCGACAACTCGGGCGCTGCCGCGTCGGGCGCCGCGAGCCGGCGCTTGAGCGCCTGCAGGTCGTCGAAGGCTTCCACCTGCGCGCCCCAGGATTCGAGCAGTACGGTCAAGCCCTCGCGCACGGCAGGCTCGTCCTCGACGACCACGATGCGCCGCCCTTCCAGGCTGAGGCCCAGCCTGGACGCGTGGCTTGCCGACGGCGGCAACTCACCGCGCGGCTCTCGGCCCTGCGGCACGCCGAGCGTGAAGACCGTGCCATGGCCCACGCGTGAGCGCACGCTCAGCGGCGCCTGCATCAGGTCGGCCAGGCGCTTGACGATCGCCAGTCCCAGCCCCAGCCCCTTGCGCTGGTGCGGCGCGAGCGGGCGCTGACTCTGGACCTGGTAGAACTCGTCGAAGATGTGCGGCAGGCTGGATTCGGCCACGCCGATGCCGCTGTCCCAGACCTGAATCAACAACTGGCCCTGGCGCGGCCGGCAGGCCACCAACACGCCACCGTCCTCGCTGTAGCGGATGGCGTTGCTGACCAGGTTGCGCAGGATGCGCTCGAGCAGCAGGCCATCGGTGTGGGCGAAGCGATGCTCGCCGTGAAAGCTCAGGGCCAGACCCTTTTCGAACGCGGTGGGCTCGAAACTCAGGCGCAGCCGGGCAAACAGTTCACGGATGTTGACGGGGCCGGCCTGCACCTCGACGCCGCCGCTGTCGATGCGCGTGATGTCGAGCAGCTCGCCGAACAGTCCTTCGAGCGCCTCCACGCTCTGGTTGATGCTGTTGACCAGCGACGCAACCTCGGGTTGGTTGGCGCGCTGGCGCAGGGTCTCGGCAAACAGGCCCATCGCGTGCAACGGCTGGCGCAGGTCGTGGCTGGCCGCGGCAAAGAACTGCGTCTTGGCACGGTTGGCGGCCTCGGCCTCACGTCGCGCCACGTCGGCCGCGGCCTTCTCGACCCGCAACTGGGCGGCCAGTTGCTCGGTGCGGCGCTTGAGCCCGATGGCCTGGCCCAGCGCGCCACGGTAGGCGCGGCCCATCACCATGGCAATCACGAACACCATGCAGAGCACGCCGGCCAATTGCCAATGCCAGGGTTGCGCCGTGTCGCTGGCCACGCGCACGATCACGGGCAGGAACACGATGCAGGTGAAGACGATGAACAGCCTGCGCTGCGGCGCGAGCAGTTGCACCGACGCCATCATGTAGGCCGCGGCAATGAGCAGCAGGGCCGTGGTGTGGAATGGCGAGCCCAGGCCCCAGAACAGCCAGACCGCCAACGGCCACATCGCTCCCTGCAGCAGCACCAGGACGCGCCAGCTGCGGCGCCAGGCCTGCAGCGTGGGGGCGTCGCTGTCGCGCGCGGCACGGTAGCGCAGGTAGTGCGCCAGGCGCACGAGCCACAGCAGCACGGCCGCGCCGAGCCAACCCAGCAACAGCGGCGCGGCCGCCAGCGGCCAGAAGGCCAGCCCAATCACGGCGACGCCGATCGCATTGCCGCCCAGGCTGGCCGGGCTCTGCTCGAACAGCGCGCGCAGGCCATCGACACGCGCGTCGTCATCGGCCATGGCCGGGAGCACCGCGGCATCGGCGGCGCGCTCGGGTTCGACGCGTGTCACGTGGCGAGCCCGGCAGATTCCGCGCAGGTCGCGCCGCGCACGACCATCAGCGCTGCGAGCGCTTCCAGGCCGGCAGTCCCTGCCCCCCGCCCTGCTGCGTCATCTGGCTGACGGCCAGCACGGCCTGCGTGCGCGAGGACACCCCGAGGACGCGCAGTACCGCCGCGACATGGTCCTTGACCGTATCCACCGACAGGTGCATCTCGCGCGCGATGATCTTGTTGGGCATGCCTTGCAGCAGGTAGGCCAGCACATCGGCCTGGCGCCGGGACAGGCCCAGCGAGTCCAGCGAGGCCGGCGGCGCCGGAGGCGGCAAGGCCCCTGCGGCGCTGGTCATTTCGCGCACGTCCTCGGTCGGGTGCGGCCGCATCACATCGGGCACGGTGTCCCCGTCCGGCGGCGGGACCGGCGCTGCGGGCGCGATGCCCAACGTCATCGGCGGCACATAGATGCCGCCCGACATGACCAGACGCAGGGCTTCGATCAAGGTCTCATTGCTGGCACGCTTGGGCACGAAGCCCATGGCGCCGGCATCGATGGCGCGGATCACGTCGCTGGCGCGGTCGGAGGCCGACACGACGACGACAGGCAGCGCAGGGTACTTGTCGCGCAGTTCGCCCAGCAATTCGAACCCGTCATCCTCGCCCAGGTGCAGGTCGAGCAGCACCAGATCCTGATTGGGGTCCTTCTTCAGCACGGCGCGGGCCTCGCGCCCGTTGCTGACCCCCACCACGGTGACGTCGTCGCCCAGGGTGCCGATCATGCCCTGCAAGGCTGCAAGGATCAGCGGATGGTCGTCGACGAGCAGGACCTTCATGGCGTTGGGTCGCGAGAGCCCGCAGGCGCCGCGAGCATCGGGTCTTGATGCACGTACTTGCGCGCCACCATTTCGGCCACACACACCGGCTTGGCATGCCCCTCGCGCTCGAGGGTGGCTTCGAGCGTCAGCTGCGCACCGTGCGCGAGCGACTCGAACGCGAGCAACTTGATGCGGGCGCGTACGCGGCTGCCTGCCGGCACCGGCGCCGGGAAGCGCACGCGATTGAGGCCGTAATTGACGCTCATGCGCACATTGTCGACCGCATAGGCGTCAGCCAGCAATGCCGGCAGCAGGCTCAGCGTGAGGAATCCATGCGCGATCGTCTCGCCGAAGGGGCCCTGGGCTGCCCGGGCCGGGTCGGTGTGGATCCATTGCCGGTCCGCCGTGGCCTCGGCGAAGGCGTCGATGCGGGCCTGGTCCACCAGAATCCAGTCGCTGTCGGCCAGCGGCTGGCCGACGCATGCCGCGAGTTCGTCCAGGGTTGCGAAGTGCTTCATCCGCGCCCGAGTTCGTCCAGGATCGGCTGCCATTGCGCGAGGTCGCGTTCGGCTCGGCTGGGGGCGATGTCCCACAAGGTGGCACCGCGTGCGGCCAGTTGCACGTACAGCTGGGTGTCGCGCAGCATCGCCAGCACCGGCACCCCCAGTGCATCGAGAAAGCGGTGCAGCTGGTCGGTCGCGATCGTGCCCTCGCGCACGCGCATGCCGATCACGCCCACGCGCACCCGGTCGCTGCGCCGGTGCGCGGCGAGTTCGCGCAGGAAGGCGTGGCTGGCCTGGATATCGAACAGGCTGGGCTGCAGCGGCACCAGCACCCGGTCGGCGATGCGCATCACGTCGTCGAGCTTGCTGCCGTGCAAGCCGGCCGGCGTGTCCAGAACCACATGGGTCGTGCCCTTGGGAGGCCGGACCACTTCGTCGTGGGCGAGGTCCCACCCGCGGATCGCGGGCAGGGCGGGCGGGCGCAAGGCCAACCATTGGCGCGCCGACTGCTGGCGGTCGACGTCGCCCAGCATCACGGCGTGACCCCCGCGCGCCAGGGCGCCGGCCAGGTTCGTCGCCACCGTGCTCTTGCCCACGCCGCCCTTGGGGTTGGCGATCACGATCACCGGCATCGGGTTCCTCCTGCTCGTTCCCGGCGATGGTAGCCGCGGCTCGCGCCAACCAGCCTAGCGCCAACCCCGACGCGGCGCCTTCCGAGCCGAGCCTCAGCGCAACCCGTCCCACAAGAGCTTGGCGCCGGTGAGTCCCATGCCGGTGTAGGCGATGCGGTAGAACCAGTCGGGGTCGATGCGTCGCGTGGCCCATACGCCCAGCCAGACACCCAGCGGCGCCAGCGGCATCAGCGCCAGCGACGTCACGAGGCCGCGAACGTCGAACAGGCCCAGCCAGGCGTACGGAATCCACTTCGACAGGTTGAGCACGCCGAACAGCACGGCCATCGTCGCCGCCAGGCGAATCGGCGGCAGCCGCAGCGGCAGCACATAGGCTGCCAGCGGCGGGTTGCCCGCATGCGCCACGAAGCTGGTGAAGCCTCCGGCAATGCCGAGAACGAAGCCGACCGCCCTGGGCGGCGGCGGCGCATCACGACGCGGCGGAAACAAAAGCCGCTGGGCCAGGAACAGCAGGGTCAAGCCCCCGACCACGGCAGCCACGGTCTGCATCGACAGCAGACCGAACAGCACGGTGCCCAGCGCCGTGCCGAGCAAACCGGCCGGCACCAGCCAGCGCAACAGCTCGCGGTCGCGCTCGCGCCATAGCTGCTGAACGCCTGTCAGGTCCATCACCAGCAGGAGCGGCAGCATGATCGCCGCGGCCTGCGGCACCGGCAGTGTCAGCGCCATCAGCGGCGTGGCCATGGAGCCGAAGCCCATCAGGAAGCCGCTCTTGGAGACGCCCATCAGCAGCACGGCGGGCACGGCGACGGCGTAGAACCAGGGATCGGTGATGAACATGGGCTAAGGCCTGATCACACGACGCACGGCAGTGCGAACGGGTTGATTGGGGCGCAGAGCAAGGCGCGGCACGCAGCCCGGACTCGCGTCCGGGCCAGGGGCGCAACGCCGCGCTGCGCCCGAGCAGCCCTTTCCCTTCGGGTTGTGACCAGAAAGGCCGTGCGCAGCGTTGCCAATCCTCGCCGGGGGGACGGCCCCGGCTGCGGTTGCCGCCTTGCTCACGGACTTTCTGGTTGCAACGCATCTGTCGTGTGTCGTGTGAACAGGCCCAGATCGACTGACCGCACAATTGTCGGACCATGTTCGCCCCTTCCCAGCACGACGTGCGCCGCTTCTTCTGCGAAACGCACAACAAACTGCGGCAGTCCCTGCCGCTGACGCCGATCGAGACGCTGGCCGGGCAATGGATCGCCGAACACCCCGAATACCACGCCGAACTGGCCGACCTGGACGCCGCGGAGGTTCACGACGCGGATCCCGTAGCGGCTGCTGTTGGCCACCGTCCATTGGATGCCGGCGATGACGTCGCTCGTGTAGCCGGCGCCGTCGGCGCCGAGCACGCGCACGTTGACCAGGTGCGCGCCCGGGGCGATGCCGCCCTGGTAGAGCGGGGTGACGCGGGTGAAATTGCCGGCGATGATGCCGGCGATGTGGGTGCCGTGGCCGTAGGCGTCGTTGGTGGAGGTGTCGCCCGTGACGAAGCTCACCGCGGCCACGACCTTGCCAGTCAGGGCCGGGTGGCTCGCGATGCCCGAGTCGATGACGGCCACGCCGACGCCGCGGCCGGTCACCGCCGGATACCCGCCGAGGCCCAAGAGGCCGGGCGAGGCCAGGCGCGCCTGGTCGGCAGCCATCGTCTTGGCGGACACGCTCATGAACGGCATCACGCGCGCGTCGCGCGAGATGGCTTCCACACCGGCGAGCGACCGCAGCGCCGTCACGTCGGCCAGTGGGCCCTCGAGCACGACGAACCCGTCGAGCACACGCGCGACGCGCAGTCGATCGCGGGTGGCCGCCTGTTGGATGGCCTGGACATCACCCCGGACAATGACCCGCACCACGCGCTGGTCGCCGGCCGTCAACAGGGCGAGGAGATCACCCGACAGGCTGGCCACGGAGTTCAGGGCTTGCGTCTCGCCACGGGCGGAGACCGCCACCCACACGCAGACGATGATCAGGCAGGTTCTTCGGAACACGGCAGTCCCTCCTGGGGCACTCGCCGTTCCCAACGCAACCGGGCTGCCATCGCCGGGGTCATCACCGGGAGTCGGCCGCAAACGCCGTGGACGCAGGGTGTTACGACGCGTCAGGCGTTGGATGCGGAGAACGGGACCGGGCCCTGCCGCGATGCCCGACTGTGCCGGTTCGAAGCAGGCTGCCCCAGGACGGCACACCACATCGTCCCGACCGGCTCGAGCGTGTCAGGAGCGTCCGGCGCCGTCGGAGCCGCCGATGGCGATCACGATCGCTCCCACCCGCTCTTCGGTCTCGACCAGGCGATGCGCGTCGGGCCGCCTGCGTCCATGGGAAGCACCCGGTCGACGATCGGACGGATCTGCCCGGCGTCGATCATCGCCGTGAGCGTCGTCGAGTTCCTCGCGCGACTCCCGCGCGAAGGCGAACGTGGCCGTCTTGCTCGTGAACCGGACGTGGTCAGGCGCGAGCGCAGCATGACCGACAGGCGGGGATTGCCGCACAGATAGCGCCCACTGGCGGTCGAGGGCCCCGATGCAGGCGGCGTAGCGAGCTGCCCGGCACCATGTCGAAGATGACGTCGTAGGTCCGGCCGCGGCTCGGCGAACGTCTCTTTCGTGTAGTCGACGAAGTGGTGCGCGCCGAGGCGGCGCACCAGGTCCTCCTTGATGCGTGTGGTCCACGGCCGTGACCTCCGCGCCCATCGACCTGGCGATCTGCACGGCGTGCAGGCCGATGCTGCCGCCGGCGCCGTTGATGAGCACGTGCTCTCCCGCGCGGATGTGCGCCCGCCGCATGAAGTGCAGGGCGTTCAGCCCGCCCGAGCGGCACCGCGGCGGCTTCGGCGAAGGTCATGTTGCCGGGCTTGGCGACGATCGTCGAGCGCGCCGGCAGCGCCACGTACTCGCCGTAGGCGCCAAAGCGCAGCCCGGTGGTGCCGTACACCTGGTCGCCGACCGCGAAGGTGGTGACGTTCCGGCCGAGCGCAGCGATCTCGCCGGCGAAATAGCCACCGAGGATCCGGCGCCTGGGGCGTCGGACGCCCAGGGCGATCCTGAGCACGGATACAAAAAAGAGAGAGAGAGAGAGAGAGAGAGAGAGAGAGAGAGATATCGGCGTACGACACGCCCCAGGCGCCAGACCTATTTTCGTGGCTGCTCCGCGGCTCGGCCGCACGTGGCAAGTTGACCACCTTCCCGCGGTGCAATCCGGTGTAGGCACGACCGGGCTGCGGTTCAGCACCCCTGCGGCAAGTACAGTCGCGCTGCCGGCGCGCTCGACAATCGTCGCCAAGCCGACGACCATGAGCTTCGCGGAGGCTGCCGCGGTGCCGCTTGGTGGCTGCTGGAACGCCCTGCACTTCATCGGCGCACCCGCGCCCGGAGACGCATTGCCGTCGACGGCACCAGCGGCGCATCGCCTGCACGCGGTACATGCGCCGGTCGATGGGGACGACGTCCGCGCCGTGGACCGCACGCGCAGGGCCCTGAGGAGTTGCACGCCTCGGCGCGGCCACCTTCGTGGACTACACCGAAGAACCACAGCCACGGCCGCACCTACGACGTCATCTTCGACATGGTGCCAGGCCATGACTCTACGGCGCGTGCATTGCGGCCCTCGCCCCGGTGGACGCTATCTGTGCGGCAATCGCGTCGGTCATGCTGCGCTCACTGCCTGGCTCGGTGACCGCGCAAGGCGGCGACCTTCGCCTTCGCCGCCGAGTCACGCGAGGAACTCGAGACGCTCACGGCCGTGATCGACGCCGGGCGGTTCATTCCAATCGTGAATCGCGGGTAGCCGGCCATGGACGACGGCGGCCACACATCGGCTGGTCGAGTCCGAAGAGCGGGTGGGAGCGATTGTCATCACCATCAGCGTCCGACGGGGCCCGGGACACTCCTGACACGCTCGACCAGTCGGGACGATGTGGTGTGCCGTCCTGGGCCGCCTGCCTTCGAACCGGCACGTCGGGCATCGCGGCGGGGCCCAGTACCGTTCTCCGCATCCAACAGCCTGACGCGTCGGTAACACCCTGCGTCCACAGGCGTTTTGACCGACTCCCCGGTTATGACCCCGGCGATGGCAGCTCGTTGCGTTGGGAACGGCGGTCCCCAGGAGGGATTTCCGTGTTCCGAAGAACCTGCCTAATCATCGTCTGCGTGTGGGTGGCGGTCTCCACCGTGGCGAGAATTTACAACCCCTGAACTCCGTGGCCAGCCTGTCGGCGATCTCCTCGCCCCCTGTTGACGGCCCGTGTCCGGGGTGATGTCCAGGCCATCCAACCGCGATCGACTGCGCGTCGCGCGTGTGCTCGACGTTGTGCTCCGAGCCGCTGGCAACATGACGGCGCTGCGCCGGTGTGGAAGCCATCTCCGCGCGAACGCGCGCGTGATGCGTCCATGAGCGTGTCCGCCAAGACCGGCTGCCGAGGCGCCCACCTGTCCGCCCGCCCCCTCTTGGGCCTCGGCGGGTATCCGGCGGTGAACGGCCGCGGCGTCGGCGTGGCCGTCATCGACTGCAAAAAGGGCATGAGAGCCACCCGGCCCTGACTGGCAAGGTCGTGGCCGCGTCAGCGGCGACGCCTCCACCAACGACGCCTCTACGGCCACGGCACCCCACATCGCCGGCATCATCGCCGGCAATTTCCACCCGCGTCACCCCGCTCTACGCAGGGCGCGCGCCTGGTCAACGTGCGCGTGCTCGGCGCGAGCGGCGCCGCTGCGCGAGCGACGTCATCGCCGCATGGACAGTAGCCAACGGCATACGGGATCCGCCGCGTGGAGCCAGCGGCGGTTCAGGTCGGCCAGTTCGGCGTGGTATTCGGGGTCTCGGCGATCCATTGCCCGGCCACGTTCTCGATCAGCGGCAGGGACTGGCCGTTTGTTGTGCGTTTCGCGAGAGCGGCGATG
>CAVUEP010000020.1:0-83187 GCA_963740395.1 uncultured beta proteobacterium
GCGGCAGCACCATGGCCGCACGCAGCAGCAGGTAGACCTCGGAGGTCGGCGCCTGCCAGGGCTTGGCAGCCCGGTAGGCATACAACTCGCGCACCGCGGCGCGGTTGTCGTTGTAGACCGCTATCGACGCGTTCAACTCTGCGTCGGTGATCGGCGCGCCGCGGAGCTTGCCCAGGTCATCGCGCAGCGTCTGCATTTCCTGGACGTAGAACGTGCCACCGATCGAGTCGACGTAGTTCTGCGGCACGTCGAAGTAGCGCACGTACTTGTCCTTGAACAGCAGCTGCCACATGCCCGATAGGTTGCGGATGACGTCGCAGATCGACGGGAACAGCATGCCGTCCAGGCAGTCCAGCCGTCCGGTCAGCCCGAGTTCGAGCGTCGAGCGCGGAATGCGACAGATGTAGCTCTGGTAGTAGGCGTCGCCCTGGATCACCTCGAGCTGATCGCCGCCGCCGAGGATGCCCACCGGCAGCATGCCGGCGGCGTGGATCAGCTCGCGCGGCACGTAGACCGGCATGTAGCCGATCGCCTTGCGGCCCGGCACGGCGGCCTTCCATTGCTTGACGGCGCTGAAGTCGAGGTCGTCGAACAGCTGTTGGCAGCGCTCGACGATGGCGGCCACGGGCGAGATTGGGATTGGTTTGGTCATCAACGGTGCTCCCAGGTCGGCGGGCGTTTGGCAAGGAAGGCGGCAAGCCCTTCGTTGGCGTCCCGCGTCTTCATCAGGCGGTCGAGGTACAGCGCCTCGACCTCGGCCAGGCGGCGGCGCACGTCGGCGCGCATTGCGCCGCGTGACGCGGCCAGCGCGCACTGCAGCGCAGCGGCGCTTTTGTCGGCCAGGTGCTGTTCGAAGTAGGCGAGCGCGGCGGCCGATGCGTCCGGACTGATCGAATGCACCAGGCCCATCGCCAGGGCCGCGTCAGCGTCGACCGCCCGGCCCGAGAACAGCAGGTCTTCTGCCGCCGGCTGGCTCACCCGATAGGGCAGCAGCACCGAGGCCGCCGGCGCGAACACGCCGAGCTTGATCTCGGGCTGGCCGAAGCGCGCTGTAGGCGCGGCGAAGATCGGGCCGCCGGCCAGCGCCAGCTCCAGGCCGCCGCCCAGGCACTGGCCTTGCACGGCAACCAGGATCGGCACGCGGGAATTCGAGCATTGCCAGGATCAGTGCGTGCAGCGCACGCCAGCATCGCCGCGCAGCGGTCGGCCAGGTGTTCCTCGACGCTGGCGCCGAAGCTGAAATGCGGGCCTTCGGCGTCGAGCAGCACCCCGCGCAGCGTGGTCGTGTGCGCATGCTGCTCGAAGGCGCCCCGCAGCGCGGCGATCATCGCCGCGTCGACGATGTTCGCCTTCGGGCGCAACAGGCGCAGGCGCAGCAAGGCCCCGTCGCCTTCGACCCAGCTCTTCAGGCAGCGGTCGGAATCCATGGCTTCAGCCCCTGCGCTTTTGCCCGGGCTGGATTGAATCGTGCAACGGCCCGACCCAGCTTTCGCCGGCCGCCAGCTTCTGGCGCAGCAGCACGAAGTCGATCTCGCGGTCTTCCTTTGTGCCTTCGTTGAAGGCCGTGAAGCCGGCGCGCGCCTCGGTCATCATGTTCAGCGCCAGCCAGGAGCGCGAGTTTTCCTTGTTGCGGTTCCAGGCCTCGAGCTTGGGCTTGCGCAGTTCTTCCAGGGTCTTGGTCGTGCAGTCCGGGAAGGTCAGCAGAATCTTGGCGCACAGCTCCTCGACCGTGGCGTCGAGCAGCGACAGGTCGACCGTGCCGCTGGCGAGCAGCGCCTTGGCCTCCTTCGCGGCGGCGCCGGTCTTGGGCTCGCCGTAGACATTGCGGCCGAATTCGTCGACCATGCGCTCGGTCTCGACCAGCGGGATTGGCGACGAACTTGCCGTCGACCTTGAGCGCCGGCACGAGGTCGCTGATGATGCCCATCTGGTAGGCCTTGTGCGCCGAGAACGGCTCGCACAGCACGCAGGCCGCCATCGCGCGCTCGGCGCCGACGATCACCGGCAGGAAGTCGGTTGCGCCGCCGATCGGCGCCGAGCCGTGCTTGGGGCCGGCCTGGCCGAAGCGCGCCAGGTCCTGGGCGACCGAGAAGTCGCAGGCCATGCCGATCTCCTGGCCGCCGCCGATGCGCATGCCGTTGACGCGGCAGATCACCGGCTTGTCGCAGGCCAGGATGGCCGAGACCATGTCGTTGAACAGCCGCATGTACTGGCGGTATTCCTGCGGGTGGCCGGCGTAGTACTCGGCGTACTCCTTGGTGTTGCCGCCGGTGCAGAAGGCCTTGTCGCCGGCGCCGGTGAAGACCACGCAGTTGACGTCGCGCGCGTTGCGACGCGGCACGGAAGGCCAGGATCACGCCCTTGACCATGTCGGTGGTGTAGGAGTTGAACTGCGCCGGGTTGTCGAGCGTGATCCAGGCGTTGTACAGGCCCGGCACCACGCTTGCCGTCGGGCGTCGTCGCCGGGCGCTTCTCGTAGCGCACGCCGGGCTTGCTGATGTCGTCGACGAGGTCGTGGTTCTTGAACTCGCGCATGCGCGAGCGCTTGCTCGGGGGCGTTCATGTCGGGATCTCCTTCAGGCGTCGGGGACGAGCACGGCGCGCTTCTTGATCTCGCGGCTGTGCACCGCGGCGAAGACGCTGGTTGATCTCGTCGAGCGGATGGGTCTCGACGAAGGGCTTGATCTGCACCTTGCCGTCGAGCACCAGGTCGAGCGCGGCCGGGTAGGGCTCGGGCGGGCAGCCCCAGTTGCCGAGCGCGCGGGCGTCGAAGGCCATCAGGTTGGACAGCCGCACCTCGACCTTGTCCATCGTGAAGCCGACCACCGACAGCGTGGCGCCGTGCACCAGCAGGCCGTAGGCGGTGAGCTGCCCGGCGCGGTGCCCGAGCATTCGAAGATGAACCACTCGGTGCGGCGCAGCCCGTTGCGCCTTGGCGAAGTCCGAGATCGCCGCCTTGATGCGCCTTGGCATCGAGCTCGCGGCTGTTCAGCGTCAGCGCCGCACCATGCTCGGCAATCGCCGCGAGCTTGGCCTCGTCGACGTCGATCGCGACCACGCTGGCGCCGAAGGCGCGCGCCACCTGCACGCAGTAGCCGCCGACGCCACCGGCGCCGATCACGATGGCCAGGCTGCCCGGCGTGACGCCGGCGCGGCGCACCGCCTGGTAGGGCGTGGTCAGCGCGTCGGCGACGATCGAGACCTCGGCCAGCGTCAGCCCGGCGGCGGCCAGGCGCTTCTCGTCGACCTCGCACAGGCCGCGCGCCGGGCACCACGATGTGGCTGGCGAAACCGCCCTGGATGTCGTTGCCCGGCATCTTCTGCGCGCGGCAGATCGTCGACCAGGCCGCGCCGGCACAGATCGCACTCGCCGCAGGGCAGCACCGCCGGCACGATCACCGCCCTGCCCATCCAGACTCTCGGCGCCCGCGCCGCAGGCCGCCACGCGTCCGCTGACCTCGTGGCCCAGCGCCAGCGGCAACGCGTGGTTGGTGCGCACGCCGTCGTAGAAGTAGCCCAGATCGGTGTGGCAGACGCCGCAGCCGGCAATCGCAACCGTGACCTCGCCGGGCCCCGGCGCGGCATCGAAGGCGGCGCGCACGAGCGGCGCGTTGGGCGCGCTCATCAGCCAGCGGTGGGCCTCGATGGAGGTCGGTTCATCGATCGTTTCTCCTGTCTTTGCGAGTCCGTTGCGCCACCGCGTCTTGATGAAGAAGAGGCTTGACCGGTCCAGTGCGACCGGCTATTGTTGCATTGCGGTACCAGAATACGTCTTTTGATGATTTTTCGCCACGGCGGATGCGAAGTCATTGATCTGCATCAGTTTGTCGGCGACTGACAACCACTTCACTTGCCAGACCCCAGCCAGGACTCCCCATGCAGGCCCTCGACCTCACCGCGCCGACCCAGACCCGCAGTGCCGATTCCGCGACAGTGCAGCGTCCGGGTTCTGCCACCTCGTTGTCGATCGCCATCGCCGGCAGCGGCGGCAGCGGCGTGATGACGGCCGGCACGATGCTGCTCGACGCCGCCGCACGCGCCGGCCTGTACGGCCTGATGGTGCGCACCAGCGGGCCGCAGATCCGCGGCGGCGAGGCGGCCGCCCTGCTGCGCATTGGCACACACAGCCGATCGACGCACTGGACGACCGCTTCGACCTGCTGCTGGCGATGGACTGGCAGAACGTGCACCGCTTCGCCGACGAGATTCCGCTGGGCGCGGACAGCCTGGTGGTCGGCGACTGCGACGAAGGCGCCGTGCCCGAGGTCTTCAGCGCCAGCGGCGCGCGCTGCGTGGCGCTGCCGCTGAAGAAGATGGCCAAGGCGATTCCCGGCAGCTGGCCCAACATGCTCGCGCTGGGCCTGGCCGGCGGCCTGGCCGGCATCCCGACGCGTCGGCGCTCGAAGCCGCGCTGCGCGCCAGCTGGAAACGCGGCGAGGCGCGCTGCAGGCCAATCTGCACGGCACTGCGCGCCGGCTTGGCCGCGGCCGCCGGCATGCGACGGCCTGCCCCGCCTGGCACAGGCGCCGCCGGCGACCGGCAGGCGCTGGCAGATCAGCGGCAACGAGGCCGCCGGCTTCGGCGCCATGCGCGGCGGCGTGCGCTTCGTCGCCGCCTACCCGATCACGCCGGCGACCGAGTTGCTCGAATGGATGGCGCCGGCGCTGGCCAAGGTCGGCGGCACGCTGCTGCAGGCCGAGGACGAACTGGCCTCGGTCAACATGATCATCGGCGCGTCCTACGGCGGCGTGCCCTCGCTGACGGCCACCGCCGGCCCGGGCCTGGCGCTGATGACCGAGGCGCATCGGCCTGGCGGTCAGCGCCGAGGTGCCGATCGTCGTCGTCGACGTGATGCGCGGCGGCCCGTCGACCGGCATCCCGGCCAAGAGCGAACAGAGCGACCTGTCGTTCGCCGTCAGCGGCCTGCACGGCGACGCGCCGCGTCTGGTGCTGGCGCCGACCTCGATCGCCGACTGCCTGGCCACCACCCAATGGGCGGTGCAACTGGCCGAGGCGCTGCAGGCGCCGGCCATCGTGCTGTCGGACCAGTTCATGGGCCAGTCGCGCGCCATCATCGACCGCCCGCCGACAGCGGCGTCGTCGCCAGCGCGGCTGACCGCGCGCGGCGCACACGCCCGACTACAAGCGCTACCGCGACACGCCAGTCGGGCGTCTCGCCGATGGCGATTCCGGGCACGCCTGGCGTCGTCTACACCGCCGACGGCCTCGAGCACACCGAGGCCGGCATCCCCAGCAGCCAGGCCCGCGACCACCAGCTGCAGCTCGACAAGCGCGAGCGCAAGCTGGCGCTGCACGACTACGGCGCACGCTGGGCCGACATCGAGGGCGACGGCGACGCGGCGGTGATCACCTTCGGCTCGGTCACCGGCACGCGTGCGCGAGGCGGTGGCGCGCGCCGCGCGCGCAGGGCGTGCAGGTGCGGCTGATCGCGCTGCGCCTGCTGGCGCCGGCCCAGCCCGAACGCCTGGCCGCAGGCCCTGACCGGCGTGCAGCGCGTGCTGGTCGTCGAGCAGAACCACGGCGCGCAGCTGCTCCGCTACCTGCGCGCGATGTACGACCTGCCGGGCCGACCGGCCAGCTTCCACCGTCCCGGCCCGCTGCCGCTGCGCCCGGCCGAACTGACCGCGCCATCATCGACTGGCAGCGCTCGCAGCAGCCGCGCAAGGAGACCGCATGAACGACGTCTCGCCCCACGGCCGCCGTGCTGACCGCGGCCGACTACAAGTCCGACTACAAGCCGATCTGGTGCCCCGGCTGCGGCGACTTCACCGTGCTCGGCGCGATCACCAAGGCGCTGGCGATGCTGCAGCTGCCGCCGCACGAGGTGGCGGTGGTCTCGGGCATCGGCTGCTCGTCGCGCATCCCGGCCTACACCACCTGCTACGGCTTTCACGGCGTGCACGGCCGTGCGCTGGCCGCCGGCACCGGCCTGAAGGTGGCGCGCCCGGACCTGACCGTGCTGGTCACCGGCGGCGACGGCGACGGCTACTCGATCGGCGGCAACCACTTCATGCATGCCTGCCGGCGCAACGTCGACCTGACCTACATCGTGATGGACAACCATGTCTACGGCATGACCAAGGGCCAGGCCTCGCCGACCACCGAGCCCGACTGGGACAACAAGCTCTCGCCCGGCGGCACCGGCGTGCGCTCGTTCCATCCGCTGGTGATCGCGCTGGCCTCGGGCGCCAACTTCGTCGCGCGCGCCTTCTCCGGCGACCCGAACGGCACCGCCGACATCATCGCGCAGGCGCATCCGCCACCCGGGCTTCTCCTTCGTCGAGATCCTCAGCCCCTGCGTCACCTTCCGGCCCGAGCAGCGCGAATGGAAGAAGCCATGTGCGACCCGTCGCCGGTGGCGCCGACCGACGACCCGGCGCGCGCGGCGCGCCGCATCATGACCGACGACGGCTTCAACCTCGGCGTGCTCTACGCCGGCGACCGCGCACCCTATCCGCGGGGCCGCGCACCGATGCGCGCCACGCCGCCGACCTCGAAGCGGAGTTCGCGCTGTGAGCGAGCCGTCCCGCAATCCGCGATCGCCAGCATCGAGGACTTCATGGCCCAGGCCGCTGGCGATGGAGCTCGAGGCGGTCGCAGCGCTACACCGAGTTCGCCGACGCGATGGAGGTGCACAACAACCGCGAGGTCGCCGCGATGTTCCGCAAGATGGCCGGCTACGAGGGCAAGCACGCCGACGCAGATCATGGCCGAGATGGGCTGGACGCGAACTGCCGCAGACCCACTGTCGCCGGCTGCCGCTGGACCGGCTTCGAAGCAGCCCGAGACGGTGCCCGTCGACGAGGTGCACTACCTGATGCAGCCCTGGCATGCGCTGCAGCTGGCGCTGGCCGCCGAGCAGCGTGCCGAACGCTTCTTCGGCGCAGCTGGCCGCGGCGGCCGAGCGACGACGCGGTGCGCAACGCGGCGCTCGAGCTGCAGCGCGAGGAGCGCGAGCATGTCGAGCTGGTGCGAGGCCTGGTTGAAGAAGGTGCCCGCAGCCCGAGCCGCGACTGGGCGCTCGACCCCGACCCGCCGCGCTATCACCGACTGAGCGAATGACACGACCATGCAGGTCCTGCTGCCCCACGGCTGGGCCCCGCCGATCGGCTACGCCAACGGCATCGTCGTGCCGAGCCGGACGCATCGTCTTCGTCGCCGGCCAGGTCGGCTGGAATGCGCAGCAGCGCTTCGAGTCGGACGACATCGCGCCGCAGTTCGAACAGGCGCTGAAGAACGTGCTGGCGGTGCTGGCAGCAGGCCGGCGGCGAGGCCGCGCACATCTGCCGCATCACCGCCTACTGCTGCGACAAGCCGGCCTACCTGGCGGCGCGGCGCGAGCTCGGCGCGATCTGGCGCCGGCAGATGGGCACGCACTACCCGGCGATGAGCATGATCTTCGTCTCCGACCTGCTCGACGAGCCCGGGCAAGATCGAACTCGAGGCCACGGCCGTCGTACCTTGACGTCATCCGCACTCGAGGCATGCGCCGGACGCCGCGCCAGCCGCTCCGGACCCCGACAGATTCGCCGGACGAACGCACAGCGCCAGTCGGGACCAAGCCTCAGGCCGAATGCCACAGCGCCGCCATGAAATGACAAACGCTGCCCGCCATCACCAGCAGGTGCCAGGCGAAGTGGGCGTAGCGGATCCTCGAGTCGAAGATGAACACCACCGCGCCCAGCGTGTACGCCAGCCCGCCGACCACCAGCCAGGTCAGGCCCGCGCCCGACATGCGCTCGACCAGCGGCGCGATGGCAACCAGCGCCACCCAGCCCATCGCCACATACAGCCCGGTTGACCACAGTGGGTGGCGCAGGCGGTTGAGCATCTTGGCCGCGACACCAATGGCTGCGGCGCTCCAGACGATGCCGAACAAGGTCCAGCCCCAGGGACCGCGCAGTACGCCGAACAGAAAGGGCATGTAGCTGCCGGCGATGAACAGGTAGATCGCCGCATGGTCCATGCGGTTGAACCACCGCTTCGCGTGGCCCGGCGGCAGCGCATGGTACAGCGACGAGGTCAGGTACAAGAGGATCATCGTGGCCGAGAACAGGCTTGCCGCGACCACGTTGGCGCCGTCGCCGCGTTGAGCCGCAAAGTGCACCAGCACCGGCAGGGACGCAACCGACAACAGGAAACCGATGCCGTGGCTCAGCGCGTTGGCGATCTCCTCGCCCACGGTCTGCGCGCGGTGACCGGGTCGATGGTTGGCGGTCGAGAGGTTCACTTGTCTCTTCCAGTTCCCGCGCCGCTGGCCTGTGCGTCGCCCGGCATCGAAAGTCGCCGCACGGCGGAAACGAAGCGCTGCAAAGTCGGCGATTGCGCGCCCGGTAGCAGGCGAATATCGAGCAACTGGAACCTGCCGCGGGTGGCAAAGGCCTTGTCCAATGCGGCACGCAACTGCGCACGCGTCTCTACCCGATATCCGTCGCCACCCATGCCCGCGGCCATCGAGGCGAAGTCCCATTGGCCGAGCTCGTTGAAACGCTGCCCCGGTTCGAATGCGCGCAGCATTTCCCATCCGGCGTTGTTGAACAACAGCACGATCGGGTCCAGACCCAGGCGCGCGGCGTTGCCGAGCTCCCAGCCGGTCATCTGGAAGGCACCATCGCCGACCAGCACCAGCGCGCGGCTGCCGGTGGCCGCCTGCAGACCCAGTCCAGCCGGCACGCCGTAGCCCATGGTGGCGTAGTAGCCCGGCGCGATCAGTGCCGTGGGCACGATGTCCATCGCGGCGAACAGACAGTCGCCGACATCGCAGGCCAGCGGCATCGCACCGTGAGCACGCATCAGGTCGTTGACCGCCGCGGCGATGTCGCCCGGCACCACGGCGCCGTCGTCGGCGATCAGCGGCGCGGTCGGCAAGGACAGGCGCGGCGCAAACTCCTCGCTGGCGCGCGCCGGCAAGCGTTCGAGCAATGCGTCGACCAGGGCCGCCAAGGCCACGTCCGGGTAGACATGGTGGCCCATCGTCACGCGGTCGTCGAGTGCCTGGATGGCGTGGCGCAGATCGATGCGCCTGGCGGAGACGGCGAAGTTGGTGTCGGACAGGATCACACCCAGCAGCAGCAGCGCGTCCGAGGCTTCAACCTCGGCGCTGATCGACGGGTCGCCGGCCAGCCCCAGGTAGGTGCCCCGCAGGGCATCGGCCTGCGTCAGCAGGCCGCGGCCCATGAAGCTCGTGACCACCGGAATGTCGAGCCGGCGCGCCAGTTCGGCCACCCGGGCTTCCAGACCATAACGACGCACTTCGACGCCGACCATCAGTACCGGTCGGTACGCCGCACGCAGACGCAGTAGCAATTCGTCTGCGGCCGCCGCCACCACGTCGGGGTCCGGTGTCGGCCACTCGGTCAGCGGCACCACGGCGCAGGCCACGCCGGGCATGTCGCGCGGAATCTCCAGGTACACCGGCCGCGACGCGCGCAGCGCGCGGTCGAGCACGCGCGCGATCTGTTGCGGCGCGGTCTGTGCATCGTCGAGGCGAGCCTGGTCAACCGTCAGCTCGCGCATCAGCCGCCACTGCGAATCCAGCGTCTTTACCTGGTGGTGCAGCAGGTAGCCGCTGGCCGCTTCGTGCGCCGCGGGAGCGCCCGACAGCACCACCAGCGGCACGCGCTCGGCATAGGCTCCGGCCACCGCATTGACGAGGTTGAGTGCACCGGCGCCATACGTCACCGCCGCCACACCCAGGCCGCCGCGCGCACGCGAGGCCGCGTCCGCGGCGAAACCCACCGCGGGTTCGTGCGACAGGGTCAGCAGCGGCAGCACGCCGCTGCGCTCGATCTCGCGGAACAACGGCAGGGCAAAGTCGCCCGGAATGCCGAAGACCTCGGTGGCGCCGCGCCGTTTCAAGGCGTGCAGCAGTTGTTCAGCCAGGTTCATGATCGTGCCGCCGGCCCGCGCCACAGCGGCCCGATCGCATCCAGCGTGTTCTTCAGCACCAGCCCCATCTCGGTATCGCCTTCCATCACCAACGCGCGCTCGAAGAAAAGCCGGTCGGCATCGTCCTCGCCGCGCAGCAGCCGCCCGTAGCTGGCCGCCGGCGCCACGATGCGCAGCACGGTCGGGCTGTCGGCCGGCGCCACGCGAAAGCCGTCGGCGCCGAGTTGCAGGCGCACGCGCAGGCCCAGGTCACTGACCTGCACTTCCACCGTGCGGTGCGAGAGCTCGCGGCGGGCATCCGCGGGCAGCCGACGCAGCAACACCGCATCGAGCACGCGGGCCAACACGAACGACGGCGGCTGCACCGGCAGCCGTTGCACCACGGCGCGCAAACGCTGCGCCGCAGCTGTCAGCCAGGGTGCGCCCAACAGCGGCTCGGGCGGGCGGATCACGCGCCGACCCAGTCGAGCCCGGCACGACGATGCGCGAAGCCATTGCTCAAGCCGCCGATCCAACCCACGGCCTCGATCTCGCGCAGAACGTCAGTACCACTCGCACCTTGATTCAGCACGCGCTCGAAGCAGTCGACCACGGTAGTGAAAGCACGCGGGGTCGGCGACAAGCGCAGCCGCGTGACCCCGGCGGCGCGCAAGGCGTCGCCTTGTTCTATCAGGCACTGGTGGCTCGCCGACTGCGTCTGCGTGCCGTTGAGCACCAGGAACGGCTTGCCCTCGCTGCTCGACAGCAGCAAGCCGTCGGCGTCACCGAGGCAGCGGAATTCGCAGTCATCCTTGTTCAGATGGTGATGCCGGGCGGTGAAGCAGCGCGCCGAAAACGCCAGCGGCATGCGGCCGAAGGCGAACACCTCGGTCGCGATCGGCGTGCCATCCAGCGCGTGCACCCGATCGCCAGGCGGGTTGACGCGCGCCACGGCATCGAGCGACAACTCCAGTGGCGCGACCCAGCGCTGCGCCCCCAGCGCGGCATGTTCGTGCAGCGCCGGCCGGTTGTAGATGTTGATGTGCGGCCCAAGCACGAACGGCACCGCCCCCGCCAACAATCGCAGCGCCGCAGCGTCGCCCGCTTCGACCATGAAGTCGTAGTGCTCGGCCTGGCGGCGCAACAGGCGCAGGTCGGATTCCGACTCGATCAGCGTCTGGCTCACCAGCACGACTTCCTTGCCGGTGCTGCGCAGGTCCTGCCCCAATGCCAGCCAGTCGTCGAGTTTGAGCTCACGCCGGCGCGAGCACACCGCCTCGCCCAGCACCACGGTGTCGGCGGCCGACTCGGCGACATCGGCATAGAAGTTCATCACGGCCTGACGCGACCAGTGGTACAGCAGCGGCCCAATGCTCAGGGACAGGCGCTCAGGATGCGGGACTGCAGACATGACGGATGCGCTCAGCGCCACGGCCGGTTGTAGGCACCGAGCGTCTGCTGCTGCCCCTCGGCGTAGCGGCCCAGCGTGGCGACCCAGTCGGGTTGGACGCTGAAGCGCGCCGTCGGCGTGCGGGCCGCATCGATGGCCGCGCGCCAGACCCGCGTCACCTGCTCGACATACGAGGCGCTGCGCTGCCGGCCTTCGATCTTTATCGCCTTGACGCCGAGCTCGATGAGCTCGGGCAGGATCGCCAGCGTGTTCAGGCTGGTCGGCTCCTCGATCGCGTAGTCGCGCGTGCCCTGCACGTCGAAGCGTCCCTTGCACAGCGTCGGGTACCCGCGCGCTTCCTGCGGCCCGTAGCGATCGATCAGCACGCCGTTGAGCCGTGCCTCGACGCCGTCGGCGGTGTCGTGCCAGCGCACGGCCGAGGGCGGTGAACAGACGCCCGCCGTGTTCGGTGACTGGCCCGTGACATAGGACGACAGCGCACAGCGCCCCTCGACCATCACGCACAGGCTGCCGAAGCCGAACACCTCGATGTCGACCGAGGTGTGGCGGATCGTGTGCCCTACCTGCGACAGCGTCAGCACGCGCGGCAGCACCGCGCGCTGGATGTCGTAGCGCTCGCGGTAGAACTCGATCGCCTCGTAGCTGGTGGCCGACGCCTGCACCGACAGGTGCAGCCGCAATCCGGGCTGGTGGTCGCGGCAATAGGCCATCACGGCCGTGTCGGCGACGATCAGGGCGTCGGCGCCCATGTCGGCCGCACAGTCGACCGCGCGGTACCACGGGCCGAGGTCGCGCGCATCGGCAAAGGTGTTCAGCGCCATCAGCACCTGGCGGCCACGCCGGTGGGCGTAGGCCACGCCCTCGCGCGCCTGCTCGAGACTGAAATTGAGGCCACCGAAGTTGCGCGCGTTGGTGGCGTCCTTCAGGCCCATGTAGACCGCGTCGGCGCCCGCGTCCACGGCCAGTTCGAGGGCACGCAGCGAGCCGGCCGGGCAGACCAGGTGCGGTGCGTCGACAGAGTTCATGGCAATGGGAGGAAAACGACCGCGCATCCTAGGGTGCGACACCCGTCGCCGCCTTATGGCAGGTCAAGGATCGGCGCCGGGCTCGCCTCGGATAAAGTGCCCCCGGGCCGACAGTGTGATGTCGGCATATGTCGCTTCCCGGCCCCGGCCCCGCGCGATGGCGCCTTTGAGAACTTGGAAGAACCGTTGATCGACAACCCCCGGGCCGCCAACGCCGCCTCGCGCCAGGATTCGACCGGCCACACGCCGGTCATGGCGCAGTACCTGCGACTGAAGGCCGAGCACCCGGAGTCGCTGCTCTTTTTTCGCATGGGCGACTTCTACGAAGTCTTCTATGACGACGCACGCACGGCCAACCACCTGCTGGACATCACGCTGACCTCGCGTGGCGCCTCCGCCGGCGAGCCGGTCGTGATGGCCGGCGTGCCGGTGCATGCGCTCGAGGCGTATCTGGCCAAGCTGGTCAAGTTCGGTGAGTCGGTGGCGATTGCCGAGCAGGTCGGCGATGTGGCCACCGCCAAGGGCCCGGTCGAGCGCAAGGTGGTGCGCGTGGTCACGCCGGGCACGATCACCGACAACGAGTTGCTGGCCACGGGGCAGGATGCCCTGCTGCTGTCGATAACCCGCGACCGCGCCAGCTTCGGCCTGGCCTGGCTCGGCCTGGCCAGCGGTCGCCTGGGCCTGACCGAGTGCAGCGAACGCGAGTTGCCCGCCTGGCTGGCGCGCCTGGACGCCGCCGAACTGCTCTGCGCCGACCGCGAGGCCCTGCCCGCTGGCGTGGCCGCCAGCGGCCTGGCCATCACGCAGCGTCCGGCCTGGCAGTTCGACGCCGCCCTGGGCGCACGCAAGCTCTGCGCGCAGTTGCAGGTCGCGAGCTTGGCCGGATTCAATGCGCAGGACGTGCCGCTGGCGCATGCCGCGGCGGGCGCGCTGCTCTCGTTTGCCGAGCACACGCAGAGCCAGGCGCTGTCGCACATTCGCACGCTGACTGTGGAGCGCGCCAGCGATTTGCTGGACTTGCCGCCGGCGACGCACCGCAACCTCGAACTGACGCAGACCCTGCGCGGCGAGGCCAGCCCGACGCTGCTGTCGCTGCTCGACACCTGCCGCACCGGCATGGGCAGCCGCGCGCTGCGCCACTGGCTGACGCATCCGCAGCGCGCGCGCGAGCAGGCCGGCGCGCGCCATGCGGCCATCGCCGAGTTGATTGCGCAGGGTTTTGCGCCACTGCGCGAGGCGCTGCGGGCGGTCAGCGACGTCGAGCGCATCGTCTCGCGCATCGCGCTGAGGCAAGTACGGCCCCGCGAGCTCGCCGGGCTGCGCCATTCGCTGCAGGCGCTGCCCGCACTGCGCGCGACGGCTGCCACGGGCTCGGCGCTGCTGTGCGAGTTGCACGCGGCCCTGCAGCCTGACCCGGCGATCGCGGCCCTGCTCGCCTCGGCCATCGCCGACGAGCCCGCGGTGCTGCTGCGTGACGGCGGCGTCATCGCCGGCGGCCACGACGCCGAGCTCGACGAGCTGCGCGCGATCACGCAGAACTGCGACGCCTTCCTGCTCGAGCTCGAGGCCCGCGAGCGCACCCGCACGGGAATACCGAACCTGCGCGTGCAGTTCAACAAGGTGCATGGCTTCTTCATCGAGGTCACGGCCTCGCACATCGACAAGGTGCCCGACGACTACCAGCGCCGCCAGACGCTGAAGAACGCCGAGCGCTACATCACGCCCGAGCTGAAGGCCTTCGAGGACAAGGCGCTGGCCGCCGAAGAGCGTGCGCTGGCGCGCGAGAAGTGGCTCTACGAGCAACTCCTCGATGCGTTGCAGCCGCAGCTGGCCGCGCTGGGGGCGCTGGCGCGCGCGTTGGCCGCGCTGGACGCGCTGGCGGCACTGGCCGAACGCGCCGACACCCTGGGCTGGTGCCGGCCACAGTTCGTGTCGCACCCGTGCATCGACATCGAGGCCGGCCGCCACCCGGTGGTGCAGGCGCGCCTGGCCGAACTGGGCTCGGGCGACTTCATTGCCAATCATTGCCGGCTCGACGCCAAGACGCGCATGCTCGTCATCACCGGCCCGAACATGGGCGGCAAGAGCACCTTCATGCGCCAGGTCGCGCTGATCGTGCTGCTGGCCGCGATGGGCTCCTACGTGCCGGCAAGCGCCTGCCGCCTGGGCCCGGTCGACGCCATCCACACCCGCATCGGCGCCGCCGACGACCTGGCCAATGCGCAGTCGACCTTCATGGTCGAGATGACCGAGGGCGCCGCGATCCTGCATGGCGCGACCGAGCAGTCGCTGGTGCTGATGGACGAGATCGGCCGCGGCACCTCGACCTTCGACGGCCTGGCCCTGGCCGGCGCCGTGGCCAGCCACCTGCACGACCGCAACCGTTCGTTCACGCTGTTCGCCACCCATTACTTCGAGCTGACGAGCTTCCCCGAAAAGCACGCCGGCGCCATCAACATGCATGTCTCGGCGGTCGAGAGCGGCGGCCATGACATCGTCTTCCTGCACGAAGTGCAGCCGGGCCCGGCCAGCCGCAGCTACGGCGTGCAGGTGGCGCGCCTGGCCGGCATGCCCGCGGCCGTGGTGCGCCAGGCCCGCGGCGCGCTCGAAGCGATGGAGGCGCAGCAGCGCGACAGCACGTTGCAGGTCGACCTGTTCGCGGCGCCGCCGGTGCCGACATCTGTCACACCATCGGCACTCGACGACGCGCTGACCGACCTGGACCCTGATAGCCTCTCGCCACGCGAAGCGCTCGACGCGCTGTACCGCCTCAAACAACTTCGCAAGACCTCACCATGACCTACTGCGTGGGCATCCGGCTGGACGCCGGCCTCGTGTTCCTGTCCGACTCGCGCACCAACGCGGGCCTGGACCATATCGCCAGCTTTCGCAAGATGATGATCTACGAGCGCCCGGGCGATCGCTTCATGGTGCTGCTCTCGGGCGGCAACCTGGGCATCGCGCAGTCGGTGCGAGAGATCCTGCAGGTCGAGAAGATCGACAGCACGGACGGCGGCGCGCCGATCACGATCTGGAACTGCACCAGCCTCTTCGATGCCGCGCGTGTGCTGGGCAGCGCGGTGCGCCGGGTCTACGGCCAGGACGGTGCGGCGCTGGAGAAGGCCGGCATCGACTTCAACGCCAACTTCATTCTCGGCGGCCAGATCGGCAGCGAGGCGATGCGCCTGTTCCTGGTCTATGCCCCCGGCAACTTCATCGAAGCCACGCGCGAGACGCCGTACTTCCAGATCGGCGAGAGCAAGTACGGCAAACCGATCCTGGACCGCGTGATCACGCCGGGCACGCCACTTGGCGAGGCCGCCAAATGCGCCCTGGTGTCGATGGACTCGACGCTCAAGTCCAACCTCTCGGTGGGCCTGCCGCTGGACCTGCTGGTCTACAGGTCCGGCGCGCTGCAGAGCAACGACTTCGTCTGCATCGACGAGCACAACCCCTACTTCCACATGATCCGCAGCAGCTGGGGTCAGAAGCTGCGCCAGGTCTTCGAGTCGATCGACGATCCGCAATGGAACGGCGGCGAGACGAAGCACCCCCTGCGCACAGCCTCCGGCCACTTTCCGGCCATGAAGAAGGTCACGTCGCCCGACGAGAAGATCATCTGATGGCGTCGCGCCCGGGTGGCCGACGCGCCGCGGGCCACCTCGTCTTCTCGCACGCCAACAGCTTCCCGGCGGGCGTCTACGAACTGCTGTTCGAGATCTGGCGCGAGCGCGGCTACCGGGTTCACGCGGTCGAGAAGTTCGGCCACGACCCGGCGCGGCCCGTGACCAGCAACTGGCCGCACCTGCGCGACGAGCTGATCGACTTCATCGACGCCGAAGTCGCCGGCCCGGCCTGGCTCGTGGGCCACTCGCTGGGCGGCATGCTCAGCGTACTGGCGGCCTGCAAGCGCCCGGACCTGGCACGTGGCATCGTGCTGCTGGACGCCCCGATCATTGCGGGCATGAGCGCGCATGGTCTGCACGTGGCCAAGGCCACCGGCTTGCTGGCGCGCATGCCGCCGGGCCGCATCTCACAGGTCAGGCGGCACAGCTGGCCGTCGCGCGCGGCGGTGCGGGAGCATTTCGGCAAGCAAGAGCGCCTTCGCACGCTGGGATCCGCGCGTGCTCGAGGACTACGTCAAGAGCGGCTTCGTGCGCCGCGGCGGGCAGACCGTGCTGGCGTTCGACCGTGACGTCGAGACCCAGATCTACAACACGCTGCCGCACCACATGCCCAGCCTGCTGCGCCGCCACCCGCTGCAATGCCCGCTGGCCTACATCGGCGGCCTGCAGTCGGTCGAGACACGGCCGGTCGGCCTCGACGCCACGCGGCGCCTGACGGGCGAGCGCTTTGTCTGGACGACGGGCAGCGCACCTGTTCCCGATGGAGCACCCCGAGCACACCGCGGCCGAAGTGCTGCGCCTGCTCGCGGCGATGGCGTGCGGTTGACGCAAGCGACGCATATAGAATTGCGCTTTACCACCTCGGCATTCGTCAACGGCCCTGCCGCGGACCGCGGCGAAGTGTCCAGCGACATGACCAAATTTGTCTTCGTCACCGGCGGTGTCGTGTCCTCCCTCGGCAAGGGAATCGCGTCGGCGTCCCTGGCAGCGATCCTCGAGTCGCGCGGCCTCAAGGTCACCCTGATCAAGCTCGACCCGTACCTCAACGTGGACCCGGGCACGATGAGCCCGTTCCAGCATGGCGAGGTCTTCGTCACCGACGACGGCGCCGAGACCGACCTCGACCTCGGCCACTACGAGCGCTTCATCACCACGCGGATGAGGAAGTCGAACAACTTCACCACCGGCCAGATCTACAAGTCGGTGCTGGAGAAGGAACGGCGCGGCGACTACCTCGGCAAGACGGTGCAGGTGATTCCGCATGTCACGAACGAGATCCAGGAATTCGTGCGCCGCGGCGCCGAAGCGAGCAAGGTCGACGTGGCCATCGTCGAGATCGGCGGCACGGTCGGCGACATCGAGTCGCTGCCCTTCCTCGAGGCCGTGCGCCAGATGAGCCTGCGCCTGGGCCCGAACAACGCCGCCTTCGTCCACCTGACCTACGTGCCCTGGATCGCCGCCGCCGGCGAGCTGAAGACCAAGCCGACGCAGCACACGGTGCAGAAGATGCGCGAGATCGGCATCCAGCCCGACGTGCTGCTGTGCCGCGCCGACCGCGCCGTGCCCGACGAGGAGCGCGAGAAGATCTCGCTGTTCACGAACGTGCTGCCGCACGGCGTGATCTCGATGTGGGACGTCGACACCATCTACAAGGTGCCGCGCATGCTGCACGAGCAGGGCCTGGACGAGCTGATCTGCATGAAGCTGCAGCTGCTGACCAAGCCGGCCGACCTGCGCCGCTGGGACAAGCTGGTGCACGAGGTCGAGCACCCGGCCGGCGAGGTCACGATCGTGATGTGCGGCAAGTACACCGACCTGTCCGATTCCTACAAGTCGCTCAACGAGGCGCTGCGCCACGCCGGCATCCACAACCACGCACGCGTTCGCATCGATTACCTCGACTCGGAGACACTCAACGACACGAACGTCTCGCAGCTGGCCAAGTACGACGCGGTGCTGGTACCGGGCGGTTTCGGCAAGCGTGGCGTCGAGGGCAAGATCCTGGCCGCCAAGTACGCCCGCGAACACAAGCTGCCCTACCTGGGCATCTGCCTGGGCATGCAGGTCGCCACGATCGAGGTCGCGCGCCACCTGGCGGGCCTGGAGGGCGCCAACTCGACCGAGTTCGACCCCCATACGCCGCACCCGGTGATCGCGCTGATCGACGAATGGCAGGACCGCGACGGCACGATCCAGAAGCGCGACGCCCAGTCCGACCTCGGCGGCACGATGCGCCTGGGTGCACAGAGTTCGGACGTGCTGGCCGGCTCGCTGGCCCAGCGCATCTACGGCAACGTCGTCACCGAACGCCACCGCCACCGCTACGAGGCCAACGAGCATTACCTCGAGCGGCTGCAACAGGCCGGCCTCGTGATCAGCGCGATGACGCAGCGCGAGAAGCTGACCGAGATCGTCGAATTGCCGGCCGACGTCCACCCCTGGTTCGTCGGCGTGCAGTTCCACCCCGAGTTCAAGAGCACGCCGTGGGACGGTCACCCGCTGTTCATTCATTACATCAAGGCCGCGCTCGCGCACCAGACCGCGCGCACCTCCGCCGCCGAGAAGGCCGCTGCATGATCCGGCGCCGGGCCGCCCCAAGCTGGAGCGCACCCCAAGGGCTACTCGGTGGCCCGTGCCGGGCCATGGGGGCGGCGCGTAGCGCCTGGGGGCTGTCATGAAGTTGTGCCATTTCGAGGTCGGCCTGGACCAGCCCTTTTTCCTGATCTCCGGCCCCTGCGTCGTCGAGAGCGAACAACTGCAGATGGACGTGGCCGGCCACCTGCTGGAGATCACGACCGCGCTGGGCATCCCGTTCATCTTCAAGTCGAGCTACGACAAGGCCAACCGCTCCAGCGGCACCACCTTCCGCGGACCCGGCATGGCAACGCGGCCTGGAGATCCTGGCCAAGGTGCGCCGTGAACTTGGGGTGCCGGTCCTGACCGATGTCCACAGCGAAGACGAAATCGCCGCCGTCGCTGCCGTGGTCGACGTGCTCCAGACCCCTGCCTTCCTGTGCCGCCAGACCGACTTCATCCGCGCCGTGGCGCAGAGCGGCAAGCCCGTCAACATCAAGAAGGGCCAGTTCCTTGCGCCGGGCGACATGAAGAACGTGATCGACAAGGCCCGCGCGGCCGCCAAGGAGAAGGGCCTGCCGCAGGACAACTTCCTGGCCTGCGAACGCGGCGTCAGCTTCGGCTACAACAACCTGGTCTCGGACATGCGCTCGCTGGCGATCATGCGCGAGACCGGCGCGCCGGTGGTCTTCGACGCCACCCACAGCGTGCAGCTGCCCGGCGGCCAGGGCAAGCGAGCGGCGGCCAGCGCGAGTTCGTGCCGGTGCTGGCACGCGCGGCGATCGCGGTCGGCGTGGCCGGCGTGTTCATGGAAACGCACCCGGATCCGGCCAACGCGATGAGCGACGGCCCGAACGCGGTGCCGCTGAAGCACATGAAGGCGCTGCTCGAACAGCTGCTCTCGATCGACCGCGTGGTCAAGGCGCAGCCCCTGCTCGAGAACGATTTCCAGCCCTGATCGCGGAAGACACGCCATGAGCGCATACATCATTGCCGACGTGACCATCACGAACGAGGCGCAGATGGTCAAGTACCGCGAGTGGAGTTCGCGCGCGATGCAGGAGTTCGGCGCCGAGGTGCTGGTACGCGGCGGCAATGCCGCGCCGCTCGAAGGCAGTTGGCAACCGCAGCGCGTCGTGGTGCTGAAGTTCAAGGACCGCGCCACCGCACAGGCCTACTACGATTCCGCCACCTACACCCAGGCGCGCCAGGTGCGCGAAGGCGCCGGCCGCATCGACATGATCGTTGTCGACGGCGCGGACTGATTTCGAACCTCCCCAGGAAAGACAAAGCATGAGCGCCATCGTCGATATCGTCGGCCGGGAAATCCTCGACAGCCGCGGCAACCCCACCGTCGAATGCGACGTGCTGCTCGAGAGCGGCACCATGGGCCGCGCGGCGGTGCCGTCGGGCGCGTCGACGGGCTCGCGCGAAGCCATCGAGCTGCGCGACGGCGACAAGAGCCGCTACGGCGGCAAGGGCGTGCTGCACGCGGTCGAGCACATCAACACCGAGATCAGCGAGTCCGTGCTCGGCCTGGACGCCAGCGAGCAGGCCTTCCTCGACCGCACGCTGATCGACCTCGACGGCACCGACAACAAGGGCCGCCTGGGCGCCAACGCCACGCTCGCGGTGAGCATGGCCGTGGCGCGCGCCGCGGCCGAGGAGTCGGGCCTGCCGCTGTACCGCTACTTCGGCGGCATGGGCGGCATGCAGATGCCGGTGCCGATGATGAACGTCATCAACGGCGGCGCGCACGCCAACAACAACCTGGACCTGCAGGAGCTGATGATCATCCCGGTCGGCGCGCCGAGCTTCCGCGAAGCGGTGCGCTACGGCGCCGAGGTCTTCCACGCGCTGAAGAAGATCATCGACGCCAAGGGCATGCCGACCTCGGTCGGCGACGAAGGCGGCTTCGCGCCCAACGTGGCCAGCCACGAGGCCGCGATCCAGATGATCCTGGAGGCCATCGACAAGGCCGGCTACGAGGCCGGGCGCCAGATCGCGATCGGCCTGGACTGCGCCGCCAGCGAGTTCTACAAGGACGGCAAGTACCACCTGGAGGGCGAAGGCCTGACACTGTCGGCGCCCGAGTGGACCGACATCCTGGCCAGCTGGTGCGACAAGTACCCGATCATCAGCATCGAAGACGGCATGCACGAAGGCGACTGGGACGGCTGGAAACACCTGACCGAGCGCCTCGGCAAGAAGGTGCAGCTGGTCGGCGACGACCTGTTCGTCACCAACACCAAGATCCTCAAGGAAGGCATCGAGAAGGGCGTCGCCAACTCGATCCTGATCAAGATCAACCAGATCGGCACGCTGACCGAGACCTTCGCCGCGATCGAGATGGCCAAGCGCGCCGGCTGGACCGCCGTGATCAGCCACCGCTCGCGGCGAGACCGAGGACTCGACCATCGCCGACATCGCGGTCGGCAGCAACGCCGGCCAGATCAAGACCGGCTCGATGAGCCGCAGCGACCGCATCGCCAAGTACAACCAGCTGCTGCGCATCGAGGAAGACCTCGGCGACGTCGCCAGCTACCCCGGCCGCGCGGCGTTCTACAACCTGCAAGGCCTGAGGCGACAGCGATCGCCGTGAGCACCATGCGCTGGAGCACCGTCGCCCTGCTTGCGCTGCTGGTGCTGGTGCAGGCCCAGCTCTGGTTCGGCGGCAGCGGCAAGCCCAACGCGATGAACCTCGAATTGCAGCTCACCCGCCAGCAGCAGGCCAACGAAGCCGCGCGCGCGCGCAATGCCCGCCTGCAGGCCGAGGTGCGCGACCTGCGCGAAGGTCTCGAGATGGTCGAGGAGAAGGCGCGCAGCGAGCTGGGCATGATCAAGCCCGACGAGATCCTGGTTCAGGTCGCGCCCAAGCGCTGATCCTGTGATGGCGGTTTTCGATCCGCTCCTGGTAGCGGCCTTCACCCTGCTCGGCAGTCCGGTCACGTGGCTGGAGGTCGGCGCCTTCGTGCTGTCGCTGTGGATGGTGGTGTGCAACATGCGCGTCAACATCCTGGCCTGGCCGCTGGCCATCGCAGCCTCACTGGCCTACTGCCTGCTGTTCGCGCACAGCAGGCTGTATGGCGAAGCCGGTCTGCAGATCTTCTTCGTGCTGATCGCCGCCTGGGGCTGGTGGCAGTGGCGTTTCGGCAAACAGGCCGACGGCACGGCGCTGGCGGTGCGCCGACTCGGCGCAGCCGCGCGCTGGAAGCTCGCTGCGGCCACGCTCGCCGCCTGGCCGCTGCTGGGCCTGCTGCTGCACCGCGTGACCGACACCGACGTGCCCTATTGGGACGCCCTGCCCACCGCCGGCAGCGTGGCCGGCCAATGGCTGCTCGGACGCCAATACGTCGAGAACTGGCCAGTGTGGGTCGCGGTCAACGTCGTCAGCGTCTCGCTGTTCGCCTACAAGGGCCTGTGGCTCACCGTCGTGCTCTATATGCTGTTCGCGCTGCTGGCGCTGGTCGGCTGGCGCGCCTGGCTGCGGCGCGCAATGCCATGAACGGCCGCGTGATCGCCATCATCGGCGCCGAGAGCACCGGCAAGACCACCCTGGCCGCGGCGCTGGCGACGCGCGTCACCGAGGCCACGGGCCTGAGCTGCGCGCTGGTCGACGAACACCTGCGCGAGTGGTGCGAACGCAAGGCGCGCACGCCGCGCGCCGACGAACAACGCGCCATCGCCGCCGAACAGCAGCGGCGCATTGACGCCGCGGCGGCAACGCATGCCGTCGTCGTGGCCGACACCACGCCGCTGATGACCGCCGTCTACAGCCAGCTGCTCTTCGACGACCACTCGCTGCTGGCGACGGCACTGGCGTCGCAGCGGCGCGCGTCACTGACCCTGCTGACCGCGGTCGACCTGCCCTGGGTGCCCGATGGTCTGCAACGCGACGGCGCCCAGGTGCGCCAGCCGGTCGACCAGGCCTTGCGCGCGCGTCTCGTCGAGGCGCGACTGTCGTGGTCCGTGGTCGGTGGCGTGGGTGCCCTGCGACTCGAACAAGCCTTCGATGCCGCCAGCCCGCTGCTGGCCACGCTGGCACCGCCGAGCGAGCGGTCCGCGGGGCTGTTCAGCCGCCTGGCCGCGCGCGATGCGGCGATGCCGGCCTGGCAATGGGTGTGCGAGAAATGCGACGTGCCCGACTGCGAGCACGCGGCGCTGCGCTCACTGCAGCGAAGCTGACGCCGGGGGCTGGTCGCGATCTGCGGTGAACATCTCGCCGACATCGACCGCGTCGAACGCGTACTGCAGGCCGCAGAACTCGCACCCGACCTCGATGTTGCCGCGCTCGGCGATGAGGCCCTCGACTTCCGGCGCCCCGAGCCCGCGCAGCATGCCGCGCACGCGCTCGCGCGAGCAGCGGCAGGCGAATCGCGGCTGCAGCGGCTCGAAGCGTCGCACATCCTCTTCCCAGTAAAGGCGGCGCATCAACGTCTGGGCGTCCAGGTTCAAGAGCTCCTCGCGCGTCAGCGTGGCGGTCAGCAGCGCGATACGGTTGAATGCCTCGTTGATGCCGATCTCGTCCTCGCGATGCTCCCGCTCCAGGTTGCTTTCGCCCTCGACCGGCAGACGCTGGATCAGCAGGCCCGCCGCGCAGTGGTCATCGGCGGCGAGCAGCAAGCGCGTGTCGAGCTGCTCGGACTGCAGCATGTAATGCTCCAGCACCTGACCCAGCAGTTGCAGCGGCTCGCCGGCATCGCCGCGCAACCCGACCACGCCCTGGTAGGGCTGCGCGCCGCCCGACTTGTCCTGCGGGTCCAGCGTGATGGCGCAGCGGCCCTGACCATGCACATTGAGCATCGCCTCGAGTTGCGCCGCAGGCGCCACCTCGCCCACCACCTTGGCCGTGGCGCGGAACGCCAGGTCGGGTTGCACCTCGGCCACGGCCAGCTTGACCGGTCCGTCACCGAAGATCTGCAGCACCACCGCGCCGTTGAACTTGATGTTGGCCTGCATCAGCACCGCCGCGGCGGTCATCTCGCCCAGCAGGGCGCGTACGGGCGCCGGATACGCATTCGGACCCTCGTGCCGGCGCAGCAACTCGCGCCACGACGGCCCCAGCCGCACCAGCATGCCGCGCACGGGTTGACCCTCGAAGATGAATTTGTGCAGTTCGTCAATCAACTCGATGTGCTCCACCTCTGCGATCGCACTCAGCGCCATGTGACCTCACGCTTGCGCGCGTGCGACGCGGCCAACCTAGCCGTCAATGCGCACCAGCTCGCGCCGATAGCGCTGCGCGCGCTCGACATAGCCCGCCGCAATGCCCTTCAACCCGCCCATCTGTGCCGGTGTCAGCGGGCGTTTCAAGGCGGCCGGCGCGCCGACGATGAGCGAGCCGTCGTCGAACACCTTGTCCTCCGTCACCAGCGCGCCGGCGCCGACGATCGAGTCGCGGCCGACGGTGGCGCCGTTGAGCAGCACCGCCTGGATCCCGATCAGCGAGCCGTCGCCGACCGTGCAGCCGTGCAACATGGCCTGGTGCCCGACCGTCACGTCCTCGCCCAGGGCCAGTGGCCGGCCGGGGTCGGTGTGCAATACAGCGCCCTCCTGGATGTTCGTGCGAGCGCCGATCACGATCGGCTCGTTGTCGGCGCGCAGCACGGCGCCGGGCCAGACGCTGCAGCCCGCACCGAGCGTGACGCGGCCGATCACGGTGGCGCTGTCGGCGACCCAGGCGCTGGGGTCGATCTGGGGGACGGCATCGCCGAGGCGGTAAATAGGCATGAGAGGCTCTCTGGCAGGAAACGACAATTGTAGGAATGGAACTGCGACGCCGATGCCTGGAGCTGTTGTGCCTGCCCGACCCGGCGGAAAAGGCGCGCCAGACGCGCGCGCTGTTCGACAGCCGGCCTTCCTTGACCCTGGACACCGCGGCCGCGCTGGTCGAGCCCCCCACCCTGCCCGGCCGGCCGCCGCGGCCGCGGCTGGTGCCGCATGTCAGCCTGGCGCGGCGTTCGCCATTCACGCCGGCCGGCCGCGCGGCGCTGCTGCACGCCGTCGCGCACATCGAGTTCAATGCCATCAACCTGGCACTGGACGCGGCCTGGCGCTTTGCCGGCATGCCGCCCGACTACTACCGCGACTGGCTCGGCGTCGCCGCCGAGGAGTCGCTGCACTTCACGCTGCTGTGCGAGCATCTGAAAGGGAGCCTGGGCCACGACTACGGCGACTTCGACGCCCACGACGGGCTGTGGACGATGGTCGAGCGCACGCGCCACGACATCGTCGCGCGCATGGCCCTGGTGCCGCGCACGCTCGAAGCCCGCGGGCTGGACGCCACGCCGCCGATGCAGGCCAAGCTGGCCAAGGCCGGTGACGCGCGCGCGGTCGAGATCCTGGACGTGATCCTGCGCGACGAGATCGGCCATGTGGCGATCGGCAACCGCTGGTACCGCTGGCTGTGCGAGCGCGAGGGCCTGGACCCGCTGGCACACTACGCGATCGCTGGCCGAGCGCCATGGCGCGCCGCGACCGCGGCCGCCGTTCAACCTGGCCGCACGCGCGCAGGCCGGCTTCACCGACATTGAACTGGAAGATCTTTCATGAATGTCTTCGTCGCCGGGTTCCACCACGAGACCAACACCTTCGCGCCCTCGCCGGCCGATTGGGCCGCCTTCGAGGCCGGCGCCGGCTACCCGGCCTATGCCCGTGGCGGCGCGATGCTCGAACAGATGCAGGCCACCAGCCAGCCGATCGGCGGCTTTGCGCAGGTGGCGCGCGAACAGGGCTGGACACTGGTGCCCTCGGTGTGGGCCGGCGCCATGCCCTCCAATCGCGTCACCGAGCAGGCTTTCGAGCGCATCAGCGCCGAGATCGTCGAAGACCTGCGCCGAGGCGGTTTCGAGGCGATCTATCTCGACCTGCACGGCGCGGGTGTGGCCGAGCACGCCGACGATGCCGAAGGCGAGCTGATGGCGCGTGTGCGTGCGGTCGTCGGCCCCGAGATGCCGCTCGTCACCAGCCTGGACCTGCATGCCAACGTCACCGCGCGCATGCTGACTCTGTCCACCGCGATGACGGCGTTCCGCACCTACCCGCATGTGGACATGCGCGAGACCGGCGCCCGCGCCGCGCGCATGCTGGCCGCGCGCCTGTCGCGCCCGGGCGCGCGCCGCCGGCAGGTGCAGCGCGTGCCCTTCCTGCTGCCGCTGAACGCACAGTGCACGATGATGGAACCGGCCGCCTCGATCATCACCCAGCTCGAAGCGCTGGAGCGCGAGCTTGCCGTCGAGCTCAGCTTTGCGATGGGTTTCTCTGCCGCCGACTTCGCCGAATGCGGCCCGGTGCTGTTCGGCTACGGCGAGGATGCGCAATCGGTCCAGCGCGCTGTGCGGGAACTGCATGACGAAGTGGTGGTGCACCGCCGCGCCGACTGGGCCTTCGAACTGCTGGCGCCGGCCGAGGCGGTCGAGCGCGCGATTGGCCTGGCCGCGGGCGCCGACGCGCCGGTCGTGATCGCCGACACGCAGGACAATCCGGGCGCCGGCGGCGACTCCAACACCACCGGCATGCTGCACGCACTCGTGAACGCGCGCGCGGGCGAACGGCTGGGCGGCAAGGTGGCGATCGGCCTGCTGTACGACCCGACCTCGGCCGCCGCGGCCTGCGCGGCCGGCGTCGGCACCCGGTTGACGCTGTCGCTGGGCAAGGCCGTGCCGACCTGGACCGGCGCGCTCACCGACCCGCCGCTGCTCGCCGAGGTCACGGTGCAAGCCGTCAGCGACGGCGTGCTGCCGCTGCACGGCCCGATGACGGCGGGCGCGACGATGAAGTTCGGGCCCAGCGCCTGTGTCGAGATCGACGGCATCCACGTCTTGCTGGTCAGCGCCAAGGCCCAGCTTCTCGACCTGGACATGGTCCGCTTCCTCGGTGTCGAGCCGACGCGCATGAAGCTGCTGGTCAACAAGAGTTCGGTGCACTTTCGCGCTGCGTTCGCGCCGATCGCGTCGCACATCCTGGTGGCCAAGGCGCCCGGCCCGATGGCCGCCGACCCCGCCGACCTGCCCTGGCGCAAGCTGCCGGCGGCCATGGCACGCCGTCCTTGATCGGACCCCCTTCGTCGCCGGCCGGCTGATAAAGTCGATTGCCGATGCCCCGTCACGAGGGCGAACGCACTGGAGGGTCGGATGCAGCTCGTCCTTATCGTCATTGCCGCCGTCCTGATTGCGGTGTTCTGGCGCGGTGACTTCGGTGTCCTGGTCGGCGCCTTGATCGCCTGGCTGCTGTGGCAGTCACGCCAGCAGCAGAACGCGATCACCGCGCTGCAGCAGTCCTTGAAGGCCCTGCAGGCGCAGTTGGCAGCGGGCGCGGATGCGCCCGCGCCGGCGCCGCCATCCGAGATGGCGCCCTCGCAAACCGCCGTTGCGGCGACGCGAACGCCCTCCGTTGAGGCCAGCGCAACGACCGATGGCGTCGCACCGGCCGCGCTCGCGTCCCGCCCCACCGTGGCGGTCGCTGCCACGCCGCTAGCCGCAGCGTCGCCACGGCCACCGCGCCCGCCGCCTGCGGCGCGCCCCGACGCCCTGGCGCCGATCAAGGCCTGGCTGTTCGGCGGCAACACCATCGTCAAGGCCGGTGTCGGCATCCTGTTCATCGGTCTGGCGTTCCTGGCCAAGTACGCCAGCGAGCATGTGCAGGTGCCCATCGAGATGCGGCTGGCCGGCATTGCCGCCGTGGCCGTGGCCCTGCTCGTGCTTGGCTGGCGCCTTCGCGCCAGCCGCCCGGGCTACGCCCAGGTGCTGCAGGGCGGCGCGGTGGCGGTGCTCTACCTGACGTTGTTCGTCGCCTTCCGCTTCTACGGCGTGCTGGCCGTGGCGCCGGTGTTCGCGCTGATGGTCGCCGTGGCCGCGCTGTCGGCCGCGTTGGCCGTGCTGCAGGACTCGCGCCCGTTGGCGGTCATTGGCGCGCTGGGCGGCTTCGCTGCGCCGCTGCTGATCTCGACCGGCAGCGGCAACCATGTCGCCCTGTTCAGCTACTACCTGGTGCTCGACCTGGGCATCGCCGCGGTGGCCTGGCACCGCACCTGGCGCTCGCTGAACCTGATCGGCTTTCTCGGCACCTTCATCGTCGGCACCGCCTGGGGCGTGCTCAAGTACCGCCCCGAGGATTACGCCAGCAGCCAGCTGTTCCTGATCGCCTTCTTCCTGCTCTTCGCAGCCATCATGCTGATGCCGGCGCGCCAGCCTCGAAACGAAACCGAGACACACCGGTCCGACGCCTGGCTCCAAGGCAGCCTGCTGTTCGGCCTGCCGACCATCACCTTCGCACTGCAGCACGGCCTGGTCCGCCACACCGAGTACGGCACCGCCATTTCGGCGCTCGTGCTGGCGGGCTTCTACGTCGCCATTGCCACCTGGATGCGTTCGCGCCCGCGCCTGGCCACCGCCTTCGAAGCCAGCCTGGCCATCGGCACCGTGTTCCTCACCCTCGTGATCCCGTTTGCGCTGGACGCCCGCAGCACCGCCGGCGCCTGGGCGCTCGAGGGCGCGGGCCTGGTCTGGCTGGGCTTTCGCCAGTCGCGCGCGCTGGCGCGCGCCTTCGGCTATGCCCTGCTGGTGCTGGCCGGCCTGGCGATGCTGTTCGCGCTCGACCGCCATGGCACACCGGACGCCTTCTTCAACGCCTATTTCTTCAACGGCCTGATGGCCGCGGCGGCGTCGCTGGCCGCCGCGCTGTTCGTCCAGCGCCATGCCGCGGCGGCCGGCCCGGACGCCAAGCCGGCGCGCCGCGAAGCGCTGGCCGAGCCGCTGCTGATCGGCTGGGGCACGCTGTGGCTGCTCAGCGCGGCGGCCCTGCAGATCGACACCTTCGTCGAAGGGCGCTTGCAATTCGCGGCCTGGCTGGCCTGCTTCAGCAGCGTCGCCCTGCTCTACACCGGGCTGTCTGCCAAGCTGCACGTGGCCACGCATCGGCGTGCCGGTGATGGCGCACGCGCCGCTGCACATGCTTGGCGCAATGGTCATTGCGATGGCGTGGGAGCGACCGCTGCAGGATGGTGGCTGGTGGGCCTGGCCGCTGGCCTTGCTGGCGCACGCGATGGTGCTGTGGCGGCTGGCGCCGCGCTGGCCGACCGTGCCGCGCGACTTGGTGCATGCCTTCGGCGTCCTGGTGCTGGCCACGCTGGGGGCGCTGCAGGGCCGCGCGATCACGGCCGATTGGGGCGACGCCGCGAGCGCCTGGGCCTGGCTGGGCTGGCTGGTCGTGCCTGCCGCCCTGCTGCTGTGGCTGCCGCGGCCGGCGAGTGCGCAGCGCTGGCCGCTGCGTGCGGCGCCCGGCGCCTACCAGTGGATCGCCTCACTCATCCTCGCCGCGGGCCTGCTGCTGTGGACGCTGCTGGCCAATATCGCGTCCAACGGCTCCGCGCAACCGCTGCCGCACCTGCCGCTGGTCAACCCGCTGGACGTCGGCGTCGGCGTGGCGCTGCTGGCGGTGTGGCTGTGGCGCGGCAGCGAGGCCGCGCGGCCCGAACTGGCGCGCGCGCCGGCGCTGCCGAATGCCGCGCTGGCGATCGCGGCCTTCGTCTGGCTCAACGCCATCCTGGTGCGCGGCTTCCACCATTACGGCGGTGTACCGTTCCGCTTCGACGCCTGGGTCCATTCGCTGGCGGTGCAGACCGGCATCACGCTGCTGTGGGCCGCAACCGCCCTGGTGCTGATGTGGCTGTCGGCGCGGCGCGCGCTGCGCCTGCCCTGGATGGTCGGCGCCGCGCTGCTGGCCGCCGTGGTGCTCAAGCTGCTGCTGGTGGACCTGTCGGGCACCGGCACCGTGACGCGCATCGTCTCCTTCATCGGCGTCGGCGTGCTGATGCTGGTCATCGGCTATGTCGCGCCGCTGCCGGCCGACGGGGAACGTCATGCACGCACTTGAACGCCACGCCGCCATCGCCCTGTGTGGTGCGGCCATCGCCCTCGCGTCACCGGTGTTGGCCGACGAGGCGGCCTATCGCTTCCAGGCACCGATCACGGTCGAGCAACCCGCCGCCTTCGTGCAGCTGCCGCTGCCCGCCAGCGCCTATGCGCGCAGCCTCAGCGCGGGCCTGAACGACCTGCGCGTCGTCGACGCCGCAGGCGAGCGCGTGCCGTTTGCGCTGCTGATGCCGCGCGCCGACGAGTCGCAACGCATCGAGCAACAGCGCGACGCCATGTTGTACGCCCTGCCGGCCAAGCCGGCGGCCGGCGGCGCCTGGGCCTCGCCGGTCGAGGTCACTGTGCAGGGCGAGCGCATCAGCGTCAAACGCGTCGGCAGCGGCGCCGAAAGCGCCAATGCACAGTCGGGCGGCTGGCTGATCGACCTGGGTGAGCGCGCGCCCAACGACCCGCCGCCGCAGTCGCTGCGCATGCAATGGTCGGGCCCGACCGAGTTCAGCGCCACCTTCACTTTCGAGACCAGCGACGACCTGCGCAGCTGGCGCCACGGCGGCGCGGGCCAGTTGATGGCTCTGGGCTCGGCCGCCGGGCCGCTGACGCAGCCCAGCGTCGTGCTGCCTGCGCGTGCCGGCCGATTCGTGCGCCTGGTGTGGACTGACGTCGCCGCCGCGCCGAACCTCACCGGTGCGCACGTCATCGCCGCCACCCAGGGCAGCCGGGTGCTCGATGCTGCGACCGAATTGGTGCTCTCGACCACGCCGGTGCCCGCAGGCAAGGTCAGCACCGACGACGATGCGCGCGCGCTGCACTACGACCTCGGCGGCACGCTGCCGCTGGTGCAGGTCGACCTGCAGCTGGCCCCCGGCACCCGCGTCGCCCCGGTGCGGCTGCAGGGCCGCAACCAGGTCGACGCGCCCTGGCGTGAGCTCGGCGCCAGCGTGTTCTACCGCCTCGAGCGCGGCAGCGAGGTCAGCCACTCGCCACCGCTGAAGATCCGCACCCAGACGCGCTTCCTGCGCATCGTGCCCGACAAGCGCGCCGCCGCGCTCGACGCCAGCCAGACGAAGCTGGTCGTGCAGGCGCAGCTGGCCCGCATCGTGTTCGCGGCCCAGGGCCAGGCACCCTATGCGTTGTGGGCCGGGGCCCCCAACGCCAGTGCCTCGGCCCTGCCGGTGGCCACGCTGGTGCCCGCGCTCGAAGACGAGCGGGCGCGCTTCGGCCGCGCCGCGCTGGGCGACTGGAGCGAGGTGGCGGCGGTGGCGCGCGCTGCCGAGCGCCAGACCCGGCTTGCCGCGCTGCGCCCCTGGCTGCTGTGGGCGGTGCTGCTCGCGGGTGTGGCCGGGCTGGGCTTCATGGTCTGGCGCCTGACGCGGCCGGGCCGGCCGACATGAGCGTGCCGGCGATTAAACTGCGCGCTTTCGCACAACCCCAAGAAGGTCACCCCATGCGCCTCACCACCCGCCAGTTCCTGCAAACCGCCGGCCTGTTCACTGCCGGCCTGCTGCTCGCCGCCTGCGGCAAGAAGGAACCGCCGCCCGCACCGACCCCTGCCGCCGCCGCGCCGGCCGCCGCGCCCGCACCCGCGCCGGCCAAGGTCTACGTGGTCGGCACCGATGCTGCCTACGCCCCCTTCGAACTGCAGAACGAGAAGGGCGAGATCGTCGGCCTGACGATCGATATCGTGAATGCCGTGGCCAAGAAGGCCGGCATCGAAGTGAAATTCGTCAACACGCCCTGGGAAGGCATCTTCAACGCGTTGGCGCAGGGCGACCGCGACATGATCGCCTCGTCGGTGACGATCACGGACGAGCGCAAGCAGACGATGGACTTCACCGACCCCTACTTCGACGCGGTGCAGCTGATCGCCGTCAAGGCCGACAGCAAAATAGCCAGCTTCAACGACCTGAAGAAGCGCAAGGTCGGCGTGCAGACCGGCACCACCGGCGACGAAGCCGTGACGAAGTTGCTGGGCAAGACCAGCACCTCGGTCAAGCGCTTCGAGTCCACGCCGCTGGCCTTGAAGGAACTCGAAGCCGGCGGCGTCGATGCCGTCGTCGCCGACAACGGCGTGGTCATCAACTACGTGACCAACAACGCCGGCGCCAAGTTCAAGACCGTCAGCGACAAGGCCTTCGCAGCCCGAGCAGTACGGCTTCGCGGTCAAGAAGGGCAATGCCGAACTGCTCGGCAAGCTCAACAGCGGCCTGGCCGGCATCAAGGCCGACGGCAGCTACGCCACGATCTACGCCAAGTACTTCGGCGCCCCGCCCGCAGCCGCCGCAGCCCCCGCGCCGGCAGCCTCCAAGTAAGGAGCCACGGCGATGGATCTTCGCTGGGAGATCCTCGCCGGTTACGGGCCGCTGTTCGTCAGCGGCCTGTGGATGACGGTCCAGCTCACGCTGGTGGCGATCGGCGCCGGCCTCGTGCTCGGCGTCGCTGCTCGGCCTGGTCAGCAGTTCGGCCGACGCGCCGACGCCGGGCTCGCCGATCCTGGCCTGGGGCCTCAAGCTGCTGCGCGGCGTCACGCTGGCCTACGTCACGTTCTTCCGCGGCACGCCGCTGTTCGTGCAGATCCTGCTGGTGCACTTTGCGCTGATGCCGGCGCTGATCCACCCCGACGGCGGCCTGCTGATGAGCGGCGACGCGGCACGTGCTTTCCGCCAGGACCATGGCGCCTTCTTCTCCGGCTCGTTGGCCCTGACGCTCAACGCCGGGGCCTACATCAGCGAGATCTTTCGCGCCGGCATCCAGAGCATCCACCGCGGCCAGACCCAGGCCGCCTACAGCGTGGGGCTGACGCATGTGCAGTCGATGCGCTACGTGGTGCTGCCGCAAGCCTTCCGGCGCATGATGCCGGCCTTTGTCAACGAAGGCGTCACGCTGATCAAGGATTCGTCGCTGGTGTCGGCGATCGGACTGGCCGAACTGGCGCTGGCCGCGCGCACCGTGGCCGGGGCCTACTCGCGCTACTGGGAGCCCTACCTGCTGATCTCGGCGATGTACCTGGTGCTGACCTTGACGCTGTCGCTGCTGGCCAAGCGGCTGGAGGCGCCGGCGCATCTGCGGGGGCGGTAGGCTGCGATTCGCCCCTTGCGGGCGATTGCGGCGGCGCCTGCCTATGCGTGCTTGCCGATGCGCGCTTGCATCGGCGCGGGATCAGGCCGCCGCCGCGCCCTGCTCCGCTCATGTCCCCCGGCTCTGGCCTGCGGCCGAGCCTCCTCCTTTACTTCGTTGCGCAGGGCACGCCAGCGGCCTGATCCGGCTGCAGCGTCAGCTCTCCCCCGGCGAACACTACACACGCTGCCTGCCGCGGGCGTGGGGTGGTCGCTGTAGCGAAGTAAAGGAGGAGACGGCGGCCTTCAGGCCGTCGTCGGGGGACATGAGCGCAAGCGGCCACCCCACGTTCGCGGCACGCACCAATGGCAGCACGCCGCGACGCACTCCTCGTCCGGCGCCGCTACGGCGTTGGCCGCCCCGTGCCCTGCGTGCCCTGGGCGCGCGCCGACAGGTAGGCGTAGAGGTCGACGATATGCGCGCTCACGCGCGGCTCGCCCTGCCAGGCGGGCATCGTGAGCAGGCCCTGTTTGCGTTGCATGATGTCGTCGACGACAGCGTCGCGCGTTGCTCCCGCGCCCCGGCCCTGGCCCGGCACGAGGTTCAGGTCGTAGCGGTCGAGCACCAGGCCGACGAATCGGCGCGAGGGCATGTCGCGTACGCGCGGCAACAGGTCGGGTGCGCCCGCCGTGCCGGTCGCGGCCGGCCCATGGCATCCCGCACAACGGTCCTGGAACACGCGCCAGCCGGTGTAGACCGAGCCCGGCGGTTTGGCCGCCTGCGCCATTTCCTGCGCCGGCTGCCGGTTCTGCACCTCGACCGCGCAGCCGCCCAGGCCCAGGGCCGCCGCGATCAGGCCGCCACCCAGCGTCGCGAAGCGTGCGCGTGAACGCGTCATCGAATGGTTAAGCATCGTCATCGTGTCTCCCGTGGCCCGTGTCTGCCAGTTCATTGTGGCCAGCGGCAGGCATGCGCGCCTTGCCATGCATCAATTGCGGTAGATCAAGGCCGTGCCGCGGCCAGCAGCCATTGCACGGTCTGCGCCCGCACTTCGTCATCATGCCCGACCAACAGATGGCCGCCGGTGCCGAAGCCGACGAACTTGGCGCCCGCAATCTGGCCGGCGGTGTACTGCGCCGCCGCATGGGTGCCGTAGCCATCGTCGCGCGCGCTGATCACGAGCGTCGGGGCGCGGATCGACTCCAGCGCGTAGCGTGCGCCGCTCTTGCTCGGCGACGTGTCGGCACGCAGGCCCTGCGCGCGATCAGAAATGGGCAGGATGGCCTCGGCCATCGCCTGCACTCTCGCCTGCTCCTGCGCGCTCGCGGCCGCCACCAGCTCGGGCGGGGTGGCCAACACGAAGTCGATCACGCGGTCGCGCGCCACCTGCAGCGCGGCCCAGAACAGGAAGTCCGAGCCCACCAGCCGCTCCAGCAGCCCCTGGGCCCAGGGCGCCAGCGGCGGCGCCGAATCCGCCTGCGTGGCCGGCTTGTACGCCACCGGCACCACCAGCACCAGCGCGTTGACCCGCTCGGGATGGCGGATCGCCAACTGCAGCGCCGACAGCGCACCCGCCGACACCCCCAGCACCCCCGCCCGCTCGATGCCCAGCGCGTCGAGCAGGCACACATGCGCGTCGGCCTGCGCCGCCGCCGAGCCGTCGGCCGGCATCGGCGTGCGCAGGTAGCCAAAGCGCGACATCGCGATCACGCGGATGCCCTGCGGCGCCATTGCGGCAGCGTAGGCCATGCCCTGATCGTGCCCGCCGCCGCTGCCATGGACCATCAACAGCGGCACGCCGCTGCCGGCCTGCTGCACTTCGATCGGACCGCAGCGCGTGGGCACCATCGTGCTGCCCTGGGCGGCACGGGCGCGCGCGCGCGCCAGGTCGTCCTGGAAGCGCCAGCCGATCGTCAAGGCAGCGGCCAACAGCACGCCGCCCACGATGACGACCACCGTCGAATTCACCGATCGCTCCCGACCGAGTGCGGAAAAACGCGAGCCATGCATGAGCCTCGCATCGGCCGCCACACAAGCGCTTGAGAAGCGTCAACGCGCCAGTGCAACCCACCCTTGCAAGCCGATCCCGGTGCGCGCGGCCACGCGTGCCATTGCGAAGTCGGCCGCGCCGCGCCATGCTGCGGCTCTTGTCACGTTGCCGTCGGTGCTTCGATGGACGCCAACCACCACCGCATTTACGACCAGGCCCGCTGCTACGACGTGGCCTTCGGCTTTCGCGACATTGCCGCCGAGTGCGACACGCTGAGTGCGCTCGTGGCCAGGCACAGCGGGCGGCGCGTGGCCGCCGTGCTGGAACTGGCCGCGGGCCCGGCGCGGCATGCGCGCGAATTCGCCCGCCGCGGCGCCCTGGCCACCGCGCTGGACGCCTTGCCCTCGATGTGCGACTACGCCCTGGCGCGTGCCGGGCACGATGGCGTCGCGCTGACGGCCGTATGTGCCGACATGAGCGACTTTGAGATTCCGCAGCGCTTCGACCTGGCCGCGCTGCTGCTGAGTTCGTCGAGCTACCTGCTCGACAACGATGCGGTACTGAGGAATCTGCGCTGCGTGGCCGGCCACTTGGCCGATGGCGGCCTGTACGTGGTGGAAATGCCGCACCCACGCGATGCCTTCGGTCTTGGCAGTTCCGTGAAAACGACATGGACGTCCGAGGCCGACGGCCTGCGCGTGGACATGCGCTGGGGCGCCGAGGGCGACCCCTTCGACCCGATCACGCAAGTTGAAGACGTCACGGTGACGATGGACTGGTCGGGCCCGGACGGCAGCGGGCAGTTGGTCGAGCAGGCGCGCGAGCGCCGCTTCACGGCCACCGAGTTCGACGCCTTGGTGCGCGCCAGCGGCGCCTTCGAGATCGTCGAGTGGCTCGGTTCGGTGGCCCCGCCCGTCGCGTTCAACAACGAACGCCACGGCCAAGCGCATGGTGCCGGTGCTGCGCAAGCGCCCAGCGTGAACCTCAGACCAGCGTCGCAACAACCAGCCAGACGCCGGCCAGGAATGTCGTCGTCGCGGTGCGCTGCGGCGACCGGTCGATCGACGCGAACAGGAAGAGGTTGTACGGCACGGCGCAAAGTGCATGGCCACGGCTAGTGCCCAGCGCCACGCCCTGCGCGGCCAGCATCAGCGCCAAGAAGCTCGCGAGCAGGTTGATCGCACTGCCGACCACGACCATGTCGCGCCAGAACAGCGTGCGCAACGCGATCTCGCCGCGCCAGCGTCGAGCGAAGAATTCGTTGAATGCCACATCGCTCCTGCAAGGCGCCCTGAATGCGCGTACGTGACCAGGGCGCCTTCGCGCTGCCCGCCGCCAACCACCAGGCTGCTAGGCTAGCGCATGCCACACCTGCCCCCCGACCCCGCCGCGCAAGAATTGCGGGTCGGGCTGGCGTGGGGCCTGCTGGCCGCGGTCATCTGGGCCAGCTACACGGTGCTGGCGCGGCTGGCGGTCAAGGCCGGCCTGAGCCCGGGCGACCTGACGCTGCTGCGCTTCGCGCCCGGCGCGCTGCTGATGGCGCCGCTGCTGTGGCGCTGGGGCTGGCGCGACCTGGGCGGCATCGGCTGGCGGCGCGGGCTGGTGTTGACGGTGCTGGCCGGGCCCGGCTTCAGCCTGCTGTTCATGACCGGTTTTTCGCTCGCACCGCTGGCCCATGGCGCCGTGATCGCCCCGGCCTGCCAGATGCTCGCCGGGCTGGGCCTGTCGGCTTGGCTGGCGCACCAGAGCTGGACGCGCGAGAGCGCGGTCGGCGCCGCCTTCGTGGTGCTGGGCCTGGCCTTCATGGGCGGCGACAGCCTGCTGCAGCGGCGAAGGCGGCCTGACCCTGGTGGGCGACCTGCTGTTCGCCACCGCCGGCTGCTGCTGGGGCCTGTTCGGCGCGCTGTCGCGGCGCTGGCAGGTCGACCCGCTGCGCGTGACCGGCGTGGTCGTGGTGCTGTCGTTCCTGCTCTTCGCGCCGCCCTTCCTGGCCACGGCCGACCTCGGCCGCCTGGCCAACGCCGGCGCGGGCATGCTGACCCTGCAGGTGCTGGCGCAGGGGCTCGGGCGCTGGGCTGGTGGCGGTGCTGGCCTTCAGCCGCGCCGTGGCCCTGCTCGGCTCGGCGCGCGCGGCCTTCTTCGGCGCGATGGTGCCGGGCGCGGCCTCGCTGCTGGCGATCCCGGTGCTCGGCGAGGTGCCCACCGCGCTGCAGGTGCTGGGCATCGTGGCCGTGGTGCTGGGCCTGCTGATCGCGTTCGGCGTTGCGCGCATGCTGCTGACGCGTCGCGCGTCCAACACGGGCTAGAGATTCCCTGGGTAGCCGCCGCCATCCAGCAGCCAGTTCTGCCCCGACTTGTAGCTGCCGTGCACGCGACACTGGAAGGCGCATGCAGCATTCAATGCGACTGGCGCGTCGAGCCGCTGGCTGCGGACGCAGCTTTGCACGGGCGAACACGGATGTGCCGATGTCTGCTCTAGGGTGTTACGTAGAACAGCCGTTCCCGACCCATTCCAGAAGTAGTTCTTCTGGTTTGGACCCCGACAAAGCAGTCATCGGGTACAGGTCGTTGGTGCAAGCATCCAAGCGGATGAGCGCCTGCAGCGCCGCTCGGGGTAGTGCATGCGTGGAGCCCCAGCTCGGATGTCATCCAGCGCACGCCCCGTGCGCACCGCGTTTCACCGCGGGCTGGCCGAGAAGAGGATGTGAATGCGCGCGAGGCTCAGCCGGGGACTGGGCTGCGATGAAACGGTCGAGGGCATGCGGGCCATGCTCGCATGATCGCGCCGGCCGGAACACTTGTCAGCCGCCGATCCGCAGCGTGGTCCGGCGCGGGCGGGGTTCAAGGCCGGTTGTGGGCGCCAGTTGCAGCTCCACAGCGCCCGTGGCACTCGGCGCAGCACCCGGCGCGTCGCGCGACGAGCGTTCGTTGCGCAGTTGCAGCTCGCGCGTCGCGCCGGGTGCGTCGAAGGCCAGCTGTTCGGGCACCGCGCCGTCGCGCACGTCAACCAGGTGGCGGCGCACCGCCTCGAGCGCCGCGCAGGTGAGCGCCGGATCGGCGAGCACGTGGCCCATCGTGCCGCCGAGTTCCTTGCGCTGCATGGCTGTGCGCAGCCCCGCAGCGTCGGCGGCGGTCGCACCGACGGCGACGATCCGGCGTGCGACCTCCCACGCGGGCAACCCCAGCGGTCGGCCGTGACCCAGTCGTTGCAGCCCCGCGCCAGGCCGCCCTGATGACGTGCGACGCTACTTCATGAGCCCCTCGGCACTGACAATCTCGCGCGCGTGCGGCTTGTGGGTCACGTAGTGGTAAAGCTTCCAGCGCCCGTCGTCGACACGCCACCGCGCGACCGCCGGGTTCGTTTCGAAAGTGGCGTTGTTTGCGGTCTGCACGATGCGCATCACGGCCGTGGCGCTGCCGTCCGGCTTCATCACGATGCGCAACGGCTCCCACTTGAACGAGAAGTCACGCGCCGAGGTCTCGAACACCGGCTGCGCTCGTTCACGCGAGTTGATCCGGCGGCTCTCGGCCAGCGCGGAGGTGAACGTCTCCTCGTACAGCAGGTCGGCCGTGACCAGGCCCTTCCATGCCTCGACGTCACGCTGCTTCCAGGCACGTTCATAGGCGGCCATCGCCTTGCGCAGCGCGGCCTCGTCGGGCGCGCCCTGCGCCAGGGCCGGCACCCCGGCCAGGAGCGTGGCGGCAAACAGAGCAGTTCGGCGCTTCATGGTCACCGCCCCCGGTTCGCCGTCGTCGGGTCGATGACCGTGGCGATCGGCGTGATGCGGTTCGCCGGGAAACCCGACTTCGCCGCGTGCTCGCGGATCAGCGCCTCGCTCGGTGCCTGGTAGATGCAGTACACCTTGTCGCCGGCGACGTAGCTCTGCACCCACTGGATGTCGGGGCCGAGTTCGCGCAGCACCGCGTTCGACTTGGCGGCGCCGCCGCGCAGCTCTTCTGCCGTCATCTTGCTGGCGCCGGGGATCTCGCGCTCGATCAGGTAGCGCTGCATTGCCGGCGCCTGTGCCTGCGCCGCCGCGGCGGCGGTGGCAAGGGCCAGGCTCAGGATCAATCGAGTGGACATGGCGTTTTTACTCGCTCGGATACGGCGGCCGCCCATCGGCTGCCGTTATGGCAAGCATCGGCGGCAACGCGAGCAAAGTCCCGAACGAAGGCCGAAATCGCGCCGAAACATCGGCGATCCGGGAGGCGTAAAGTCGAGATGGACGCGCCGCCATGCAACGCGAACCTGACCCTGGCCTCGCCGCCGCCCAACGCTTGGCGTTGGTCGGCTTCGTGCTCGACCTGGCGCGAGGCGAACTGCTCGACGCCCACGGCCGCCCGGCCGACCTGCGTGCGCAGGCGCTGCGTGTGCTGCTGGTGCTCGGCGAACGCGCCGGGCAGGTGGTCGGCAAGGACGAACTGTTGCGTCGCGTCTGGGGCGACGTGATCGTTACCGAGGATTCGCTGGTGCAGGCGATCGGCGACATCCGCCGTCTGCTCGGCGCCGCAGGCCACGACCTGTTGCGCACCGTGCCGCGGCGTGGCTACCTGCTGAGCCTGGTGCCGGCGGGCGAGATGGCCGCGGCGGCGGTCGCGGCGCCGCCGGCTGTCCCACCCTCCGCCCCGCCGCATCTTCCTGCCCCGGCCGCGCCCGCAAGGGCACGCCGCCCACGCGCCTGGGCGGTGGTGGCTGCCGCATCCGCAGCGCTGCTCGTCGTGCTCGCCGCTACGCTGCTCCCGCGCGACACGCCACCACCGCCGCGCTCGCTCGCGATCCTGCCCTTCGAGTCCGACGACCCGGCCGCCGCCGACGCCTGGTTCGTCGATGCGATCACGGGCGACCTGAACACGATGGTCGCGCGCTGGCGCTCGGGGCTGCAGGTGATTGGCCGTGGCACGATGCAGGCCTACAAGGGCAAGGGCGCGGACCCGCGCGCGGTCGGGCGCGAGCTGGGCGTGGCACATGTGCTGACGGGCCGGGTGCGCCGCGACGGCGAGCGCGTGCGTATCGCTGTCGAGCTGGTCGACGCCACGACCGGCCAGGTGCTGTGGGCGCGGCCCTTCGATGTCGACCGCGGCGAGCTGCCCGGCTCGGTGGGCGACATCGCCGGCGGCATCGCGAAAGCACTGAATATCGAACTCGGCGACGCCGTCACGCGCAACGGCCAGCGGCTCGACCCGGCGCAGGCCAGCGCCGATGACTTGGCGATGCGCGGCTGGTCGGTCTTCCTGAAGAGCGTGGGCCCGGAGAGCTTCGAGCAGGCGCGGCTGCTGTTCGAGCAGTCGCTGGCGCGCGACCCGAAGTCGCTGCGCGCGCTGGCCGGGGTCAGTCTGACGAACAGCATGAACGTCAGCTTCAGCTACACGACCGACCAGGAGGGGTCGATGCGTCGTTCGCAGGAGGCGCTGGCCCGGCTCGAGGCGATCGACCCGACGGCGCACCTGACGCTGGTCTCGCGTGCGAGCATTCGCCTGAGCCGCGCCGACTGGGCCGGGCAGCTCGCGGTCGGCGAGGAACTGGTTCGCCACTTTCCGAACGACCCGACCTCGTATCACCACCGCTGCTCGTCGATGCTGCGGCTGGGCCGTTTCGACGAGGCGATCCTGGCGTGCGACCGGGCGATCCACATCAGCCCGCAGGAGTCGCGCACGCCGATCTGGCAAGGGCTGGCCGGCATGAACGAGTTCATGCGCGGGAACTACGCCGCCGCTGCCAAGCGCGCGCGGGTGCCGGCGACGGCCAACACGAAGTTGGTGTTCTACCCGTTGCTGCTCGCCGCCGCGCTGGCCCAAGACGGGCGGCGCGACGAGGCGCGGCAGGTCGTCGACGAGTTCAAGCGGCGCAACCCGGGCTTCGACAGCGCCCGCGCCGCCACCCTCTGGAACGTGACGAACGCCGATCCGAAGTTCGTCGAAGGGCGCGACCGCATCGTCGCGACGGTGCGCGAACTCGGCCTGCCCTGAGGCCGGATGCCTACCCTTTGGTGACTTCCTCCTGGTCGCCTACGACGCGAGGACGGTCAGATCAGACGCCCTGAAGCTGCCCGCGGCCAGCGGCGGCTCATGGCCGGCAGTGTGAAGTCGGCCCCGGGTGAAGCGGACCTTGCCGCCGCCGACAAGGTCTGGAACTTCGAGGTCGCCAGACTAGAACGTCCCCGGATACCCGCCGCCGTCGAGCAGCCAGTTCTGCCCGGTGATGTAGCTGCCGTGCACGCTGCACAGGAAGGCGCAGGCCGCACCGAATTCATCGGACGTGCCCAGGCGCCGCGCCGGGATGCCGGCGCGCCGGGCATCGAGCAATTCGTCGACGGGCTTGCCGGTCTTGGCCGCAGCGGCGGCCATCGTGGTGCGGATGCGGTCGGTGTCGAAGAAGCCCGGCAGCAGGTTGTTGATGGTCACGTTGCGGCTGGCCAGCTTGCTCTGGCGCGACAGGCCGGCGACGAAGCCGGTCAGGCCCGAGCGCGCGCCGTTGGACAGGCCCAGCGTGTCGATCGGCGCCTTGACCGCGCCCGAGGTGATGTTGACGACACGGCCGAAGCCGCGCTCGGCCATGGCGTCCACGGTGGCCTTCATCAACGCGATGGGCGTCAGCATGTTGGCGTCGACGGCCTTGATCCAGGCGTCGCGATCCCAGTCGCGGAAGTCGCCGGGCGGCGGGCCGCCGGCGTTGTTGACCAGGATGTCGATCTGCGGCGCCGCGGCCAGCGCCGCGGCGCGGCCGGCCTCGGTGGTGATGTCACCCGCCACGGTGCGCACCTCGACGGCCTTGTTCAGCGCCCGCAACTCCTTGGCCGTCGCTTCGAGCGCCTCGGCGCCGCGCGCGGTGATGACGACGTTCACGCCCTCGCGCACCAGTGCGGTGGCGCAGCCCTTGCCCAAGCCCCTTGCTCGCGGCGCACACCAGCGCCCATTTGCCTGCGATTCCCATGTCCATGATTCATGTCCTCCAACGAGTCAACAACCACACACCGGTCAGCACCAGCGCTGTACCGGCCACCAGCCAGCCGGTGAAGCTTTCACCGAGCAACCATACCCCGAGCAGCACCGTGCTCATCGGGCCGACCATGCTGGCCTGTGCGGCCAGCGTCGGGCCGATGCGCTCGACCGCCATCATCACCATCAGCACCGGCGCGAAGGTGCACAGCGTGGCATTCAGCAGCGACAGCCAGAGCACGGCCTCGGGCACCGACACGGCCGCTGGGCGGCCGCAGCACGAACAGCTGCGCGATGCAGAACAGGCAGGCCACGCTGGTGGCCGCGCCGGTCAGGCGCAAAGCGCCCAGGCGCTTGACGACATGGCCGCTGGCCACGAGGTAGATCGCGTAGCTCGCGGCGCTGCCGAACACCAGGGCGGCCCCGAGCGCGGTGTCGGTGCCCTCGACATGCACTTCCTTGCCGAAGACCAGCAGCACGCCGGCGTAGCTGACGGCCATCGCCGCCAACTGGCGCGCGCTCAGATGCAGCTTGAACAGCAGCACCGACAGCAGCAGCACCAGCGTCGGGTTGAGGTACAGGATCAGCCGCTCCAGGCTGGCGCTGATGTACTGCAGGCCCATGAAGTCGAGCATGCTGGCCAGGTAGTAGCCGCAAAAGCCCAGGCCGACGATGACGCGCCAGTCGTGCGCCGTGAACGCGCTTTTTCCCCGCCCGGCCCACCAGGCCAGGGCCAGGAACAGCGGCAGCGCCAGCAGCATGCGCCAGAACAGCACCTGCACCGCGTCGACACCGTGCAGGTACATCAGCTTGGCCAGGATGGCCTTGCCCGAGAACGCGATCGCGCCCAGCGTGGCCAGCGTCAAGCCGGGCCAGACGCGTGCGGCGGGTGCGTCGCTCAAGACCGCGAGCCCGCGCGCTGTCTCAGAAACCCACCGCCGCGCCGTCGCGTCGCGGGTCGCTGGCCGCCACGTAGCCCTCGACCGCGGGGTCGCCCAGGCGCCAGATGAACTGGCCGGCGCCGAAGTCCATGTAGCTGTCTTCCAGGCCGACTATTCTGGTGGCCCAGCGCCACCAGGGCCTCGCGCGTGGCCGCCGGCATGTGCCGCTCGACGTTGATCTCCAGCCCCTGGTTGAAGCGCCAGCGCGGCGCGTCGCAGGCGGCCTGCGGGTTCTGGCCGTGGTCGAGCATGCGCACGAGGGTCTGGATATGGCCCTGCGGCTGGATGTTGCCGCCCATCACGCCGAAGCTCATCACCGGCTGGCCGTCCTGGCTCAGGAAGCCCGGGATGATGGTGTGGAACGGCCGCTTGCCCGGCGCCACGCAGTTCGGGCTCTTGGCGTCGAGCGAGAAGCCGTGGCCGCGGTTCTGCAGGCTGATGCCGAAGCTCGGGCTCGACCACGCCCGAGCCGAAGCCCATGTAGTTGCTCTGGATGAAGCTGACCATCATGCCGCTCGCGTCGGCGGTGCTGAGGTAGATGGTGCCGCCCTTGATGCCGTAGCCCGGGCCGAAGACCTGCGCCCGCGCCGGGTCGATCAGCTTGGCGCGCGACGCCAGGTACTGCGCGTCGAGCAGCTGCGACGGCGCGCCTTCCATGTGGCGCGGGTCGGCGACGAAGCGGTAGACATCGGCAAAGGCCAGCTTCATGGCCTCGATCTGCAGGTGCTGGCAGGCCGGGCCGTCGACGGGCATCGAGCCGAGGTCGAAGTGCTGCAGCATGCCCAGCGCCATCTGCGCCGCGATGCCCTGCCCGTTGGGCGGGATCTCGTGCAGGGTGTGGCCGCGGTAGTCCTGCGCCAGCGGCGTGACCCACTCGGGCTGGTAGGCCGCGAGGTCGGCGGCGGTCATGGCGCCGCCATGCTGCTGCGCCCAGGCGGCGATGGCCTGCGCGATCTCGCCGCGGTAGAAGGCTTCGCCCTTGCTGGCACCAATGAGTTTCAGCGCGCGCGCGGCGTGCGGCATCGTGAAGCGTTCGCCCACCGCGGGCACGCGCCCGCGCGGCAGGAAGGTGTCGGCAAAACCCGGCCCGGCAGTCAGCTCGGCGACCTTCGAGGCCAGCGTCCATTTCTGCTGCACGATCACGGGCACGGCATAGCCGCGCTCGGCGATCTCGGCCGCGGGCGCCATCAGGTCGGCGAACGGCAGCTTGCCGAAGCGCTCGCTCAGCGCCACCCAAGCCGCCACCGCGCCGGGAACCGTCACCGCGTCCCAGCCGCGCGCGGGCGGTGTCTTGGCGTCCTGTCCGTGCTTGCGAACGAAATACTCACGCGTTCCAGGCCGCGGGCGCCGGGCCCGAGGCATTCAGGCCGTGCAGCTTCTTGCCGTCCCACAGGATGCAGAAGGCGTCCGAACCCAGCCCGTTGCTGCAGGGTTCGACGATGGTCATGCAGGCCGCCGTCGCGATCGCCGCGTCGACGGCATTGCCGCCCGCGGCCAGCATGCGCAGGCCAGCCTGCGCCGCCAGCGGGTGCGAGGTGGAGACGATGTTGCGGGCGAAGACGGGGGAGCGGCGGCTGGGGTAGCCGGCGTCCCAATCGAATTTCTGATCAGACATGGGGCAATCGAGGCGTGTCGCGTGGACGGAGCCGCCAGTATCGCCGCCCCGCTTTGACGTTGCTCAGCGCGCGGCGCCGAACGGCATCTCCATCGACTGCGCGATGTAGCGCTTGACTTGCGGCAACGCGGGCCCGAGGTGGAAGGCCAGGCGCTCCTCGCGCAGCCCGGCGTCGAAGGCCGAGAAGCGTTCCAGCCGGCGCTGGTGCTCGACCCAGTTCTCGTCGACGAAGTACTCGATCACGCGGCCCGGTTGGCCCGCGTCGCGGAACAGGGCCCATGACAAGGCGCCCTGGCGCAGCCGGGCGCGACGGGTGCGCTGCATGACGGTGGTGAACTCGTCCGCGCGCGCGGGGTCGATCAGGTACTCGATGGTGATCATGACCGGGCCGTCGTCAGGGGCGACGTCGACCGGTGCCTCGGCGGTGTGCACGACCGACGCCGGACTGAAGTCGAGGTCGGCATCGCCCTCGATGCTGAGCTTGCGCAGAGCCACCGCGACCACGGCGCCCAGCGCCGCCGCCGCGGCCACCGACGCCGCCACGCCCCACACGCTCGCGACCTGGCCCCAGAGCAGCGAGCCGGCTGCCGAACCGCCCATCAGCGCGACCTGGAAGTTCGCCATGCCGCGGGCGCGGACCCAGTCGGGCAGCGCCATCTGCGCTGCGATCGACATCGAGTTGGCCACCGAGATCCAGGCCATGCCGACGACGACCATCGCCGGCAAGGCCACCCACAACTCGGGCACGTAGACGATCAGCGCCGAAAACGCCGCCTGCACCAGCGTGCCCACCAGCACGAACTGGTCGCGCGTGTAGCGCGCGCGCCAATGCGGGAAACGCAGCGCGGCGAAGATCGCGCCGACGCCCAGGCAGGCCAGCATCACGGTGAACGTGCCCGGACCGCCACCGTGCAGGCGCAGCGCCACCAGCGGCAACAGCGCGACCAGCGCCGAGGCCTGCAGGAAGAACAGGAATACGCGCAGCAGCACGACCTTCAGCCGCGGCGACTGGCGCGCGTAGTTCAGGCCCACGCGCATGGCGCCCAGGAAACGCTCGCCCGGCAGCACGCTGGTCTTGGGCTGGTTGCGCCAGCGCAGGATCAGCGCGAAGGCCACGCCCGCCAGCACCGCGTTGACCACGAACACCGCCGCGCTGCTGAACGTGGCCAGCAGCGCACCGGCCAGCACCGGGCCGATGATGCGCGACAGGTTCATCGCGATGCCGTTCAACGCCAGCGCCTGGCCGAGCTGCGCGCGCGGCACGACGTCGGGCACGATGGCCGCGAACACCGGCCAGCGCATCGCCAGGCCGATGCCGTTGACGAAGGTCAGCGCCAGCAGCAGCGGCGCGGTCAGGCCGTCGAGCAGCGCCAGCGTGGCCAGCACCAGCGCCGTGATGGCCACCCACAGCTGCGTGAGCGCGAAGTAGCGGCGGCGGTCGACGATGTCGGCCATGGCGCCGCTGGGCAGGCCGAGCAGGAACACCGGCAGGGTCGAGGCGGTCTGCACCAGGGCCACCATCACCGGGCTGGTGGTCAGCGACGTCATCAGCCAGGCGGCCGCGACGTCGTTCATCCACATCGTCAGGTTGGCCGCCAGCCAGGCCAGCCAGAGCATGCGGAAGGTGCGATCGTGCAGGGGCGCGAGCGCTGCCGCGGAAGCCATCTGGCGCAGCGGGTTGAACGGGGGCATCAGGGGGTGTCTCGGCGGGGCGGGTGCCGTGGCACTGTAGCGCGGGGTGGCACTGCGCCCCTCAGCGCCAACCGCTAGGGCGAGGTTCGGTGGTAGCGCATCACCTTCTTGCTCTGCACCCAGCCCGCCGTCTGCGCGTCCATCGCCAGGAAATGCGGCGTGCGCAGGTGGGCCTGGAATGGCCGCCTCGTCGTCGTAGAGCTCGTAGAGAAAGAACAGCTGCGGGTCGGCCGGGTCGCGACAGACATCGAACTGGCGGCAGCCGGGCTCGGTCTCGCGCGAGGCGCGCGCGTTGGCTTCGATCGCGTGCGCAAACGCTTGCACATGCTCGGGCTTGATGCGGAACTCGACGACCAGGGCTTGCAGGTTGGGTTTCATCGATGTTTCCTGGGGGCTGGGTGGCTGGGCGAGAAATCGGCCATCTCGACCCTCCGGCCGCTGGCATGCGAGTGGTAGACCGCCGCCTGCACCTGCAGATTGGCCAGGTAGTCGCGCGCGCTGTTCTCGAGCGGCGCGCCGTGGCGCAGGTGGGCCAGCACATGGGACTGCAGCGCGGTGCAGGCCCCGCTGAAGGCCGCTCCATTGCCGCGGTCGTACAGATGCCGCTGCTCGGGGCCGTGATGCGGCTTCCACCACAGCCGCGCGTCGCCGTCCAGGCGCAGCACGCCGCGCTCGCCCTCGAGCCACATCTCGCCCATCGTGCGGCGCGGGTTCTGCGCGACATGGTCGTTGAGGCGGTTGCCGTCGAAGAGGCCCGTGGCGTCGTCGTCGAACTCGAAGATCAGCAGGCCGGCGTCCTCGCCTGCGATCGCCGGGTTCAGGCGCCGCAGCCGCGCCGTCACGGCCCGCACCTCGCCCAGCAGGTAGCGGAAGGTGTCGATGAAATGCACCGCGGTCTCGCGCACCAGCAGCTGCGGCATGGTCTGGAAATAGGGCTGGCGGTCGAGGTAGGCGCCGCGGGCCCTGGCCGTCGCCCGGGCGCAGCCGGAACGTGATGCCATGCAGGCGCCCGAAGTGGCCGGCGTCGATCAGCCGGCGGCACTCGCGAAACCAGGGCAGTGAAGCGGAAGTTCTCGTGCACCACCAGCGGCGTGCGTTGCGCGTCGGCCAGCGCGGTCAGCGCCTGCGCCTGCGCCAGGTCGGCGCCGAACGGCTTCTGGCAGATGGTCGGCAATGCCGCGCTCGAGCGCCGCGCGCACCACCGCCGCCTGCGCCGCCGGCGGCAGCACGACGTCGACCAGCGTCGGCCGCTCGCGCGTCGAACATCGGCGGCGGCGTCGGCGAAGCACCGCGGCACGCCGAAGCGCTCGCGCCAGCGCCTGCGCGCGCGCCAGGTCGAGGTCGCACAGCGCCGACCACCGGCGCGCCCGCGTCGCGCCAGCCCTCGAGCTGGAACTGGGCGAAGTAGCCCGCGCCGACCATCGCGATGCGGTCGGTCACGCGAGCCGCTCGATGCACGGCACGCGCGATCTCGGCCGTGCCGCTGCGGCCGCCGAATTCGCGCGGCCGCACGCGCGCCGCTGGCGAAGGCGCTGCTGCAACGCCGCCTCGATGGCGCGCGCGCCGTCGGCCAGCGCCGCGTCGCCGTGGCGCTGCGCCAGCCAGTCGAGCATCATCGCCGCCGACAGGATCATCGCGCGTCGGGTTGGCGATGCCCTGGCCGGCGATGTCGGGCGCGGTGCCGTGCGCGGGCTGGAACAGGGCGTGGTGGTCGCCGATGTCGGCCGACGGCGCCATGCCCATGCCGCCGACGAGCGCGGCGATCAGGTCCGACAGGATGTCGCCGAACATGTTCTCGGTGACCAGCACGTCGTAGGTCCAGGGCTTCATCACCAGGTTCAGCGCCATGGCGTCGACGTAGGCGTGCTCGGTGCTGATGTCGGGGAAGCGTGCCGCGCGCTCGTCGAAGATCCGGCGCCAGAACGCCATCGACACGAACACGTTGGCCTTGTCGACGTTGGTGACGTGGCCGCGCCGGCCCTGCGCCTTGCGCTGACGCGCCAGCTCGAAGGCGAAGTCGCAGACGCGGGCGGTGCCCGCGCGCGTGATCTTCATCGTGTCGTAGGCCGCGTCGTCCTCGATGCGCGCCGCGGCCGCGGGCATGGAACAGGCCCTCGGTGCTCTCGCGCACCAGCACCAGGTCGATCTCGGCGGCGCGCGGGTTCGACAGCGGCACCGGCAGGCCCGGCCAGGTGCGGATCGGGCGCACGCCGGCGTAGAGGTCGAGGGCGAAGCGGATGTCGAGTTGCGGAATGATCTCGGTGCCGTCGGCGCCGCGCACATGGGGCAGGCCCATGGCGCCGAACAGGATCGCGTCGGCGGCGCGGCAGGCGTCGAGCGTCGAATCCGGCAAGGCGTCGCCACTGTCGAGATAGTGCTGCGCGCCAGCCGGGTGCTGCACGGTGACGAAGCGGCGTCCCAGCTTGCGGCTCGATGGCATGCAGCACGTGCAGCGACGCGGCCATCACTTCGCGGCCGATGCCGTCACCGGGCAGCACTGCAATGGAATACGTACTCTGGGTCATGGGCGCGTCGCTCCTGTCACATCTGGGCCAGCCTGTAGTGCTCGAAGATCGCAACCAGCTCACGGTTGGCACGCTCGCGGTGCGCGCGCGTGACCTTGGCCGCCCCCTGCGGCGTCGCCGGCGCGCAGGCGCTCGACCATCTGCCTGTGTTCCCGGGTCGAGTCGGCCGGCTTGGGCCGCAGGCGCAGCGAGAACATGCGCGCGCGGTGGGCGCGGTCCCAGTAGTTGAGCACCGTGGCCTGCAGCTGGCGGTTGCCGGCCAGTTCGATGAAGTGGGCGTGGAAGCGCTCGTCGGCCGCGGCCCAGGCGTCGAGGTCCTGCGTCTTGAGCGCCTTGTCCATCGCCTTGGTCGCGTCGACCAGCGGCTTCAATTCGGCGTCGCTCGGCCGTCGACGCGCCAGCAACTCGGCGGCCATGCACTCGAGCGCGGTGAGGATTTCGTAGATCTCGCGCATGTCTGACGGTGACACCGGCAAGACGCGCATGCCATGGCGCGGAATCACCTCGACCAGGCCTTCGTTGCGCAGCCGCATCAGCGCCTCTCGCACCGGCGTACGGCTCATGCCCAGGGCCAGTGCGACCTCCTGCTCCAACGCGCGGTGACCCGGCGGCCAGACGTTGTCGAGGATGCGCTGGCGGATCTGCGCGTAGGCCGCATCGACCAGCGATGCGCCAAGGGTGACGGCCTGGGTCGGCATCAATAGTTCCAGTGGACCGGCGCCACCCCGGGCACCGGCAGACGCACGCTCTCCAGGCGATCGCCGAGCAGGCACCCGAGCAACGCCGTACGACGGCCCACGCCGATGAAGGCGATGCTCGAAATGTTGCGCAAGCGCCGGCTGCGAACGCCGTCCAGGTGCGGGCGGCCCATCTCGTCGGCTTCAAAGGCCGCTTCGACCCAGGCCAGGTGCTCGGGCTCGGCGTCCTCGAGCCAGACGCGTCTGGCTGCCGTCGGGCGCGACGCGGATCAGGCGGTTGCTGACGATGCTGACGACCCAGGCGTGGCCCTCTTCGTCGAAGGCCAGGCCGTCGGGAAAGCTGCCCGGGCCGAACTCGGTCACGACCTGCTTGGCACCGAGCGAGCCGTCGGCGTGCAGCGGGAAGCGCGACAGCCGGCGGCGCAAATGTCTCGTTGACGTAGAGCCACTCGCCGCTCGGGTGCACGGCCACTTCGTTGGTGTAGCCCAGGCCATCGGCGGCGATGCGCGCACCGCGCGCGTCCACGCGCACGATGAAGCCGTCATTGCAGCTGCGGCGGTAGCCCAGCGCGCGCGGCTGCTGCCGCGTGCTGACCGTGACCCAGGCGCCGCCCGCCGCATCCAACAGCACGAAGTTCGTCGGCGGCAGATCGATGCCGTCGACGCCAAGCAACCACGGCCTGACCTCGCCGCTGCGGGTGAGGTGGAATACACCACCTTCGCCTGGCACCCAGATGCGTGACCAGGAACGAGCCGTCGCGCTGCAGTGCAATGCCGTTGGGCTTGAGCTCGAGGCCGTCGGGTCCGGACCCGCGATACAGCGCTTGGCGGCCATCGGCGTGCAAGATGCGCCACGCCACCGCGCCAGTCCGCCGTGAAGACGTCGCCCGAGCGCGTGGCGAGCACGCATTCGGGCCGTACCAGCCCGCTGCCGGCCGGTACGTCGCCGAGTTCGAGCCGTGACAAGGGACGCGCTTCCGCATTCATTACCGTATACGTTAATGTGCGCGCCGGGCCGTCGCGAGAGGGAATACCCGAAGTCGACTGCTCTCCCCTCCCATGCGCCGCGATTGCGGCGCGGCACGGGTCAGACGGGCAACGGCAAGCCGACGTAGTTCTCGGCCAGCACCGTGGACGCGGCGTGCGAACTCACCAGGTAATCAAGTTCCGCGCGCTGCAGCCGCTGGCCGATGGCCCCGCCATCGGGAAACTTGTGCGTCAGCGAGGTGAACCACCAGGAAAAGCGCTCGGCCTTCCAGACCCGCGCCAGGCAGCGGCTGCTGTAGGCGTCGATGCCGGCCTCGCTCTTCTCGGCGTAGAACTCGATCAGCGCACGCGACAGGAAGCCGACGTCCGAGGCGGCCAGGTTCAGGCCCTTGGCGCCCGTGGGCGGCACGATGTGCGCGGCGTCGCCGGCCAGGAACAGGCGGCCAAAGCGCATCGGCTCGGCCACGAAGCTGCGCAGCGGCGCGATGCTCTTCTCGATCGAGGGGCCCGTCACCATCGACTGCGCCGCCGCCGGGTCCAGGCGCCGGCGCAACTCGTCCCAGAACATGGCGTCGCTCCACTGCTCGACCTTGTCGTGCAGCGAGCACTGCACGTAGTAGCGGGTGCGCGTGGGCGAGCGCATCGAGCACAACGCGAAGCCGCGTTCGTGGTTGGAGTAGATCAGTTCATGCGACACCGGCGGCGTGTCGGCCAGCAGGCCGAGCCAACCGAAGGGATACACCTTCTCGAAGATCGACAGCGCCTGCGGCGGCAGGCTGGCGCGGCACACGCCGTGGTAGCCGTCGCAGCCGGCAATGAAGTCGCAGCGCAGTTCGTGCGGCTGGCCGGCGTGGCTGTACGTGATCGACGGGCGCTCGCCATCGACGTCGTGCGGCGCCACCTCGTGCGCTTCATAGACGGTCGCCAGCCCCGCCGCAGCGCGCGCGTCCATCAGGTCGCGCGTGACTTCGGTCTGGCCGTAGACCATGACCTGCTTGCCCCCGGTCAGGCCGTGCAGGTCGATGCGATGCCGCGCACCACCGAAGCAGAGCTCGAATCCGCGGTGCGGCAGGCCCTCGGCATGCATGCGCGAGGCCACGCCGGCTTGGTCGAGCAGATCCATCATGGTCTGCTCGAGTACGCCGGCGCGGATGCGCCCGAGCACATAGTCGGCGCTCTGCCGCTCCAGGATCACGTTGTCGATGCCGGCCTTGTGCAGCAGCGCACCCAGCAGCAGGCCCGCCGGGCCGGCACCGACGATCGCGACTTGCGTGCGGGTCGGTGCGGCCACATGCAACTCACAGTTCCTCGTGGAACGCTTCTTCGCGCTTCTTGCGGATCGTCGGCAGCATCACCACGACGATCATCAGCACCGCGGCAATCAACAGGCCGGCCGACAGCGGTCGCGTGGCAAAGGTGGTCCAGTCGCCGCGCGACAGCAGCAGCGCACGCCGCAGGTTCTCTTCCATCATCGGGCCGAGGATGAAGCCCAGCAGCAGGGGTGCCGGTTCGCAGCTCAGCTTGTAGAAGACGTAGCCGACAACCGCGAAGCCCGCGCCCATGTAGACATCGAAGGCGTTGTTGTTCAGCGTGTACAGGCCGATGCAGCAGAACGACATGATGGCCGGGAACAGGAAGCGGTAAGGCACCGTCAGCAGCTTGATCCAGATGCCGATCAGCGGCAGGTTCAGGATGATCAGCATCGCGTTGCCGACCCACATCGACGCGATCAGGCCCCAGAACAGGTCCGGGTTGCTCGTCATCACCTGCGGCCCGGGCTGGATGCCCTTGATCGTCATCGCGCCGACCATCAGCGCCATCACGGCGTTGGGCGGGATGCCCAGGGTCAGCATCGGGATGAAGGAGGTCTGCGCGCCGGCGTTGTTGGCCGATTCGGGCCCGGCCACGCCGCGGATGTTGCCCTGGCCGAACGGCACTTCGCCGGGGCGCCCGCGCATCTTCTTCTCCAGCGTGTAGGCGGCAAAGGCCGACAGCAGCGCGCCGCCACCGGGCAGCACGCCGAGCATCGAGCCCAGCGCGGTGCCGCGCAGCACGGCGGGGAAGGCGTCCTTGAAGTCCTGCTTGGTCGGCCACAGGCCCTTGACGTCCTTGGTGAAGACCTCGCGGTGCTCGGCCGGCTTGCCCAGGTTGGCGATGATCTCGCCGAAGCCGAACACACCCATGGCGATGGCGACGAAGCCGATGCCGTCGGTGAGTTCGGGAATGTCGAAGGAAAAGCGCGGCACGCCCGAGATCACGTCGGTGTTGATCTGGCCGAGCAAGAGGCCGAGCAGGATCATGGCGATGGCCTTGAGCAGCGAGCCCGAGGCCAGCACCACGGCACCGATCAGGCCCAGCACCATCAGCGAGAAGTACTCGGCCGGGCCGAACTTGAAGGCGACCTCGGTCAAGGGCGGCGCGAACGCCGCGATGATGATGGTGCCGACGCAGCCGGCGAAGAACGAGCCCAGCCCGGCTGCGGCCAGCGCCGGCCCGGCGCGGCCCTTGCGCGCCATCGCATAGCCGTCGATGGCCGTGACGACCGAGCTCGACTCGCCGGGGACGTTGATCAGGATCGCCGTGGTCGAGCCGCCGTACTGCGCGCCGTAGTAGATGCCGGCCAGCATGATCAACGCCGGCGTGGCGTCCAGGGCGTAGATGCTGGGCAGCAGCATCGCGATCGTGGCCACCGGCCCCAGGCCCGGCAGCACGCCGATCAGGGTGCCGAGCAGCGCACCGCCGAAGGCGTACGCCAGGTTGACCCAGGTGAAGGCGACGCTGAAGCCGAGCGAGAGGTTGTTGAGCAGTTCCATGGAGCCGGCCTCAGAGTCCCAGGACCGACGGATACAGCGGGATCACCAGCTTCAACCCGTAGATGAAGATGAACCAGCTGCCGATGGTCAGCACGGTGGCATTGATCACGGCGTCCTTCCAGTGGAACTCGTCGCCGGCCACGGCAGAGACGATCACGAGCAGCGGCAACGCGATGAACATGCCCAGGTGCGGCAATGTCCAGCCAAAGACAGCCACGGCACCGACGATCACGAGCAGCGGTTTCCACGCGATCGCGCCGATCGGGTCGCCGCCTTCGCTCTCGATCGTGAGCGCCTTGAACAACTCGATCGCGCCGAGCAGCGCCAGCAGCACGCCCAGGCCGAACGGGAAGTAGGCCGGACCCGGCCGCGCCGAGCTGCCGAAGTTGTAGTTGGCCGCGGCACCCCAGGCGAAGGCGATGCCGACGACGAGGAACATCATGCCGGCCCAGAAGTCACGTTCGCTCTTGATCTTCATATCGTGATGGCTCCCCGGCGCTGGCCGCGTCGGCGCATTCTAGGCAGTTGCCGACGTGCCACGCGCTGTGGTTTCCACGTAAACCTCGCGCCGCCTCACTGCGGCTTGAACTGCCATGCGGGCGTGGTGCGCAACACCTCCTCGAGCGTGGTCACGCCCTCGGCCACCTTCATCGCGCCCGATGCGCGCAAGGGGTACATGCCGTCGGCGACCGCCTGTCGGCGCAACCCGTCCTCGTCCATCACGGGATGGATGTGCGCACGCGCGGCCTCGGTCATCGTCATCATCTCGTACAGGCCGGCCCGGCCACGGTAACCGGTCATGCGGCACTCGAGGCAACCGACGGGCTTGTACACGCGCGGCGCGCCCTTGAGCTTCCATGGCGCGATGGCCGCGTCGAGCGTCGCAGCAGCGGCGCTTTCATCGCGCGCCTTGCAGGCGGCGCACAGCGTGCGCGCCAGGCGCTGCGCCAGGACACCGATCACGGTGGCCGAGATCAGGTACGGCGGCACGCCCAGATCGGCCAGGCGCGTGATCGCGGCCGCCGCATCGTTGGTGTGCAGGGTGCTGAACACCAGGTGGCCGGTGAGCGCCGCCTGGATCGCCATCTCGGCGGTGGCCAGGTCACGGATCTCGCCCACCATGATGATGTCGGGGTCCTGCCGCATCAGCGCGCGCAGGCCTTCGGCGAAGCCGAGGTCGATCGCGGCATGCACCTGGGTCTGGTTGAACGAGGTCTCGATCATCTCGATCGGGTCCTCGACGGTGCAGACATTCACCTCTTCCGTGGCCAGGCGCTTCAAGGTGGCGTAGAGGGTGGTCGTCTTGCCGCTGCCGGTGGGCCCGGTCACGAGGATGATGCCGTGCGGGCGCGCGGTGAGTTCGGCCCAGCGCTCGGCGTCGCGCGCGCCGAAACCGAGGGCCTCGACGCCCTTGACCACGGTGTCGGGATCGAAGATGCGCATCACCATCTTTTCGCCGAACGCGGTAGGCAGCGTGGCCAGGCGCATCTCGACCTCTCCGCCGGGGCTGCCATCGGCGTTGGCCGGACGCACGGTCTTGATGCGACCGTCCAGGGGCCGGCGCTTCTCGACCACGTCCATGCGCCCCAGCAGCTTGATGCGCGCGACCATCGCGTTCATCACCGTGATCGGCACCTGATAGACGGTGTGCAGCACGCCGTCGATGCGAAAGCGGATCACGCCCATCTCGCGCCGCGGCTCGAGGTGGATGTCCGAAGCGCGCTGATCGAAGGCGTACTGCCACAACCAGTCGACCACCTGCACGACGCCCTGGTCGTTGGCGTCGAGCTGCTTGTTGCTCTTGCCCATCTCGACCAGCTGCTCGAAGCTGGCCAGCGCGGTGGTCTCGCCGCGCTTGGCCGCGGCGCGCACCGAGCGCGCCAGGGTGTAGAACTCGGTCGTGTAGCGCTGCACCTCGAGCGGATGCGCCAGCACCAGGCGCAGGCGCTTCTTGGTGTGGGCTTCGATCTCGGCCACCCACTCGACATCCAGCGGCTCGCACGTGGCCACGGTCACGTCGGTCAGGCCCACCGCCACCGGCAGCGCGCGGCGCATCTCGGCGTAGTGGATCGACATCACGTCGGCCACGCGCGCCACGTCGACCTTGAGCGGGTCGATGCGCAGGTAGGGCATGTTCAGGCGACCGGCGAGCCACTCGGTGAGCGCCTCGGTGTCCAGCGACTTGCCATTGCGCGCATCGGTGAGGTTGGCGCCACCCAGACGGATCAGCGGGTGCTGGCTCGACGCCCCGGCACTGAAACGCGCGCCGATGAGATTGGCTTCGTCGTCGTCGATCAACCCGTCTTGGCGCAGCCATTGCAGCAGGGGGCGCCAGTCGAGGCGGCCTTTGGACAGGGTGGGCGTCGAGCTCATCGGGCGGTCTCCATGCGGCGCACTGCAGTGGTTTCGATAGAGAGGGAAGGCGGCCGGCGTGCTCAGGGGCTCGCGCCGGTCTGCAGGAACTCTGGCAAGGGCCTGACCATGCGCAACCACTTGCGCGCGGGCAGGCCGTACAGACGCTCGATGGTAGCGGCCCGCGCGGCCAGCACCTCGCGCCCGGGCACGGCCACGCCGCGCGCGGCCACCACCACGGTGTTGCCTTCGCGCGTCGGACGCAGGCACCAGACCTGGTCGCGGCCGAAGGCCGCGGCGATGCGTGCGGCACTGTGCTCGAAACTCGCCGCGCGGCCGAACAGGTTGACGCTCATCAGTCCGCCATGGGCCAGCACCTCGCGGCAGGCGGCATAGAAGGCCTGGCTGTCGAGCACCGGCGCGGCGGCCTCCTGGTCGTACAGGTCGACGTTGAGCACCTGCGCCGACTGCAGGTTGGCCGCGTCGGCGACCCATTGCGCCGCGTCGGCCTCGCACACGCTCAGCCGCGCACCGTCGGCGGGCAGGCGAAAGGCCTGGCGGCAGGCAGCGATGACGGCCGGGTTCAGCTCGACGGCCGTGACTCGGTCCATGTGCAGCACCTGATGGCAAAAGCGCGTGATCGACCCCGCGCCCAGGCCGAGTTGCACCGCATGGCCGGTCGTCAAGTCGACGCTGTCGCGCCACAGCATCCAGGCCATCATGCGCTGCACATACTCGAGCACGATCACGCGCGGCTGGCGCACCAGCATCGCGCCCTGGACCCAGGGCGTGTCGCCGAGGTGCAGCGTGCGCAGGCCGTCGCCTTCCGCGACGGTCGCCGTGGGCAGCTCGGGCGTCGTCACGCGATGCCGGCCTGACCGAAGACTTCGCGCCAGGCGGCGAGCTTGCGCTCGAACGACCAGCTGGCGTTGGCCGGGCTGGTCGACGGCAGCCGGTGCACCGGCAGGCCCAGCGCACGCGTCACGCGCATCGAGCGCGCCGACTCGCCACCGTTGTGGGCAATGGCCGCCAGCTGCGGCAGGCGCGCCACCAGCGCCGCCAGGTCGTTGGGCTGCGCGTCGGTGATCGCGCTGTCCAGGCTGCCTTCGCGCTGGCAGTGCGCGTACACGTCCCACAACGCCAGGCCGCGATGCTGCGCCTGCGCCAGCCGCTGCGGGTAGGCCAACGCCACCAGGTCGATCGCCCACAGCGCTGAGAGGATCGGCCAGAAGTGGTTGCGTGCGTGACCGTAGTACTGCTGCACCTGCAGCGACACCGTGCCGGGGAAACTGCCCAGCACCAGCAAGCGCGCCCGCGCATCGGCCACCGGCGGCAGCCCATGCAGCAGCGCCTGGGCGACGCTCACGCCGCGCTCGGCGCCAGCAAGGGGGCCAGGCGTGGCAGCGCGGACAGCACGTTGGCAGTCGTGCGCGCGGCGGTTTGTTCGATCGACCAGCCGCGCAACGCTGGCCAGCGTCTGCGCCATGCGAGGCAGCTCGGCCGGCTCGTTGCGGCTGGCAGGCCGCTGCGCACGCTCGTCGGCCTTGACGTAGAGCCACTGCGGCGGGATATCGGGCGCGTCGGTTTCGAGCACCGGCACCTCGGGCGGCAATGTGGCCGCAAGGTGGCGGATCTGCAACGCACGCTCGAAGGTCATCGCGCCGCCAAAGCCGAGCTTGAAGCCGCGCTCGGCGAACTGCCGGGCCTGGGCGTCACTGCCGTTGAATGCGTGGGCGATGCCGCCCACCACCTCGGTGCGGCGCAGCTGCTTGAGCAGGCCGTCGGCCGAACGGCGCACATGCAGGATCACGGGCAGGCCATGCTGGCGCGCCAGCTTCAATTGCGCCGCATAGAAGCGCTCCTGCCGGTCGCGGTCCAGGCCGGGCACGAAATGATCGAGCCCGATCTCGCCCACTGCCACCAGGCGAGGGTCGTCGCGGCACGCTTGGAGGGCGTCGTCCAGGCGTTCGAGGTCGGAGTCGGCGGCACCATCCACATAGAGGGGGTGGATACCCAGTGCATAGGCCAGGCCGTCGCGCACGGCCAGGCCACGCACGGCATCGAAGGAGGCCACCGAGACCGCCGGCAGCACCAGCATCGTCACGCCCGCGGCGTGGGCGCGTGCCAGCACCGCGTCGCGGTCGGCATCGAACTCAGGCGCGTCGAGGTGGCAATGGCTGTCGATCCAGGACATCGGGTCAATGATCCCATGCCGCGCACGAAGGGCCGCGGCGTGATACTGTTTTGACCTGTTCGACCGCCCTTGCCGGAGCCCTCCATGAGGCGAACCCCGCTTTACAGCGCATCTGCAGGCCGCAGCCCGCCCGCACCCAAGGCGGCGGCGGCCGTGGCGGGAACGCCCGCGGCGACCGTGGTCAACGCGGCAGCTGCGCCGCGTCGACGCCCGTGGCGCACCGCCACAGTGGCCGCGCTGATCGGCGCCACACTGGCGGCGCTGTTGATGTGGCGCTTGGGCCCGCAAGGCGCGCGCGCACTGACGCAGGACGACATCGACCGCGCCGTGTTGCACACCTTGAACACCAAGGCCCTGCCGTCACCGGCGGCCAAGGCCTTCGATGCGGTGCGCGGCTCGGTGGTCAAGGTGGTCGGGGTGTCCGAGTCCAAGCCCGCGACAGCCAAGGACGGCAAGGACGCCGGCAAGGGCAAGGACGCCAAGCCCGCTCCCGAGGCGAAGAAGGGCGCGCCGCCCAAGGTCGAGCGTGACGGCAACGACAACGAATCCGAGGAGCGCGGCGTCGGCACCGGCGTCGTGATCATGGACAACGGCACGATCCTGACCAACCTGCATGTGGTCTTCGGCGCCAAGCGCATCAAGGTCATCTTTGCCGACGGCCTCGAGTCCGATGCCGACGTGGTCGCGCCTGCGCCCCGAACACGACCTGGCCGTGCTGCGCGCGCGCAAGATCCCCGACGACTTGAAAGCGGCGACGATGCGCAGCACGCGACGATCTGAGGCCCGGCGACCGCGTCACCGCCATCGGCTTCCCGTTCGGCATCGGGCCCTCGGTGTCGCACGGCGTGGTCTCGGGCCTGAAGCGCGAATTCCGTTCGCCCGAGGGCCAGCGCATCCTGACCAACCTGATCCAGTTCGACGCCGCGGCCAACCCGGGCAACTCGGGCGGGCCGCTCGTGACCGACGACGGCGAAGTGGTCGGCATCGTGACCGCGATCTACAACCCGACCGAGGAGCGCTTCTTCGTCGGCATCGGGTTTGCGGTGCCGATCGAGAACGCGGCCCAGGCCGCAGGCATGCCACCCTTCTGAACCACCCGATCCGACACGCACAGACCGAGGAACCATCGACATGTCCGAACGCATCACCGCCGAAGCCTCCGCCACGCTGATGGAGCAGCTGCTCTACGAGGTCAAGCGCGTCGTCGTCGGCCAGGACCAGCTTCCTCGAACGCGTGCTGGTGGCCATGCTGGCGCAGGGACACCTGCTCGTCGAAGGCGTGCCGGGGCTGGCCAAGACGCTGACGGTGAAGACGCTGGCGCGCACGCTGTCGGGCCAGTTCAAGCGCATCCAGTTCACGCCCGACCTGGTGCCCGCCGACCTGGTCGGCACGCGCATCTACAACCAGAAGACCGGCGAGTTCGGCACCTCGCTCGGCCCGGTGTTCACCAACCTGCTGCTGGCCGACGAGATCAACCGCGCGCCGGCCAAGGTGCAGAGCGCGCTGCTCGAGGTGATGCAGGAGCGCCAGGTCACGATCGCCGGCGCAGACCCACCATGTGCCCGAGCCCTTCCTCGTGATGGCCACGCAGAACCCGATCGAGACCGAAGGCACCTACCCGCTGCCCGAGGCGCAGGTCGACCGCTTCATGATGAAGGTGCTGGTCGGCTACCCGACCGAGGACGAGGAGTTCGTCATCGTCGAGCGCGTCACCGGCGCGGCCATCGACGTGGTCGCCGTGGCCACGCACCGAGCAGCTGGCGCAACTGCAGCGCGAGTGCCGCAACGCCTATGTCGACCCGTCGCTGATCACGTATGCCGTCAAGCTGGTGGCGGCCACGCGCGAGCCGGCCAAGGTCGGGCTGAAGGACCTGGCCAAGTACGTGGCCTTCGGCGCCAGCCCGCGCGCCACCATCTGCCTGATCGAAGGCGCGCGCGCGCTGGCCTTCCTGCGCGGGCGCAACTATGTGCTGCCCGAAGACCTGCTCGACCTCACCGGCGACGTGCTGCGGCACCGCATCTCGCTGACCTACGAAGCGCTGGCCGACGGTGTCACGGCCGACACCTTGGTCGAGCGCATCGTCAAGGCCCTGCCCGCTCCGGCGCGGCCCCTGGCCCATGTCCAAGCCACGACGCAAGATGAACGCGCCGCAGTCAACGGCTGAGCTGGCCACCGAGCGCACGCCGAGCGCGCAGGCGCTGCTGCAGCGGCTGGAGTGGACCGTGCTCAAGCGCCTGGACGGCGCGCTGCAGGGCGACTACCGCACGCTGTTCCGCGGCCATGGCGTCGACCTGGCCGACCTGCGCGAGTACCAGCCGCATGACGACGTGCGCCACATCGACTGGAACGTGACCGCGCGCACCAACGCCCTGCATGTGCGCCAGTTCATCGAAGACCGCGAGCTCTGCGCCTGGTTCCTGCTCGACCTCAGCCCCTCGGTCGACTTCGGCTCGCGCCAGCGCAAGCGCAGCGTCTCCGAAGCCTTCGTCGCCGTGATGGCCAGCCTGGTGCTGCGCCATGGCAACCGCGCTGGCGCCGTGCTCTACGGCAATGCCGTCGACACCGTGATGCCGGCCCGCAGCGGGCGCCGCCATGTGCTCGAGCTGATGCAGCGCATGCGCACGCGCCCGCATGCGCTGCCGGCGGGCGCCACGCGCCTGGCCGACCTGATCGAGCGCGCGCGGCCCACGTTGCGCCAGCGCGCCTGCGTCTTCGTGGTCTCGGACTTCATCAGCGAGGACGGCTGGGAAGCGCCGCTGTCGCGGCTGGCCGAGCGCCACGACGTGGTGGCGGTGCGCCTGTACGACCCACTGGAGATGGCCATGCCCGATCTGGGCCTGGTGCTGCTGCAGGACAGCGAAACCGGCGAGCAGATCTTTGTCGACACCGGACAGCAGGGATTCCGCGAGCGCTTCGCCGAAGTCGCCGAGACGCGCGAAGCGGCGCTGCGCGACGCGCTGGCGCGCGCCGGTGTGGACACGCTCGAGCTGTCCACCGAGGCCGAGCTGGGCGATTCGATCCTGCGTTTTGTCGATGCCCGACGCCAGCGCGCCCGCCTGGGTGCTGGCGCGATGCCACTCGCACGGAGGCATGCATGAGTTTTCTCTGGCAAGAAGCGCTGTGGGCGCTGCTGCTGGCGCCATTGCTGGTGCTGGCCTACATCTGGCTGCTGCGCCGGCGCAAGAAGACGGCCGTGACCTGGGCCAGCCTGGGCATCGTCAAGGAAGCCATGGGGGCGCAACGCGCCTGGCGCCGTCATGTGCCACCGGCCCTGCTACTGCTGGCGCTGGTCGCGCTGCTGCTGGCCATTGCGCGGCCCACCGCCGTGATCACGCTGCCGCTGGTCGAGCAGACGATCGTGCTGGCCATGGACGTGTCGGGCTCGATGCGCGCCATGGACGTCGAACCCAATCGCCTGGTGGCCTCGCAGAATGCGGCCAAGGCCTTCGTGTCCGAACTGCCGCGCTCGGTGCGCGTGGGCGTGGTCTCGTTCGCCGGCACCGCCGCGATCGTGCAGCCGCCCACACTGAGCCGCGACGACGTCGTGGCGGCCATCGACCGCTTCCAGCTGCAGCGTGGCACCGCCATCGGCAGCGGCATCGTCCTGAGCCTGGCCACGGTGTTTCCCGACGCCGGCATCGACCTGTCGCAGATCACGGGCCAGCGGCTGATGCCCAAGGCCCTGGGCGAGAAAGCGCCGGACAACACGTTCACGCCGGTCGAGCCCGGCAGTTACACCTCGGCGGCCATCATCCTGCTCACCGACGGCCAACGCACCACCGGCCCGGATTCGATGGACGCGGCGCGCATGGCCGCCGACCGCGGCATCAAGGTCTACACCGTGGGCGTGGGCACCAAGGACGGCGACACGATCGGCTTCGAAGGCTGGTCGATGCGCGTTCGCCTGGACGAGGAGACCCTGAAGCAGGTGGCGTCGGCCACCCGCGCCGAGTACTTCTACGCCGGCACCGCCAACGACCTGAAGAAGGTCTATCAGTCACTGGGCTCGCGGCTGTCGGCACAGAAGAAGGAAACCGAGATCACCGCGCTCTTCGCGGCGCTGGGCGCACTGCTCGCGTTGCTGGCGGCGACGCTGTCGCTGTGGTGGTTCGGCCGCGTGGCCTGACATGACAGCCCCGGGCTCGCGGCGCTGGCATCCCCCGGGGGAACGCAGCAGGCCGCTTGGGCGCGGCCCTGCGCGGCCTGAGATGCCCACGCCGAACCTGCACTGGCTCCACAACGACGCGTCAGCTTTTCCGCCCACCTCGCAGGCGCTGGGCACCGACAGCGACGCGCCCGGGTTGCTCGCCGCGGGCGGGCGCATCAACGTGGCGCACCTGGAGCAGGCCTACCGCCACGGCATCTTCCCCTGGTACAGCGACGGCCAGCCCGTGCTGTGGTGGGCGCCCGACCCGCGCATGGTGCTGCCCGTGGCCGAGTTCAAGCTCAGCCGCTCGCTGCGCAAGACCGTGTCCCGCTTCGCCCGCACGCCGGGCTGCGAGTTGCGCATCGACAGCGCCTTCGACCGCGTGATCGCCGCCTGCGCCGGCACCCTGCGTGAGGGCCAGCGCGGCACGTGGATCATGCCGGTGCTGCAGCAGGCCTACGTCGCTTGGCATCGCGCCGGCGCGGTGCACAGTGTCGAGACCTGGGTCGACGGTCGGCTCGTGGGTGGCCTCTATGGCGTGGGCATTGGCCGCATGTTCTTCGGCGAATCGATGTTCTCGCACGCCACGGATGCCTCCAAGATCGCCCTGGCCGGCCTGGTGGCGTTTTGCCGCGCCCACGGCATCACGCTGATCGACTGCCAGCAGAACACCCAGCATCTGGCGTCGCTGGGCGCACGCGAGATTTCGCGCGACGACTTCGAACAGCATCTGTCCCTCGCCCTGGGGGGCCAGGCGCCCGCGCGCTGGACCTATGATCCGGCCCATTGGGCCCTGCTTGGGCTCGACGCCCGAACCGAGGTTGGCCCCGCGTGACCGCGCCCAAGGAACTCCCCCTCGCGTCGCTGCAGTTCTATGCGACGGCGCCCTACCCCTGCAGCTACCTGCCGGGGCGTCAGGCGCGCTCGCAGGTGGCCACGCCGAGCCACCTGATCCACGCCGACGCGTACTCCGACCTCGTGCGGGCCGGGTTCCGGCGCAGCGGCATGTTCACCTACCGGCCGCATTGCGACGGCTGCCGCGCCTGCCAGCCGCTGCGCGTCCCGGTGGCGCAGTTCGTGCCCTCGCGCAGCCAGCGCCGCGCCTGGTCCGCGCACAAGCACCTGGTGGCGCGCGTGCTGCGCCTGGGCTTCCTGCCCGAGCACTACCAGCTCTACCTGCGCTACCAGTCGGGCCGCCACAGCGGCGGCGGCATGGACCAGGACAGCATCGACCAGTACACCCAGTTCCTGCTGCAAAGCCGCGTCAACTCGCGCCTGGTCGAGTTCCGCGAGCCCGCCGCGCCAGGCGAAGGCCCGCTCGGGGCGCTGAAGATGGTCGTCGATCCTCGACGTGCTCAACGACGGCCTGTCGGCGGTCTACACCTTCTACGAGCCCGAGGCCGAGGCCAGCTACGGCACCTACAGCGTGCTGTGGCAGATCGAGCAGGCCCGCATCCTGCAGCTCGACCACCTGTACCTGGGCTACTGGATCGCGCAAAGTCCGAAGATGGCCTACAAGGCCGGCTTCAGGCCGCACGAGTTGCTGGTGGACGGGCGCTGGGTGGCGGCGGCTGACGCTGCAGTCTAGCCTGCGACCGGGGCCCTGCCCGCGCCGGAATTCCGTGCCCGTCCAAGACACTGGGCATCCCACTGACTTGGCGGCACGGTTGCGCGGCGCGCACGCAACCCCAATCGTCACGCCTGGTTCGCCCATCGACGTGGGAAGGAACGTCAGGAGATGGAGGAGCACAATTGCCTGGTCCGCTCCTTCTGTCATGGAGGTTCTGATGACCAAGCAAACCTGCCCCCGGTGTGGCGCAAAGTTCTCGTCCTCTACCGGTTGGGCCAGTGCCACCGTCGCCACGCTCATCCAAGCGCCGGCGGTACCTGATATGGCAACCCAGGTGCGTTGTCCGGCGTGTCAGCACTTGTTTGCCAATTCCGATCTGCGCCCTGCAAGCGCACCCTCTTCGAGGGCACGCTATGCGGCGGGCGCCGTCGTTGTTCTCGTAGTTGTGGGCTGGACTCTGTATCAGCTTCTGCGTCAATGACGCATTGCCAAACAGCCAAGGCGCCGCCAAACACGTCGCTCAAGTGGACAGTTGCCCGCGGACCCCGCACCATGCCATCGCTGCCGTCGGTCGATACTGTGGTTGCCAAGGTCAAGGCACTTGGCATCGAGATTCCGCACGGACCGGTGCGCGTCGACAGTTATGGCGACAGCGAGTCCCAGTCGGAAGAGCTGCTCGCGCTCATACGCAGTGGCAGGAAGCGGGCGGGGACCGGGCTGGTCATGGCCTACGAAGCCGAGGGCGCCCCGCTGCCCCGGCCTGGCGACATCGAGATCGTCGTGGACCACTGGCACGAACCGGTCTTGCTGACGAGGATCACGCGCGTTGAAATCGTGCCTTACGGAGACGTCAGCACCAAGTACGCCGCCATCGAAGGCGAAGGCGACGGTTCCTTGGCGTATTGGCGCCGGGCACATTGGGCCTTCTTTTCACGCGAGTGCCGACGCCTGGGGCGCGAGCCCGAGGAAAGCATGCTTGTCGTTTGCAGCGTATTCGAGGTATTGAATGTCCTGCCATGCAAGGCAGGCGCCGACAGCGCCGCATGAAACAAGGAACCACCATGTCCACGCGCCCCGCCTTCATTCGCTCGACTGGCGACGTCGCGGAACACACGCATGTGTACCCGCAGAGCAGCGAGCCCATGGGCCCCGTGCGACGCTTGGGCAGGGCCGCGGGGCTGCAGCGCATCGGCGTCAACATCCAACGCCTGCCGCCGGGTTGCCGCTCGTCCTGGCCACACGCCGAAGAGAACGAGGAAGAGTTTGTCTACGTCATTGAGGGAGAGGTCGACGCCTGGATCGACGGCGACATTCACCGAATGAGCCCGGGCGATCTCGCAGCCTTTCCGGCGGGCACGGGCATCTCGCACTGCTTCATCAACAACAACGAGCAGGAGGCGGTGTTGCTGGTGGGCGGCGAGGCGCCGAAACCAGGCAGCCGGATCTTCTATCCGCTCAATCCGACCCGTCGCGCAGACATGGATCCATCGGACTGGTGGACCGACGTGCCCACGCGTGAATTGGGTCCCCACGATGGGCTACCGCGCGCAGCACGGTCGAAGCCCTGATGCGTTGACGCCGCCTCTGGTCCTTGGATTGCGCTCGACGTGAAGCTCGCTGCAGTGCGCAAGTTCGCGCTTTCTCTCCCCCAGGTCACGGAGGCGCCGCATCACCAATTCGGTTCATTCCGTGTCCGGGGCAAGATCTTCGTGACGTTTCCACCCGAGCATGAACACCTGCATGTCTTCGTACCGGAGCAACAGCGTGAGCTGGCGCTGGCGATGTACAGCGACTTCACGGAGAAGTTGTCGTGGGGCGGGAGAATCGTCGGCGTCCGCGTGGCTCTGGGCGCGGCACAGCCCGCGGCCGTAAGGCGCCTCGTTCGTCAAGCATGGGACCACAAGGCACCGAGATCGCTACATGTCGACCAAGCGCAGCCACCTCATCGCAAATGAAGCATCCGGCTGGGAACACCGCCTTGGCCGGCGCTGCCGAAGTGCTTCAATCGGCTGGCGACGAGACCCGGTCGGTGGCCGAGGCGACGCATCATCCGCTTTGGTCTTGGTCCTAAGAAGAAGTCGAAACGCCATGCGTACATTGGCATCCAATCGACACATGTCAACCTCGGTTTCTACGCGTGCTGGTGGTCGAGTGCGGTCCCGTGCAGATCGTCCATGAACACCTCAGCCGTTTCCCGAAGTCACGCCTGACGCTTGGCTGACAGGCAACGTCGGCGTCGTTCAATTCCGCCACTGAGAGTTCGGGACACGCGTCATGATTCAATTCACTGAGGCCATTTCGATCGTCGGCTATGCGATCGAGGCGGTGGGCGTGCTCGTGATCGTCGTCGGCTCTTGCATTGCCTCGATCGTGTTCGCGCGCACCTTCCGCCAGCTGCCCGAGGGTGTGGCCTACAAGACATACCGCCAACAATTGGGGCGCTCGATCATCTTGGGCCTGGAGTTCCTGATCGCCGGAGACATCGTGCGAACCGTGGTGGTCGCCGACACCTTGGAGAACGTCGCGATCCTCGGCCTGATCATCGTGATCCGCACGTTCCTCAGCGTGACGCTGCACCTTGAAGTCGAGGGCCGCTGGCCCTGGCAGGCCGAAGGTCGCGACCCCAGATGACGCCGCCGGACCATGCGATCGCGCGCCACGGACGGATCGGCGCTACCGAGCCAGCTGACGGCACCAGCCATCTACCCATGAAGATCGAAGTCGACGACCTCTCGCGTTCCACCGTCCACGCGCTGCTGAACGAACACTTGCAGCACATGCGCGCCCTGTCGCCGGCCGACAGCGTCCACGCCCTCGATCTGGCCAAGCTGCGCAAGCCCGAAATCACCTTCTGGACCGCCTGGGACGGATCGCTGTTGCTGGGCTGCGGCGCGCTCAAGGAGCTGGACGCCAAGCACGGCGAAGTGAAGTCGATGCGCACGCCCGCGGCACAGCGACGCAAAGGCGCGGCGCGGGCGATCCTGGCGCACATCATCGACATTGCGAAGTTGCGCGGCTATGAGCGCCTGAGTCTGGAGACGGGTTCGACCGAGAGCTTCGCGCCCGCGCAGGCCTTGTATGCGCGGTTTGGATTCAGCTGCTGCGGCCCCTTCGCCGACTACGTCGAAGACCCGCACAGCGTCTTCATGACGTTGCGCCTCTAGGCCCGCCAGGCGCGCGGCCTACAGCAGCACGATGTCGTACTGCTCGGGGTTGGCGCTGGGCTCCACCGAGAGCGAGATCGGCTTGCCGATGAAGGCCGACAGGTCGGCCAGGTGCTGGTTCTCCTCGTCGAGCAGCATCTCGACCACGGCCGCGCTGGCGACGACGCGGAATTCCTTGGGGTCGAACTGGCGCGCCTCGCGCAGCACTTCGCGCAGGATGTCGTAGCAGACGCTGCGCGCGGTCTTGACCTGGCCGCGACCGTCGCAGGTCGGACAGGGCTCGCACAGCAGGTGGGCCAGGCTCTCGCGCGTGCGCTTGCGGGTCATTTCCACCAGGCCGAGCTGCGTGAAGCCACTGACGGTGGTGCGCGTGCGGTCCTTGCTGAGCTGTTTGCGGAACTCGGCCAGCACGGCCTCCTGGTGGTCGTCGCGCGTCATGTCGATGAAGTCGACGATGATGATGCCGCCCAGGTTGCGCAGGCGCAGCTGGCGCGCGATGGCGCCTGCCGCTTCGAGGTTGGTCTTGAAGATGGTTTCGTCGAAGCTACGCGCGCCAACGAAACCGCCTGTATTCACATCCACCGTCGTCAGCGCCTCGGTCTGGTCGATGATCAGGTAGCCGCCGCTCTTCAGGTCGACGCGGCGCGCCAGCGCGCGGCGGATCTCTTCGTCGATGTTGCACAGGTCGAAGATCGGCCGCTCGCCCTGGTAGTGCGCGAGCTTGGCGACCGAACCTGGCGTGAAGCTGCGGCCAAATTCCATCAGGTGTTCGAACTGCTGGCGCGAGTCGACACGGATCGTTTGCGTGTCCTCATTGCTCAGGTCGCGCAGCACGCGCTCGGCCAGCGACAGGTCCTCGTGCAGCAGGGTGCCCGGCGGCGAGACGTAGGCGCGCTCGCGCACCGCCGCCCAGGTCTTGCGCAGGTAGCCGATGTCGTCGCCGAGTTCGGTATCGCTGGCTTCTTCGGCGTTGGTGCGCAGGATGAAGCCACCGCCGCCGCCCTCCTCGGGCTTGCCCACCAGCGCGGCCATGCGCTGACGCAACTGCTCGCGCAAGTCGGGCGAGCCGATCTTCTGCGAGATGCCGATGTGGTTGTCCTGCGGCAGGTGGACCAGCATGCGACCGGCCAGGCTGATCTGCGTCGACAGGCGCGCGCCCTTGGTGCCGATCGGGTCCTTGACCACCTGCACGGTCAGCGCCTGGCCCTCGAACACCAGGCGCTCGATCGGCGGCGGCGCGTTGCCGCTGCCGCCGTTGCCGCCATGCCTTGGGGCGCGAAGCCGGCATGCAGGTCGGCCACATGCAGGAACGCCGCGCGCTCCAGGCCGATGTCGACGAAGGCGCTCTGCATGCCCGGCAGCACACGCGCCACCTTGCCCTGGTAGATGTTGCCGACCACGTCCGCGCCCGAGCGCGCGTTCGATGTGCAACTCCTGCACGGCGCCGTTCTCGACCACGGCGACACGGGTTTCCTGCGGCGTCCAGTTGATGAGGATGTCTTGCATGCAGACGCTCGATTCAGAAGACGACCTGGGCCTGACGCAGCATCCGTGCGGTCTCGTGCAATGGCAAGCCCATGATACCGGTGTAGCTGCCGTCGATGCGTTCGATCCAGGCCGCCGCGCCGCCCTGGATCGCATAGGCGCCGGCCTTGCCAAAGGGCTCGCCCCTGGCGACATAGGCGTTGACGTCGGTGGCGCTGAGCGCCGCAAAGTGCACGCGCGACACGCTGAGCGCAAACAGGTCGCGCCGACCTGTCGCAACGGCCACGGCGGTCAGCACGCGGTGCGTGCGGCCCGACAACGCCGACAGCGTCGCGGTTGCGTCCGCCGCATCGCGCGGCTTGCCCAGGATGCGCCGGCCCAGCGCCACGGTGGTGTCGGCGGCGAGGATCGGCGCCTCGGGCAAGCCGCGCGCGCGCAGGCGCAGCGCGCGCCGCAGCGAGCTTGGCGCGCGTCACGCGCTCGACATAGGCCGCGGGCAGTTCGCCGCGCCGCTCGGCTTCGAGCGCCTCGGCGTCTTCGTCGCCGTCGGCGAGCAGCAATACATGGCGCACGCCGATCTGGCCCAGCAGCTGCGCGCGGCGCGGGCTTTGCGAGGCGAGGTAGAGGAACGAATGCTTCTGCGTCATTCCCGGTGGTAGGGATGGCCCGCCGTCACGGACCAGGCGCGGTACAGCGCCTCGGCCAGCAGCACGCGCACGAAGGCATGCGGCAGCGTCAGGTCCGACAGGCGCAGGGTCTCGTCGGCGCTGGCCTTCAACCTGGGGTCCAGACCGTCGGGGCCACCGACGATCAGCGCCACGTCGCGCCCGTCGCCGAGCCAGAAGCGCAGTCGCTCGGCCAACTGCGCCGTGCTGCGCCGCTCGCCGCGCTCGTCGAGCACGACGCGGCGCGCGCCTTTGCGGGCAGGGCTGCCTCGATGCGCACGGCCTCGGCGGCCATCATGGCCTGCGTGGTCTTGCCCGTGGTGCGCGGCTCGGCCTTGAGCGCCTTCAGGTCGAGACCGAGTTCGGGCGGAAAGCGCTTGGCGAACTCGTCAAAGGCCGCCGAAGCCCAGGCCGGCGGACGCTGGCCGATGGCGACCAGCGTCAGCTTCATCGGCCGCTGCGTGGCGCGGCAGTCTTCTTGGCCGGGGCGGCGGCCTTGCGGGCCACCTTGGCCGCGGCCTTCTTCACGCCCACCGTGCGCGAGACGACGCGCTTGGCCGGTGCCTTCTTCGCCGGCACCTTCTTCGCTGGCGTCTTCTTCGCCGGCGCCTTCGCGGCGGCGGTCTTCTTCGCCGCGACGCCGGACTTCTTCGGCGCCGCCGCCGGGGTCTTGCGCGGCGCCCTCGCCGGCTCGGCCGCCTTGACCAGCCCCTTGACCTTGCGGTCGAGCTTCAGATTGACCGGCTTGTCACCCCAGATCTCCTCGAGGTGGTAGTAGTCGCGGATGCCAGGCTGCATGATGTGCGCCACCGCGGCGCCGCAGTCGACGATGATCCATTCGCCGTTGTCTTCGCCCTCGGTGCGCAGTACATGCATGTCCTTGGACTTGACGCTGTCGCGCACGCTGGCTGCCAGGGCCCGGGTCTGCCGGCGGCTGGCACCCGAGGCGACGATCACGCGCTCGAACAGGGGCGAGAGGTGCTCGGTGTCGAAGACACGGATGTCCTGCGCCTTGGTGTCCTCGAGACCATCGACGATGGCGCGTTGCAGTTTGCGGATGTCCATTCAACTCCCGGAGTTCGCCCGGTAAAGGGCATGTCGGTCAATATACCGTGCCACCGCGGGCGGCACCAGATTGTCGATCGGTAGACGCGCGGCCACACGAGCGCGGATGTCGGTCGAGGAGATGTCGAGCATCGGCAGCGGCACGGTCTGGTGTGGGTGGCGCGTGACCTCGGGGTGGATCGGCAGCACCACCCCGGGCCGGTTGGCCACCGCCAGCACGACCCGGTCAAGCAGTTCGGGCCAGTCGCGCCAGGTGTGCAGGCCGGCGTACTGGTCCTGCCCGATGAGCAAGAACCACGTCGCCTCGGGTTGCGCCGCTTGCAGCGCACGCACGCTGTCCAGGGTGTAGCTCGGCCCCTCGCGGTCGATCTCACGGCGGTCGAGCACGAAGCGCGGCTCACCGTCGATGGCCAGCGACGTCATCGCCACGCGCTGCGCCGCGGGCGTGACCTGGCGCGACTTCTGATACGGCTGGCCGGCGGGCATCCACAGCACCTGGTCGAGTTGCAATGCGACGAGCGCCGTGCGCGCCAACGCGACATGGGCGTTGTGCACCGGGTCGAAGGTGCCGCCGAACAAGGCAATGCGCTTTGTTGCCCCCGAGACGCCATGGGCGTCGCCCCCCCGAGGGGGTGCGTTTGCCTTGGGGCGGCCCTGCGGCAAACTGGTCAATCCGCGCCGATCCAGTCGCGCGGCCGCAGGAAGTCGCTGTAGAGCCGCGCCTCGGGCGTGCCGGGATCGGGCTGCCAGTCATAGCGCCACTTCACGATCGGCGGCAGCGACATCAGGATGCTCTCGGTGCGCCCGCCCGACTGCAGGCCGAACAGGGTGCCGCGGTCCCAGACCAGGTTGAACTCGACATAGCGGCCGCGCCGGTAGGCCTGGAAGTCGCGTTCGCGCTCGCCGTAGGGCGTGTCGCGGCGGCGCTGCACGATCGGCAGGTAGGCCGGCAGGAAGGCGTCGCCGACGGCGCGCAGCATCGCGAAACTCTGCTCGAAGCCGAGTTCGGAAAAGTCGTCGAAGAACACCCCGCCGATGCCGCGCGGCTCGTTGCGGTGCTTGAGGAAGAAGTACTCGTCGCACCAGCGCTTGAAGCGCGGGTACTTGTCCTGCGCCGAAGGGCGCCAGCGCGTCGTGGTTGACGCGATGGAAGTGCGCGGCGTCGTCTTCGAAGCCGTAGTACGGCGTCAGGTCCATGCCGCCACCGAACCACGTCACCGGCACGCCGCCGGCAGGCGTGGCGGCGAGCATGCGCACGTTCATGTGCACGGTGGGCACATAGGGGTTGCGTGGGTGGAACACCAGCGACACACCCATGGCCTCGAACGGCGCGCCGGCCAGCTCGGGCCGGTGCTGCGTGGCCGACGGCGGCAGGGCCGGCCCGCGCACATGCGAGAAGCCGACGCCACCGCGTTCGAGCAAGGCACCCTCTTCGAGCAGGCGCGTCACCCCCTGGCCTTGCAGCTTCTCTCCCGGCGGCTTGCTCCAGGCGTCGCGCATGAAGGGCCGCAGGCCGTCGGCGACTTCGAGTGCGTCGACGATGCGCTGCTGCAGGCCGAGCAAGTAGTCGCGGGCTGCGGCGACGGGCGAGGACGGGTTCATCGCGACCTTCAGGTCTGGCGCAGCCGCACCGGTGCGGCAAGTTCCGGCCGGTAGCCGCGCCGCTGGCCGAGCACGTGCGCGATGCCCAGCATGTCACGCTCGGCGTCGCCGCTCAGGCGCACAAAGGAATCCACGCCGACACAACGCACTGCATAGTCGAAGAAGGCCAACGCCAGCGGCACGTCGGCCTGCGCGGCCACCTGGTAGAAGCCGCTGCGCCAGCTGTCGCGGTAGCTGCGCGTGCCTTCCGGCGAGAGCGCCAGCCAGAGGAAGTCGTCGTTGGCACGCGCACGGGCGAAGCGCTCGACCATCGCGCCCACGGCACCGCGCGGGTTGTGCCGATCGACCGGGATGCCGCCGAGCCAGCGCATCCAGCGGCCGAACAGTGGCAGTTCGAACAACGTGTCCTTGCCCCAGAACGCTAGCGGCACGCCGATCGCCCACTTGGCGAGCACGCCGACGACAAAATCCCAGTTCGACGTGTGCGGGTAGACGATCAGCACGCCCTGGCGCGCAGGCAGGCCGTCGAACTGCACGCACCAGCCGAACAGGCGCAACAGGCCACGCGCCAGCCGGCTGCCGCGCATCTGGACCGGTCGCGCGGTCAGGCGCTCCATTTCGTTGTTGCCGGCCCCCAAGGCGCTCATCGCGGCTTGACTGCGCGGTGACCGATGTCGCTGCGGTACTGCGCACCCGCGAAGCGGATCGGTGCCAGGGCCGCGTAGGCGCGCTGCTGCGCGGCCTTCACCGAGTCGCCCAGCGCAGTGACACACAACACGCGGCCGCCCTGCGTGGCGAGGCTGCCATCGCCCCGACGCTCGGTACCCGCGTGGAAGACGACCGTCTCGTCGGTCCGGGCCGGCAATCCTGTGATCACGTCGCCGCTGCGCACGGTGCCGGGGTAGCCGTGCGCGGCCATCACCACGCCCAAGGCGATGCGACGGTCCCAGTCGAGCTCCAGGCTGTCGAGCTTGGGCGAGTCGCCACTCTCGGTGGCGGCCATCAGGATGTCGAACAGGTCGCTGCGCAGGCGCATCAGCAGCACCTGGGCCTCGGGGTCGCCCAGGCGTGCATTGAACTCGACGACGCGCGGGTTGCCACTCGCGTCGATCATCAGGCCGGCGTAGAGGAAGCCGCTGAAGGGGTGGCCGTCGGCGGCCATGCCGGCGATGGTCGGCAGCACGATCTCGTGCATCACGCGAGCGTGCACATTGGGCGTGACGACCGGCGCGGGGGAATAGGCGCCCATGCCACCGGTGTTGGGGCCGGTGTCGCCATCGCCGATGCGCTTGTGGTCCTGGCTCGTTGCCAGCGGCAATACGCGTTGGCCGTCGCTGATGACGATGAAGCTGGCTTCCTCGCCGGCCATGAACTCCTCGATCACGACGCGCGCACCGGGCCGGCCGTCGAGCATGAAGTCGATGGCCCTGTGCGCCTCCTCGGCCGTCATGGCGACCACCACACCCTTGCCTGCGGCCAGGCCGTCGGCCTTGACCACGATCGGGGCGCCATGGCGATCGACATGCCCATGCGCCGCAGCCGAGTCGCTGAAGCAGGCGTAGAGCGCGGTGGGGATGCCATGACGCTGCATGAAGTCCTTGGCGAAGGCCTTCGAACTCTCGAGTTGCGCGGCCGCCTGTGTCGGCCCGAAGACGCGCAGGCCACGCTGGCGGAACAGGTCAACGACACCCGCGGCCAGCGGGGCCTCGGGGCCGACGACGGTCAAGGCGATGCGCTCGGCGGTCGCGAAGTCTGCCAGCTCCGTGAGATCCGTGATCGGCACGTTGCGCAGGGCCGGGTCGGTCGCGGTGCCGCCGTTTCCAGGCGCGACATACACGATCTGCACCTTGGGCGAGCGCGCCAGCTTCCAGCCCAGCGCATGCTCGCGGCCGCCGCCGCCAATGACGAGAACTTTCATGGCGTGCGGCTCACGCTGACTCGCCGATGTCGGCGTTGTGGTACAGCGCCTGCACGTCGTCGAGCTCCTCGATCATGTCGAGCAGCTTCTGCATCCGCTGCGCGTCTTCACCAGCGAGCTCGACCGTGCTCTCGGCACGCATCGTCACTTCGGCAACTTCGGCCTTGAGTCCGGCGGCTTCGAGCGCGTTCTTCACGGCCTCGAATTCGGTCGGCGGCGTCAGCACCTCGATAGAGCCGTCCTGGCCCGCGATCACGTCTTCGGCGCCTGCGTCCAGCGCCACTTCCATGACCTTGTCTTCGCTCGTGCCGGGCGCAAAGACCAGCTGGCCGCAATGCTTGAATTGGAACGCCACCGAGCCCTCGGCGCCCATGTTGCCGCCGTACTTGCTGAAGGCGTGCCGTACCTCGGCCACCGTACGCACCCGGTTGTCGGTCATGCAGTCGACGATGATGGCGGCGCCGCCGATGCCGTAGCCCTCGTAGCGGATCTCCTCGTAGTTGACACCTTCGAGGTTGCCGGTGGCCTTGTCGATGTTGCGCTTGACGGTCTCGACCGGCAGGTTGACGGCCTTGGCCTTCTCGACCGCCAGCCGCAGGCGCGGGTTGGCGCTGACGTCGCCGCCGCCCAGGCGCGCCGCGACCATGATCTCGCGGATCACGCGCGTCCAGGCCTTACCGCGTTTTTCGTCCTGGCGGCCCTTGCGGTGCTGGATATTGGCCCACTTGGAATGACCGGCCATGACGGAAACTCTTTCTGTTTGCGCTTACGATGCGCTCGATTTTAGATTGAGGGAGTCTGACCCATGGCTGATCCGATCCTGGTTGCCCAACATGGCACGACACAATGCGTGCTGTTGCCCGGGCTGGCCAACCGCCACGGCCTGATCACGGGCGCCACCGGCACCGGCAAGACGATCACGCTGCAAACGCTGGCCGAGAGCTTCTCCCGCATCGGGGTGCCGGTGTTCATGGCCGACGTCAAGGGCGACCTGACCGGCATCAGCCAGAAGGGCACCCTGCCCGAAAAGGTCGCCAAGATCATCGCCGAGCGCGGCCTGGCCGCACCTGAAAGCGTGGCCTGCCCGTCCACGCTGTGGGACGTGTTCGGCGAGCAGGGCCATCCGGTGCGCGCCACCGTCTCCGACATGGGCCCGCTGCTGCTGGCGCGCATGCTGGCCCTCAACGACACCCAGGCCGGCGTGTTGAACCTGGTGTTCAAGATCGCCGACGACAACGGCATGGCGCTGCTGGACCTGAAGGACCTGCGCGCGATGCTGCACTTCGTCGGCGACAACGCCAAGGACTTCACCACCGAGTACGGCAACGTCAGTGCGGCCAGTGTCGGCGCGATCCAGCGCGGCCTGATGCAGATCGAAGGCCAGGGCGGCGAGAAGTTCTTCGGTGAGCCGATGCTGTCGATCGACGACTTCATGCAGACCGTCGACGGCCGTGGCGTGATCAATGTCCTCGCCGCCGACCAGCTGATGCATTCGCCGCGCCTGTACGCGACCTTCCTGCTGTGGATGCTGTCCGAGCTGTTCGAGCAGTTGCCCGAGATCGGCGACCCCGAGAAACCCAAGCTGGTGTTCTTCTTCGACGAGGCGCACCTGCTCTTCACCGATGCACCCAAGGCCTTGATCGAACGCATCGAGCTGGTGGTGCGCCTGGTGCGCAGCAAGGGCGTGGGCGTCTACTTCGTGACCCAGAACCCGCTCGACGTACCCGACAACGTGCTGGCCCAACTCGGCAACCGTGTCCAGCATGCGCTGCGCGCCTTCACGCCGCGCGACCAGAAGGCGGTCAAGGCGGCCGCCAGCACGATGCGCGCCAATCCGGGGCTGGACGTGGAAACCGCCATCACCGAGTTGGCCGTGGGCGAGGCCCTGGTCAGCTTTCTCGACAGCAAGGGTCGGCCCAGCGTGACCGAACGCGTCTTCGTACTGCCCCCTGGCAGCCAGATCGGGCCGATCACGCCCGTACAGCGCAGGGCGCTGCTGGCCTCATCGCTGGTGGCGGGTGTCTACGAGAAGACGGTCGACCGCGAGTCGGCGTACGAGAAGCTCAAGAGCCGCTCGGTGGCGTCGGCCGAAGCGGCGCAATCGATGCAAGCCCAGGGCGCCGGCCAAGCCGCCGCCGAGCAGGACACCGGCGGTGGACTGATGGGTGGGCTGAGCAAGCTGCTGTTCGGCAGCACCGGGCCACGCGGCGGCAAGCGCGAGGGCCTGGCCGAATCGGCGGCACGCAGTGCGATGCGCAGCGCGGGATCGGCCGTCGGCCGCGAGATCATGCGCGGCGTGCTCGGTTCGCTGCTCGGCGGCGGCCGGCGGCGTTGAAAGCCGCCATGATCTACACCCTGGTCGTCATTCTGGCGAGCGTTGTCGCGGTGCTCGTCGCGGCCCGACTCGGCGCCTTTTCGGGCCAGGCACCCACCAGCCTGGGCCTGCGTGAGGGCAAACTCAAGCCGCCGTCAAAGACGCCCAACAGCGTCAGCAGCCAGGCCGCGCTGTGGCCGGACCATCCCCAGCGCGAGCACGCGGCGATTGCCCCACTGGCCTTGCGCGGTGACGGGCTGGCGACGATTGCGCAACTGGCCACCGTGATCGAAGCAATGGACGGCGCGCGCATCGTCGAGCGCAGGCCCGACTATCTCTATGCGCAGTTCACGACCCAGCTGATGCGCTTCGTCGACGACGTCGAGTTCTGGTTCGACCCCGCGGCGGGCGTGATCCAGGTGCGGTCCGCGTCACGCGTCGGGCATGGCGACCGCGGCGTCAACCGCGCCCGCATCGAGGCCATTCGCGAGCGACTGGCCGCGGGCTGAGTGGGCTAGCGGTCGTAGCGCACCATCACGGGCTCACCGCGATGGCGGTGTTTATGGCGCCAATGGCCGTGGCCCTGCCCTTTCGCAACCCTCGCCGGTACGTACACCACGCGCTGCGGCACATAGACCACGCGCTGCGGCGCGTACACCGGTTGCGGCATGTAGACCACGGGCGCGTGGCGCACGATCACGGGTGCGGGCAGGTAGACCGGTTCGGCATAGATCACGGGTGCCGGCCGATAGACCGGCGCATTGGATATCACAGTGCCGATGCTGACGCCCGAGTGCAACGGTGCGTTGATGCCGATCGACCAGGTCACGTCGCGTGCCTGCGCGCCAGCGGCTGACACCACGATGGCAGCGGCAATCAAGGCTGACTTCTTGTTCACAAGGCTCTCCTTCGTCGTTGTGGCCTGCGTCAATTCGCGCAGCCTCACGACGACCAACGCACGGGTGGGGTCATCGGTGCACAGGCCGCGCCTGCCCGTTGTCCGGCGAATCTGCGGGCTTGCAAGCAGCGGTAACCGCGAGAACGCGGTCGATAGAATCAAACAGCCCGACTCCAAGAGCAAGAAGTAATCGCCCCGCATGTCCGCCACCAAAGACGATCCCAATTCCAAGCCAAGCAACTTCCTGCGCGCAATCATCGAGCGTGACCTGGAGGCCGGCACCTATGCCACGCGTCACACCGCGGGCACACCGGGCGACGCGGCACACCACGCGAGCGGGCCGCTGGATGCGGCACGCATTCGCACGCGCTTTCCGCCCGAGCCCAACGGCTACCTGCACATCGGCCACGCCAAGAGCATCTGCCTGAACTTCGGCCTGGCGCGCGACTACGGCGGGGTGTGCCACCTGCGCTTCGACGACACCAACCCGGAGAAGGAAGAGCAGGAATACGTCGACGCGATCCTCGACGCGGTGAAGTGGCTCGGCTTCGACTGGGAGGCCGATGTCGGCGGCGAGCGCCGCAGCCACCTGTACTACGCCAGCGACTACTTCGATTTCATGTACCGCGCGGCCGAGGCGCTGATCGAGGCTGGCCTGGCCTATGTCGATGAACAGAGTGCGGATGAGATGCGCGCCAGCCGCGGCGACTTCAACACCCCCGGCAGCGACAGCCCGTTTCGCGTGCGCACCGCGGCCGAGAACCTGGTGCGCTTTCGTGCCATGCGCGCAGGGGAGCTCGCCGATGGTGCCGCCGTGCTGCGGGCCAAGATCGACATGGCCAGCCCCAACATCAACCTGCGCGACCCGGCGCTGTACCGCATCAAGCGTGCCACGCACCACAACACCGGTGACGCCTGGTGCATCTACCCGATGTACACCTACGCGCACCCGATCGAGGACGCACTGGAGAACATCACCCACAGCATCTGCACGCTCGAGTTCGAGGACCAGCGGCCGTTCTACGACTGGCTGCTCGACCACCTGTGCACGCTGGGCCTGCTGGCCCAGCCGCGACCGCACCAGTACGAGTTCGCGCGGCTCAACGTCACCTACATCATCACGAGCAAACGCAAGCTGCGCCAGCTGGTCGAGGACGGCATCGTGGGTGGTTGGGACGACCCGCGTATGCCCACCCTGGCCGGTCTGCGCCGACGCGGCTACACCGCCGGCAGCCTGCGCCTGCTGGCCGAGCGCACCGGCGCCAGCAAGGCGGGTGGCTGGACCGACTACGCCAGCCTGGACATCGCGCTGCGCGACGACCTCGAGGGCCAGGCGTCGCGTGCGATGGCCGTGATCGAGCCGATCCGGCTCGAGCTGACGAACTGGCGCGAGGTGTTCGGCGGCGCCGACACCGAGCCGTGCAGCGCGCCCGTGCACCCGCAGCAGCCGCAGTTGGGCCTGCGTTCGTTCAGCCTGGGCCCGGCCCTGTGGATCGAGCGCGACGACTTTGCCGAGGCGCCACCCAAGGGCTTCTTTCGCCTCTTTCCCGGCAACAAGGTGCGCCTCAAGTACGGCATGGTGGTCGAGTGCACCGGCTGCAGCAAGGACGCCGAGGGCCGCATCACGGCCGTGCAGGCACGCGTGCTGCCCGACACCAAGAGCGGCACGCCGGGCGCGGACGCCGTCAAGGTCAAGGGCACGATCACGTGGGTCGGCGTGCATGACGCCGTGGCCGCCGAGCTGCGCCTCTACGACCGGCTCTTCACCGAAGAGCAGCCCGACGCCGCCGGTCGCGACTTCAAGGCCGCATTGAACCCGGCCAGCGTGCGCGTGGCTCAGGGTTTCGTCGAACCCTCGCTGGCCACCGCAGCGCCGGAGACGCGGGTGCAGTTCGAGCGGCACGGCTACTTCGTTGCCGACCGTGTCGACCACCGCGATACGCGGCCGGTGTTCAACCGCATCACCGGGCTCAAGGACAGTTGGGCCAAGTGACGCACCCGGGTCGCGCGGTCGGCCCCACCCCCGTTCAAACTCTTGGAGACCTTGGATGAAGACACTCGGCTTGCTGGTCCTGGCGACCTTGACCATCACCAGCGCCACGGCGCAAACCGCGGCCAGCGGCGCCAGCGCGGCGGCGGCCTCGCCGCCAGCCAGCGGGCTTGTCTACCGCGCGCTGAATGATGGCAGCGGTGCCTCACCGGTTGCCACCGACGTGGTCCGCGTCCATTACCGCGGCACCTTTCCTGACGGCCGCGAGTTCGACAGTTCGATCGCCCGTGGTCAGCCGGCCGAATTCCCGCTCAATCGCGTGATCAAGTGCTGGACCGAAGGTGTGCAGAAGATGAAGGTCGGTGGCAAGGCCCAGCTGGTGTGCCCGCCGGCGATCGCCTACGGCGCGCGCGGCACACCGGGCGGCCCGATCCCGCCGAACGCGACGCTGCACTTCGAAGTCGAGCTGCTGGACATCGTCAAGCGCTGACGCGTCTGCCTCGGGCCTACCGCCCGGGTACGGATGCGCCGGTCGCCACGCCCGCATAAGCGAGCCCGCCGACAGTCAACCCGGCGGCCGAGAGCTTGGCGGCAGTGGCTTCCCTGATGCCCTTGACCCGGCTGACGAAGTCGCGCCAGTCCCTGTAGGGACCCTTCTGGCGTTCGTCGAGGATGCTGCCGACGATGCCCGGGCCCAGGCCCCTGACCGCCTCGAGTTCGGCCCGCGTCGCCCGGTTGACGTCGACCGCGCAGGCGACCATGGATGCCATCCACAGCACTGCCGCCACCCCAAGCTGCTTGAACATCGTTCCGTTCCACCCTCGATCGGGTGCCGTCTCAGGCCCGCAAGCGCCAAAGGCGCTGCGCAGAGGCCACGAGCGCCAGGGCCAGCGCGCCCGCCAGCAACCCGACGATCGCATCGAGCGCCACGGCCGTCAACCACGCCGCCACGCCACCCAGCGCCGCAGTCCAGGTTGCGAGCATGGGCTGCAACCATGGCAGACCATGGACCAGGATGCCGCCGCCGACCAGGAACATCGCCGCGGTGCCTGCAATCGACAAGCCCTTCATCAACCAGGGCGCGGCGCTGAGGATCGCGCCGCCGAGCGCGCGCAGCCACTGCAGCCATACGCCGTCGCCCCTGCGTTGCGACAGGGCAAGGCCGGCATCGTCGAGCTTGACGATGGCGGCGACCAGGCCGTAGACGCCGACAGTCATCAGCAACGCGATGCCGACCAGAACCGATACCTGGGTAATGAAGGGCGCGCCGGCCACGGTACCGAGCGTGATTGCGATGATCTCGGCCGAGAGCACAAAGTCGGTGCGCACCGCACCCTTGATCTTGTCGCGCTCGATCACGGCCATGTCTGCGGTCGGATCGATCAGCGCCTTCTTCAGCGCCGCGCGGTGGGCTGCGTCAGCGTCTTGCGCTCCACCAAACTTATGGGCCAGTTTCTCGAACCCCTCGTAGCACAGGAACAGCCCGCCGACCATCAGCAAGGGCGTGACCGCCCATTGCGCGAAGGCGCTGATTGCGAGTGCGGCCGGTACGAGCATTGCCTTGTTGAGCAGCGAGCCCTTGGCGACAGCCCACACGACCGGCAGTTCGCGCTCGGCGCGCACGCCGCTCACCTGCTGCGCGTTCAGCGCGAGGTCGTCGCCGAGAACGCCCGCGGTCTTCTTGGTCGCGATCTTGGTCAGCACCGCCACGTCGTCAAGCACGGTGGCGATGTCGTCGATCAGGGCGAGCAGGTTGCTGGCGGCCATGGTTGTTTCAGGCGCACGAGGGCGCGCGGCAGCTTAGCAGCCGCCCCAGCGCGGCAGGCGCAACACATGCTTACCGAATCGCGGCAACGCGCCTGCGCAAGATTGGGCATTTCCCGTCGCGCCGTGCCGGACCGGGGTTGACCCTCCCTCCTCTGAGGCCCTAGCCTCGCCGAAAAGCAATTTACAGCCTTCTCCGATTACCGCCGCCTCGCGGGGCCCGCTCACCATGAACCTGCTCGACCCCACCACTGCCATCGCCGCCTTGCTGGGCGTCGTCACCCTGATCGCATTCGCGGTCTGGCTGCGACGTCGTCAGGCCACGCCCCAGGTCGTGGCGCCCGATGACTCGATGGATACGGTCCAGGCCTGGCCACCCCAGGCCGTGCGCGTGATGACGCTGGGTGAACGCCAGGCATTCGAGATCTTGCGCCGCGCCCTGCCCGGCCATGTCGTACTGGCCCAGGTGCCTTTGTCGCGCTTCATCAGCGTGCCGACCCGGTTCCCGTATTCGCAGTGGCTGCAGCGTGCCGGACGCCTGGGCGTGGACCTGCTGGTCTGCGACTTCAGTTCGCGCGCGGTCGCTGCAGTCGAAGTGCGTACGCGCACAGGGCGCCTACGACGTGGCTCAAGGACACGGAAGATCGACCAGCGGCACGATGCGGTGCTCGCGGAAGTGGTGACGGGGATGACCTCCGATCCGACCTCGGTGGGAGACAGCACCGCACCTGCTGTTCATCGCCAGAACCTGGAGCCGATCGGCGATCACGCCACGCGATATCGCCGAGCTTGCGCACTATCGGATCACCGGCCAGGATCGGCGGACCGCCCGAAACTATCGGCGAGGTTGGCCCTTGCAGGCCGCGCCCTCAGCCGCTGATATGCGGCTTGGCTGGGGCGGGGGTGACGCGTGGAATCCTTTGTGCCTGCGGCGGGCCGACCACCGGACCTTTCTTCGACGCTCCGCCGCCTGGGCGGCCTGGGCCTGCTGGGCGGTGCGCGACCCTGCCGGTGGCGGGCTCGGCCTCGCCAACGTTGCGGACGCCCCTGGCCCTGGCCCCGATCCGTGCGCGGCCGGATCAATCATCGACATCACCGTCTGCCTGCGCCCGTTCCGCGCCGCCGGCCCGCGCCTCGACGTGGAGACAGGTGGGCGACAAGCGGGTGGTGCACAACTACGGCCACGGGGGCGCGGGCTGGTCCCTGTCCTGGGGCTCGGGCGCCGATCGCGGTGAAGACCGGCGCTGGCAGCGGGGCGAGCGGACGTCGCGGTGATCGGCTGCGGCGCCCTGGGCCTGACCGCCGCCCTGATCGCGCAGCGCGCCGGCGCCCGGGTGACCATCTACGCCAAGGAGCGGATGCCCGACATCCGCTCGGCCCGGGCCACCGGCGTCTGGTCGCCCGATAGCCGCATCGCCCGCGACGGCTGACGGTGGAGCCCGGCTTCCCGGCGCTGTGGGAGGACGATGACGCGCAAGTCGTTCCGCATCCACCAGCAGTACCTGGGCCTGGCCGACGCGCCGGTGGAATGGACCGACCGCTACATCCTCGTCCGACGCGCCGCCGACCGAGTTCGCACCGGACACCCTCGGGCTTCGCCTTCTACGGCGGCCGCGTGCGTCGACCTGACGCCGCGCTCGGTGCCTCGTGGAGCCGGGCACGCATCCGTTTCCCAACGCCCTATGTCGCGCCGGGCCACCTGTCCGATGTTCAACATCGCCACCTACGGCCGCGCGCTGATGAACGACTTCCTGCTCGCGCGGCGGGCGGATCGAGACCGATGGAGTTCCACACGCCGGCCGAGCTGGCGGCGTTGAACGCAGAAGGTGGTCATCAACTGCACCGGCTACGGCGCGCGCGCCCTGTGGAAGGACGAGAGCATCGTGCCCGTCCGCGGCCAGATCGCCTGGCTGATCCCGCAGCCGGAGGTGACCTACGGCGTCATCTACAGGGGCGTGGGCACGGTCTCGCGCCGGGACGGGCTGATCGTCCAGCAGACCGGGGGACGTAACTCCTACGGCTACAACGACGACAACGAGGAGCCCGACCGCGCCGAGGCCGAGGCGGCCGTGGCGACGATCGCGGGCCTGTTTCCCGAAAGGTGAGCTACGCGCGCGGCGACCTACTGCTGCTGCATCTGGTGGCGCTTTTGATCCTCATAGGCGGCCACATTGGGCTGCACCCGCCGGGAGGGCGCCGGGCCTGGACGTGAGGTGCGCAGGGAGGAACTCCGGATCACTGATGGCCACTCGGGCCTTGCGCACGGAAACGCCGACGTCGAGCAGGCTCTCGGCCTCGCCCTTGTAGACCCCGCGCGAGGGCGGCACGTCGGAGATAGTCGCGTCCTACGGCGCAGGTGATGTGGCGCTCTCCGGCGACGGAATTGTTGGTGGGATCCAGGCCGATCCAGCGGAGACTGGGCAGGAACACCTTCCACCCAGGCATGGTGGCGTCCGGGTCCGAACGGTCGCCGTGCTTGCGATCGGTGAACAGATAGCCGGACAACATAGCGGGCGGGGACGCCCCACACGCGACAGATGGCGATCATCACGTGGGCGAAGTCCTGGCAGACGCCTTTGCGCGACTTCAGGACGTGATCGATCGGGCTGTCGGCGCGGGTGATCCCGGTCTCATATTCGAAGGACTGGTCAGACCGCCTGATTGAGCGCGATCAGCGCGGTGAGCGGGTCCAGGTGGCGCAGGGCGGCGATGTCGTGATCGGCCTCATAGCGCCGCAGGGCGTCGGTCTCGCGGGCAAATCCGTGAGGATGCAGGAAGTCGAAGTTCTCGCCGCGCAGGAACTCCGAACCCATCCGGTTCCATTCCCCCATGTCGAGCCGGTCCGGCAACAACGGCGGCGGCTGGCTCTCCACTGCGGCGCGGGCGGTGATGGTGAGCTGGTCGTGTGGCTGGGGCACGTCGAAGTGATAGACGGCGTTGCCGAAGCTGTGAGCTTCAGTGCGATTATCTGGAACAGTAAAATCACGCTCATATCAAACCGCAGTGATTTTTTGCCCGGTTTGAATACCAGCAAGGTCAGACCCTGGCCGAGCACGATGTTACAAAGATGGTTGCGATACCTGCAGACCACCGTCGAGTGTGAAATAGAAATCAGGGTACCAGTGATAAATAATCAGGTATGCAATGACTATAAAGATGACTCCGCTCACTGCCAGGTGTGTCAAAAAAGCCTGTCGTCGTGTGAACCTGTTTATAACCATGTGTGCGTCTCGCTACTTTTGCGTAAATTTTTACGAATCTATTATGTGCAGGGTTTTATACAATAAATCTACCGATTTTCAATCTCTACCGGTGAACTTGCACAACATCACTCATACAGGGTTAGCATAGACACCCGCGAATCGGTGAGGAGCCAGCACGATTGATGACAGAATGTAATACGCCGGGCAA
>CAVUEP010000021.1:0-20246 GCA_963740395.1 uncultured beta proteobacterium
AACTACAAAACAAGAAATTCTGCTCAGTATTGAACGGCGTGACGTGATTTTCTTGAAAACACTTAATTTTACTGAAACTTTCGGACAATTTACTTTCAAGTTCGCTTTCGGAATATTGCTTTATTTCGAGTCCACTACACTTGGTTGGTCCATTTTCAGAGAAAGTCCCAATAGTCATAAAACTTGAAACGGCTTGACTGGCAGTTTCTACATAATTCTTAATTTCTTCGGTTGTTGTCAAAAAATGAAAGGCAGCTCTATCATGCCAAACATCATATTTTTCATTTGGCTTGAATTCATTGATGTCTTCAACTATCCACGAAATTTTATTAGCATTTTCACCCAAACGATTTTTAGCACGTTCCAAAGCACTCGCCGAAATATCCAAAACGGAAATATCTTCAAACCCTTCCTCTAATAAATAATCCACCAATTTGCTATCTCCTCCACCAATATCTATTATTTTGGCAGTTTTGGGTAATTGATAACTTTTAATTAAATCAATTGAAGTGGTTGGAACATTTTGCGTCCAACTAACTTCATGGGGTTGTTTTGTGGTAAAAACAGTTTCCCAATGAGCTTTTTAATGAACTTTCCATAATTAATGAGGAAGTTTATCTCTAAAATACCCGTAAGTCCAAGTTCCTGCTAAAGCACTTAAAAACGTAACAAAAACCGCAAATCACGCACTCCAACGGCGAACGGGCCTCCGACATGCTGATCGCCGCCCACAGGGCGGCGCAGGCCCGGTTCCCGCAGGCCACGGCCCAGCGCCGCGCGCTGATCCACGGCCAGTTCCTGCGCGAGGATCAGGTGGACTGCTACAAGACGCTCGGCGTCATCCCCTCGCTGTTCCCGATGCACACCTTCTACTGGGGCGACTGGCACCGCGACCACACGGTCGGCCCCGGCTGGCCGACAACATCTCGCCCACCGGCTGGGCGTCGAGCGCGGCATGATGTTCACCTCCCACCACGACGCGCCGGTCGCCTTCCCGGATTCGATGCGGGTGCTGGATGCCACCGTCACCCGCCGGTCGCGGTCGGGCGACATCGTCGGCCCGGACCACCGCGTCGATGTGATCACTGCGCTGAAGGCGATGACGATCTGGCCCGCCTACCAGTACTTCGAGGAGGGACCAAGGGGACCCTCGAGACCGGCAAGCTCGCCGACCTCGTCATCCTGTCGAAAGACCCGACGAAGGTCGACCCGACCACCATCGCCAACATCAAGGTGGTCGAGACGATCAAGGAAGGCAAGACGATCTTCCGGCTCGAGCCCAGCGCACACACCGCGACCACCCCGCCCGACATCACGCCGATGGTGGTTGCCTTCGGCGGCCATCGCGGACTACCCGCCGATGGGTGCAGCCACGACGCCTTGTTGCGGCTGACGACGGTCATGGCGGGTGGCCCGACCGGCCGTTGACACCCTCGCTCCTGCTATTGTTTGTATCGCATTCAATGCGTTATCCCAGAACTTTCTGGGAAGGTGTTGTCGTTTCCTACTTTTCTGACTTTCTTCTGCTTGCTTTACCCATTATTTAATCTTGCCTATCGCGTTTAATAAACTGGCGGATTCATGTTCGTCGCAACTATCCACACCGATGATTTTCTAACGAATTCATTGGCATCAAAACAAGAGAAACACTATCACGGTTGAGAATTTTTTTGATTTTGTTTTCTAACTGCATTTTGGCGTGCCGCCCGCGGCCGGCACCTTGTGCTTGAGTGTGGCCGGCAGCATCGGCCGCAGCATCTGGCCGAGCTTCATCGCCGGCGCAAAGAGCGCCGAGGTCAAGCCCTCCTTCAGTGCCGTGCGCGTCAGCGCGCTCGAGCAGTGGGCGCTTGACGCGTTCATCGACGATCTTGCGACCGATGTCGACCAGGTGCCCGTATTGCACGCCGCTGGGGCAGGTGCTCTCGCAGTTGCGGCAGGTCAGGCAGCGGTCCAGGTGCAACTGCGTCGCCCGCGTCGGCGCCTGGCCTTCGAGCACCTGCTTGATCAGGTAGATGCGCCCGCGCGGCCCGTCGAGTTCGTCGCCGAGCAACTGGTAGGTCGGGCAGGTGGCAGTGCAGAAGCCGCAGTGCACGCATTTGCGCAGGATCGCCTCGGCCGCCGCGCCGTCGCGCGTGCCTTTGAACTCGGGGGCCAGGGCGGTCTGCATCGGAGGCCGTTTCAGGTCAGAAGAGGTTGAACACCAGGGGCATCAGCAGGGCTGCCAGTACCACCTGCACGCCCAGGGCGAGCCCGCCATAGGCGCCGGCATCGGCGTCGACCTGCAGCGCGCGTGCCGCGCCGATGCCGTGCGCCGTCGTGCCCAGGGCGAAGCCGCGCACCGGCATCGGTGCCACGCGCAGCAGGTCGAACAGGTACTTGCCGCTGACCGCACCGACGAGTCCGGTGAGCACCGCGAACACCGCAGCCAGGGCCGGGATGCCGCCGATCTGCTCGGCGATGCCCATCGCCACCGGCGCCGTCACCGACTTGGGCGCCAGCGAGCGCAGCACATCGCTGGGCAGGCCCAGCACGCAGCCCAGGCCGACCGCGGACGCGCAGGCCGCGCTGCCGCCGGCCAGCGCCGCCAGCAGCACGGCGCGCGCGCGTTTGCGCAATTCGTCCCGTCGCTGCCACAGCGGCCAGGCCAGTGCAACGACCGCCGGGCCGAGCAGGAAATGGATGAACTGCGCACCGGAGAAGTAGCGCGGGTAGGGCGTGCCGCTGAGGGTCAGCAGCACCGCCAGCGCCAGCACCGTCCACAGGACCGGGTTGGCCCAGGGCGCCTGGTCGAGCTTGACGTAGACGGCGTGCATCGCGAGATAGGTGGCCAGGGTCACGGTGAGCCCGAACAGTGGCGTTGCCGACAGGTAGATCCACAACTCGACGAAGTCGCGCATCGGGCCTCAGCCTTGGGCAGCGGGCGGCAACAGCGCGCGCATCGTGAGCGCCGTCACGGCAAGGCCGAGCCAGGTCGAGACGACGATCACGAGCAGGATGCGGGCGCCGAACTGCGTGACCAGGCCGACATGGGTCATCACGCCCACACCCACCGGCACGAACAGCAAGGACAGGTGGGTCAGCAACACGTCGGCGGCCGCGCCGACCATGCGCTGCACGGGCTGCCAGCGCAGCGCCAGCAGCATCAGCAGCAGTCCGACGACCGGCCCCGGCAGCGGCACCCCGCTGCCGCGCGCGGCCAGCTCGCCGACAGACTGGGCGATCAACAGGATGGCAAGGCCACGCAAGGCATCCATGGCGGACTAGAGCTCCGGGTACAGCCGGCCGCGGTTGAAGACGCGATCGGGGTCGAACGCTTTCTTCAGTTCGCGGTGAAAGCGGGCCAGCGTTGCGGTCAGTGGGTGAAAGCATCCGGCACTCTTGTCATTGGCGCGGAACAGCGTGGCGTGGCCGCGCGCGGCCGCCGCGATCTCGCGCACCGCGGCCGCCGGGGCGGGTGTGCATAGCCAGCGCTGCGCGCCGCCCCATTCAACCAACTGTTCGCCGGGCAGCACGAGCGGCGCGGCGGTCTGCGGCAGGCCCAGGCGCCACAAGGCCGCGCCACCCTCTACGGCCTTGCGCGCACTGACGAAGAACTCGTCGCGCTGGTCGCGCAGGCCCTGCCAGAACACGGTGGCCATGCCGGCCTCGATCGGCTCGCCGCCCAGCTGCGCGAGGGCGGACTCGACCGCAGCGCTTGCCCCGGCCAAGCGCAGCACCAGCAGGCCGTCCCACCAGGCACTGGCCGAGATGGGCAGGGGCTCGCCGCCCCAGGCGTTGAGCCTTCTCAGTGCGGCGGCCTGATCGCACTCGAAGCGCAGCGTGGCGGTGGCCACAGGCTGCGGCAGCACCTTGAGCGAGACCTCGCAGATCACGCCGAGTATGCCCATCGAGCCGGCGAGCACGCGCGAGACGTCGTAGCCGGCGACGTTCTTCATCACCTGGCCGCCGAAGCTCAGCACTTCACCCTTGCCGTTGAGCAGCGTGGCGCCCAGCAGGTTGTCGCGCAGGCTGCCTGCCGCCGCGCGAGCGGGCCCGGCCAGCCCGGCCGCGACCATGCCGCCGACGGTGCCATCGGCGCCAAGGCGCGGCGGCTCGAATGCCAGATGCTGGCCTTTCTCGGCGAGCGCGGCCTCGAGCTCGGTCAAGGGCGTGCCGGCGCGCACCGTGACCACCAGCTCGGTCGGCTCGTAGCTCGCGATGCCTGCGAGCGGGCGCACGCTGAGCGGCTCGCCTACCAAGGCATTACCGTAGAAATCCTTGGTCGCGCCGCCGACGATGCGAAAGTGCCCGCCCGCCGCGCGTGCGGTCTGCACCTGATCGACGAGTCGGGCGAGTGCGGCGTCCATCAAAACCTCGGCAGGTCAGGGAAGGGCAGCAGCCCCTTCTTCACATGCATCTTGCCGTACTCGGCACAGCGCACCAGCGTCGGGATCACCTTGCCGGGGTTGAGCGTGCCCTGCGGATCGAACGCGTACTTGAGGGCCAGCATCTGCGCGCGCTCCTCGGGGCTGAACTGCACGCACATCGAACTCAACTTCTCGACGCCCACGCCATGCTCGCCGGTCACGGTGCCACCCATCGCGACACTGGTCTCGAGGATGTCGGCGCCGAACAGCTCGGCGCGGTGCAGCTGGTCGGCATCGTTGGCGTCGAACAGGATCAGCGGGTGCAGGTTGCCGTCACCGGCATGGAAGACGTTGCAGCACTTGAGGCGGTACTTCACCTCCATCTGCTGGATCGCGAGCAGGATGTCGGCCAGGCGCTTACGCGGGATGGTCGAGTCCATGCACATGTAGTCGGGGCTGATGCGCCCGCTGGCCGGGAAGGCGTTCTTGCGTCCGCTCCAGAACTTCAGGCGCTGCGCCTCGTCCTTGCTGACTTCCATGCGCGTGGCGCCGCTGCCGGTCAGCACGTCGAGCATGCGCTCGATTTCCTCGGCCACCTCCTCGGGTGTGCCGTCGCTCTCGCACAGCAGGATCGCCTCGGCATTGAGGTCGTAGCCGGCGTGCACGAAGTCCTCGACCGCCGCCGTCATCGGCTTGTCGAGCATCTCCAGGCCGGCGGGGATGATGCCCGCGCCGATGATCGCGGCCACCGCGTCGCCGGCTTTGCGGATGTCGTCGAAGCTGGCCATGATGCAGCGCGCGAGCCTGGGCTTGGGCACCAGCTTGACCGTGACCTCCGTGATCACGGCCAGCATGCCCTCGCTGCCGACGATCAGGCTCAGCAGGTCCAGCCCGGCGGCATCGAGCGCCTCGCTGCCGAACTCGACCGCCTCGCCTTCCACGGTGAAGCCGCGCACCTTGAGCACGTTGTGCAGCGTCAGGCCGTATTTCAGGCAATGCACGCCGCCGGAGTTCTCGGCCACGTTGCCGCCGATCGAGCAGGCGATCTGGCTCGACGGATCGGGCGCGTAGTACAGGCCGAGCGGCGCCGCGGCCTCGCTGATCGCGAGGTTGCGCACGCCGCATTGCACGACCGCGGTGCGCGAGACCTTGTCGACCGAGACGATGCGGTTGAACTTGGCCAGCGCCAGCGTCACGCCCAGCGCATCGGGCAGCGCGCCGCCCGACAGGCCGGTGCCGGCGCCGCGCGCTACCACCGGCACGCCCAGGGCATGGCAGGCGCGCAGCACACCGCTGACCTGGGCCTCGGTCTCGGGCAGCGCCACCGCCAGCGGCCGCTGGCGGTAGGCGGTCAGGCCGTCGCACTCGTACGGCACCGTGTCCTCGCCATGCCAGAGCAGGGCATGCGGGGGCAGCACCCGGGTCAGCGCGGCGACGACTTGCTTCAGGCGAGCAGCGCGGTCGGCCGGCGCGGCGAGCTCATGCGCAGGGGCATTCATGCCCGCCACTGTAGCCCCTCGCGCCGGCGAGCCGGCGGGCGCCGCGGGTTCTCAGGCGGTCAGGTTGAGCAGGCCGGCCAGATCCAGGCGCATGTTCAGCGCGGCGTGCGTCAGGCCGTCGGTGACGGCAAACTCGGCCTGCGAGGTATCGCGCAGCTGCGGCTTGATCGTGCGGCGCACATTGCCCTCGTGGGCGACCGCAGCAACCAGCGGCTGATTGGCCTTGACGCCGCGCCGCAGCACCAGGGCCAACTCGGAGCTGGCCAGCCGCACCACGGTGCCCGGCGGGTAGATGCCCAGGGCCTTGATCGCGGCGGCGCCGAAAGTGTCCGGTTGGCCGTCCTTGTCTTTGTATATCTGGCGCGCGGCCGCCGACGGACCTTGGGCGACCTGGTAGGCGCGCAGGCTTTGCACGGCAGTCAGCTGGTCCAGGCGCTGGATCAGCCGGGCCATGTGCTCGGCGATCGCCTGGCCCCCGGGGGCGCCCGCGCCAAGCGTCCGGTGCTTGCGCACGGCGTCCAGCCAGTCGGCGTCACTCACGCCCAGGGACTGCAGAAGTTCGGCGCTAACGCCCGCGTGCGTGTCGACTTCGGCGCGCTGCTCCGGCGTCAACGGGCCGTCCTGCAAAGCCAGCTGGTTCTGCAGACTGGCCATGCCGATGTTCATCGTCAGCGCGGCCATCCGCAGTTGGCGCAGGGCGTGGTCGTCCCAACTGCCCAGCACGCGGCCGGCCAAGTGGCTGCCCAGGGCCACGCGCAGCGAATGCGCGGCGCAGTAGTCGTTGCCTGTGCTACCCGCGGCATGCATGCCGACTACCAGGGTGCGGTCGATGTCATGCTGGATCAAGGCGAGCACGTCGTCGTCCAGCTCGTTCAGCGACGCGACAAAGCTCTCGGGCTGCGGCGTCAGCAGCAGCGTCGACGCGCGCGCGACCAGGCGGCCCCAGTGGGCGATGAGCTGTTCGCCGTCGAGGCGTTGATGCGGTGCCGACGGCGCAGGCGTCGCTGCAGGTGCGGGTGTGGCTGTCTCGGCAGGCGCCGACTGCGCGAGCGGTTTTTCGGCGGTGGCGGTGGTCATCGTCAGCCAGGGTCCATGGGAGTTGCCTGCACTATCGGCACGGCGACGGCAAACCTGAGCCGTGGGGCGGGTTTCAGTCGCCGACCGTGAACACCGTCAGCACGCCGGTGTATCCGTAGAGGTGGCGGTGGCCGATCTCGCCGCCGGCGAAAAAGCCGACCAACGGCACGTCGCCCAGGCAATGCTGCACGATCTGCAACTCAGCCGACGGCGCCCCGAAGTGGGGCCCACCCCGGCCAGCGCAGCTGATGTAGATCGCGCCGGCGATGCGGCTGGCCGGATCGGCTGGCGGGCTGGCCGGTCGGTCGCGCGCAGGTCCCGCGGCAAGTGGGTCGGGCGCCAGTTCCTCGCGGATCTCGGTGCAGATGCGCACCAGGTCGCGCCGCGCCGCGTCGACGTCGCGCTGGCAAAAGGCCAGCTGCATGCCGTTCTCGACCCGGTCGGCGATCGCCACGCCGTGTTGGCCCGGGTCCAGACCGATCAGGTGGCGCACGCGGACATCTTCGCCAAAGGCGCCGGAACGCGCTGGCGCGATGGGTGGGCCGCTGCGGGCCGGAGCGTTCTGGCGCGAATCGGACAAGCCCACCAACGTGCCGCGCAGCGCACGCACGGCGCGCTGTGGGTCGTCCAGCGTGAGATCGATGTCGTGCAGCATGCAGGCCAGCGCCGGTTCTCCATTGAGGCCAGTGACGACGTTGCGCTCGCAGGCAGTGATACGCCGCACCGGGCCGACGGGCTGGCAACCCTGTGTCACGCGCGAGATCAGCGCAACCTCCTGGCCGAATGCGACGCCTGAGAGGCCGCCCTGCAGCACCTCGCCAGCAATCTGGCAGGCCATGCTGCGCGAGGCGCTGAGGCCGCCGAACAAGTAACCCGAGCGCGTGCGTCTGCTCATGTCGTGGATCAGCTCGCCCAGGTCGGGCGTGTTGCCGTCGGCGTGGATCAGCGCGGTATGCGCATCGAATCCATGCAGCGGTTGAGCGCCCGAGAAGACCTGGAAATGGCCCGGCGGCAAGGCCGCCAGCATCAGCACCAGGCCCGGCTCGTCGAAGTACTCGATGCCACAGGCCGATACGCCGACACCCACCGTGCCGACCCAGGCCACATCCGGCCAGCGCTGGTGCAGCGCCGCGAGCAGGGCCTGCGCGTGCTGCGCGTAATGGTCGGTGAAGTAGACGAAGCCCAGCGTGGATGCAGGCATGCTGCCCGGCGCGTACGCACTGTCGATCTGCGCGGCCGCGACATCGAGCGCGATTTGCCAGTCGCGGTGAGCGGCGTGGCCGACAAGAAAGCGTTGCATGTGGGACTCGAGGCTCAAGGCTCGGGGCGCGGCCGGCGTGCCGAGGTTCAGCGGCGCGCGGCTTTGGTCTTCTTGGCCGGGGCAGCCTTTGGCGCGCGCCGCGCCGGCTTGCGCGTCGCCTTGGGGGCAGACGGCGTCGTGCCTTCCTTGAGCGCACCGGCTGCGAGTTCAGTGAACTGCTTCGTAAGCGCCCCCCACCACTGCATCGGGTCGACCATGCCGGCAGGCGCCGCGCTGGCCGGCGTATCGGCAGCGGCCATCACCGGCAGCTTCATCGATTCGCGCAGATCAGTCACCTGCACGTTCATCGTCTTCAAGGTGGATAGCGTCATGCGCTGGACTTCGAGCGCCTGGATCGTCGCGCCGAGCATCTTGGCGTTCTGCTCGAGCCAGAACTGCACGGTTCGCAATTCCTCGATGCGTTTGGCCAGTTCCTCGGGGTCCAGCGTGGGCGCCACCCACTGGCCGATGTGCGGCAGCGCGCTGCCGGCGTTTTTCACCAAGCCCTGCAGGAAGTCAAAGCCAGGGACGAGTTTGCTGAAGTCGGCGCTGGAGTCGGTCATGCAAGGCTCCTTGGTTGGCGGGTAAATCGATTGTGCCCCGCATGGGGCTCACTGCAAGGGTACTCGCCGCACCGAGAAGCCGCGCGCCTGCATCAGTGCCGGCAATGCTTGCGCGCCGCTCATGTGCAACGCGCCGACGGCGGCGAAGACCGCGCGGCCGTCGCGGTGCAGCGCTTCGATGCCGTCGGCGAGCGCGGGGTTGCGGTCGTCGTTCAGGCGCTGCATCAGCAGTTGCTCCTCCTCGCTGGCGACGCACTCGCACCAGCGCGCGTAATCCTCGATCTCGGCCAGATCGCCGCGCTCCCAGGCGGCGGCCAGGCGCGCCACGACGCGTTGCGCCACGCCCTGTTCAAGCTGGTCGAGCATCTGCGCGACGAGGCGCTCGGCAGCGGCGGCTTGACGTGGAATCAGGGCGCGCACTTGCAGCTCGGGGGTCTCGAGCGAGATCATGCGGCGCTGTGCGACACGGGCAAAACCGCTGAGCACGAATTCCTGCCCGTAGCTCGGGTCCAGGCCTTGCCAGCGAGCGGCCAGCACGGTCAAAGTCACGGCCTGCATGACAGGGTGCATCGCGGCCAGCAGTTCCCTGGGCACGCACGCGGCGTCGGCGTGCTGGGCCAGCCGATCACGCAATGCAGGGGTCAGCGACAGTGGCGGCGAGGTGGTGGGCAGTTTCAGCCGCGCCGCCAATTGCGGGTCGTTGGGGTCGAGTTCAAGCGCGACCGTATCGACGGCCATCAACGCCGCGGTCACCTGCTTGCCGGGAAAGGCCCAGGCCAGCGTGCCGACATGGATCGTCCCGTACAGGAAGGAGGTTCTGCCATCGCGCGTGATGCGCCACAGCATGCCGCGATCACGCGCGGCACGCAGGCCGGCCTGCAACTCCTGCTGCGTGGGCGTGCGCACTTGCGGCGGGCAATTGGCGGGCGCGGGCATCTGCGCGGCCGCGTTGCACGACCACAGCACGACAGCCAGCCACGCCATCCATCTTGTCGTCATCGCATTGCCTCCAATCGCAACACACCCGCGCTTTGCGTGAAGCGCATCTTGGACAAGATGTCCATGCCCAGCAACGGCGACTCGAGCCGCGGCAGCACCGCCACGCGCAGGCGCTCAATGCGCACGCCGCCCTGCAGTTCCACGTCGGCGCGTGACAGCGTTCCTTGAACCAAGCCGCCGGCGGTGGACGACTGCAAACGCCCCTCGGCAATCAGGCCGGCGCGATCGGCCAACCATTGCGGGATCGCGGTGCCGGTGGCGCCGGTGTCGACGAGAAAGTCGACCGCGATGCCGTTGACCGTGCCGGGCCAGTGAAAGTGCCCATCGGGCGCGCGGCGCAACTCGATGGCGCCGCTGCCCGCGTCGACCGAGAAGTGGGCTCGCTGCTGCTGCGACTGCCAGGCCTGCACGCCGACAAACACCGCCGCGCCCAGCACGAGCCAGATCGTCACGCGCTTGAGCGTGCCAGGAAGTTCGCGCGGGCCGTCATGCATTTGGGCGTGGAGCAAGTTCGAGGTGCGCAGCGCGTCCTATCATCCCCGCATGTTCTCACCCCTGATCAATGACAGTTTTCTGCGCGCTTGCCGCCGGCAACCCACGTCGCACACCCCCGTATGGCTGATGCGCCAGGCCGGGCGCTACCTGCCGGAGTACATGGCCACGCGAACGCAGGCCGGCAGCTTCATGGGCCTGGCCACCAATGTCGACTTCGCCACCGAGGTCACGCTGCAGCCGCTCGAACGCTTCCCGCTGGACGCGGCGATCCTGTTCTCCGACATCCTGACCGTGCCCGATGCCATGGGTCTGGGCCTGTCTTTCGCGCAGGGCGAGGGGCCGCGGTTCGCGCACCCGGTGCGTGACGCGGCCGCCGTCGACGCGCTCGCCGTGCCCGACATGAACAAGCTGCGGTATGTCTTTGACGCCGTCACGTCGATCCGCAAGGCCCTGGCGGGCCGCGTGCCCCTGATCGGGTTTTCTGGCAGCCCGTGGACGCTGGCCTGCTACATGGTCGAAGGCGCAGGCAGCGACGACTACCGCCTGGTGAAGTCGATGCTCTACGCACGCCCCGACTTGTTGCACCGCATCCTGGCGATCAACGCCGAGTCGGTGGCGCAGTACCTGAACGCCCAGATTGCCGCCGGCGCCCAGGCCGTGATGGTTTTCGACAGCTGGGGCGGCGTGCTCGCCGACGGCGCTTTCCAGGCATTCAGCCTGGCCTATACCCAGCGCGTGCTGGCCCAGCTCGATCGCAGCGTCCCGGCGATCGTCTTCACCAAGGGGGGCGGACTCTGGCTGGAGCAGATTGCCGCCACGGGCGCCGATGTCGTCGGCGTCGACTGGACCGTCAACCTGGCGCGGGCGCGCGCGAACGTCGGTGCGCGGGTCGCCTTGCAGGGCAACCTCGACCCGGCGGTGCTGTTCGGCGGCGAGGCGGCGGTGCGTGCCGAGGCACGGCGCGTGCTCGACGACTTCGGACCGCCGCAGCGCACCGACGGCGGCCACGACGGTCATGTCTTCAATCTGGGCCATGGGATCCAGCAGCAAACGCCACCGGAAGCCGTCGCCGCGCTGGTCGATGAAGTGCATCGCCACTCGCGCACGCTGCGCACGGCGGGCATGGCAAGTAAGTGAGTGCTCAGACCAACTTATCCCCACTGAACACGGTGCGGCGCAGCAACTTGCAATGTTCGCCAACGCACCATCAGGTTTTCCCTAGCTCGCGCTAAGTCCTTGATTCCATTGGAGACTGGCGCATGCTTCGAAGACAGGCAAAGGACCGCCAGCCCTGATAAGTCAAGCAGTTAGCGCGCCTTTGGGCGGGTTACGCACAAAGTTGTCCACAGCTTGAGTGGAAAGCTGACTTTCCTGTTTGAAATCAGAGGCTTGGCGTAATTCGTTCACGTTCATCCGAGAAGTGGCGTGCAACTTCACAATGAGTGATTCCGGAGCGTCGCAGGTCCTGGGCATCGCGGTCGAGACACCGCAGCATGCCGGCTTGGCCGCGTGCCTGGACTATCGAAGTGAGGCACCGCTCGCGCTGGGCACCTTGGTGCGTGTACCGCTGGGCAAGCGCGATGTCGCGGGCATCGTGTGGCGCGTCGGCGGTGACGGCAACGCCGACGGGCTTGAGCTGCGGCCGGTGCGCCAGGCCCTCGCCGCGCTGCCGCCACTGTCGGACGCCTGGCGACAGCTCGTTGGCTTTGCCGCCGGGTACTACCAGCGCGGCCTCGGTGAATTGGCGCTGGCGGTGTTGCCACCCGAGCTGCGCCGGTTGGATGCGGTCCAGATCGATCGGCGCCTGGCCCGGCTCAAGCCGCGCGTGGCCGGCCGCGGCAAAGACGAGGCCGCTCAGGTGCTGAGCCGCGACCAGGCGCTTGCCGTGGCCGCACTGGCGGGTGCGGCGCCGGCCACGACACTGTTGCATGGCGTGACCGGCAGTGGCAAGACCGAGGTCTACCTGCAGGCCGCGGCGCGGGCTTTGGCGGCCGGCCGGCAGGTGCTGGTGCTGGTGCCCGAGATCAACCTAACGCCGCAACTCGAAGCCCGCTTTGCCGAGCGCTTCGCCGGCCACCAGCTCGCGACCCTGCACAGCGGGCTGACACCCGCCCAGCGCCTGCGGCACTGGCTGGCTGCGCACCTGGGCCAGGCCGACCTGGTGCTGGGCACGCGGCTGGCGGTGTTTGCCTCGATGCCGCGCCTGGGGCTGATCGTGGTCGACGAGGAGCATGACCCGTCGTTCAAGCAGCAGGAGGGCGCGCGCTACTCGGCGCGCGACCTGGCGGTCTACCGCGGCCGCCTCGAGTCGGTGCCTGTGGTGCTGGGCTCTGCCACGCCCTCGCTCGAGAGCTGGCACCGCGCCGAGCAGGGCGCCTACCAGCGCCTGCGCTTGCCCGAGCGCATCGGCGGCGGCGTCTTGCCACGCGTGCGGCTGGTCGACATGAGCCTGTTGCCGCGCGAGGTCACGGCATCGGCGGCGCTCTCGCCGCCGCTGCTCGACGCGCTGCGCGCGCGCATCGAACGCGGCGAGCAAAGCTTGGTGCTGCTGAACCGCCGCGGCTACGCGCCGGTGTTGCATTGCCCGGCCTGTTCCTGGAAGAGCGCCTGCCCGCACTGCAGCGCCTGGCGTGTCTTTCACAAGGGCGATCGCACGCTGCGCTGCCACCACTGCGGCTATACGGAGCGCGTGCCGCGCGCCTGCCCGGACTGCGGCAACCTCGACATCCAGCCCGTCGGTCGCGGCACCGAGCGGCTCGAGGAGCAACTCACGCAGGCGCTGCCGGGCGCGCGCGTGGCGCGCATCGACGCCGACAGCACGCGCCACAAGGGCGCCCTGGAAGCGCAACTCGGCGCCGTGCACGCGGGCGAAGTCGACGTGCTGGTGGGCACGCAGATGGTGGCCAAGGGCCACGACTTCCGCCGCATCACGCTGGTGGCGGCGGCGAACCCGGACAGCGGCCTGTTCGCCAGCGACTTCCGTGCGCCCGAGCGGCTCTTTGCCCTGCTGATGCAGGCAGCGGGCCGCGCCGGGCGCGACGCCAGTCAATCAACCACGAGCGAGATGTGGATCCAGACCTGGCACCCGCGCCATCCGCTGTATGCGGCCCTGGCGGCGCACGACTTCGCGGCCTTCGCCGCGGCACAGCTGGCCGAGCGGCAGGGGGCCGGGTTGCCGCCGCATGCCAGCCTGGCGCTGCTGCGTGCCGAGGCCAAGAGTGCGCAGGCGGCCACCGACTTCCTGCACGCAGCGGCAGCGGCTGCCGCGGCCTTGCCCGGCGCGGCGGGCGTGATGGTCTACCCGCCGGTGCCGCCGTCGGTGGCGCGCGTGGCGGGTGTCGAGCGCATGCAGATGCTGGTCGAATCGGAATCGCGCGCGGCCCTGCAGCGCCTGCTCGGTCAATGGCTGCCGCAATTGCATGGGCTGCGCCAGAAAGACAAAGCCCACCGTGCGGTGCTGCGGTGGGCTGTCGATGTCGATCCGCTGGCGATATGACGGCCCCAAACTCGCTGTGCTCGCGCCCCCCGAGGGGAGTTCGGGCCGCTTGGGAGCGGCCCGGCGCTGGCCCGAGATGACAGCCCCAAGCTCGCTGCGCGGAAGCGCAGGCCAATCGGGAGCGGCCGGCCTGCGTTCTTGAGCTCAGTCGTCGTGCTTCTTGCCCTTGTGCTTGTGTTTGCCCTTGCCATGACGCTCTTCATAGCGGTCATGGACCCAGGTCTCCTGCACGAAGTACACCTGCCTGGCGCAGGCGTTGTACCTGCCGCAATACTTGCGCCAGTTCTTCGCATGGCCCGGTGGCACATACAGGTACATCGGCGGCTGCTGCACCACCACGGTCGGGCGGGTGATGACCACGGGCTGCGGGTACATCAGCGGCGGCGGGGGCTGGCTGCCGATCTCGATGCGGCCATAGACACCGGGTTCGCGGATCGTGATGCCCACACCAACGTCGACTGCTGACCAGGCCGGCGCGGCCATGACAGCACCCAGCGCAGCGATCAGCAACGGTAGAAATTTCTTCACAGTCATCTCCTTCAGCGGTTGGACTGACCAACGGCAGTGTCGCGCCGGCAGTTGACGGGCGCAGCCCCTGGGACACGATGGCACGAGCGGCGCTGTGCAATCTGGCCGTGAATTGCGTGGCGCGAGCCGGGTCAGTGCGGTGATTGCGCGCCGAACAGCCAGGCCAGCAGCGAGAAGCTGGCGAACGCCAATGCCGTGGTGGCCAGGATGATGCGCGCGACGCGGCCATTGTCGGCGCCGTAGCGCTCGGCCAGTAACGAAACGTTGCTCGCACTGGGCAACGCCGCGGCCAGTGTCAGCACCATCACCTCGAAGGCCGACAGCGGCGCGCCCAGCACGCGCGTTGCTGCGCACAGTGCGAACACCAGCAGCGGGTGCACGAACAACTTGATGGCGGCGACCGGCAGGACCAGCGACGCGGGGGTGCGCGTATGGGCGTGTTGGCCGGCGCGCCAGAGCACGGCGCCGATCGTGAACAGCGCGACCGGGGTGGCCGCATCGGCGAGCATGCGCACGATCACTTCGGGGGGTCCGCTCAGCTGCCACCCCAGCGCGGACGTGCCTGCACCGAGCGCGATCGCCCAGGGCAGCGGGTTGGTCGATGCGCCACGCAGGGCCTTGATGACGGCCGAGCCTGCGCCAGCCCCCGCGCCCTTGGCTTCGTGGGCCTGCGCCAGCGCAATGCACAGCGAACTCGTGACGAACAGATCGGCCAGCACCGAGCTGATCACGGGGCCCGCAGCCAGCGGCCCGAACAACGCCACCAACAAGGGCACGCCCATGAACCCGGTGTTCGGAAACGCTGCCACCAGTGCGCCGAAGGCCGCGTCCTTCATCTGCACGCGCGGTGACAGCGTGACCGCGATCGTGAAGAACACGATCACCAAGGCGCTGGCGAGATAGACCATCAGCACGGCCGGATTCAGCAACTGCGCCAAGGGGGTGCTCGCGCCAAAACGAAACAGCAGACAAGGCAGGGCGAAATACAGCACGAAGGCGTTCAGCCCCGGAATCGCCGCCTCGGGAAGCACGCGCTGACGCGCCGCGAGATAGCCGCAGAGGACGAGCGCGAAAAAGGGAATCGTGACGGCGAGGATGGCCTGCATGGCTCACGCAGTATCCACGGCGGCGCGCCGCCTAGCACAGGCGGGCGAAGGAGCGGCGGTTAGGATCATCGGCCACGTGCTCGATGCTCCCGCCCTGATGTCCGAATCGCTCAACCCTGCCCAGCTCGAAGCCGTGCACCACCTCGGCAGCCCCTGCCTGGTGTTGGCGGGCGCGGGATCGGGCAAGACGCGCGTGATCGTGCAGAAGATCGGCAAGCTGCTGCAGACCGGCCTCGAGGCCCGGCAGGTGGCCGCCATCACGTTCACCAACAAGGCCGCGCAGGAAATGCGCGAACGCGCCAAGGCGCTGGTGGGTTCGCGCGCGGCCAAGGACCTGGCGGTCAGCACCTTCCACTCGCTGGGCGTGCGCATGCTGCGCGCCGACGGTGAACGCGTGGGGCTGAAGCCCCAGTTCTCGATTCTCGATAGCGACGACGTGCTGGGCGTGCTGCGCGATGCCGGCGGCACCACCGACGCCAAGCTGGCGCGGCAATGGCAATGGACCATCAGCCTGTGGAAGAACCAGGGCCTGGACAGCCAGGGCGCGGCCGGCGCGGCCACTGACGACAATGAGCGTATCGCCGCGCGCGTGATGCAGCGCTACCAGGAGCGCTTGGCGGCGTACCAGGCGGTGGATTTCGACGACCTGATCGGCCTGCCGCTCAAGCTGCTGCAGCGAGACGCCGACGTGCGCGCCAAGTGGCAAGCCACCTTCGGCCATGTCCTCATCGACGAGTACCAGGACACGAATGCGGTGCAGTACGAACTGCTCAAGGCCCTGGTCGGCGAGCGCGGTCTGTTCACCGCGGTCGGTGACGACGACCAGAGCATCTACGGCTGGCGCGGCGCCACCATCGACAACCTGAAGCGCCTGCCGAGCGACTACCCGCGCCTCAAGGTCATTGCGCTGGAGCAGAACTACCGCTCGACCGGATGCATCCTGCGTGCGGCCAACCAGGTGATCGCGCTGAATCCCAAGATTTTCCCGAAGAAGCTGTGGAGCGCCTTCGGCGACGGTGAGCCGGTGCGCGTGGTCGAGTGCGACGGCGATGAGCATGAGGCCGAGCGAGCGGTGGCGAGCATCCAGGCCCGCCGTGCCGAGGGCGGGCAGGTCGGCTTCGGCGATTTCGCGGTGCTCTACCGTGCCAACCATCAGGCGCGCGTGTTCGAGCAAAAGCTGCGTGCGGCGCAGATCCCGTACAAGGTCTCGGGGGGCCAGAGCTTCTTCGATCGCGCCGAGATCCGCGACCTCTGCGCCTGGCTGCGGCTGCTGGTCAACAACGACGACGATCCCGCGTTCCTGCGCGCGGTCACGACGCCCAAGCGTGGCATCGGGCACCAGACGCTGGCGGCGCTGGGCGAGTTTGCGGGGCGCTGGAAGTGCAGCCTCTTCGAGGCGTTGTTCTCCGACTCGCTGGGTACGGCGCTGCATAAGAAGGCCGTGGGCTCGCTGCATGAGTTCGGCCGCTACGTCAACGACCTCGAGTACCGGGCGCGCCACACGACGGGTAGCGACGACGCCAAGACCTTCCTGCTGGGTTGGCTGAAGGAGATCGGCTATGAGCAGCAACTGTTCGACGCCGAGGAAAGCGAGAAGCTGGCCACCGCGCGCTGGACCAATGTGCTCGACTTCGTCGACTGGGTGGCGCGTCGATGTGGCGGCGAAGTGACCGAGGTCGGCGGCAGTTTCGAGAGCGAGAAGAAGAGCGTGCTCGAGGTGGCGCAGACGATCAGCGTGATCATCAGCCTGGCCGAACGCGGTGACGAGCGCGACGTCGTCACACTGTCGACGCTGCACGCCGCCAAGGGTCTGGAGTGGCCGCATGTGGTGCTGGCCGGCGTCAACGAAGGCCTGTTGCCGTTCAGGAGCGGTGACGAGGAGATGACGGTCGAGCGGCTGGAAGAAGAGCGCCGCCTGATGTACGTGGGCATCACGCGCGCCCGCACGACGCTGACCGTGAGCACGCTGCGCCGGCGCAAGAAGGGACGCGACACCGTGGCGGGCGTGCCGAGTCGCTTCATCGGCGAGATGAAGCTGGGCGAGGCCACCGGTACGAAAGAGAACCCGCTCGAGCGCCTGAAACGCCAGCGCGCCGAGGCAGCCGCGCGTGCCGACGCGGCGACGGCCGCTGCGGCCGCTACATCCCCTTGAACAGCCCCAGGTAGCTGCGGCTCACTTCGAGCTTCTGGTTGTGGCCCTTCACGGCCACGATCTGGCGGCCGCGAAAGTCGCGCGTGATGCCGTCGATCGCGTTGGCGTTGACGAGCGTGCTGCGATGGATCTGCCAGAAGCGTTGCGGATCGAGCTCGTCGACCAGTTCCTTGATCGGCTTGCGGATCAGGGCCTCGACGCTGGCGGTCTGCACCCGCGTGTACTTCTCGTCGCTGATGAAGAACAGCACCTCGTCGACGGGGATCATCTGGATCGACTGACCGACGCTGGCCTGGATCCAGCGCAGGTATTGCGGCGCGCCGGCGGCGGGGTTCATCTTGCCGGCCAGCGAGTGCAGCAGTTGCTGCAGCGACGCCCCGGTGTCCGCAGATTCACCGGCCTGGCGCTGTGCCAGGCGCGCCTGGATGCGCGCGACCGTCACGGCCAGGCGTTCGCGCTCGGCGGGTTTGAGGACATAGTCGGCCACGCCCTGCTCGAAGGCCTCGACCGCATACTGGTCGTAGGCGGTGATGAAGACGATCTCAGGCAGCAGCTCGTCGTCGCCGACCTCCATCTGCGCGATCTCGCGCGCGGCCTCGACGCCGGTGAGTCCGGGCATGCGGATGTCCAGGAACACCAGCTCGGGCCGGTGTTCGGCCACCAGCGCCACCGCCTCCTTGCCGTTCTTCGCTTCGGCAATGACCTGCAACTCCGGCCAGACCTCGGTCAGCCGCGCGCGCAGCTGCTCGCGCATCAGGCGCTCGTCGTCGGCGATGACGCAGCGCACGGGAGGGGGGTCTGCGGTGTTCATGGCGTTCATGCGTCGATTGTCGGCGGGGGCTTGGCATTGCGCTTGACGAGCCACCAAACGAGCAGGATCAGCGGCGACAGGACCAGGGCGACGGCGGTCGCACCGACGAGCAGGCCCAGGGCAGCCACGACCAGCGGCACCGCCAGGCTGATGACGGCGACGAGCGGCAAGACCACCGCCAGGATCAGCATCGCCAGCAGCACGCCGAGCGTGGCCAGGGCCCAATGTCCCGCATGCGCGCCGTGCAGGTCGACCGGCACGCCGTTGACCGTGACCGTGCCCACGGCCTGCGGCAGGCCCCACAGCAGGAACGCCGCCACGCCCATGGCCAGCAGCAGCACCATGGCAGCGATGAGCAGGGAAAAGAACAGGGTGAGCTTCCTCATGTGGCGGCTTCCTCGACTCTATGCGTCGCGTAGGGCACGGAGATGGTCACTCGTGTGCCACCGGGCTGGTTTTCAGTGACCGTCAGCGAGGCCTTGCCACCGTACAACAACTGCAAACGCTCGCGGATGTTGGCCAAGCCGACGCCGGTACCCGCGGTGGCAGCGCGACCAAACCCCAGGCCAGTGTCGGCCACCGTGATCGTGAGCTTGCCATGGACGATCTCGGCCTTGATTGCCAGCTCGCCGCCTTCGGGCTTGGGCTCCAGGCCGTGCTTGATGGCGTTCTCGACCAGGCTCTGGATCATCATCGACGGGAACTCGGCCGACAGCAGCCCGTCGGGGACGTCGATGTGCGTGACCAGGCGTTCTTCCATGCGCACCTTGAGGATCTCGAGGTAGGGTCGGATCACGGCCATTTCGCGGCCCAGGTCGCGCGGGCCGCCGTTGTTGGCTTCGCGCATGGTCGGCATCGAGGCGCGCAACAGCGCGATCAGGTTCTTCTGCATCGTGCTGGCGCGCGCCGGGTCGGTCTCGATCAGGTGGTCGATCGAGGCCAGCGTGTTGAACAGGAAATGCGGCTCGACCTGGGCCTGCATGGCCGCCATGCGGGCTTCGACCACCTGGCGCTTCAGTTGCTCGGACTCGGCCACGACAGTGGCCTGCTTGGCCTGCGCCTGCGCCTTCAACTGGCCCTTGTAGGTGATCTTGATGATCAGCGAGCCGAGGATCCAGAGGAAGGCCAGTTCGGGCAGGAATTCCCCCGTGGAGGTTCGCGTGATGCGCGTGTGCGTGCGGGCTTCCTCCTTGTTCATGTCGGCGATCGCCTGTTCGGCATCGCGGCGGGCCTGGTCGGCGTCGCGCTTGGCCTGCTCGACGTCTTCGCGGGCCCCCTCGATCGCCTGTTCGATCTCGCGTTTGGCCTCTTCGACGGCATCGCGCACGGTGTCGGCTGTGACGCCTGGTGGTAGCACGATGCGCACGCCGCTGCGATCGACGTCGATGCGATCGACGGCGTGCTGGGCTGCCTGAGCCGCCGACGCCGCGGCCTCGGCGGCCGATGCCGCCTGGACGGCGCGCGCGGCCCGATGCGGATGCCATGTGCGCCGATCGAGATCTCGACATCGCTCTCGGCGCTACCCGGCTTGGGGCGCTCGATCTTGATCAGCGGCGGGCTGCGCTGCTTGCCGTCGGCGCTTGCCGATGCAGCCGGGGGCTTGGGCGGCGTCGGCGCTGCCGGGACGATCACGACCCGCGGGCGCACCGTCTCGATCCGTTCGGAAATCGGCCAGCTGAACGGCGGCAGGTTCTGCAGGATGCCGGCGAAGATCAGCAGCAGCAGCGCCAACAGGAAGAAGCGCTTCCACGTGATCGACACCAGCCAGGTCGCATAGGCATGAAAGCCGCGCACCAAGGGGGCGACGCGGGTGCTCCAGGGCACGGGCACGCGGGTCGAAGGGGGCGGGGCGGGGTTCATGACAGGGTCGGCCA
>CAVUEP010000022.1:0-75133 GCA_963740395.1 uncultured beta proteobacterium
TGGAAGCGGCCCACGCAATCCAAGTCAAGGTGTAGAAGCGCGTCAAAGTCGGCCTTCCGATTGACGTTCCCCTCGTCCGTGCAAGGGCTGGCCACATACTCGCCACGGAGAATGTCGGCGTAGGACTCGAGAACAAGTTCTCGCTCCGCTTGCATAAGTGCGTTGTAGACGGAGCCCGATGTGTCCCAGCTATTTAGCTTCACCTCACGCTGGACAATTATCGGGCCGTGGTCAATCTCTTCGTCCATTTCATGGATCGTTACGCCGAGTCTTGAGCCCCGGATGATCGAAAAGACTTGTGGATACCAGCCGCGATTTATTGGGTTGTAGCCCGGATGCACATTGACGCAACGAATAGCGCGCACCAGAGCCATCGGAAAGATCTGCTTGCAGTGGATCGAGATAACCAACTCAAAGGTTGATGTGATCCAAGCAATGGATTCGCGTACGTCTAACCGCGCGACGTCCTGCAGGTGTCCGCGAGGTGACTGACGCACCACTACGCCCCCATAACGACGTTCGAGTTCGCGCCCCAACTCAAGCGCATAGATGTTGTCGGTAACGATAAGGGTGCTCATGGTCCCAGCTACGGAAACAAGGTTCGACTCATGCGTACATCAAGCGGCATCACCAACGACGCGGCAAACCCGAGCGATGTCCTCTTCACCAAGACCTGGATAGATCGGTAAGCACAGAATTTGAGCTGCGGCGTCGCTCGCGTGCGGCAATCGGTCGGGTTGCGCGGAAGGCATACCGCGGTACATCGGCATCTCGCTGATCAGCGGATAGAAGTAGCGTCGCGCAAAAATTGACTGCGCGCGCAGACGTTCGTACAAAGCATCGCGTGAAATCGGGTAAGCCCGGTTGACTCGAATAGGGAAATAGCTGCCATTGCTCTGCTTCGCGGGGCATATCAGCGGCAACTCGATTCCGCGCATCCGGCGAGCAGTTCTCGATACGTTCGGTCAATCGCAATGCGGCGCTCTATCGCCGCGCCGACATGCTCCAGTTGCAGCAGTCCGAAAGCGGCCTGCACCTCATTCATCTTGCCGTTTATGCCGGGAGCAACGACCGTCACTTCGTCGGCGAAGCCAAAGTTCTTCAGGTAGTCGATGCGCTGCTTGGTCTTGGCGTCAGGGCACACGATGGCGCCACCCTCGAAGGTGGTGAAGACCTTGGTGGCGTGGAAGCTCAACACTGACAGGTCACCGTGTTTCAGCAGACTCTCGCCTTCACGACGGATGCCGAACGCATGGGCCGCGTCGTAGATCACGCGCAGGCCATAGCGGTCTGCGATGCCCTGGATGCGCTCCACGTCACATGCGTTGCCGTAGCAGTGCACCGGCATGATCGCTGTGGTGCGTGGTGTGATTGCCGCCTCGATCGCGTCGGGGTCCAGGTTGTAGTCCTCGGGCCGGATGTCCACGAACACCGGCGTAATGTTGTTCCACAGCAGCGAGTGCGCGGTGGCGACGAACGAGTATGGCGTGGTGATGACCTCGCCCGTGATTCGAAGCGCCTGCAATGCCGTCACCAGCGCAATCGTGGCGTTGGCAAAGAGCGCCAGATGCTGCACGCCGAGGTACGCGGCCAGCCGCTCTTCGAGTTGCTGGTGGAAGGGGCCTGCGTTGGTCAGCCACCGGCTTTGCCAGATTTGCTCGAGATAGGGCAAGAACTCGGACAGCGGCGGCATCAGGGGCCGAGTGACATAGATCGGCTCCGATTCAGGCAGCGTCACTTGGTGGCCTCCATGATCAGTTCGTCGTGGAAGGGCCGTTGCTCGAGACCGCCCAACCCCGCGACAGCGCTTTGGCGCCATTGCATGCGGAGCACGGTATTGAAACCCGCGGCTTGAAGTTGCAGGCGCAACTCCGCTTCGTCGTACAGGTATCGGTGGCCCCAGGCGCGCATGCCGTCGTTGAGGAGGTCGCATGGCGAAGCAGGCGTCCACGCCACGTCGGCCCACTCATCCAACCGGCCCGCTTGGTACTCGGTCACCAGCTTCGCCAAACTTGGCGTCGACAACCGCAGCACACCGCCGACGCGCAGGGCGCGATGGCAGTCACGAAGCAACATTGTTGCCTGCGCCTTGTCGATGTGTTCAATGAAGTGTTCACTGAAAATCAGATCTACGCTCGCATCGTCCACCGGCAGCCGCCAATTGAGATGCCAGCGTACGCTGCCCGGCGCCCCCGCAAGATCCAGATTGGCCCAGCCTGGCAACACATGGGGTCCGCATCCCAGGTGAAGTTTCTGACACTGCCGAATGCGCGCAACTGCCTTCGGGCGTCCGAGCCAAGCAATAGCCAGAAGCCAACGGTACTGCAAGTCGAACGACTCGACTCCCACGCTTCTGAAGATGTTAAATGTGCTCAGCATGGCTTCGCGCCACAACCAGAGTGGGCCCGGGCCCGGTTCGTTACTTTAGTCGCGTTGTTCTCAAGTGTTGTCATGGCTTGCAATCGTCGAAAGGTCGACGGCACCGATCTGCGCCTTGCACAGCTACGGATCGGCTGGCGGCGGCGACTGCCAGCCGGCACATCTCCCCGACCACGCCGTCCACATCCGTCGTCGCCCTCCACCCCAACCGCCGCTCGGCCAATGCCGGGTCCGCCGCGCCATACTTGATGTCGGAAGGCCGCAACAGCGCGCGGTCCTGCTGCACATGTTGACGCCAGTCGAGCTTGAAGTGCGCGAACACCGCGGCAACGAAGTACTCCAGCGATACAGAACGCCCGGTCGCGATCACGAGGTCGGTGGGATCGTCCTGCTGCAGCATGCGCCACATCGCGTCCACGTACTCGGGCGCCCAACCCCAGTCGCGGTGGATGTCCAGGTTGCCCAAGCTCAGCTTTTCGTCGGCGCCAGCGGCGATGCGGCTGGCGGCGCGGACGATCTTCTGCGTCACGAAGCGCTCGGGGCGCAATGGCGACTCGTGGTTGAACAGGATCCCGGTGCAGGCACGCAGGCGGTAGGCCTCGCGGTAGTTGGCTACCAGGTTGTGGGCGCAGGCCTTGGCCACGGCGTACGGGCTGCGCGGGCGAAACGCGGTGGCCTCGGAGGCGGGGGTCGTGCCGGTGTCGCCGAAGCATTCGCTCGAGCCCGCGTTGTAGAAGCGCACCGGCCGGTCGACGAAGCGGATCGCTTCGAGCAGGTTCAACGTGCCCAGCGCAATGCTCTCGATAGCCTCGACGGGCTGTTCAAACGACAGCCCCACCGAGCTTTGCCCGGCCAGGTTGTAGACCTCGTCGGGTGCGCAGCGCGTGATCGTCTGCAGCACGCTGCGGAAGTCGTTCGGGGCCATCGACACCACACGCACCTGCGGCCGGATGCCCAGGGCCTCGACGCCCGCCAGGTTGGCGGCCGTGGCGTCGCGCGACGTGCCCGTGACTTCGTAGCCCTTGTCGAGCAGCAGCCGGGCCAGGTAGGCACCGTCCTGCCCCGTCACGCCGCAGATCAGCGCGCGGCGCTTGGGCGTTTGCTGCGGGTCGGTGCTTGTCGTCATCGATGCGTCATTTGGCGCTGGGGTATGCGATTGTGGCTTGGCACGGCGGCTTGATCGAGCCCGGGCCGGTGTACGCTCGCGGCCGTGGTCAGCCTGCTCATTGCCTTCGTCGTGTCGCTCTTCGTCAGCGGCCTGATCATCCGCCTATCCCGCACGCGGGCGCTGGCCTGGGCCGACGATCACGCGCAGGGCGTGCAGAAATTTCACGCTGGCACCGTACCGCGGGTCGGCGGCTTGGCGATTGCCGCGGCCTTGGCGAGCCTGGCCGCTTGGGTTGCCTGGTCGCAGTCCGGTCCGGCGGGAGAGTTCGCGCTGGTCTTGCTGTGCGGCACACCCGCCTTGGTAGCCGGCCTGCTCGAGGACGTCACGAAGCAGGTCGGCATCAAGACCCGTCTGCTGGCCACCGCCACGGCCGGCGCGATGGCCTTCTTCCTGCTCGGCGCGCAGCTGCGTGAGGTCAACCTGCCAGGACTGGACTGGCTGATGGCGTTCACGCTGTTCAGCCTGCTGTTCACGATGCTCGCCGTGGCCGGCGTCGCCAACGCGGTCAACATCATCGACGGCTACAACGGCCTGGCCTCGGCGGTCGGGATCATTTCGCTGTTGTCGTTGGCCTATGTCGGCTGGCAGGTCGGCGACAACCTGGTGGTGTCGATGGCGCTGGGCGGCGTCGGCGCGCTGCTGGGGTTCTTTCTCTGGAACTGGCCGCGCGGGCTGATCTTCCTCGGTGACGGCGGGGCCTACTTCGTCGGCTACCTGATCGCCGTGCTGTCTTTCCTGCTCGTGGCCCGCCACCGCGGCGTGGTCTCGCCCTGGTACCCGTTCCTGCTGTTCATCTACCCGGTGTTCGAGACCCTGTTCTCGATCTGGCGCAAGCGCGTGGTGCGCGGTGCCAGCCCAGGCGTTCCCGACGGATTGCACTTGCACATGCTGATCTTTCGCCGCCTGGTGCGCTGGGCCGTGGGCCGGCGCGACGCCGCCAGCCTGACGTTGCGCAACAGCCTGACCGCGCCCTACCTCTGGCTGTTGTCGAGCCTGGCTGCGCTGCCCGCCACGCTGTTCTGGCAGGAGCCGCATGTGCTGCAGGTGTTCGTGGCGTTGTTCTGCGTCACCTATGTGTGGCTGTACGTGCGGCTGGTGCGCTTTCGCGCGCCGCGCTGGCTGGTCATGCGCTCGCGCGCTGGGGGGCCGCTGTCGCGTTTCAAGGACGGTATGTGACGCTGGCCCTGCTGTGGGCCGCGGCCTTGCTGCCGGGCCTGATTGCCTACAACGTCCCGCCCTCGCCGACCCTGTTCAACCAGGCCACGGCGATCGGCCTGTGGGGTCTGGCGATGGCGGCGTTGGCGCCGCAGTGCAGGCTGAGTGCACGCGCCGCCGCAGGCCGCAGCGCACCGCTGCTGGTCGCGCTGGCGTCGGTGGCCGCGGCGGCACTACTTTCCAGCGCTCTCGGCGTGCTGCCCTGGGCTATCGGCGTTCCGGCAGCGGGGCTGCTGCTGATCACGATGGCGCTCGCGCTGTACGGCGCGGCGCTGCGGCCCGGGCCCGCGCTCTGGGGCGCCTTCTTTGGCGCCTGGGTCGCGGCGGGCGTGTGCAACAGCCTCGTCGCGCTGGTGCAAGTCTTCCTGCCCGAACTTGCCGATGGCAACTGGATCGCGCGTTCGGGCGCGCCGGGCCGCGCCGTCGGCAACATGCGCCAGCCCAACCACCTGGCCACGCTGTTGTTGTGGTCAGCCGTGGCTGTCGTTCCGCTGGTCGAGTCGGGGGCGCTGGTACGCACGCCGGCGCGCCGCGCCGCAGCGGTCGGACTGATGACACTGGCGATCCTGGGCGTCACGCTGTCGGGCTCGCGCACCGGGCTGATCGGCATCGTCGTCCTCGCGCTCTGGGGTGGGCTCGACGGCCGCCTGTCGCGCTTCTCGCGCGTCCTGTTGCTGGCGACGCCCCTGATGTGTGCGGCCAGCTGGGGCCTGACTGCGATGTGGGCGTCGCTGCACAACACGCAGGCCATCGGCGCTGCGGCGCGCCTGGGCGAGGGCGCCGCGTCGGCGGGGCGCTTCGCCATCTGGAGCGATGCGTTGGCGCTGATTAGGTCGCAACCTTGGCTCGGGGTGGGTTTCGGCGAATTCAATTTCGCCTGGACCCTGACGCCGTCGCCGCAGCGACCCGGCGAGTTCTTCGACCACACCCACAACCTGCCGCTGCAGCTGGCGGCCGAGCTGGGTCTGCCGCTGGCCGCGCTGGTGCTGGGACTGCTGGGGTACGCGCTGTGGCAGGCCTGGCGGCGCACGCGCGCCGCACCCGCGGCCACCGGCCCGGCCCTGCGTGCAACCTTTGTGATGGTGCTGCTGATGGCGCTGCACAGCCAGCTCGAGTACCCCCTGTGGTACGCGCACTTCTCGCTGCCGACCGCGCTGGCCTGGGGAATGTGCCTGGGCTCAGGTGGGCACGATGGCGTGAGCGACGCCTCGGACGGCGCTGCGCCGCGCTGGCCGATCGTGGCCGGTGTCGTCATTGCGCTCTCGGCGCTGGTGGTCCTTGCCGACTACCGCCGCGTGGTGGTGATCTTCTCGCCCCCCGCCGCCGCGCGGCCGCTCGAGGAGCGCATCGCCGACGGGCAGCGCAGCTGGTTCTTCGCCCACCATGCCGACTACGCCGCGGCCACCACGGCCGACCCCGCGTCCGACGCCCTGGCCGCGTTCAAGCGGGCGCCGCACCACCTGCTCGACACGCGGCTCATGATCGCCTGGGCCCAGGCGCTGGCGCAGAGCGGCGACGTCGACCGCGCACGACACATTGCCGCCCGCCTGCGCGAGTTCCGCAGCCCGAACGCCGACGAATTCTTCGCGCCCTGCGCCGATGCGAGCCTGACCCCACGCCCGTTCCAATGCGAGGCGCCGGCACGCGCCTATGGCTGGCGCGACTTCAGGTAGCCGGCTCGGGCGGTGCCGCGCGCCACGGCCCCGACTTGCCGCCGCGCTTTTCGAGCAGGCGCACCTGCTCGATGACCATGCCGCGATCAACGGCCTTGCACATGTCGTAGACCGTGGCCAGGCCGACCTGCACGGCGGTCAGGGCCTCCATCTCGACCCCGGTCGCGCCCAGCGTTTCCGCCGTCACGGTGCAATGCACGCCGGGCAGGCCGGCATCGAGCGCGAACTCGGCGCTGACCCGTGTGAGCGCCAGCGGGTGGCACAACGGGATCAGCTCGGCCGTGCGCTTGGCGGCCTGGATGGCGGCGATGCGGGCCACGCCGATCACGTCGCCCTTTTTCGCCGTGCCGCCGGCGATGAGATCGAAGGTCGCGCGCTGCATGCGGATCGATCCGCCCGCCACGGCCACGCGGTGTGCGGGCGGCTTGGCCGCCACATCGACCATATGTGCCTGGCCCTGCGCATCAAAGTGCGTCAGGGCCGAGGCGGGCGGCGGCGGTGCAGGGGGGGTCGGCGGCCGTGTCATGGACGGAAACGTGGCAGCAATGAGAGCGGTGCATGATAGCCACCCACATGACCCAGTTCCCTGCTCGACTGATGCTGGTCGCCGCCCTGGCCAGCGCCCTGCCCGTCACGCCCGCCTGGGCGCAGACCGCGCCCCCTGCGTCAGCGATCCGCTTGCCGGCCCTCGGTGATGCCGCCGGCGAAGACTTCACCGTCGGCACCGAGCGCCGGCTGGGCGAGCAGATCATGGCCGAGTTGCGTCGCGACCCCGACTACCTCGACGACCCGTTGTTGCTCGACTATGTGCAGTCGCTGTGGCAGCCGTTGCTGGCCACGGCGCGGCAGCGCGGCGACATCACCGCCGAGACCGATACCGGCCTGGCCTGGGAAACCTTCCTGGTGCGCGACCGCTCGGTCAATGCCTTCGCCCTGCCCGGCGGCTTCGTCGGGGTGCATCTCGGGCTGATCGCCATGACCGCCAGCCGCGACGAACTGGCCGCCGTGCTGGCGCACGAGCTGTCCCACGTAACGCAGCGCCACATAGCCCGCAGCATCACCAGCTCCAACCGGCAATCGCTGGTCGGGCTGGCGGCAATGGTGCTCGGCGTCTTGGCGGCCAGCCGCAGCGGCAACTCCGACGCCACCCAGGCCGTCGTCGTCGGCAGCCAGGCCGCGATGGTTCAGGGCCAACTCAACTTCTCGCGCGACATGGAGCGCGAGGCCGACCGCATCGGCTGGGGCGTGTTCAGCAATGCCGGGTTTGCGCCGGTCGGCGTGGCCACGATGTTCGAGAAGCTCGAGCAGGCCTCGCGCCTGAACGACAACGGCGCCTTCCCCTATCTGCGCTCGCACCCGCTGACGGTCGCGCGCATCGGCGAGGCGCGCGCGCGCGTCGAGGCCGCGCCCGGGCCGCAGAGCGCCGCGAAGACGCCGCTGGACCACATGCTGATGCAGGCCCGTGCCCGCGTGCTGATGGACAGCAGCGTGCCATCCCTGCGCAGGCTGCAGAGCCAGGACGCGCCGGCGCCGGGCGTCGCCACCGCCGAACGCGCTGCGGCGCTGTACGCCAGTGCCCTGGCTTCGCTGCAGTTGCGCGACGCCGCGCGCGCGCTGGCCGCCGCCGACGCCGCCGCTGTGCTGGCGCGCAGCGCGGCCGCCGGCGATGCCCGTGCCACCCAAGCGCTGGCGCTGCTGCGGGCCCAGGCGCTGCAGGCCAGCGGCCAGCCGGCCCAGGCGGCGGCATCGCTGGCCGCGCTGGCCCCCGTCACAGCGGGCTCGGCACGGCCATTGCTGCTGGCCCGTGCGCAAGCCGCCCTCGAGGCTTCGCCCGGCGGTGGTGATGCGGCCGCGCTGCGCGCCAGCACCGAAGCGCTGCAGACCTGGGTCGCCGAGCACCCGGGCGATGCCACCGGCTGGTCGATGCTGGCGCAGGGCGCGCAAGCACTGGGCCTGCACTTGCGCTCCTTGCGCGCCCAGGCCGAGGCGCGCGCGGCGGTGGGCGACCTCAGCGGCGCGATCGACCGGCTGCGCGCCGCGCAGCGTCAGTCACAGAACAGCAGCGCAGCGCCCGACTTCATCGAAGCCTCGATCATCGATGCCCGGCTGCGCAACCTGAGCGCGCTGCGCCGCGCCCAGCTGGCCGAGGCCCGCGGCGAACGCAGCGAGCGCGCCCCGCAGTAGCCGCGCGGGTCAGGCGGGCGGCGGCAGCGAAGGGCGCGGGAACAGCCGCTCCATGGCCACGTCGATGACCATGCCGCACAGGCTGTAGATCAACGAGCCGATCAGCGCGGCGCCAAATCCGCTGACGCTGAAGCCGTCGAGCAGCCGTGCAGCGGCCCAGAACATCGATGCGTTGATGACGAACAGGAACAGCCCGAGCGTCAGCAACGTCACTGGCAATGTCAGCAGCACCAGCAGGGGCCGCACCACCGTGTTGAGCAAGCCCAACACCAGCGCGGCGATCATGGCGGTGCCGAAACTCGTGACCGAGACACCGCCATAGAGGTAGGCCACCAGCAGCAGGGCGGCTGCGAGCAGGATCCAGCGAACGAGGAGTTTCATGGCCCGCAGCTTAGCGCGTGCGCGGCGTCAGCGGGCGGCGACGCAGGCCTGGGCGCACCCGATGCGCAGCACGCGCACAGCGTCGAACCGCGCGCACCTGCGCTCTCAGTGACGCGAGCAAGCGACAAAACAACGTCCATAGAGGGAGAAATGCGTGTTCTCAGAGGGAAAAAAGCTTTGCGGTGTGTGTTTCGCGCAGTACTATTCGCGCCGCAGGGTGCCTGTGAAAAATGAGAGCTCATGCGGCTCTCGCCCACACCCGGCACATCAACAACATCCTTGATGGAGAAAATTGACATGGCAACTGCAAAGAAGGCTCCGGCCAAAAAGGCTCCGGCCAAGAAGGCTCCGGCGAAAAAGGCTCCGGCCAAGAAGGCTCCGGCCAAGAAGCCGCCGGTGAAGAAGGCGGCGGCGAAGAAGGCCCCCGCCAAGAAGGCTCCGGCCAAGAAGGCGGCAGCGAAGAAGGCCAAGGCCCCGGCGAAGAAGCGCACGCCGAACGCGGCGTTCATGAAGGCCATGACGCCCAGCGACGCGCTGGCCGCGATCATCGGCAAGGGCCCGTACCCCCGCACCGAAGTGACCAAGAAGATCTGGGAGTACATCAAGAAGAACAAGCTGCAGGACGCGGTCAACCGTCGCATGATCAATGCCGACGCGAAGCTGCGCGAGATCTTCAAGAAGACCCAGGCCTCGATGTTCGAGATGACCAAACTGGTCAACAACCACCTGAAGTGATCCGGCGCTGGGCGGCTTGCCGCCCAGTCGCAAAAGCCGGCGCCCTGCGCCGGCTTTTTTCATTTCAGCGTCGCGGAGCGCGCCGCGCAGCCGCGCTAACGGGCGAGTCGGCGCTCGACGAAGTCGAGCCGGTCCTGGCCCCAGAACAGTTCACCGTCGATGACATAGCTCGGCGCGCCAAAGACGCCGGCGTCGATCGCCCGCTGCGTGTTCACGTCGAACAGCGCCTGCACGTCCGGCGACTGTGCCGCCTCGAGCCGCTGCGCCGGCAACTCGCATTCCGCCAGCAGCGCGGCCAGCACCGTGTCGTCGGCGATGTTGCGCTCCTGGGCCCACACCGCGCGCTGCACCGCCGCAGCCATGCACATCGCGGCGTCGCTGCCGTCGTGCTCGCTCACGGCGATGATCAGCCGCGCGGCGCCGGCGTCCACCACCGGAAAGTACTTCGGCTTGAGGTTCAGGGGCACGTGCAGGAAGTCGGAGAAGCGCTGCAACTCGACCAGGCGGTAGGCCTGCCGCTGCGGGGCGCGCTTGCCCAGCGGCAGTCCACCGGAGATCGGGAACACCTTGCCCAGGTCGACCGGCAGGACTTCGACCCGCGCGTCATAGCGGCGCGCGATGTCTTGAAACCGTTGATGGCCGAGGTAGGTCCACGGCGACTGCGGGGCGAAGAAGTACTGGATGGTGGTCATGGCGCAGGCACCGTGGGAGAGAGGCGAGGCTGGCACAGTAGCCGATTTCGTCGCCGCCTGCTGGCGGCCGGCCAGCCCGAGCGGCGACTCACTCCGCGTGACGCGCCAGCAGCGGGCCGAGAAAGCGCCCGGTGTGGCTGCCGGCCGCTGAGGCCACTTGCTCGGGCGTGCCCGTCACGACAATTCGGCCACCACCGCCACCGCCCTCTGGGCCCATGTCGATGACCCAGTCGGCGGTCTTGATCACGTCCAGGTTGTGTTCGATGACGACAATGGTGTTGCCGGCGTCGCGCAGCTGGTGCAATACCTTGAGCAGCAGTTCGATGTCGGCGAAGTGCAACCCGGTGGTGGGCTCATCCAGGATGTACAGCGTGCGCCCGGTGTCGCGCTTGCTCAGCTCGAGCGCGAGCTTGACGCGCTGCGCCTCGCCGCCCGACAACGTCGTCGCGCTCTGGCCGAGGGTGATGTAGCCCAGGCCGACGTCGAGCAGGGTCTGCAGCTTGCGGGCGATGCTCGGCACCGCGGAGAAGAAGGCATGGGCATCCTCGACCGTCATGCCCAGCACCGCGGTGATGTGCTTGCCCTTGTACAGAATCTCGAGCGTCTCGCGGTTGTAGCGCGCGCCGTGGCAGGCGTCGCAGGGCACGTACACGTCGGGAAGGAAGTGCATCTCGACCTTGAGCACGCCGTCGCCCTGGCAGGCCTCGCAGCGCCCGCCGGCGACGTTGAACGAGAAACGCCCGGGACCGTAGCCGCGCTCGCGCGCCGCCGGCACCTCGGCGAACAGCTCGCGGATCGGCGTGAACAGCCCGGTGTAGGTGGCCGGATTGGACCTGGGCGTGCGCCCGATCGGGCTCTGGTCGACGTTGATGACCTTGTCCAGCGCCTCCAGGCCGTCGATCGCGTCGTGCGGCGCCGGTTCGGCGTGGCTCGAATAGAGCTTCTTCGCCACGGCCACATACAAGGTGTCGTTGACCAGGGTGCTCTTGCCCGAGCCCGACACGCCGGTGACGCAGGTGAACAGGCCGACCGGGATCTCGACGTCGATGCCCTGCAGGTTGTTGCCGCGCGCGTTCGTGATCGTCAGGTGCTGCGGCGCCGTCATGCTGCCCAGCGTGACGCGCTGCCGCGGCAGCGGAACACGTTGCACACCACCCAGGTAGCGCCCGGTCAGCGACTCGGCGTTCGCGGCCACCTCGTCGGGCGTGCCCTGCGCGATCACGCGGCCGCCATGCACGCCGGCACCCGGCCCGAGGTCGACCACATGGTCGGCGCTGCGGATCATGTCTTCATCGTGTTCGACCACCAGCACGCTGTTGCCCAGGTCGCGCAGGTGCCGCAGCGTCGCGATCAGGCGCTCGTTGTCGCGCTGGTGCAGGCCGATGCTGGGCTCGTCGAGCACGTACATCACGCCGGTCAGGCCCGAGCCGATCTGCGACGCCAGGCGGATGCGCTGCGCCTCGCCGCCCGACAGCGTGTCGGCGCTGCGGTCCAGGCTCAGGTAGTTCAGCCCGACGTCGTTGAGGAACTTCAGCCGCGAGCGGATCTCGCGCATCACCTTCTCGGCGATGTCGGCCTTGTTGCCGACCAGATGCAGCGCCTCGAAGTGGGCCAGGCAGTCGGCCAGGGTGGCATGCTCGACCTCGTAGATCGGCAGGCCTCGAACCGCGGCGTCCTGCCCCTGCAGAAAGACATGTCGCGCCTCGCGCTTGAGTCGCGTGCCGCGGCAGTCCGGGCAGGGCTTGGCCGCCTGGTAGCGCGACAGGTCCTCGCGCACCGCCGCCGAATCGGTCTCGCGCCAACGGCGCTCGAAATTCGGAATCACACCCTCGAACGGATGCCATCGCTTGACCGACCGCTTGCGCCCCGTCCCGCCTTCGGCCTGGTAGACAAACGCGATCTCGGTCGCCCCGGAGCCGTACAGCAGCACCTGCTGATGTTCATGGGCCAGCTGTTCGAACGGCGTTTCGATGTCGAAGCCGTAGTGCTTGGCCACGCTTTCCAGCAGCGAGTGCGTGTAGGCATTGCGCCGGTCCCATCCCTTGACCGCGCCGCTGGCCAGCGACAGGCTCGGAAAGGCCACCACGCGCTCGGCATCGAAGGCCGTGACCTGGCCCAGGCCGTCGCAGCTCGGGCAGGCGCCGACGGGGGAGTTGAACGAGAACAGCCGCGGCTCGAGTTCGGGCAGCGAATAGCTGCAGACCGGGCAGCCGAACTTGCTGGAGAACAGGTGTTCGCGACCCCCGTCGAGCTCGAGTGCCAGCGCGCGGCCGTCGGCGATGCGCAGCGCCGCTTCGAAGCTCTCGGACAGGCGCTGCTGCTGGCCGGCGTGGACTTTGACACGGTCGATCACGACGTCGATGTCGTGCTTCTCGGCTTTCTTTAGTTTGGTCAGGTCGGCGGCTTCGACGACCTCGCCATCGACGCGGAAGCGCACATAGCCCTGGGCTTGCATGGCAGCAAAGAGGTCGGCGAACTCACCCTTGCGGTCGCGCACGACCGGCGCCAGGATCGCCAGCGGTGTCTCTTCGGGCAGGGCCAGCGCCGCGTCGACCATCTGCGCCACGCTCTGCGCCTGCAGCGCCACGTCATGGTCGGGGCAGAAGGGCGTGCCCGCGCGGGCATACAAGAGGCGCAGGTAGTCGTGGATCTCGGTGATCGTGCCCACGGTCGAGCGCGGGTTGTGCGAGGTCGCCTTCTGCTCGATGCTGATCGCCGGCGACAGGCCTTCGATGACGTCGACGTCGGGCTTCTCCATCAGCTGCAGGAACTGCCGCGCGTAGGCGCTCAGGCTCTCGACGTAGCGGCGCTGACCCTCGGCGTACAGCGTGTCGAAAGCCAGGCTCGATTTGCCCGACCCCGACAGCCCCGTGATCACGACCAGCGCATCGCGCGGGATGTCCAGGTCGATGTTCTTCAGGTTGTGGGTGCGCGCGCCGCGGATGCGGAGCTGGGTGCGGTCAGGGGGCATGTCGATTCACGAGGCGAATCGAGCATTATCGACAGTCCCGCGCGCTGCCGGCAATGAGCAGCTCCGGCGGCCGCCTTAAGACCGGTTCGTCAGTTCACCAGCGCGCCGACGGCCTCCCGCCAGTCGCGCAAGGTATCGGCCGCCACGGGCGCGCGCCAGACTTGGCCGCCGGGCTCGCGCCAGACCACATGATTCGGCTCGAAAACGAGGCTGCCGCGCGGCTCGCCATCGATCATCAGCACGACCAGCGCGCTGTCGATCTCCTGGGTGGCTGCGGGCCGCCAGGCGCCCTGCGTCGCACGCGCCAATGCCAGCCACCAATCGCGCTGCGGGGCCCCATGCGCAACCCGTCGCCCCTGCCCGAGCTGCCAGCGTACGCGCGCATCATCGCTGCGCGCGGCGGCCTCGAGGTCGGTGGTCGGTGCCGCCAACGGCGCGGCCGCGCCAGGCGCCATCGCCCCCCCAGCGCCAAGGCGCTCGACTCGGAGCGGGAACGCGCCGCTTGCGCCGCATCGGCCATGGACTTGGCGGCAATGTCGCCCTGGGCCGCCCGCTCGCGCGGTGCCTCCCGGCGTGGTGCGGCCACAGTCGCTGGAACCGGTTCCACCGGTTGCGGCAGCGGCATGGCGGTTGCAGGCGCCGCCTCCATGGGCGCCGCTTGCTTCGACGGCGGTGCCGCCGCGAGAGCGCGCTCTTCCGCTTTCGCACGCACGGCTGGCGGGCTTGTCGGCAGCCTGGGCGGCGCGGTCTCACGTTGGACCGAAGGCGCTTGCGCAGCCGGCGCAGCCTCGTTTGCCGCAGGCGCGGCTTGCGGCGCCACGGCAATCGTCTCCGGCCGTAGGCCGGGCGTAGCCTCGGGCGGGCTCCGACCACCCCACATGATGCCGATCAAGGTGGCCATCGCCACCGTGCCGAAAGCGGCCATCGGCGCCGGTTGCAGCAAGCGATGGAGCGCCGCGCGCAATCGCTCGGGCCAGATCGGCGTGCGCGCAGGAGGCGGACCCACGGCGGCCTGCGCCCGTCCGAGAATGGCCGCACTGAGGTCTGCGGGCGGCGCCACGTCGCGATCGGGCGCATGGCTCAGCGCCGCCAGCAGATGAGCGTCGCGGGCTTCGTCGTTGGCGGGCTCGTGGTTCACGGCTCTTGGCTCTGCGGCAGGTAGGCGCCCATGCAGGTGCGCAGCTTGGACATCGCATAGCGCAAGCGGCTCTTGGCGGTCTCGAACCCGACTTCGAGCGCCCGCGCCAGGTCCTCGAGCGCCAGGCCATCCTCGTGGTGCAACAGGAAGACACTGCGTTGCGCGGCGGGCAGGGCATCCAGGCAATCGAGCAGGCGCTGGCCGGCGGCACGCCAGAACGCGCGCTCCTCCGTGGTCGCCGCAGCGACTGAATCCACGGCCGCCGGCCAGGCCTGCCAGGCCGCCGCGGCAGGGGCCGGCTGCCAGGTTTCGCCCGCATCGTCGCCCGCGTCGAGCGAGACTTCCCGGCCGCTCTTGCGCAGTTGGTCGATCGCGCGGTGGTGCCCGAGCGTGAACAGCCAGGTGCGAAAGCTGGCACCCTGCGGCGACCAGCGCTCGCGCGCATGGACCACGCGCAGCCAGGTGTCCTGGAACACCTCGTCGGCCTGCGTGCCGGCCTCGCGCCCGAGCACACGGCGCACAAAGCGGTACAGCGCGGCGTGGTGGCGCGCATACAGGCGCTCGAACGCTCGCGCGTCGCCCTGCGCGAAGGCGCGCATCAAGGCGTCGTCGTCGGGGGCGCTGTCATCGGTCATCGGCAAGGCGGATTGTCGGCGTCAACCCGGGTTGTACGTGCCGGGGATGCCTTCGGGGTCGCTGGCGGCGCGGCGGCGTGCTCGCTTGCGGCGACACGGGGCCGGGTTCATCATCGCCAAATGACCCGCCTGAGCGCCGCCATCGCCCTGGCCGCCGCCATGCTGGTGGCCGGCTGCCGGGTCGGCACCTTCTTGTATGTCGGCCCGGGCGACGACGCGCCCAGCGTCAGCCTGGCGGCGTCGCCGGCGATCGCCTCGCGCGGCGAGACCATCGGCCTGGTGGCCGCGGCCGCCGATGACTACCTTGTCGTCGAAGTCGAGTTCTACCGCCGCGACTTCGGCGGCAACACGCTGCTCGGACGCGACGCCAGCGCCCCCTACGCCCTGACCACCATGATTCCGGCCGGCGCGAGCGGCGACGTGCGCTACTTCGCGCGCGCGATCGACGACGCCAGGCAGACAGGCGACAGCCAGGACGTGGTGGTGACGGTGCGCTGAAGCGCTCAGCCCGCGGCGTCCAGGCACGCGCAGGATCTCGCGCCCGTAGGCCTCGAGCTTCTTGGCGCCCACGCCGCTGATGCCGGCCAGCTCGTCCAGCGTGCCGGGCTGCTCGCGCGCCATCGCTGCCAGCGTGGCGTCGTGGAAGACGACATAGGCCGGCAGGTTGTGTTCGCGCGCGATCTCGGCACGCCAGGCCTTCAGCGCGGCGAAGCGCAGCTGCGCCGCCGGGTCGAGCTGCGGCAGCTGCCACCGGCGTGCGGCCCGAGCCGCCGCGCTCCTTGCGCAGCCGCGTGCGCGGCGTCGCAGCCCGCGGCACGCGCAGCACGACACGAGACCTCGCCCTTGAGCACCTCGCGCGCGCTCTCGGTCAAGGCCAGCGTGTTGTATTCGCCTTGCGGCGCCACATGCCCCAGCGCGACGAGCTGGCGCAGCACGCCGCGCCAGCGCGCGTCGTCCAGGTCGGCGCCGATGGCAAACGTCGACAGCGCCTCGTGGCCATGCTGCGTCACCTTGTCGGTGACCTTGCCGCGCAGCACGTCGATCAGGTGGCCGGCGCCGAAGCTCAGGCCACTGTGGTTCTGGAAGCGGTAGATGCACGAGAGCAGCTTGCGCGCCGCGTCGGTGCCGTCCCAGGTGTCGGGGCGGGTCAGGCAGTTATCGCAATTTCCGCAAGGCGTACTGTGTTCGCCGAAGTAGCCCAGCAGCCGCACGCGCCGGCAGTCGTGCGCTTCGGCCAGCGCCAGCAGGGCGTCGAGCTTGCCGCGCTGCACACGCTTGAACTCCTCGGCCGCCGGGCTCTCGTCGATCATGCGACGCTGGTTGACCACGTCCTGCAGGCCGTAGGCCATCCAGGCGTCGGCCGGCGCGCCGTCGCGGCCGGCGCGGCCGGTCTCCTGGTAATAGGCCTCGATGTTCTTCGGCAGGTCCATGTGCGCGACGAAGCGCACGTCGGGCTTGTCGATGCCCATGCCGAAGGCGATCGTCGCCACCATCACGATCGCCGTCCTCGCGCAGGAAGCGGTCCTGATGGCGTTGTCGCGTCGCGGCGTCCAGCCCGGCGTGGTACGGCAGCGCGGCGACACCCTCGTCGTTGAGCCAGGCCGCCGTCTCTTCGACCCGCTTGCGCGTGCCGCAGTAGACGATGCCGGCCTCGCCGTCATGCTCGTCGCGGATGAAGCGCAGCAGCTGGCGCTTGGGCTCGTCCTTTTCGACGATGGCGTAGCGGATGTTGGGGCGGTCGAAGCTGGCGACGAAGGTCTGCGCGCCTTCGAGCGCCAGGCGCGTGACGATGTCGGCGCGCGTGATGTGGTCGGCCGTGGCCGTGAGCGCGATGCGCGGCACGCCCGCGAAACGCTCGTGCAGCACTGACAGGCCCAGGTACTCCTCGCGGAAGTCATGCCCCCATTGGCTGACGCAATGCGCCTCGTCGATGGCAAACAGGCTCAACAGGCCGCGATCGTGCAGCGAGTCGAGCATGGCCAGGAAGCGGGGCGTGAGCAGGCGCTCGGGCGCGGCGTACAGCAGCACCAGGCGGCCCGAGCGCAGCTCGCGCTCGATGCGCTGGGCTTCGTCGCTGCTCAGCGTGGAATTCAGGAACGACGCGTGCACGCCGGCCTCTTCGAGCGCGCCGACCTGGTCGTGCATCAGCGCGATCAACGGGCTGACCACCACCGCCACGCCCTGGCCAGCGCGGTGGCGCACGATGGCCGGCACCTGGTAGCACAGGCTCTTGCCCCCGCCGGTGGGCATCAGCACGAGCGCATCGCCGCCACCCACCACGTGGTCGACGACCGCCGCCTGGAGGCCGCGAAACTCGCTGTAGCCGAAGACCTCGTGCAGGACTTGCTGGGCGCTGTCGGCGGGTGCGGCGAGGAGGGTCTCAGTCATGGGCTGTGGCCATGGTAAGCCAGGGCCCTGCCAGGCACGGCCGCGCGCTAGGGTGGCGCCAAGGCGTGCTGCGCCGCGCGCCGCGCGGCCGCGAGCAAGCTCGCGATTGACGGCGTTGCGCGTGAGGAAACTGTCCTTGAACTCCGCCGGCACATGCTGCTGCGTGACCTCGTGGACCCAGCGCGCGCCGGCAGCGAACAACCCGCCCGCCCGCGTCGTGTCACCGCTGCGCTCGAATGCGCGCCCCGCTAGCAGCCACAGTTCGCCGCGGTACAACTCGTCCGGATGCGACGTCGCGGCCAGGGCCAGCGCCGCCTCGGCGCTCTCGACCGCGGCCGGTGCTGTGCCCGCAGCAGCGGACACGGCGCACAGGCGAATCAACGCTGACAGTTGCACGCCACGCAGGTGGTGCGTTTCGGCCCCGGCCAGGACTTGCTCGACTGCGGGCAGGGCCGCCTCGCTCGGCAGGCTCAGCGCCTGCTCCAGCGTGATCGCCGCGCGCAATGGCCGGCGGCCTTCGCTGGGCGCCATGGCCACGGCCGCGGCGAGGGCCTCGCCATGGGGTTGCCCTAGAGCCCGTTTGAGTCGCGCCTGCGCCAGCCAGAAAGCGCTGGCCTGCCACGGCGGCATCTGCTCTGGCACGCCGGCCTGTGCCAGCGATTGCCAGGCCCGCGCATGCTGACCGAGCACCACATAGGTATTGGCCATGTGCACATGCATCGCGCCGACCCAGGCGGGGGCCTGGGCCTGCAGCTCGCGCAGCCCGATCTCGGCCCAGCGCAGCGACTCGGTGTACTGGCACTGGTCGCGCAGACAACGCGACAACATCGACGGAATCACGCAGGCCGCGCCACGTGCCTCGTCGTGCGCCGCCGCCAGCCGCTCGGCGCGGATCAGCGCTTCGGTCGCCTGCTCCAGGTCGCCGGTATGGTTCAGGCTCACGGCCAGGTTGGACAGGATGATCACCGCGTTGGCATGCTCACCATGTTCCAGCGCCAGCGCCAACGCACGCCGGTGCTCGGGCTGGGCATCGAGATAGCGATCGGCGTTGTCGAGCACCACGGCCAGGTCGCCATGGAAGGCCAGCCGCTGCGACCCGCTGCCGTGGTTCGTGACCCACGGCGCCGCCAGCTGCAGCACCTGCACCGCGCGCTCGAAGTCGCCGCGCATGCTCAGTGCGCCGCCCTGGGTCTGCAACAGCTCGCCGCGCAGCCCCTCGTCATCGTCGACCAATTGCAGGGCTTCGTCCGTGGCAGCGATCACGGCTGCGTAATCGCCACGCGCCGTCAGCACCTCGCTGCGCAGGCGCAGCGCCGCTGCACGCTGGGCCTTCGTCGTCGCCGCGGCCAGCAGGCGATCCAGCGAGGCGTCATCGAGTTCGGTCCGGTCGGCCATGAAGCGCGCCGCCACGGCATCGCGCAGCGACGAGAACGCCACGTCGCCCTGGCCGGCGTCGCGCTCGATGCCCGCCGCCTGCTCCAGAAACTGGGCCTGTTCACGCGGGCGCATTGCCAGCCCCGCCGACTCGGCCGCCGCATGGAGCGCCTGCAGCGCGCGCGTGGGCTGCCCGGCGCTGATCCAGTGGCGCGCGATGCGCGCAGGCTCCCCTGCATGCGCTTCCATGTGCCGCGCCACGCTGGCATGGGTATGGCGCGCGATCGGCTCGGGAATCGACGCCAGCGTGGCCTCGAACACCAGGTCATGCGCAAACGCCCCGCCACGCATCACCTGCGCGCCCTGGAGCTCGCCCCAGGCGTCGGCAAAGGCCAGTGCCCGCATTTCGAGCACCTGCTCGGCCAGCTCGATCGTGAAGTCGATCGACGCGATGGCCGCCACCCGCGCCAGACTCAACGCCGCCGGCGACAGCTGGCGCAGGCGGCGATCGATCAGCGCGGCAACCGAGCTCGGCCGCGGCAACGGCCCCGCCACTGCGCCCTGCGCCCACACGCTCTTGAGGGTCTCGAGCGCATACAGGGGGTTGCCGCCGGTGTGACGTGCCAGTTGCGGCGCCAGTCGCGCCGCCTCGAGTTCGGGCATCCCCAGAGAATCGATCAGGGCCTCGAGCGAACTGCGATCGAGCGGGCCGAGCTTCAGAGTTTCGCCACGACCGGTTTCTTCCAGCGCAGATTGCAGCAGCTCCGTCGCGTGGTTCGGCTCGGCCGGCCGCTGCGCCAGACCCCATTGCAGCGTGCCGCTGCCGTCGCCCAGCAGCAGCGACTGCAGGGTTTCGAGGCTCGCGACATCGGCGAAATGCAAGTCGTCGAACAACAGCGCGCGCACGCCATTCGACGCCGCGGCCTGCAACAGGGATTCGACTGCCGACTGCAACCACAGGCGCCGGCCGTCGGGCAGGGTCGCCAGATCCAGCCCGATTTCTGGCAGCAGGCGCGACAACTCGCTGCGCGGCAACGTTTGGACAACGGATTCGCACTGCTTGATCAATGCGCGCAGCAGCCGGGCCAGGCTCGCGTAGGGCGTGCTCGCGTCGCCCGGGCGGGCCTGCGCAACGACGCAGCCTTGGTACTGGAGCGCCACCTCATCGAGCATGCGCGACTTGCCCAGACCTGCCTCGCCGACCAGCACGAAGACCCGTTGCGACTGCCAGACGCGCGCGATCGCGGCCAGCTCCCGATCACGTCCGACCAGCCGCGGCGGGCGCAGCAGTGCCGCAGGCGGCTGACGGCGATAGGTCGCGGGCACCTGCGCCCGCGTTTCGCCGGCGTCGCGGATCGTGCGCACCAGTGCCTCGGTCTCCGACGACGGCAAGGCCGCAAACTCACGCTGCAGCATCTCGCGCAGCCGCTCGTAGGTCGCCAGCGCCTGCGCACTGTCGCCACGCAGGTAGTGCAGGCGCATCAGCGTGCGGTGGTGCTGTTCGTCGGTGCAGTTGGCCGCGAGCATCTGCTCGGCGCATTGCTGTGCGGCCGCGAGGTCGCCGGCCGCCTCGGCCTGCGCCAGCCGCTGCGAGATGCGCTCGTGCGCGGCGTCACGCCGGCGCCTGCGCTGTTGCGCGACCCAGTCGGCCAGTTCCTGACTTTCCGAGTAGTCGAAGTCGCCCAGCAGCGCACCGGCGGCGTCCGCTTGGTCCAGATCGGTGCGCACCTGCGCAACGAGGCTCAGCGCCTGATCGCCGGTCAGCAGTTCGTCGGCGGCCAGGCGCTTGAGCCGCACCAGCTGCTGGCGCAGCGCCTGCCGCGCCTGGACCGCGTCGGAGTCGGGCCACAGCAGGGTGGCCAGGCGCTGGCGTGAGATGCCTGGTTCGATCGCCACCAACGCCAGCAACGCCGCCGCACGCCGCTCCAGCGGATGCACCTTCGCCGTCGGCGCGATCAGCGCCGGGTCGCGGCGCAGGCGCAGCGTCCAGCGCCCAGCGCCGGCACCCGGATGCCGGGGCGTTGTCGAGGGCGGAGGGGGTTCGTGCATGGTCCGGTCGGGGCTGGCCTCGATGCTATCGGGGCGCGCTTCGGCGGCCAATCCGACCGGACCCCGGGGTTGCCGACGCGTCATCGTCATCGCCGACGCAGGCATCGCGGCGCCGGCATGGGTTCAGGGACGCGGTGCGATGAAGATGTCCCATTCGCCATTGCTGTCGCCCGGCACCAGGTTGCTCGCCGCCGAGGTGATGGCGACTGCGCTGCCGTCGGCACTGATGACGCCCTGCGGGTTGATGCCGTTGGGCTGAGCGCCCGTCGACGTCAGGCTCACCTGACGCGTCTGGTTCGTCTGCCGGTCGCGCACGAAGATGTTGCTCTGCGACGTAGTCGTGCCGGCGATCAGGTTCGACGCATAGCTCCAGAACGAGACATAGCGGCCGTCGCGGCTGAAGTAGGGCCGCAAGCTGGTGCCGTCGGCCTGCGTGCCGTCGCTGGCCACGCTGATGCGCTGGATCGACAGGGTCCCGTAGTCATAGACGAACAGGTCGCTGAGCCCGTTGCTGTCGTTCGGCACGAATCGGGCGCCGTCCCGCGCGCCGAAGGCGATCGCACTGCCGTTGCCGGCCATGGCCGGCCAAAGACCGAACTCCTGGAACAGGCCTTCGAAGCTGCGGTTGCCCTGCGCACAAAGCGCGGCAGGGTTCGGACAGACCGACAAGGCCCAGCCCGGCATGCCGCCGGCGATCAGCACCGCGTCGCCGCTGTGGCTGAGCGCCTGGATCACCTGGCCATCGGTGGCCAGACTGGTGCCGATCGTCGAGCTCAGCGCCGAGCCGGCCCACAGGATCTGACCGCTGCCGCGGTTGACGAGGAAGACGTCGCTCGAAGCCAACGGGTCACCCGCCCCCAGATTGCTCGCCTGCGTCTGAAAGACGATCCAATTGCCGTCGCCGGAGATGAACGGCGCCACCTGGTGATCGTTCGGCTCCTCGCCGAGCCGGCCCAGCACCGGGCGCGTGGTCTGCCCGGTCTGGCGGTCGTGCACGAAGACATCGTTGTGCGACGTGGTCTTGCCGAGCACCAGCGTCGTCGAGCTGCTGAGGAAGACCACGTAGCGGCCGTCGGCCGAGATCGACGGCTGGCCGCTCGGCGAATTGGCCTGGTCGCCATTGCTGGCCACGCTGACGCGGGTCGTCTGCCCGGTGACCGCGTCGTGCACGAAGATGTCGTCGACGCCATTGGTGTCGCCGAGCACCAGATTGCTCGCGCTGCTGCGGAAGACCACGTAGCGGCCGTCGGCCGACAGCTGCGGGTCCTGGCTGCGGCCGTTGGCCTGGCTGCCGTCACTGGCGACGCTGACGCGCCGCAGACCCGTGATCGGGGCGCCCGACGTCACGCTCAGCGTCGCGGCGTTGCTGGTGACGCTGCCGCCGGGGCCGCTGACGACGACGCTGAAGACCGCGCCATGGTCCGCCAGGGCCGCGGCGAAGGCGTAGCTGTTCGCCGTGGCGCCGGCGACGTTCGTGCCATCGCGCCGCCACTGGTAGCTGAGCGGCCCGCTGCCGGCGGCAGTGACGCTCAAGGTGGCGGTCTGCCCTGCCGTCACGATCAGGTCCAGCGGCTGCTGCGAGATCGTCGGCGCTGCCAATGCCGGCGTCACGGTGAGCCGCGCCTGGGCGCTGTTCACCGAACCCGCCGCGTTCGAGACGACCGCGCGCCACAGCACGCCGTCGTCGGCCATCGTCGTCGCCGCCGTCGTGTGGGTGGCCGCGTTCGCCCCGGCCGCGTCGGACCAGGTCGTGCCGCCATCGCGGCTGGACTGCCAGGCGTAGCTCAGGGGCGCGGTGCCATCGGCGGCGACCGTGAAGCTGGCCGTCTGGCCTTCGGTGCGGGCCAGCGACTGCGGTTGCGCCGAGATCGTCGGTGCCACATCCTCGGCGCCACCACAGGCGCCCAGGAGCACAGCTCCCAGCGTCACCGCGACAGCGCCTACCCACCGAATCCACTGGCGCGCGACCAGCGAAGCCCCTGACGTCGTGTTCATGTGATCCCCCCTGCGGTCGAGCGGTTGATTTGCCCAGCAGAGGTTTTATCGATCGGGGCGTGACGCAAGCGTGATCCGGCGGGCGCCTCGCGCGGGACGCCCGAATGCGCTATTTCAGCAAGGCCGCAGCGCGCTTCCAGTCGGTCTGCTCGGTGACGGCAATGGCCACGCGCATCGTGATCTCCTGCTTCATCGGCTCGGTGATCTCGTCGCGCGTGAAGCCGCGCATGGCCAGCAGTTGCAGCGTGCCGGCTGGCAACTTCGGGTCGAAGTAGTTTGGATTGAATGCCATCAAGGGCACGGCGCCTGGCGTGCCGGCGCTCACCATCACGCGCATCAAGGGTTGCATCAAGGTGTTGTCGGGGTCGTTCTTCACATGGGCCGGCGCGGCGCGCTGGGCCGCGTTCAGTGCCGCGAACTGCGCTTCGATGGCTGCCAGCGTCGCACCGGCGGCCTGCACGATCGGCGAGCTTGCGGTGCTCTGCCCGGCGAGGGCGCGGATCTGACGTTCCTGCTCCTGGTCGTCGGCCTCGGCCTTGCGCCGCACCGCGTCGCGTCGCGCCGGGTTCTTCTCGCGCGCCACGGCCTCGTCGATCGCCTGGCGACGCAGGTTCTTCATTTCCGCCGAGTTGAAATGCGCCAGCATCTCGTTCGTGGCATCACTGGTCTTGCCAACCTCGCCGATCTGCCCGCGCAGCCAGGCCATCGCCGCCTTGTATGCACGCTCCTGGCTGACCGGCACGAACACGGGCGGCTTGTTCGCCGGCGTCACGAACAAGTAGCCGCCGAGCACCGGAAAGCCGGCGATGTGGCGCTTGGGCGGTGGCAGCATGAAGAAGCGCGTGGGCCCCTCTCCGGTCCAGGGCAGGGTCTCCAGGCCCTCGCCGTAGCCCGCCGAGGTCGGCGGGAACCAGTTGAAGAACAGCGCCAGCCCGCCGGGGCGGTTGCCGACATCTCCCGGCTTGACCCGATAGGCTGTGTCGGGCCCCTTGGCCTGCGGGTTGGGCTCGACGGCGCGCGGCCACCAGGGGTTGAGCGTGAGGCGCCCGGAAGGCACCGGCCGCGCGCTCGCGTCCACGCCGAAGTAGATCTGCGGGTAGAAGCCGCCGAGGTCGCGCAGCGCCGGGCTCTCGCGGATCACCTGGGCGAGCGCACGCAGCGACGGCTCGAAGACCCGTTGCGCGGGCTTGGGCGGGCCGTTGAACGAGCTCAACCACAGATCGTCCCAGCCGACCCACGCACCTTGAGGCGCCCCCGGCTCGGCGGGTGATCCGGAGATCAACGGCCGGTCGTCGGCCAGCACCGGCAGGCACAGGCAGGCGATGACCAGCCCCGCGAGGCAGCGCTTCGTCGCCCTCATTCGACCGCCTTGAAGGACCAGCCTTCCTGGATGTGATTGAGGTTCGCGTCGCACTTGGCGCTGCGAACCTGATTGAGCTGCAGGGGGTCGACACTGCGGGGCATCGTGTCGCTCCGGCTGCACAGGTCACCGGAATGGATGCCTTCGCCGCTCGGCGAGATGCCGTCCTCGTCCCACTTGAGTTTCTTGTCCAGATCCGGGCGCTGGCACTTGCGCTGCCGGGTCTCGTCGCTGTTCAGGCTGAGCCGGAACTCGTACTGGCCGTTCGCGTACACCTTGAGCTGGCCCTCGACCGGCACGTTGGTGAACGAGACAGGCGCACCGCAGCCCTTGCGCGTATTGGTGAACGCGGCCTTGCCCACGCCCACGTATTCGCGCGACTTGCTGTCTTCGTCCACCTCGTCGAGCGTCCACCGCATCGTGCCCGCAATGGACGTTTTGAAGTCCTCCCGGACCTGAACGCTCTGCTGGCTGAACGTGCCCTCGTAGACCTTCACCGCTTCCAGGATCGTGATGCGCGCCTGCAGGATCGTCTTGTTTCGACCTGCCGAGTACGTGATCGTTGCCGCCACCGTGGCCTTGTTGGGCCTGGGCTTGCCGGCCGGCGCATGGTAGGTGGCGCCCTTGAGGTCGCCACTGACTCGGCCAGGCCCGTCGATCACCTGCCACTTCACGTCCTTTTGCACGATGAATCTTCCAAGCGTATCGCCGGAGCGTTCTTCACCGTCGCACTCCAGGCGGTCGGATGGCAGAGGCGCCAACGGATCCTCGAACCGTTCGGTCCCAGTCGCGCCACGCGTCGAACCCTTGAGTGTTTCGCCGGCCTTGCCGACGATGACCCGCAGGCAATGAACCAGTTCGAGCTTGACGCTGCCTCCTGGCTTGGTGACGGCCGAAAGCGGTCTCAGATGCAGGCCGTCCGCCATGGGTTGTGCAGCCAACGGCGCGGCAGCGAACACGATGCCAAGGGCAAGAATGCTTCGGAGCATGAGTTTCACGTGGAGTCCTTCATGACGTTCGACCGTCAGTCGCGCGCCAAGACGCGCCCATTGATCACCAGCCGCTGCGGCCGCGGGCCCGATTCGCCTGCCGGCACATAGGCGTTGACCTGCCAGACGCGGCCGTCGTTGCTGCGCAGCGTCAGCGTGAACTGGTCGAATGAATAGCTGCCGCTGCTGGCCGCCATCGCGCGGCCGAACTGCGCATCACTCCATCGCCCGAGCATGGCATTGCCGTCGGGCACGATCAGGTTCGCGGCTGAGCCCACCATGCGCAGGAAGTCGCCCTGGTCGACGTAGCTGCCGTCGGCGCGCAGCGTGAGCCGCGGCGCTGCGGCGTCACGGTAGTCAGCGCGCGCGAAGCTCGCGTCCAGGCGCGTGCCACTGTGCGGCGCCAGCTTGGCCCAGGGCCGGCCGCGGTCGGACCGCAGGCCCTGACCGTCGATCGTGTAGGTGGCCGAGTAGCCACCGCGCTGGATCTGGATCTGGTTTCCTTGGCGCTGCCAGCGGCCCCACAGATTTGGTTGCTGTTGACGATCCCAGGCCAGGTCGGACAACAGCCCGCGCTGCGGCAGGCGCCGACGCAAGCTGCCGTCCGGGAAGAGCACATCGACCTCCATCGCGTCGCCGATCTGCGAGGCGACCTGATGGCCCATGCCGGCCCCGGCGCTGACGCCGCGGTCCACACCGACGTAGACGCCCGACACCCCTTGGCCAAAGCCCGGCGGCAAGCCGGCCGCGGACACCGCGGTACCTGGAGTCGATGCGGCCGCGACAGCCTTTGGCTTGCCAATGTCCTGCACGCTCTCGATCGCGGTCGTGATCGCCGCCTTGTAGCGGTTGTAGGTGGTGTCGCTGTCGGCCAGCGCCCACAGGCGCACGCGCTGGCCGCCCTTGAGCGCCACGACCGTGTGGCCGATCAGCCGCGCGCCGTTGAGCGTGGCCACGCCCACGCCCTGGCGGTAGATCCAGCCGCCCGCCGCCTGCTCGCTCGGCACGCCGATCGGCTGCCAGGGCCCGAGGTCGCGCAGCGCCTGCTCGTAGGCCTCGCTCGCGCTGGCCTTGGACGTCTTGGGCGGCTCGACCATCAGCAGCAGCGACTCGCCCTCGGCCAAGTCGGGCGGCATCAGCGAGACGACGCCGCCCTCGACATGGCGAGACCAGGTCGATGGCACGTCCAGCCAAGGTACGGCTGTCGGCGCCGCGACGACCGTACTCGCCAGCAGCAGCCCAAAGGCCCCGGCCCATTGGCGCAGTCGGCGGGCCAGCGAGGGTCGCCCGCCCTCGCGCAGAGCCAGCATCATGGAATGCTCCCCGTCACCAGTTCGACGCGGGGCTTGGAGGGGTCGATGCCGCCTTCGGCCGGGTTGACCGGCACGGACTGCAGTTGACCAAACCCGGACGGGTGTGTGCTCAGCCGGCAGCGATAGGTCCGGGCGTCGTACGGGTTCGCCGTGGCGGGCAGCCGCACGGGCACCTCGGCGACCGCCTGCATGGGCCGGCCGGTCTGGGCATCGATGTTCACCCTGACCAGGCCTTGCCCCAGGCCGGTGTTCTGAGCGGAATGAACCAGGCAGTGGACCTCCACGGCCGGCAGGGCGGCCGTCATCTGCGTGATGTCCAGCGGTACGCGAAACACGAAATGCGGCGGCGGCGACGCCGTTTGGGCCGCGACGCGGGCCGGCAGCAAGACGGCGGCGAGGGCGGCGAGCGCGGCGCCCATGGCGGCGCAAGCACTGAAGCGGGTTCTCATGGTGATCCGTCCTTTCGGTTTCGAGATCGAGATGGGGTGGCGACCCGTTGTCCGGCGCCAGACTGGCGCGCCGGGCCGGCGATCGATGAGCAAGACCGTCTTCATGCCGCGGCTCCTAGGGTCGAAGCCCGTGCAGTTGCAGCGCCGGCGTGTCGACCGTCACGGGGCCGAAACGCCGGCCGGTCATCGCGAGCGCCGGGGTGTCGACGGTCTTCACCTCGAACCGGCGCCCCGACAGCGCAAGCGCAGCGGTCTCGATGGTCCGGGTCTCGAAGCGTCGACCGGTCAGCGCCAGCGCAGCGGTTTCGACAGTCCGGGTCTCGAAGCGCCTACCGGTGAGCACGAGCGGCGCGGTGTCGACGACCCTGGTCACGACCGCAGCCTCGGCAGGTTTGTCGCCCACCGTGAACCGCCCCGCCAGCACCGGCTGCAACTGCCCCGGCAGGAACACCAGCACCCGCACCACGGCGCCCATCGCGCCGCCGGCGCCGTTGGGCATCTCGATCTCGATCTCGTCGCTGCCCAAGCGCTGGCGCAGCGTCGCGTTCGTCGATCCCGCGGGCGACTGCGCATCGTCGTCGTTCGGGTACCAGATCACGCGGGTCTGCTCGGCCTTGCCGAAGCCCGGCCCCTTGACGATGCACGCGGCTGTGCCACGGCCCGGCGACGGGCGTCAGCGTGCCCACGACCTGGCTCGGGGGTCGTGCGTCGCGCACCGGCTTGCCTTCGAGTCCGGCCGCGCGGGCGCCCGCCACCCCGGTGCAGCGGTACTGCGCGTCGATCCAGGTCTCGGTGCCCTGCTGATGGCGTTTCTCCTGCACCTTCTCGGCCGGCTCGCACCCCGCCGGGCAGGGGTTGGTCTTGGGGTCTATCGGCTTGAACCAGCCGGTCCAGAAGGTGCCGCAGTTGACGGCGGGTGCCGGCCTCAGAGCCGCGCCCGGCGCGGTCGCTGGCTTCAGGGGAGTCGCCGGTGCGCGTTCGGGCTGGATCGTCGGTAACTTGCCGGGTGGTAGCGGGAAACGGTCGGGAAGGGCCTGCGCCGCGACGCCAAGGGCGAACGCCAGACCACAGGGTGCGGCGATCACGCGCGCGCGCAACCCGGAGCAGGTTGCGCGCGCCATCAGCGGATCCACGGCGTGCTCACGAATGTTCGACCCAAGGGCATGTCGGTGGCGGGTGCCGCGCTAGGGCTTGAGCGTGCCGGGGAATCTAGTCCGGAAAGGCTGGCTGCCCTTGGCGCCCCAAGGTGAAGGTGACCCGCTGCCACTCGTCGACGGCACAAAGAGTTTGGTACCGGGTCGGTCGAGCTCCAGCTGCATCTCGCACGTGTAGTCCGTGTACGCCCTCGGATCCACCCCACTAGGCGCATCGAAGGCCATGACCGCCGCCGACTGCCTCGGCAACCCCGTCTGCCGGTCGACCCCAACCAACTGATGCCGAGCCACCCTCGGCGCCCCCTGGGGCGCATAGAGCCCCACGGGCCCCATGATGTTGCATATGACGAGGACACCGGTGACCTGCTCATGCAGGTTCGTCATCTCGAGCGGTACGCGCAGCGTGAAGTGCGGTACAGGGCCGGCTGGCGTTGTCGCACTCGCACCCTGACCGACCAGCAACGCCAGGCCGGACCACAGGCACAAGCCGAACTTGTTCATCGTCTTCATCGGGTGTCTCCGGAAAAAGGCAATCCGTGTCAATCGCACCGCATCACACACGGGCTCACGGCGGCTCGGGCGCAAAGAGGTCATCTGGAACCCGCCGGCATGGACGCAGCGACTTCGGGCGGGCGCACTCCGGTCATCTGCATCGCCGGTGTCGTGACGGTCATGGGCACGAAGGCGGGCAGCCGCACCCCGGTCATCTGCATGGCCGGTGTCGTCACGGTCATCGACACGAAGGCGGGCAGTCGAACGCCGGTCATCTGCATCGCCGGTGTCGTGACGGTCATGGGCACAAAGGGCGAAGACGGGCTCGACTGGCGTTCGCTCACCGCGTCGGCGCCGGCCTTGCCGGCCTGGATCGTGAACCGCCCCGCCAGTACCGGCTGCAGTTGCTGCGGCATGAACACCAGCACGCGCACGACCGCACCCATCGCGCCGCCAGCGCCGTTCGGCATCTCGATCTCGATCTTGTCGTCGCCCAGGCGCTGGCGCAGCGTCGCGTTCGTCGAGCCCGCAGGCGGCTGCGCATCGTCGTCATTCGGGTACCAGATCACGCGGGTCTGCTCGGCCTTGCCGAAGCCCGGCCCCGTAACGATCACGCGGCTGTGCCATGGCCCGGCGGCGGGCGTCAGCGTGCCGACGACCTGGCTCGGGGGTCGTGCATCACGCACCGGCTTGCCTTCGAGTCCGGCCGCGCGGGCGCCCGCCACCCCGGTGCAGCGGTACTGCGCGTCGATCCAGGTCTCGGTGCCCTGCTGATGGCGTTTCTCCTGCACCTTCTCGGCCGGCTCGCACCCCGCCGGGCAGGGGTTGGTCTTGGGGTCTATCGGCTTGAACCAGCCGGTCCAGAAGGTGCCGCAGTTGACGGCGGGCGGCGGCCTCAGGGCAGCGCCCGGCGCGGGCGCCGGCTGAACCAGCGGCGGCAATGCCGGCGGCGGGGGCAGTCGCACGCCAGGCGCCTGTGCCGCGGCAGCCAGGCAGAGCGTCAGCCCCAGCACGCCCGCAACGGCATGGGTGGCGTGACCAACAATGATCTTCATCGCGCGACGCGTTTGTGCAAGCGCGCCGCGCTCACATCTTCAATTCTTTTTCGAGGTCGTCGGCGCCCTTCTTGAAGTCCTTCTGGCGCTTGCCCTCGGCCTTCTCGCGCGACTTCTCCATCGCCTCGATCTTGGCGTCGTCGCCCGACAGCGCGTAGAACTGCTCGGCGATGCGGTGCTCGCCGCGCTTGGCGGCCGCGTCGCCATGGCGGCGCGCGATCGGCTTGATCGACTCGCCCTTGGCGCGGTCGTCGGCGAAGCCGTAGTAATTGACGGCCCATTCGAGCGCCTTGGGTGTCGTGCCCTTGGCCGTCGCATCGCCGCGTTGCAGGGCCCGGTCTGTCGCGCGCTTCTCGGCCGCCGCGCCCACCAAGCGCAGGAAGCTGCGCGCGGCTTCGAGGTCGGGCAGCGAGGACTGCCGTCCGCCGGCAAAGGTCTTCTCTTCGGCCTGCAGCCACTGATTGCCTGTCGCGTCAGCCAGACCGCGCACCTCGGCCTGCGCGCCGGTGTTGCGGCGTTGATCGAAGTAGTACAAGGCCTTGCCCAGCGATTCGGCCTTGGCCTTGTGGGCGTGGGCGTACTTGAGCATGGTGCGGTCGGCGTCGGCCAGGTGCTCGCCGCGGAAGTAGTAGCCGTTCGCCTGCTCGAATTGCCCGGCCTTCTCGGCCTGCTCGCCCAGCGTGCGCGTGACGCGAGCCCAGGCCGCCTTGACACTCTGATGCGCGGCGCTGCGCAGGCACTCGTTCTGCCGCACCGCGCCCAAGGCCGTCATCGCTTCGGCCGCCTTGCCGCCGCGCTCGAGCGCCTCGGCCTGTTGCGCGTCGCGTTCGGTCTTGCTGTAGTCGGCAGCGGTGCAGGTCGAGTCCGCCCATGCAGTGAGGGGCAGCGCGAAACCCAGCGAGATTGCCAGGGCGATGTGGCGTGCTTTGCTGTGCATCGCCGGCTCCTAGCGCAGGACCTTCAGCGCATCCTTGATGCCGAAGCCTTCCTTCTTTTCCTTGGCGTCCTTGCCCTTGGCCGGCTTGTCGTCATCGTCTTCGTCCTTGCCGCCACCCATCATCATCTTGCCCATCCCGGCCAGGCCGCTCATCTTTTCGTAGCCGGCGGGGATCTCGAAGAGCTTGGGATCCTGCTTGCCAACGCGCAGGTTGGTCAGCTCCATCTTGATGCGCTCCTTCGAGCCTTTGTCGATCGACAGCATGTCCATCTTGACCATGACGTCGTCGCGCGTCATCCACCAGAAGCCGCCGAGCTTGGCGCCGTTGGGCTTGCGCTCCTTCATGATGATCTTGCTCTTGGTCGTGCGCACGCCGTTCAGCGTCTCTTCGCCGGCCGGCGTCTGCTCGATGTCGTACTGGCTCAGGTCGTCCTTGCGCGCCTTGTCCTTGCCCGGCGCCATTTCCATGTACAACTTTTCGCTCGGGATCAGGTTCCACGTCAGCTTCTTGTCGGGCCGCGCGATCAGGATGACCTTCTCGCCGCCTTCGTCGAGCTCGCGCCGCTCCAGGCCAGCACTGTGGAAGATCTTGCCGATCTGCTTGCCCTCGGCCGTCTCCATCTGCCAGTCGGCGGCAAAGTCGACCTTGGGTTGCTGCGCCACGGCGGCACCGCTCCCAAGCAGGGCGGCCAGTCCGAGGCCAAGAAGCGGGCCCAGTGCGGATCGATTGAGGCTGAAGGTCATCGTCACTCCCGTGATGGCTGAGGTGTCGTGGGTCGCCGGACGCGGCCCGCGCGAAGGCGGTCGCCGTGTTTGTAGTGGCCCGACCGTGATGCGACCGTGACGTGGGACAAGAAAACCGCCGTCGGGTGCAGTCGCGACCCCCCTGAATGCGCGCCCGGCTCAGGCCGGGGACGTTGGGCGCCGGGCCGTCTGCACCGGCAGCCGACTCGGGGGCGAAAGGCTGCGATCCCGGCCCGCGCCGGTGCGGTGGTCGGTATCATGGCCGCCTCGGTTTCCCCCTCACCGCCTGCGCAAGGAGCGCCCCATGGCCTCGGTCAACAAAGTCATCCTCATCGGCAACCTCGGCAAGGACCCGGAGGTGCGTTACGCACCCAGCGGCTCGGCCATCTGCAACATCACGCTGGCCACCAGCCGCCAGTGGAAGGACAAGACCAGCGGCGAGAAGCAGGAAGAGACCGAGTGGCACCGCGTCACGTTCTTCGACCGCATGGCCGAGATTGCCGGCGAGTACCTGAAGAAGGGTCGCCCGGTGTACGTCGAGGGCCGCATCAAGACCCGCAAGTACACCGACAAGGACGGCGTCGAGCGCTACGCGACCGACATCATCGCCACCGAGATGCAGCTGCTCGGCGGCCGCGAGAGTGGCGACGATGCGGGCGGTGGCCAGCGCAGCGCCCCGGCGGCGCGCCCGGCTGCCGGCAAGCCCGCGGCGTCGAAGTCGTCGTCGGGCTTTGCCGACATGGACGACGACATTCCGTTCTGACGCCGGGCTGCCTGACGCCGTGAGCCCAGGCGCCGCGCGCGAGCGCGGCGCGCTAGCACCTCCATGACCGAACCGATCGCGCCCGGCGACACTGCGGAATTCATTGCCTTCGAGGAGTTCCGCAACGGCCTGCCACATGGGCGCTTTCGCGTCGTCGTCAACCGCGAACTGGCGCACCGCTTCGTGGCCCAGCGTCTGCACGCCACCCCGGTGGCGATCGCGATCATCGGCGCGGGCATCGCCTGCGCGCTCGCTGGCTATGCCGTCGTCGGCGTCGTACTCGTGATGGCCGGCCTGCTGTTCCGGCGCGGCGTGCGCTGGAAGGCGGGCACGATCCTGCTGCACCTGGCGACGCGCCATCCGGCGACCTACTACGACGCGACCACGAACGGCGTCATGGAAGTTCAGCGCGCCTGAGCTGCGGATCGGGGCCGCCGCGCGGCAACTACGCGCTGCCTTGACCCCCCGCAACCCGCACCGCAGCACAGGGCGCTATGGTTTGCGCGCAAAGGAGAAAGCCATGGCCAGCCCACCCCGCGAGACCCTGCAACTGGCGCAAGGACGCGACTACCAGTTCGAGCTGCAGTTCGGCGGCGGTATCGCGCCGCTGCAGAGTGATTTGCCGCCGCCGCTGGGCCAGGGCGAAGGGCCTTCGCCCGAGATGCTGCTGGCGGCCGCGGTGGGCAACTGCCTGGCCGCGTCGCTGTTGTTCTCGCTGCGCAAGTACAAGGAGCAGGCCGAGCCGATCACGGCCGAGGTCAGCACCGAGATCGGCCGCAATGCCGAAGGCCGCTTGCGGGTGCAGGCGATCGACGTGGTGCTCAAGCTCGGTCAGCCGGCCGCGGCGTTGAAGCACCTCGACCGTGCGCTGGCGCAGTTCGAGGACTTTTGCACCGTGACGCAAAGTGTGCGCACCGGCATCGACGTCACTGTGCAGGTGCTCGACGCGCAGGACGTCAAGCTGAAGTGACGGCGCGGCGCCTCTCGCGTCAGCGCCCTCACACTGGCGTCAGTCCGGGCGCCAAAGTCTGGCATGAGCCACCCAGGCAACGGCGATCCAGACCAGCGATCGCAGCGTCATGGCGCCGACCGTGCGGACTTCGTATGCCCCGCCCGACGACACGTGCAGGCCGAACGCCGCGAACACCAGCAGCGTGGCCACGACGATCGCGCCGGCAAGCACGACGGCCCAGCGCCGGCGAGCCCACAAGCCAACCGCGGCCGCGACATAGGCGAAGCCGGCGACGAAGTTGACCGCGGCGGCGCCAATCAGCCAGAGATCACGTCTTGATGTGCGCACGATGAGAGTCCTCGCTAGAGGTCCAGCCCTTGGCCGGCCTCCTCGACGGTTCGTCCATCACGGATGTGATAGATCCGCTTGAAGGTCGGGATGATCTTTTCGTCGTGGGTGACGACGATGATGGCGGTGCGGTACTGCTTGGCCATCTGATTCAGGATGCGCACGACGGCCAGCGCACGCTCGCTGTCGAGCGGCGCGGTCGGCTCGTCGGCCAGGATCACCGGCGGCCGGTTGGCCAGTGCGCGCGCAATCGACACGCGCTGCTGCTCTCCGCCGGACAGTTCCGAGGTCTGCGCCTTGGCGCGGTGCCCGACGTCGAGCGCGTCGAGCAACTCGACGGCCCGGTCGCGCGCCTCGCCGTTGGGTCGGCCGGCGAGCATCGGCAGCAGCGCGACGTTGTCGGTGACGTCGAGGAACGGAATCAGGTACGGCGCCTGGAACACGAAGCCGATGCGGTCGCGTCGCAGTGCGCGCAGATCGTCGATCTTCCAGCCATCGTCGTAGATCGTCTGGCCGCCCAGGATCATGCGCCCGGCCGTCGGCTCGATCACCGCACCCAGGCACTTCAGCAGGGTGCTCTTGCCCGAGCCCGACGGGCCGATCAGGCCCACGACCTCGCCGGGCTCCACCGTCATGTTGACGTCCTTCAGCGCGTCGACCGCGGTATCGCCTTCGCCGTAGCGCTTGCGCAGGCCTTCGATGCGGATGCCGAGCTCGGGGGTCGTCATCGCTAGCCACCGATCGCCGCGGCCGGATCGACCTTCAGCGCGGCACGAATGGCCAGCGTGCTGGCCAGGGCGCAGATCAGCATCACGGCGACCAGGCCGCGTACCGCGTCGCCGGGCTCGAGCAGCACGTACTTCGGGAACATCGGCGCCCAGAAGGTGGCCGACACCTTGCCGACGATGAAGCCGATCAGGCCCAGCCCCAGCGCCTGCTGCAGGATCATGCCGGCGATCGTGCGGTTGCGCGTGCCGATCAGCTTGAGCACCGCGATTTCGCGGATCTTGCCCAGCGTCATCGTGTAGATGATGAAGGCGACGATGGCCGCGCTGACGATCGCCAGGATGACCAGGAACATGCCGATCTGCTTGGCCGACGTGGCGATCAGCTTGGCCACCAGGATCTCTTCCATCTGCGCGCGCGTGAAGGCCTGCAGATGCTTCCAGCGCCGGATCGGCTCGGCCACGGCCTCGGCCGATGCCGATGGCTGCACTTGCACCAGCACCGCGTTGACGTTGCGGTTGGTGGCCTGCGAGGCCTGGACCGCCTCCAGCAAGCCCGGCACGCCGGGTCGGTTCAGGCTGGGGTTGGCCGCGGTGCGCGCGCGGTCGTTCAGGATCGCGTCGTTGTCCTTCAGGAACTGCGCCTCCTGCGCGTCCTTGAGCGGGATGAAGACCATCGGGTCGCCGCCCGAGGACACCATGCGCTGCGTCAGCCCGACGACGGTGTACTCGTGGCGTCGGATGCGGATGCGGTCGCCCAGCGCAAAGCCGGCCCGCACATCGGCCACCGCTTCGTAGTGGCTGCGCGTGATGTGCCGGCCCGCCACCAGGTAGCCGGGCTCGCCGGGTTGGCCCGGCTCGAAGCCGACGACCATCGCGCGCGACCTCGGCGTCGCCGTTGCTGACCTGCATCGTGAGGTAGGTGACATTCGCGGCGCGGGCCACGCCGGGCAGGCCGAGCACCGTGCGCACCACGTCGTCGCGCAGGCTGGACGATTCCGCATAGGGGCCCTGCGTGTCCTGCTGCACCACCCAGAGGTCGGCGCCGCTGTTGTTGAGCAGCGCCCGGGCGTCGTCGACCATGCCGCGGTAGACGCCGGCCATCGTCAGCGTGACGCCGATCAACAGCCCCAGGCCGATCCCGGTGAGCACGAACTTGCCCCAGGAATGCAGGATGTCGCGGCCGGCCAGGCTGATCATGGGTTGCCCGCGGCGAGTGCGTCCACGACCTTGATGCGGCTGGTGGGCGTCAGCTCCTTCTCGCTGTAGACCACCACGCTGTCGCCGGCCTTCAGGCCCTCGAGCACCTGCACCTGGCCGTCGAGGCTGGATTGGCCGACGCGCACCGGCACGAACTTCAAGCCACTGCCGTCGACCTGCCACACACCGATCTGGTCGCCCTGCCGCTTGAGGCTCGCGTTGGGCAGCAGCACGGCAGCGGCCGTGCTTGGCAGCGTCAGCGTGACCTCGGCGAGCTCGCCCATCGACAAGCCGATCGGCAATGCGTCGAACGACACCAACGCGATGCGCTCCTCGGTCACGCTGTCGCTCACGGCCTCGACGCGCGCGACCTTGCCAGGCAGCGGCACGGCAGGGTTCGAGCGCAGCACGATCGAGGCGCGCAGCCCGGCCACCAGACCGGCCGATCGCCCCTGGTCCAGACGCACGCGGACCCACAGCGACGACGGCTCGATGAGCCGCAGGACGGCCTGCCCGGCCACGACGGTGGAGCCCGGCTCGGCGTCGCGGCTGATGACGACGCCGTCGGCGGGCGCGAGCAGGCGCACGTTGTCGCGCTGCTGGCGCAGGCCGGCACGTTCGGCCGTCAGGCGCTGCAGGTCCTGGCGTGCCGCGGCCAGGTTGGCGTCGGCACTGCTGACGCCCGCGTCGGCCGAGGTCTGCTCCTGCAGTTTGGCCTCGACGGCGCCGGCGCTGATGAAGTTCCTGTCGCCCAGCTCGACATAGCGCCGCGCGTTGATGGCGGCCAGTTCCTTCTTGGCCAGCGCGTCCCTGCGCTGCGCCTGCATCGCGGCAATGGCGCTGCCGGCGCGTGCGATCGACGCGTCGAGCGCGGCGACTCGCTCGTCGAGGTCGACCGGGTCCATCTCGGCCAGCAACTGGCCCGCCTTGACCGTGTCGCCGACATCGACCAGCACCCGCGCACGCGGCCCGCGGCGGTCGGCCCGATCAGGTAGGCGCGGCGCGCCTCGACCGTGCCGATGCCGAACAGCGCCGGTACCAACGTGCCTTCGCTCGCCTGGAGTACCGTCACGCGGGTCGGCGCCAGCGGGCCCGAGCGCATCACGACATAGGCCAGCGAGGCGACGAGCAGCGCACCGAGCAGGCCCAGGCCGAGGCGGCGGGAAAGGAGGGCAGGGAGTCTCATGGCGTCTCGCGGATGCCGCGCAGGTAGATGGCGAACACCTGTTCGGCCTGCGCCTTCATGGCGGCCGGCTTGCCGGTCAGCATGGCCTGCATCACCAGGCCCTGGACGATGCCGACGAACAGCGTCGCCGCGGCGTCCTGGTTCAGTTGCGCCGGCAACTGCCCGGCCTCGACGGCGGTGCCGAACAGGCGCAGCAGCAGCTTGCGATAAGCCTGCAGCAACGCCCGCACCTCCTGCTTGGTGGGGGAGTCGGCGGGCTGCTGGAGTTCGTGGAAGATGAACCGCGGCACGCCGGGATGGGCCACGACGAAGGCCACATGGGCGTGGAACACCGCGCCGAGCGCCTCCAGCGCCGTCGGGGCCGAATCGGCGGCCTCGTCCAGGCTCGACAACAACTGCCCGCGAACCCAGTTCATCGCGGCGACCCAGATCGCGTCCTTGGTCGCGAAGTGCTTGAACACCGCGCCCTGGGTCACGCCCACGGCCGCGGCGATGTCACTGGTGGTGATCAGCGCGGGACTGACCTCGCGGGCCAGGCGCAGGGCGGCCGCGACGATTTCTGCCTGGCGTTCTTCGGTTGGCAGTCGGGATTGCGTGGTGGAAGGCAAAGCGGCTATTGGTAAGTTATTGAATACTTACCAATATACACGGGGTCCTTGCGTCGTGCAACCTAGGATCGACGCATCGACCGGCGAGCAGGCTCAGATGGAAGCGATCACTCCGCCGCCCAGGCAGACCTCGCCTTCGTAGAGCACGGCGCTCTGTCCCGGCGTGACGGCCCATTGCGGCTCCTCGAAGGCAAGCCTGAAGGCGCCCTCATCTGACAACGCCAGGGCACATGCGGCATCGGCCTGCCGGTAGCGCGTCTTGGCGTTGTACGCGCCGGGTGCCGGTGGCGCGCCGGCCACCCAACTGGCATCGTCGGCAACCAGCGCACTCGACTGCAGGGCCGGGTGGTCATGCCCCTGGACGACCACCAGCACGTTGCGTTCGAGGTCCTTGCGCGCGACGAACCAGGGCGCGTGGTAACCGGTCGACGCGTCCTGCCCGCCGCCGGGCCGCCCCAAGGCGGGCGCGCCCCTCAGGGGGGCCGACCTCGTAGGCGAGGTCTTGGGGGCCTGTTTCACGCCGCCGATGCCCAGGCCCTGGCGCTGGCCCAGGGTGTAGAACGACAGGCCGACATGGCGGCCCAGCTTGCGGCCGCGCTCGTCCTCGATCGCGCCGGGTTCGTGGCTCAGGTAGCGATTGAGGAATTCGCGGAACGGCCGCTCGCCGATGAAGCAAATCCCGGTCGAGTCCTTCTTCTTGGCGTTAGGCAGCTTGATCTCGGCGGCGATGCGGCGCACCTCGGTCTTCTTCAGCTCGCCCACCGGAAACAGCGTCTTGGCGAGCTGCGCCTGATTCAGGCGGTGCAGGAAGTAGCTCTGGTCCTTGGCCGGGTCCAGGCCCTTGAGCAGCTCGAAGAGGCCCGCACGCTCGCGCACCCTGGCGTAATGGCCGGTGGCGATCTTGTCGGCGCCCAGGCGCAGCGCATGGTCGAGGAAGGCCTTGAACTTGATCTCGGCGTTGCACAGCACATCGGGGTTGGGCGTGCGGCCGGCCTGGTACTCGCGCAGGAATTCCTTGAATACACGGTCCTTGTACTCGGCGGCGAAATTGACATGCTCGATCTCGATGCCGAGCACGTCGGCCACGGCGGCGGCGTCGACGAAGTCTTCGTTGGACGAGCAGTACTCGAGGCCGTCGTCGCTCGACCTCGCGGGTCGGTCGTCATCTTCCCAATTCTTCATGAAGATCGCGACGACTTCATGGCCCTGCTGCTTCAGCAGATAGGCGGTGACGGCCGAGTCGACGCCGCCCGACAGGCCTACCACCACGCGTTGCTTGTTGCTCGCTCGATTCACCCGGGCAATTATCCCGGCGCGGGCTGCACCGGGTGTCCGGCGGCCTTCCAGCCGCTGATGCCGCCGTCGAGGTGCCGGGCGTCGACGCCCATGGCGCGCAGGGCCGCGGCCAGGCCCTGGCTGATCTCGTGGCCATGGGCGCAGTAGACAACGACCGGACGCGCGCTGCCGATGTCGTCCTTCCAGTCCAGCCACAGCGCCGGGTCGAGCCAACGCGCGCCGGCGATGTCGCTCCCGTCGGCGGCGCGGGCCTTTGCACGCCGCACGTCGAGCAGGGTGAAGTCGAAGTCGCCGCGCTGCCACAGCGCGAGTTCGGCCACGGTGATGACGCTCATGGGTGAATCCTCCTAGCGCAGGAACTGAATCGCCAACCCGGCGGCTGCGCAGGCGCCGAGCAACGGCATCACGCCGACCTTGAAGCGGAACAGGGCGACCAAGGCGGCCAGCGTGATGACGGCGGAGAAGACCTCGAAGCGGCCCTCGAAGCCCTGCGGCCACAGCACGTGGTAGGCGAAGAACAGGGCCAGGTTGACGATCACGCCGACCACGGCAGCCGTGATCGCCGACAGCGGCGCGGTGAAGCCGAGCTTGCCGTGGGTCGACTCGACGAGCGGGCCGCCGGCGAGGATGAAGACGAACGACGGCAGGAAGGTGAAGAAGGTGACGACGCAAGCCGCCAACGCCGCGCCGGCGAACAGCGCGTCGGGCCCGAGCACCTGCTTGACCCAGCCGCCGACAAAGCCGACGAAGGCCACCACCATGATCAGCGGCCCGGGTGTGGTCTCGCCCAAGCGCCAGGCCGTCGATCATCTGCGCGCCGGTCAGCCACTGGTGCTGTTCGACCGCGCCCTGGTAGACATAGGGCAGCACCGCATAGGCGCCACCGAAGGTGACGAGCGCGGCCTGGGTGAAGAACCAGCCCATCGTGGCCAGCGTGCCGCTCACGCCCTGCGTGGCGATCAGCCCGGCCATGACCAGCGCCCACAGGCCCAGGCCGACCGCCAGCACGCGCGCCAGATGACCGCGCGAGAACAGCGCATGCGCCGGCGTGGGTGTGTGGTCGTCGATCCATGCCGGGCCGTAGCTCGACTTGCCGCTGCCATGGCCGCCGCCGAGCGAAAACACGTCCGGCCAACGGCGGGCGCCGAAATGCCCGATCAGCGCCGCGGCGATCACGATCGCCGGAAACGGCGTGTCGAACGCGAAGATGGCGACGAAGGCCAGTGCCGCGATGGCCCACATCCAGCGGTTCTTCAGCGCACGCGTGCCGATGCGGTGCGCGGCGTGCAGCACGATGGCCGTCACCGCGGGCTTGAGGCCATAGAAGATGCCGGCCACCAGCGGCACGTCGCCGAAGCGCAGGTAGACCCATGACAGCCCGATCAGGATCGCCAGCGAGGGCAGCACGAAGAGGGCGCCGGCGACGATGCCGCCCCAGGTGCGGTGCATCAGCCAGCCGATGTAGGTGGCCAGCTGCTGGGCCTCGGGACCCGGCAGGACCATGCAGAAGTTCAGCGCATGCAGAAACCGTTGCTCGCTGATCCAGCGCCGGCGCTCGACCAGCTCGTTGTGCATGATCGCGATCTGCCCCGCCGGCCCGCCGAAGCTGATGAAGCCGAGCTTGAGCCAGAAGGCGAAGGCGCTCCAGAACGTAAGCGGCGTCGGTGGCGCGGTGTCGGCCGGGGCGTGGACTGCGGTTTCGGCGCTCATGCCCTGCTCTCCTTGTCGAAGGCCACCAGCAGACCTTCGAAGACGCCCGCCGCGGCGAGCAACAGTTGATCGTCGTCCGTGATCGCTTCGCGCATGCCGGCCAGCACGCGCTCGACGCCGGCGGCCTCGGCCGGCAGCACACCGCCGGCATCCAGGCCATGCACCAGCACCCCCATACGCAGCAAGGGTGGCGTCTCGAGGTCGAAGGCGGCGAGCAGGGTCTCGAACGTGACGCGTTGGCCGACATGGCTGAAGGTCGCGCCATCGAAGTCGAAGCCGAGCGCCGTCTTCGGGCAGTCGGCGGGCGACTTCAGCCACAGGATTCGCGCCTCGGGGTCGATGAAGCGGCGGATCAGCCAGGCACTGGCGAGGCGGTCGACCCAGGGTCGGCGGCGCGTGGCCCAGGTGCGGCCAAGGTAGGCCGCCCGATCGAGCCGGGGTACGGCAGCGCCGGCCAGCGCCTGGGGCTCGTCGGGCGACTGGGCGCGCGCGACGGCGGCCTCCAGCGCCTCCAATGCCGCCGCGGTCTGGCGCTGCGGCGCGCCGGCAAAGAAGTCGATCGCAACCAGTTGGTCAAAGGCCTTGCGCAGGCGACGGGACTGGCGCTGCGCGTCAGCACTCGCCGCGGCACTGCCTCGTGGCGCGCTCGAGCCGATCTCGGCCAGCAACTCGCCGAACGCCACGCTGCGGTCGAACAGCGGCGTGAAGTCCTCGTCGGTGGCATCGACGCGCAACAGCCGCGCCATGCCGCCATGCTCGCGTACGTCGGCAGCGGTCGCGGCCAGCGTCGCGGCATGCCCATCGCCGCCCGGCAACACGTAGACGCCATCGCGCAGCACCGCCGCGCCGCAGGCCTTGAGGGCGCGCCAGGCGCGCATGCGCGTGGTGGCGTTGTCGGTGGGCAGCGACAGGATCAGCAGTTGCCAAAGCATGACGTAGAGTACTCTACACTAGGTAGAGCTTTCTACAACATCCATCCGCCGGCTGGGGTCTTGCCGTCGACGTACCTGGTTCAAGTCTGCAGGCCCAGGCCGACGCTGGAGATCGCTCCCGCGTCCAACTCGCGCACCACGAACACTGCCGCTCCGAGCTGCACGCTGTCGCCGGCGATCGGCGGTCGGCCCAGTTCGGCGGCCATCCAGTCGCCCAGCGGCAGCGCTGCATCCGCCGGCGCCGGCAGGCCGTAGAAGTCGCAGACCCGCCCGACCGGCGTCTTCGGGTCGAGCACGAAGTCGCGGAACACCGCGCGTGTATGCGGCTCGTCGGCGGGATCGGGCATCGCCACACCCAGCTTGCGCGCGACCAGGCCGATGGTGCTGCCCTGCGTGAGCAGCGACACCAGGACCACGACGAACGCGATGTTGAACAGCAGCCCGGCGTGCGGCGTGCCGGCCATCAGCGGGAACAGCGCCAGCACGATGGGCACCGCGCCGCGCAGGCCGACCCAGGCGATGAACCAGGTCTCGCGCGGCGTGAAGCGGAACGGCAGCAGGCACAGCCAGACCGCCACCGGCCGGGCCACGAAGATCAGGATCATGGCCAGCGCCAGGCCGGGACCAGCGAGTCCAGCAACGTCGACGGCGTCACCAGCAGGCCCAGCAGCAGGAACATGCCCGCCTGCGCGAGCCAGGCATAGCCGTCCATCGCGGCCAGGGTCGGCGCGACGGCTGCGGCAGCACGGTTGGCGACGATCAGGCCGAACAGGTAGACCGCGAGGAAGCCCGAGCCGCCCAGCAGCACCGGTCGCGGCGAATATCGACAGGCCGCCGGCGCCGATCAGCAGCGCCAGGATGCCGCCGCCGGTGTCGCGCGACGCGACACGGCGCAGCAAGGCGGCCATGGCGAATCCGCCGGCCACGCCGATCAGCGTGCCCAAGCCGAACTGCTGCAGGAACGCGACCGCCAGTGTCGACCCTGCCGACGAGGCTGCGCGCACCGGGGGCGAGCAGCGCGATGAATGCCAGCGTCAGATAGACCGCCATCGGATCGTTGACGCCGGATTCGATCTCGAGCGTCGCGGCGACGCGTTCGTTGAGCGTCACCCCGGAGCGCGTCAGCAGCGCGAACACCGCCGCCGCGTCGGTGGAGCCGACGATCGCGCCGAGCAGCAGTGCGGTGCGCCAGTCCAGGCCGAAGAGCCAGGCGCCGGCCAGGGCGGTGATGCCCGCGCACACCAGCACGCCGACGGTGGCCAGCAGCGACGCCGGCCGCAGCCCGGTGCGGAAGGTGGCGTAGACCGTGCGCAAGCCGCCGTCGAGCAGGATCACGGCCAAGCGCCACGTTGCCGACCCAGAAGCTGAGCAGGAAGTCGTCGAAGCGATAGCCGCCGATGCCGTCTTCGCCGGCAAGGATGCCTGCGAGCAGGAAGATCAGCAGGAACGACAGTCCGATCCGCGCCGAGAACAGGCCCGTCAGCACACTCGCGAACACGAGGGCCGACGCTGCGAGCAGCGGCAGATTGACGAACTCCATGCCGGCAGTATCTACGCTCGATCGTGCTGCAGCGCGTACGCGCCGGCGAGGCCGTTACAGTGCGCCGCGGACGACGCTCGCGTCAGCGACAGACTGCAGGAGAAGCTGCCATGAGATCCTCTGATTCCGACCTGCAAGCCTGGGTCGGCCGCAGCGAGACCGTCGCCGACCACATCGGCCCGACGCCGGTCAGGGCACTCGACGCCACGCTCGACCGCCCCGCGCGTGCGGTCGAGCCTGCCACGCCGCTGCCGCCGCTGTGGCACTGGCTGTACTTCCTGCCGCTGCACCGGCAAAGCGAGATCGGCGCCGACGGTCACGCCGAGCGCGGCGGTTTCCTGCCCCCGGTGCCGCTGCCGCGGCGCATGTGGGCCGGCAGCCAGTTCGAATTCCGCTCGCCGGTGCGCGTGGGCGATGCGGTCGCGCGCACCTCGACCATCACCGAAGTGACGAGCAAGGAAGGCCGCAGTGGCCCGCTGGTGTTCGTCAAGGTTCGGCACGAGCTGCGCTGCAACGGTGCCACCGACCCGGCGTTGATCGAGTTCCACGACATCGTCTACCGCGAAGCCAGACGTCCCGACGACGTCGATCCACCACCACAGGCCGCGCCCGCCGCCGCAGCGTGGCAACGCAAGATCGTCCCTGACAGCGTGCTGCTGTTCCGCTACAGCGCGCTGACCTTCAACGGCCACCGCATCCATTACGACCGCCAGTACGTCACCGAGGTCGAGGGCTATCCGGGCCTGGTCGTCCACGGCCCCCTGATCGCCACGCTGCTGATGGACCTGCTGCACCGCCATGCGCCCGAAGCCGAGGTGGCGACGTTCCGCTTCAAGGCCGTACGGCCGACCTTCGATATGCACCCATTCAATGTCTGCGGGCAGCGCGAGGGCAATGCCGTCAGGCTGTGGGCCCAGGACCATGCAGGCTGGCTGACGATGGATGCCGTTGCGACCTTGAGGAGCTGACGATGCAACCGCTGAAGGGACTGACGGTCGTCTCTCTCGAACACGCCATCGCGGCGCCGTTCGCCACGCGCCAGCTCGCCGACCTGGGCGCGCGCGTGATCAAGGTCGAGCGACCGGGCGTCGGCGATTTCGCGCGCGGCTACGACCAACGCGTGCGCGGTCTGGCCTCGCACTTCGTCTGGACCAACCGCAGCAAGGAAAGCCTGACGCTGGACGTCAAGCACCCGCGTGCCGCTGAGTTGCTGACGCGGTTGATCGTCGACAAGGCCGACGTCGTGGTGCAGAACCTCGCGCCAGGCGCTGCGGCACGCCTGGGCGTCTCGCACACGGCGCTGAAGGAACGTCGACCCGACCTGATCGTCTGCGACATCTCGGGCTACGGCGACGATGCTCTCACTCCCGGCCCTTACCGCGACAAGAAGGCCTACGACCTGATGATCCAGAGCGAATCGGGTTTCGTCTCGATCACGGGCACACCCGACCAGCCCAACAAGGCCGGCGTGTCGATTGCCGACATCGCCGCGGGCATGTACGCCTACAGCAACATCCTGGCCGCGCTGATGCAACGACAGATCGACGGCCGCGGCCGCCGCATCGACCTGTCGATGCTCGAAGCCATGGGCGAATGGATGGGCTATCCGCTCTACTACGCCTTCGAGGGCGCCACCCCGCCACCGCGCGCTGGCGCCGCCCACGCCACGATCTATCCCTACGGCCCGTTCCCGACCGGCGATGGCAAGGTGGTGATGTTGGGCCTGCAGAATGAGCGCGAGTGGGTCCTCTTCTGCGACAAGGTGCTGCGCCAGCCAGGGCTGGCACGCGATGTGCGCTTTGCCGACAACGCGCTGCGCAGCGCCGGCCGCGACACGCTGCGCACACTGATCGTGGAGACGTTTGCGGCGCTGAGTTGTGAACAGGTGCTGCAGCGCCTGGACGACGCGCAGATTGCGAACGCCGAACTGCGCGACATGGCGGGCCTGTGGCAGCACGAGCAACTCGCCGCTCGGGGCCGCTGGCGCGAGGTGCGCACGCCGGTCGGGCCGGTACCGGCATTGCTGCCGCCGGGCTCCTGGGATGACGGCGACCCACGGCTGGATGCGGTACCGGCGCTGGGCCAGCACACCGATGCCATTCTGGGCGAGCTCGGTCTGGACCCGTCGGCGATCGCGGCATTGCGGGCCGAGGGGGCGATCTGAGTCGACGCGGCGCCGCCGCCCCACGATGCGCCTATTTCGGGGCGCCGAGCGACGGGTCGCTGATCAGTGTCTGCAGCGGGTATCGCAGTCCGCTGCGGTGGTCCTGCACGCAGCGCCACAGCAGCGGGCTGCGGTGGCGTTCGCGGCACGCGTCGATCTCGGCTGGTGTCAGCCACAGGGTGCGCACGATGGGCGCGTCCAGCGCGCGGCCCGGTTCGGGCTCGCCGACGCTGCCGGTGAAGGCAAAGCGCAGGTACGTGATGCGTTCCTCGCCGCGCGGCAGTTGCGCCAGGTAGACGCCGACCAGGTGGCTCGGCGTGAAGGTGCAGGCGGTCTCCTCGAGCACTTCGCGCGCCACGGCCTGCAACAACGACTCGCCGGGCTCGAGGTGGCCGGCCGGGTTGTTCAGCCGCAGACCCTCCGAGGTCTGTTCTTCAACCAGCAGGTAGCGGCCGTCGCGCTCGACGACGGCGGCCACGGTGACGCTGGGCTTCCATCGCGGGTCCGTCGCCATGGCGCCGGCGCCCTTTGTCAGTGGCCGAGGATCTTGGACAGGAAGTCCTTGGTGCGGTCGCTCTTGGGGTTGGTGAAGAACTCGTGCGGCGTGTTCTCTTCGACGATCTGGCCCTGGTCCATGAAGATCACGCGGTCGGCCACCGCCTTGGCAAATCCCATCTCGTGGGTCACGCAGATCATCGTGATGCCCTGGCCGGCCAGCTCGGTCATCACGTCGAGCACTTCCTTGATCATCTCGGGGTCGAGCGCCGACGTCGGCTCGTCGAAGAGCATGATCTTGGGCGTCAGGCACAGTGCGCGCGCGATGGCCACGCGCTGCTGCTGGCCGCCCGAGAGCTGCAACGGGTACTTGCCGGCCTGTTCGGCGATCTGCACCCGCTCGAGTTGCTGCATCGCGCGCGCCTCGGCCTCCTTCTTGGGCAGCTTGCCGACCCACATCGGCGCCAGGGTCAGGTTCTCCAGCACGGTGAGGTGCGGGAACAGGTTGAACTGCTGGAACACCATGCCGACCTGCTTGCGCACGCTCTCGATGGCCTTGACGTCGTCGCTGAGTTCGACGCCGACCACGCGCAGGGTGCCCTGCTGGTGTTCTTCGAGGCGGTTGATGCAGCGAATCAGAGTGCTCTTGCCCGATCCCGAGGGCCCGCAGACGACGATGCGCTCGCCCTGCGCGACCGACAGGTCGATGTCACGCAGGACGTGGAAGTCGTTGCCGTACCACTTGTTGACCTTCTCAAACGAGATGATGGCTTCGCTCATGTTGTCACCGGTTCTTGCTGGTCGAGAGGCGCTTTTCGATCCACAGGCTGTAGCGCGACATCGAGAAGCAGAAGAGGAAGTAGATCGCGGCAATGAACAGGTAGGCCTCGACCTTGAACGGCCGCCAGTCGGCGTCGGAGTTCAGCGCCAACTGCATCGCCCCGGTCAGTTCGTACAGGCTGACGATCGTGACCAGCGAGGTGTCCTTGAAGATCGAGATGAAGTTGTTCATGATCCCTGGCACCACCATGGCCAGGGCCTGCGGCAGGATCACCTTGCGCTGGGCCTGCCAGTAGGTCAGGCCCAGCGTGTCGGCCGCCTCCTGCTGTCCCTTCGGAATGGCCTGCAGGCCCCCGCGGACGATCTCGGCCATGTAGGCCGCAGCGAACAGCGTGATGCCCACCAGCACCCGCAGCAGCACGTCGATGCTGGTGCCGGGCGGCATGAACAGCGGGAACATGAAGCTGGCCATGAACAGCACGCTGATCAGCGGCACGCCGCGGATCAGCTCGACATAGATCACGCAAACCGTCTTGATCGCCGGCAGGTGGCTGCGCCGACCGAGCGCGACCAGCACCGACAGCGGGAAGGCCAGCACGATCGACAGGGTTGCCAGCAGCACGGTCAGGGGCAACCCGCCCCAACGGTCGGTGTCGACCACTTCCAGGCCGAGCACGCCGCCGTACATCAGCACGAAGAAGAGACCGAGCACCGCCAGCCACAACAGCACCAGCCAGGCCTTCCAGAAGACGCGCACGCAACTGGCCATCAGCAGGGCGACCATGGCGATCGTGGCGACCTCGGGTCGCCACTGCTGCTCGAAGGGGTAGCGGCCAAAGATGATGAAGCGGTATTTCTCGGTCACGACGCCCCAGCAGGCGCCGATGCCGCGCGCGGCCTGGCATTGGTCAGCGCTGCCGAAGACCACCGCCTTCGTGATGGCCCAGTCGACCAGCCCAGGCAGCCACAGGACCGCCAGCACGATGAAGATGCCGGTGGCAATCGAGCTCGGCAGGTTGCTGAACAGGTTGCGACGCACCCACGGGATCGCCCCCTCGGTGCGGATCGGTGCCGGCCGCGGCGCAATCGGTGTGAACGTGTCCGTGGTCATGTCACCGTTCCTTGATCGCCGCGCGTTTGTTGTACCAGTTCATCAGCGCCGAGGTGCCCAGCGACGTGCTCAGGTAGATCAACATGATGACGGCGATGCACTCCACCGCGCGGCCGGTCTGGTTGATCGCGGTGTTGGAGATCGACACCACGTCGGGGTAGCCGATGGCCACCGCGAGCGACGAGTTCTTGGTCAGGTTGAGGTACTGGTTGGTCATCGGCGGGATGATCACGCGCAGCGCCTGCGGCAGCGCCACCAGCCGCATCTGCTGGCCCTTGGACAGTCCCAGCGCCCCGGCCGCCTCGCCCTGCCCATGCGGGACCGAGGCAATGCCGGCGCGCACCACCTCGGCCACGAAGGAGGCGGTGTACAGCGTCAGCCCCAAGCAGCACGGCCAGGAACTCTGGCGTCAGCGAACTGCCGCCATCGACCGAGAAGCCACCGGGCTTGGGGATGCTCCAGTCGGTCGGTGCGCCACCCACGACCCAGCCGACCACTGCGCCGGCGATCACGAGACCGAGGGCAGGCAACATCACGGGGCGCGGCTTGCCGGTCTGCTCGAAAAGGGTTCGCGCGCGGCGCGCCCACAGCCAGGCCAGCACGACGCCGGCCAGCATGCCGGCGCCGGCCAACGCCTGTGCAGGACCCCAGACGGGCACCGGATACGACAGGCCCCCGTTGCTGAGGAAGAACAGGCCGAAGACCGATCGCGCTTCGCCGGGCAGCGGCAGCGCTTCGGTCAGCAGCAGGTACCACATCAGCAACTGCAGCAGGATCGGCACGTTGCGGAACAGCTCCACATAGCCGTAGCACAGCCCGCGCACCAGGGCGTTGTGCGAGAAGCGGCCGATGCCCAGCAGCGTGCCGATGATGGTGGTCAGCACGATGCCGATCACGGCCACGCGCAGGGTGTTGAGCAGGCCGATCAGGAAGGCCCGCCAGTAGGGGTCCAGGGCGTCGTAGGCGACCGGCGTCTCGCCGATGTCGAAGCCGGCGGGCTGCAGCAGGAAATCGAAGCCGCTCTGGATGCCGCGCACACGCATGTTCTCCAGCGTGTTGCTGGCCAGGAACCAGACGCCCAGCGAGATCAGCGCCAGCGCAATCAGCTGGTAGAGCACGCCGCGCACCGCGCGGCTGCGCAGCGACCAGTCGCGCTTCTTAGGTGGGGCGGCACTTGCAGCCATCGGTCGCTTCTCCCTCACGCAACGGATCGCACGCTCGGCGATCTTGGACAGTCAACCCGCGTGCGCAACCGGGGTGCGCCGTCCTGTGACCCATCCGGGCCTGGACGGCGCCTCCCGGCGCGTGACCGTATCCGCTCAGCGCACCGGCGGGGCGTACATCAGGCCGCCCTTGCTCCACAGGTTGTTGAGGCCACGCGGCAGGCCCAGCGGGCTCTTCGGGCCAGCGTTGCGCTCGAAGATCTCGCCGTAGTTGCCGACGGCCTTGACGGCGTTTCCGGCCCAGTCCTTGTCCAGGCCGAGCAGCTTGCCGGTGTCTTCCGAGGTGCCCAGGATGCGCATCACGACCGGGTCGGTGCTGGTCTTCATCTTGTCGACGTTGGCCTGCGTAATGCCGTACTCCTCGGCCTCGATCAGGGCATTCAAGACCCACTTGGCAATGGCGAAGAACTCGTCGTCACCACGCCGCACCACGGGGCCGAGCGGTTCCTTGGAGATGAGGTCGGGCAGGATCACGTGCTCGGCCGGGTTCTTGGCTTCCTTGTTGCGCACCGAGGCCAGACCCGAGGCGTCGGTCGTGAACGCGATGCAGCGGCCGGCGAAGTAGGCGCCCGTGGAGGCCTCCTGCTTCTCGAACACGACCGGCTTCAGGTTCAGGTTGTTGGCGCGCGAATAGTCGGTCAGGTTCTTCTCGGTGGTGGTACCCGACTGCACGCAGACCGTGGCGCCCTTCAACTGCTTGGCGCTCTTGAGCTTGAGCTTGGCCGGAACCATGAAGCCCTGGCCGTCGTAATAGGTCACGCCGGCGAAGTTCAGTCCCAGGGAGGCGTCGCGGGTCAGGGTCCAGGTGGTGTTGCGCGAGAGCACGTCGATCTCGCCCGACTGCAATGCCGTGAAGCGCTGCTGTGCGTTCAGCGGCACCCACTTGACCTTGCTCGCGTCGCCGAAGATCGCCGCGGCGACGGCCTTGCAGTAGTCGACGTCAAGCCCGCTCCAGTTGCCCTGGCTGTCGGCCTGCGAGAAGCCGGCCAGGCCGGTGTTGACGCCGCAGACCAACTGGCCGCGCGCCTTCACGGCGTCCAGGGTCTTGCCAGCGTGGGCCGGCAGGGCGGTCATGGCGCCGGCGGCGACGAGCGCGCCCAAGGTGAGGCGCGAGAGTTGTTTGATCATCGATAGGCTCCTGATACAGAGTGAATGACCCAGGGGCGCACGAAAGGCCGGCGCCCTCATGGGGGCCCCAAGGTACCCGCAAAGCCCGCCGGCGGCAACGGTGCGAATCCCTAGATCCAAATCAACTGGCGGCGCAGGGCCAGGGTCCATGCGGCTTCCGGCGCAGCGGGCCGCAGCCGGCCCTGCGGCTCGATTTGGGCAAGTTCCAGCCGGCGCGGCGCGGCGGTGCATTAAGCTCGCAGCAAAACTGTTCGAGGAGAACTGCACCATGCTGATCGGCGTTCCGCTCGAAACGGCTGCCGGCGAGACCCGTGTCGCCGTCACGCCCGAGACGGCAAAGAAGCTCAAGGCCCAGGGCCACACCGTGCGCGTGCAGTCCGGCGCCGGCGTCGCCGCCAGCGCCACCGACGACGCCTATGCGGCCGCCGGTGCCGAAGTCACCGACCGCAGCTGGCGCCTTTGCCGCCGACCTGATCCTGAAGGTGCGCAGCCCCTCGCTGGACGAGCTGGTGCTGGTCAAGACCGGCGCGGCGTTGGTGGGCATGCTCAATCCGTTCGACAAGGACAACCTGAACCGCCTGGCCGGCGCCGGCCTGACCAGCTTTGCCCTCGAGGCCGCGCCGCGCACGACGCGGGCGCAGAGCATGGACGTGCTCTCATCGCAGGCCAACATCGCCGGCTACAAGGCGGTGATGATTGCCGCCGACAAGTACCAGCGCCTGTTCCCGATGCTGATGACGGCAGCCGGCACGATCAAGGCCGCGCGCGTCGTGATCCTGGGCGTCGGCGTGGCCGGCCTGCAGGCCATCGCCACGGCCAAGCGCCTGGGCGCGGTGATCGAGGCCAGCGACGTGCGCCCGAGCGTGAAGGAGCAGGTCGAGTCGCTGGGCGGCAAGTTCATCGATGTCTCCTACGACACGCCCGAAGAAAAGGAAGCCGCCGAAGGCGTGGGCGGCTACGCCAAGCCGATGCCCGCAAGCTGGCTCGAGCGCCAGAAGGTCGAGGTCGCCAAGCGCGTGGCCGCCGCCGACATCGTGATCTCGACCGCGCTGATCCCCGGCCGCGCCGCGCCGGTGCTGATCACCGAGGCGATGGTCCAGAGCATGAAGCCCGGCTCGGTGATCGTCGACATGGCCGCAGGCAAGGGCCCGGCGGGCCAGCGGGGGTTCCGGCGGCAACTGCCCGCTGACCGAGGCCGGCAAGACGGTCGTGCGCCACGGCGTGACGATCGTCGGCGAGACCAACCTCCCGGCGCTGGTGGCGGCGGACGCGTCGAGCCTGTACGCCCGCAACGTGCTCGACTTCCTCAAGCTCGTCCTGACCAAGGAAGGGCGGCTTTCACGTGCCCATGGACGACGACATCGTCGCCGCCTGCCTGATGACGCAGGCCGGCGAAGTGAAAAGGACATGAGCATGGACATCCTCAGCCCCACCGTCACCAACCTGATCATCTTCGTGCTGGCCATCTACGTCGGCTACCACGTCGTCTGGACCGTCACGCCCGCACTGCACACGCCGCTGATGGCGGTGACGAACGCGATCTCGGCCATCGTCATCGTCGGCGCCATGCTGGCCGCGGCGCTGACCGAGAGGCGGCCTCGCCAAGATCAATGGGCGTGCTGGCCGTCGCGCTGGCCGCGGTCAACATCTTCGGCGGCTTCCTGGTCACGCGGCGCATGCTGGAGATGTTCAAGAAGAAGGAACGCCCGGCCAAGGCCGACGGAGGAGACAAGTGATGAGCCTGAATCTCGTCACCCTGCTGTACCTGGTCGCCAGCGTCTGCTTCATCCAGGCGCTCAAGGGCCTGTCGCACCCGACGACGTCGATCCGCGGCAACCTGTTCGGCATGGTCGGCATGGCGATCGCCGTGCTCACCACCGCGGCGCTGATCGTCAAGCTGGCCGCGCAGGCCGGCCAGTCCGGCATCGCGGGCATGGCCTGGGTGCTGCTCGGGCTGGTGGTCGGCGGCGCCTACGGCGCCTGGCGCGCCAGCACGGTCGAGATGACCAAGATGCCCGAGCTGGTGGCGTTCTTCCACAGCATGATCGGCCTGGCGGCGGTGTTCATCGCGGTCGCCGCGGTGGTCGAGCCCTGGGCCTTCGGCATCACGGCCAAGGGCGGCGAGATCCCGCACGGCAACCGGCTCGAGCTGGCGCTCGGCGCGGCCATCGGCGCCATCACCTTCAGCGGCTCGGTGATCGCCTTCGGCAAGCTCTCGGGCACGTACAAGTTCCGCCTCTTCCAGGGCGCGCCGGTGCAGTTCACGGGCCAGCACTGGCTGAACCTGCTGCTGGCGCTGGCGATGCTGTTCTTCATCGTCGGCTACACGATCAGCGAAGCCAAGATCGACTTCGCCGTGCTGGTGGCGCTGGCCTTCGTGCATCGGCGTGCTGATCATCATCCCGATCGGCGGCGCCGACATGCCGGTGGTGGTGTCGCATGCTCAACAGCTACTCGGGCTGGGCCGCGGCGGGCATCGGCTTCTCGCTCAACAACGCGATGCTGATCGTCGCCGGCTCGCTGGTCGGCAGCTCGGGCGCGATCCTCTCGCTACATCATGTGCAAGGCGATGAACCGCTCGTTCTTCAACGTCATCCTCGGCGGCTTCGGCGGCGAAACCACCACCGCCGCGGCGGGCGGCGCCGAGCAGCGGCCGGTCAAGAGCGGCAGCGCCGACGACGCGGCCTTCATCCTGGGCAACGCCGAGACCGTGGTCATCGTGCCCGGCTACGGCCTGGCGGTGGCGCGCGCGCAGCACGCGGTCAAGGAACTGGCCAGCAAGCTGATCGAGAAGGGCGTGACGGTCAAGTACGCGATCCACCCGGTCGCCGGCCGCATGCCCGGCCACATGAACGTGCTGCTGGCCGAGGCCGAGGTGCCGTACGACCAGGTGTTCGAGATGGAGGACATCAACGGCGAGTTCGGCCAGGTCGACGTGGCGATCGTCCTCGGCGCCAACGACGTCGTGAACCCGGCGGCGATGACCAAGGGCAGCGCCATCTACGGCATGCCGATCCTCGAGGCCTACAAGGCCAAGACCGTGATCGTCAACAAGCGCTCGATGGCCTCGGGCTACGCCGGCCTGGACAACGAACTGTTCTACATGGACAAGACGATGATGGTCTTCGGCGACGCCAAGAAGGTGGTCGAGGAGATGGTCAAGGCCATCGAGTAGGGCCTGTCCCCAGGCGCCGGCCGGCCGGCGCTATTTCACCGCGTGCAGCCCGTGGTTGAACGGGCTTCTTCGCCATTCGCCGTCGGATTGCCGCACCTCCTTGATGCCGCCCGAACCGTCCTCGCGAATGCGGTAGCGAAAGTCCTCGCACCCGGGCACCGGCTGCCTGGCCGTGATCACGATCGTTCCGGCGCCGCGCTCGACGGTCACGGGCAGGGCACCGCGGTAGCAGACGTCGAGTTCGCCCGCGGTCATGCGAAAGAAGTGCTCGCCGTTCTTTTCCTCGACCGAGATCGTGCCGGCGACGAAGTTGTCCTTGCTGTACTGCTTGGTCGCGCGGTCGCGTTTGAACGACTTGTACTCCCAGGTCTGCGCCCGCGCCGATGAAGCGAGCACCCCCGCAGCGCAGGCCAGCGCGATCGCGGCCCCGACGCTGCGCCGTGCCGAATACGTGAATGCACGTGCGAATGGTTGCGTGGTCATGTGAACCTCCTTCGAACTCATTGAGGCAGCGTCACGGTGACCGTGACAGTCATGTCGGAGAATCGACCCACCATCCAGCCGACGGATCCCGCGACGGCCCCGCCTTCGGTCGAACTGCCGCTCGATCCAGACAGTCCGGACCACCACGCGCCGCCGCGGTCTTCCCAGCCTGCGAGCCCTGTCGATGGCGTCAGCGTCCGCGTATGCGGGAACGGGACACCGCGTGGCACGTCCGGCGTGGGCTTCTCGAGCAGCACGCTGTAGCCTGTGGCGCCACTGACCTTGGGCACGACGACATAGGCAACCACGTCATAGGCCGTGAAGTACGTGCGACCGTCGATCGTCCACGGCCGGTACGTGATCTCGTAGGTCCACCCGCCGCGCAACGTGAGGGTCTTCAGCCCTTTCTTGACCTGTATCGTCGTGGTCACCGGGTCGGTGCGGGTCGGGGGCAGCGCTTGGTCGACAGTAACCACGGCGACCACCTCGACCACGGCCGTGGTCTCGGTCGCCGGCGCGATGTAGTCAACGTAGGAGTGCGCCTTGTCGGTGTCTGCGCTGCTGATGTTCAGGTCGCCGCCGCCCGAACGAAGCCGCCACTCGTAGCGGACGCTCGCTGTGGTGGGCAGGGTCTCCACAAGGGCGGCGTTGACGCCGAGTCGCGCATCCGTGGGCAACTCGGTCGTCACGGGCGTGATCTTGAGGCTGAACGCCTTCTTGAACTTCAGCGTGCTGGTCGCGGTGCCGATCAGCTCGCGCGCGCCGCCAGCGCCGATGGGTTCGAAATAGGCGGTCACCTTGATCGTCTCGGGCGCTGCGTCGGCCGCCTTCCCGTTGGGCAGGTAGTCGGTCGTCGCGTAGTTCTTGCTGGTCGTGAAGCGGTTGGGTTGGCTCAGGCTGGCGTCGGCACGGCTGTAGAGGTTGCCGTACTGGCCCGTGCACTCCCAGTCGAAGACGATGGAGCCCTTCTCGACGCCGAATTCGTCGTTGTCGTTGTCGACGATCTCGGCTGTGACGGGATAGGTCACGCCGGTGGTCTCGACTTCGAGCGGGTCGGGCCGCAGCACGACCTTGGCTTTGGTCGCATTGACCTGCCAAGACTCGATCAACCGGCTGGTGGCGATGTCGGCCGTCAGACGCGACTTGGCCAGCAGGAACAGGCCACTGTCGACCAGCGCCAGACACTTGGTGGCTACCCCCATGCCGGCGAAGGCCAAGTTTTCCTTGTTGAACTGAATTGGCTTCGGATCTTTGCCGTCCTTGCCGGGCTTTGGCGTCCATTCGTAGAGGTTCTCGCCCCTGTTGTTGGCGTCGCCGTCGAGGAACGCGAGCAGCGCCTCGCCCTGGTCATAAGGCATCTTCTCGTAGATGAACCACTTCAACAGCAGCGTCAGGAACCCGATCGAGAACTTGCTCAGCACCGGCACGGTGAGCGCCTTGGCGCGGCCCGGCACGGGCACTTCCACGGTATCGATCAGCTGACTGCGCACGATGTCGCTCAGCGCCCCGACGATGCCGTAGTCGGGGTTGTCCTTCGCGTTGCGCAGCTTGGCAACGATCGCCGGTACATTGGTCGTCAAGACGCCGAGCAGGGCGCCGAAGAGCGACGCCTGCATGCGCTCCTTCAGGTCGCGCGCCCCGAGGTTCTTGGTCTCGTCGCCGATCTTGCCGCCGATCCAGGACACGAACAAGGGCACCAGCAGGTCCATCACCAGCGCCTGCAACGCGAGGTTTTCAGTCGCGAACAGGCTGATGTCGATCTTGCGCCGCTCGCTCTCGTCGAGCTTGGCGTAGGCGTCCGCGCTGTAGCTGAGTGCCGCATTGCCGGCGGTGAGCACGGTCACGCTGTACTGCGTGCGCTTGGCGCCTTCGGGCGTGACCGGCAGGGCCGCCTCGGGTGTGCGCGAGAACGCGAGCTTGCTGTTGTCACCCGAGTAGTAGGCCTCCCCCACCGCACCGAAGATCGCGCCGGCGCTGTCGAAGCCCGGCAGCATCGGGATGTCGCCCGAGGCGATCACGGGCCTGGCGCTGTCGGAGATCGTGGCGCCCGCGCTGTCGGTGTGCCCCTCGCGCCGGATCACGTACCAGGCGCGGCGCAACTTCTCGTTCTGCACGAAGATCGAGTTCAGTACGTCGCCGACGATGGGCTGCAGGCCGCTTGCCGCTGAGGCCGGATTGATGGCAATGCCCTGCGCGCGTTCGCGGCCCACAGTGCTGCTGGCCGAGTAGCTCGCTGTCAGGCTTCGTACCGCCGCGATCACCGCATCCGTGATCGTCGCATCGGCCTGAGCCAGCGCGTAGACGTCTGCGGCCAACGCAGCAGAAATGCTTTGCGCAAGGCTCGCAGCTGCTGGGCTGGCATGGATCTGTGCCAGCCACGCGGCATTGGCCGAGCCGGAGGTCCATTCCGCACCCATCGAAAACGCAATCAGTGCGGTCGCCGTGCTGTGCGCCGACAACGCCGGCATGCCGGGGCCGACGAAGCCGTACAGCAGCGGCAAGCCCTCGGCGCTGAACAGCGTGGCGAGCTGCGCGCTGCCGAACAGATGGCGCAGCGTCGCCCGGCCCGCGGCGACTTCGCTGAATCCGCCCAGCGGGGTGTACAGCGCGGTCCCGCCCTCGGGCAGCACAACGCCAGGCGGAATCTCGACCGTGACCGGGCTTTCAGTGAAGGCCTCGGTCCCGGCAAAGGCGCGGCCAGCTTCACGCAGCGGTGTAGCGCCGCCCGCAGCTGGCGTGGCGGCGCCCTCGCCGCCGCCACCGCCGCATGCGACCAGTCCCAGTGGCGAAACGAGGGCCAGCCCGCTCGGCACAACCAGCATCAGTCGGCGGCGCAGCAGGTTTGGGTGCGCATGGAAATCAAGCGTCTTCATCTTTTGTCTCCCTGGGAATCTTGATATCAGCGGCGTGGAACGGCGTACCACCAGCCGTTGCTGCCCAGCACGTGGTACTGGCCGGAGGCATCGACGCCGTAGGTCTGGCCCTGGTACTGGTGCACGGTGCCCGGCTGCCAGGTGTGCGGCAGCTGCAGGGCCGCGCCGTTGGGCGCCACGTAGGTGCCCTGCCCCATCAGTCCGCGACCGGCCTCCTGCTGGTTGCGGAAATAGCCGTCGCGCTGCGCCTGTTGCGCCGCACCGCGGTTGGCCTCGGCGTCACGCAGGCCTTGAACCGCAGCCCGCTCGCGCCCGGCGATGCCGGCCTCGTTGGCCCGCGCATGCGCGATGCCCTGGGCCGAGAACCCGTTGGTGTAGACGTAGTTGTAGGTGAAGGTCGGGTAGTCCATCGCGGGGCGACCGCCCGAGCGCGCGACGTAATCGCGGTAGGCGGCCTGCACCTGCGGGTCCTGCATGCGCTGCTGCACGATCTGGTTGACCTGCTGCTGGCCGCGCGCGATGGTCTGGTTCATCGCGTTCATCTGCTGCTGGATCATGGCGCCGTAGTCCTGCGCCACGGCCACCGCCGGCGCCGACACGATCAAGGCTATCGCAAGCCAGCGAACGGCGGTCGTGGTCTTGACCGGGGGCCGCGTACGGCGGCGCGACGCGCGCTTGGCCGGCGTGCGCGGCTCGATGGGTGCCGCTTGTCGAACTTCGGCGTCACCAGCGTCGGCAGGGCGCGGCGGCGGCAGCGTCGCAGCGTCAGGGTCGTGGTGCTTCATCGTCGGCTCCTTTGCAGTGCAGGCCTGGAGGGCCCGGTGAAGCAAAGGATCGGCGGCGACCGTTAGGCAAGCGCTAGCGACAGACCGCGCCAACCGCTAGCCGAGCCTAGGGGATACCCGAACTTGCGCCGTGCGTGAGCCGGCCGGTCAGCCGCGCGGGGTTTCGGCCAGTGCGAGCTCGACGGCCTGTGCCAGTGAGAGCTGCTCACCCTCGCGCAGCAGATACGCGATGCGTGCGGCATCGATCTGCGTGGCCGCCAGGCGTCGCACACGGCGCAGATCGCGCACGTCATCGGTGCTGAGCTCGCCAAAGCGACTGCGCCAGAACGCCGCCGCATAGCCCATCAGCCTCAGCGCGTTCTCAGGCTGGTGCTGGTGCGCCAATGCCCGCGGCAGGTTCCACAGCCCGAAGGCCAGGTCGAAGGAGGCCATGCCCTTCCAGGCGATGCGGATGCACTGCCGGTAGTCGTTGACGGCCTGCGCCCATTGGTGCAGCCCGCTGTGGGCATTGCCGCGCACATTGAGCGACTGGTTCAGGCGCCGCCAGTCTTGCTGCTCGCCGGCACTGGCGATGATCGGCTCGAGCAGTTGCAGCGCGTCACGATGGCGGTTGGCGTTCTGCGCGCAGACGGCCAGGTTGTAGCGTCCGCTGTTGATCGCGTGCTGGTTGCCTAGCGGCTCCCACAGGGCCAGGGCCCGCGCGTGCAACCGTTCGCCGGCGACGCGGTCGCGGTGGTGCGCATTCGTGACAAACGCGCGCAGGGCCAGCAGGCTCGCGCGCAACTCGGCGTCGCCGCTGCCCGCCAATAGGCGGTCGGCCTCGTCGAGCAGGGGTTCGACCTCGTCGGCTCGCCTGCGGCTGCGCCAGCGCACACGCGCCAAGGCATGCAGGGCGCGCGCGCGCTGATCGGCGCCAAGAGGTGGACCAGCGAGGCCCAACTCCGCGTGCCGCGACGCCGCATCGATCTGACCCGCCGTGAACAGCAACGGCCCGAGCAGGCTGTGGCCGCGGGCCTTGAGCGCTGCGTCCTGGCATTGTTCGACCGCAGCCTGCGCGTGCGCCAGGCCTTCGGCAGGCAACTCGACGTCTTCGAGACAGCGGCGCAGGCGCAGCAACAGCTCGATCGCCTCGGCCGCAGCGCCGTCGTCGACTGCGCTGGCCAACGCGGCCACCAGGTTGGGCATTTCCGCGCGCAGCAGGCCCAGCGGCGGCGTGCGCGGCAGCGCCTGGGCCCAGGCCAGGGCCCAGGCGCGATGGCGTTGGCGCCAATGGCGCTCGGCCGCGGCGTCGAGTTGTGCCGCGGCGAACTCACGAATCGGCTGGTACAAGTCAAAGCGCAGCGCGCCGTCGTCATCGCCGCGCGAGTGCAGCAGCGAGTTGGCCAGCAGGTCGTCGAGCAGCAGGTCGACATCGGCGGCCGCGTCGCCAATCAGTACCGCTGCCGCCGCCGCGTCGAAGCCGGCGCTGAAGACGGTCAGCGCCGCCAGCAACCGCGCCTGGTCGGCGCTGAGCAATTGCCAGCTCCATTCGATCACGCGCTGCATCGAGGCATGGCGCAGGTCAAACGCCCCGCGCGGCCCGCTGCGGGCCAGCAGGTCCAGGCGCGGCTTGCCCTTGCCTCGCAGACGGGCCAGCATGTCGGCCGGGGCCATGCTGCGCACGCGCGAGGCCGCCAGCTCGATCGCCAGGGGCATGCCTTCGAGCACGCGCACCAGCTCGACCAGCGTGGCCAGGTTGCGCGCGCCGACATGAAAGTCGGTGCGCACCGCACGGGCGCGCTCGACGAACAGCGCCACCGCGGGGTTGGCGGCCGCGCTGTCGATCGCGGCGTCACGGTCAGGCAGCTGCAGCGCGGCGACAGCGAACTCGTGCTCGCCGTCCAGGCCGAGCGCGCGTCGAGAAGTCACCACGATATGCAACGTGGGCAACTGCCCCAGCAGATCGGCGACCAGCGACTCGGCTTGGCCGCCGAGCTGCTCGAAGTTGTCCAGCACCAGCAGCGCCTGTCGCCCGCTGAGCGCCTGCGTCAGCGCGCGAGTCGGGTCGTCGGCGCCCGGCGCGATCTGCAGCGCGCCGGTCAGTGCGTCGCAGGCCTGTGCGCGCGTGGTGCAGGCCACCAGCGCCACGAAGGCGATCAGGTCGAAGGCCGGCGGTTCGGCCCGTTCACGCATTTCATGCGCCATCTCAACGGCGAGCCGCGTCTTGCCCGCGCCGCCGGGACCGATCAACGTCACCAGGCGATTCGACCGCACGAGCTCGCGCAGCCGCGTCGCCTGCTCTTCGGCGCCAAACAGGCGCGTAAGGTAGGAGGGCAGGGTCACGCGCACCCCCGCCAGCGAGGCCGGCGACGCTGCGGGACTTACCAGCTGAGCCTGCGCCGGGCCGACCGGCAATGACGCCAGGCGATCGTGCAGCGCGGCCAGTCGCATGCGCTCTTCGTCGATCCAGTCGTCGTAGAAGCCGGGCAGCAACTCACCACGGTAGAGCGCGCGCGCGGCATCCGGGCGGCCGGCCCGCACGTGGCGCTCGAAGAGTGCCGCGTCGCAGGCCAGCCCGGCGTCTGCGGTGCGAACGCTGATGCGGTCGGCGATCAGCACCGGCAGCGACGGTGAGCGCCCGGGCGGCTCAAGAATGCTCTTCAGGCTCGACAACGTCTGGCGCAAGCGGTTGCGGCCGACGCTCAAGTCGACGCCAGGCCAAAGGTGCTCGATCAGTTCCTCGCGCGCGTGCGCACGCTGCGGCCACAGCGCCAGGCGCGCCAGCAGGGCCGTGGCCGCGCGGCTGGGCAACCGGTGCAGCCGCTGGCGCCCGTCGCTGAGCTCGAACTGACCCAGCAGGCGGACCTGCCAGGTCGCTTGCGTCGTGTCCGCGTCGGGCTGTGGATCTGCGCTCATCGGGGCCTTGCGCGGGCGTGCCGACTCGCGCTGCGGCCAGTCTAATGGCGGGCACGCCACGCCATCGTGCACGGCGGGGGTGGGTGCTGTTGCTTCCCTGCGTCGATCGGCATGACTGGCGACGCGCCCCGATGGACCACCGGCACGAACAACATGATGATCGCGGTTTCGTCGACCCTGCGCGGCACGTACCCCGTGCCGGTCAGGCGCCGTCCACCCACCTGGAGGAACCATGTCGATCGATCACCCTTACGCACATTCGCGCGGATGCCTGGCACGTCGCCATGTCCTGGCCCTGGCCGCAATCGCCGCACTGCACGGCGGTGTGTCAGCGCAGCAAACCGCTCCCGCCGAGGCCGGCAAGCTCACGACCATCACCGTCACGGCCGAGCGACGCGTCGAGAACCTGCAGGAGGTCCCGAACTCGGTCAGCGTCTTGCAAGGCGAGTTGCTCGACGTTCTGGGCACCAGCGGCCAGGACGTGCGCGCGCTGGCCGGGCGCGTGCCGAGTCTGAACATCGAGTCGTCGTACGGCCGCGCGTTCCCGCGCTTCTACCTGCGCGGCTACGGCAACACCGACTTCCGACTCAACGCCTCGCAACCCGTGTCGCTGGTCTATGACGACGTGGTGCAGGAGAACCCGATCCTGAAGGGCTTTCCGGTCTTCGACGTCGGCCGCATCGAAGTCCTGCGCGGCCCGCAGGGATCGCTGTTCGGTCGCAACACGCCCGCCGGGGTGGTGAAGTTCGACTCGGTACGGCCTTCGCTGCGGCGCAATGAAGGCTATGCCAGCCTGTCGGCAGGCACCTTCCAGACGATCAACGCCGAGGCGGCGATGAACCTGGTGGCCAGCCCTGAGTCGGCACTGCGGATCTCGCTGCTGAATCAGACGCGCGACGACTGGGTTCGCAACACCTATGCGCCCGGTCTGACACAGGAGTTCGAGGGCTACCGCGACAGCGCGCTGCGTGCACAGTGGCTGTATGAGCCGGGCAAGCATTTCAGCGCCTTGGCCAACGTGCATGCGCGCGACTTCGACGGCTCGGCGCGGCTGTTCCGCGCCAACATCATCCAGCCCGGTACCAACGATCTTGTGCCTGGCTTCAACGCGCGCGAGATCGCGACCGACGGCATGAACGCCTCCCAGCTGCAGAACGTGGGCGCCAACCTGCGCTTGCGCTGGAACCTGGGCGACATCGAACTGCACTCGATCACGGGCTTCGAAAACGTCGACGCCCTCAGCCGCGGCGATATCGACGGCGGCTACGGCGCCTCGTTCCTGCCGCCGGGCTCCTCGGGCCCCGGCGTGATTCCTTTCGCATCGGAATCGGCCGACGGCATGCCCAAGCACAAGCAGTGGACGCAGGAATTCCGCCTTGAATCGGCCGGCAGTGGCCCCTTGAGCTGGCAGGCCGGGCTGTTCTTCTTTCACGAGGATTACAAGATCGAGAGCTTCAGCTACGACTCGCTGGCGGCCAGCGCGCAAGACGGCTACCTGCGGGTACGCCAGAAAAACAACGCGGCGGCGCTGTTTGGCGCGGTCAACTTCGACGTCAGCCCGCAACTGAAGCTGCGCGCCGGTCTACGCTACACCAAGGACAAGAAGACGTTCAACGTCGAGGACTACAACAACAGCGGCTTCGTGCCCTGCGTGCTGATGAGCAAGTGCACGTTGGCTCAACTGGGCGCGCAGGGTCCGTTGAGTGCCTCGCCCAGCGACAGCAAGCTGAACTGGGACTTGAGCGGCACCTACGCACTGGACAAGGGCGTCAATCTGTATGCCCGCGCGGCGACGGGATTCCGCGGCTCGAGCGTGCAGGGCGCCAGCGCCTTCAACAACCAGTCGGTCGCGGGGCCGGAGAGCAACACCTCGGTCGAGTTCGGCATCAAGGCCGATCTGTTCGATCGCCGCGCGCGCCTGAACGCGGGCGTGTACGGCTACACGGTGAAGGACCTGCAGCTCACCGCCGTGGGCGGGGCGGCCAATGCCAACATCCTGCTCAGCGCGAAGAAGGCGGTCGGCAAGGGCTTCGAGATGGACCTGCAGGCCTTCCTCACCGACAGGCTGCTGGCCACGCTGGGCGTGGGCTACAACGACACCAAGATCAAGGATCCCGCGCTCAACGTTGCCGTCTGTGCCCAATGTACGGTCACGGATCCTCAGCCCGGCGGCGCGGGCACACCCGCCTTCATCGACGGCAATCCGCTGCCGCAGGCGCCCAAGACCAGCGTCAATTTCACCGCCCGCTACTCGCACCCGATGCCCAACGGCGAGCTGTATGCCTACACCGACTGGGTCTACCGCAGCAAGGTCAACTTCTTCCTTTACGAGTCGATCGAGTTCACCGGCAAGTCACTCGCCGAGGGCGGCATCCGCGTGGGCTACATCTGGGGCAACGGCAAGTACGACGCCGCGATATTCGGCCGCAACATCACCAACCAGACGCGCATCGTCGGCGGCATCGACTTCAACAACCTCACCGGCTTCATCAACGAGCCGCGCACCTGGGGGGTGCAGTTCAAGGCTCAGTTCTGAGCTTCGGTACTTGGATCGCAGGGGCCGCCGCGAGGCGGCCTTTGTCATTGCGCCGCTATCGAATCCCCTGTTGCGGGGTGGACCGGGGCGGCACCAGAATGAATCCACGATCCCGGAGCGCGCATGGACAAGATCTGGCTCAAGCACTATCCGGCCGGCGTGCCGTCGGAGGTGCAGGCCGATCGGTACCACACCCTCGTGGCCCTGCTCGAGGAGAGTTTTCGCAAACACAGGCGGCTGCCGGCCTACAAGTTCATGGGCCGCACGTACCGGTTCGGCCAGATCGACACACTCTCGCGTGCGTTTGCGTCCTGGCTGCAGGCCCAGGGCCTGGCGCGGGGCGACCGGGTGGCGATCATGCTGCCCAACATGCCGCAGTACCCGGTCGCTGTCGCGGCGATCCTGCGCGCCGGGTTGGTGGTGGTCAATGTCAATCCGCTGTACACGCCGCGCGAACTCGAACACCAGCTGAAGGACTCCGGCGCCAAGGCCATCGTCATCGCCGAGAACTTCGCCGCCACGTTGCAGCAGGTCATGGACGCGGTGCCGACGAAGACGGTTGTGCTGGCCGCCGTGGGCGACATGCTGGGCTTGTTCAAGGGCTCGCTGGCGAACCACCTGCTGCGCAAGGTCAGAAAGGTGGTGCCCCCGTTCTCGCTGCCGGATGCAGTGGGCTTCAACGATGCCGTGGTGCAGGGTGGTCGAAAGCCCTACGCCGCCCCGCACATCGAGCCCGACGACATCGCGGTGCTGCAGTACACCGGCGGCACCACCGGCGTGTCCAAGGGTGCGGTGCTGTTGCACCGCAACCTGGTGGCCAACCTGCTGCAGGCAGAGGCCTGGTATCAGCCGGCCCTGAAGCGGATTCCCGCGGGCGAACAGATCACGACCGTCTGCGCCCTGCCGCTGTATCACATCTTCGGTTTCAACACGAACATGATGCTGGGCCTGCACATGGGTGGCTGCAACATCCTGATCCCCAATCCGCGCGACATCGCGGCCATGCTGAACGAACTGGCGCGACACCGCTTCCACAGCTTTCCGGCGGTCAGCACGCTGTTCAGCGCGATGGCCAGCCACCCGGACTTCGCCAAGGTCGACTGGCGCGCGCTGAAGATCAGCGTGGGCGGTGGGATGGCGGTGCAGAGCGCGACCGCCAAACTCTGGCTCGACAAGACGGGCTGCCCGATCGTCGAGGGCTATGGCCTGTCAGAGACCTCGCCGTCCGTGACCTGCAACCCCGTCGACAGCACCGCCTTCAGCGGCAGCATCGGTCTGCCGCTGCCCAGCACCGAGATCGCTCTGCTCGACGACGAGGGCCAGGAGGTCCCGCCCGGCGAGCCGGGCGAGATCGCGATCCGCGGCCCGCAGGTGATGGCCGGCTACTGGCAACGCCCCGAGGAAACCGCGCGCGTGATGCGCGCGGACGGCTACTTTCGCAGCGGCGACATCGCGACGGTCGATGAACGCGGGCACTTCACGATCATCGATCGCAAGAAGGACATGATCCTGGTCTCGGGTTTCAACGTCTACCCCAACGAGGTCGAGGAGGTGCTCGCCCGGATGCCCGGCGTGCTCGAATGCGCCGCGGTCGGGGTGCCCGATGAATCCGCGGGCGAAGCGGTGAAGGTGGTGATCGTGAAGAACGACGACACGGTCGGCGTTGCCGACGTCAAGGCCTACTGCGAGGCCAACCTGACGGGCTACAAGCGCCCGCGCGTCGTCGAGTTCCGCACCGAGCTGCCCAAGACGGCGGTCGGCAAGATCCTGCGCCGCGAGTTGCGCGACGCCCCGAAGTAGGCGGTGCTGCCGCCGCGCCAGGGCCGGCTAGGATCAGCCCGTCGGCGCTGCCTGCGCCGGGTTGGAACAGCATGGGTCGAGTCGCGATCGTGAGTGCGATGCATGAGGAGTTGCGCGCGCTGCTGCCGCTGCTCGTGGATGCGCGCGTCGAGCGCCGCGCCGGGCGCGAGTGCCATCTGGGCCGCCTGGACGGCCATGACGTGCTGCTGGTGCTGAGCGGGATCGGCAAGGTGGCGGCGGCGACCACGACCGCCGTGCTGCTCGATGGCATGGACGTGCAGGCGCTGCTGTTCACGGGCGTGGCGGGCGGCCTCGGTGCCGACGTGCGGCGCGGTGACGTCGTGATCGCCCAGACCCTGCTGCAGCACGACATGGACGCCTCGCCGCTGTTCCCGCGCTATGAAGTGCCGTTGACCGGCCGCTCGCACTTCGCTGCGGACGCCGCGTTGTGCGCCGCCGTGGCGCGCGGCTGTGCGCAGGTGCTGCAGGCACCACACGCTGCGCTGGCCAGGTTCGGTATCGACACGCCGCGTTGCCACGCCGGGCTCGTGATCAGCGGCGACCGCTTCGTCGCCACAGCGGCCGAGAGCGCCGTGCTGCGCGCTGCATTGCCCGATGCGCTCGCCGTCGAGATGGAGGGCGCCGCCGTGGCCCAGGTCTGTGCCGACTTCCAACGGCCCTTTGCGGTGCTGCGCACCGTGTCCGACCGCGCCGACGACTCGGCGCACCTCGACTTCGGCCGCTTCATCGACGAGGTGGCCGCCGAGTTCTCGCGCGACATCGTGCGCCGCACCCTGGCCCATCGCTGAGGGTTTCACTGTTTCGCTCACCGGTCTTGTTTCATGCTGCCACGCGCCTATGTTCCTATCCCGCTCCGCGCTGAGGACGCGCTGGACCTGCCGGCCAATGCCTCGCGCCACCTGCAGGTGTTGCGGTTGCAGCCGGGCGCGGCGATCACGCTCTTCGACGGTCGCGGTGGCGAGTGGCGGGCGAGCGTGACGAAGATCGGGCGCAAGGTGGTGCAGGCGCAGGTGCACGAGCACATCGCGCGCGAGAGCGAGGCCCGGGTTGCGGTCACGTTGGCACTGTCAATGCCCGCCAACGATCGCATGGATGCGTTGGTCGAGAAGGCGACCGAGCTCGGCGTGGCCGCGATCGTGCCGCTGCTGTCGGACCGCTCCGTCCTGCGCTTGAGCGGTGAGCGCGCCGAGCGCCGACAGGCGCACTGGCAGGCGATCGCTGCGGCCGCGTGCGAACAGAGCGGGCGCAACCGCCTGCCGCTGATTCTTCCGGTGCAGCCGCTGCTCGCCTGGCTCGGCAGCCTGGCGCCCGCGACGCCCGAGGCGTTGCGCCTGTTGCTGGGCTGGCGCGATGCGCTGCCGTGGTCGCAGGCCAGTGGCCGCGTCGACGGCGCCGTCACGCTGCTCAGCGGCCCCGAAGGCGGCTTCACCGAGGCCGAGGAAGACGCTGCGCGCCTGCGCGGCTTCATCACCACGCAACTGGGCCCGCGCGTGCTGCGGGCCGACACCGCACCCCTGGCGTGCCTGGCGTCGATCGCGCTGCGGGCGGCCTGAGGCGCGGCGATGGCGGCAGCGTGCGACGCCCTCGTCCAGGCGTCAGACCAACGCGGGTCCAGGGCGTCCGACGCCCACCCGAATGGACGACTTGCACGCGTGGCAAACATAGTCGGTGCCGAAGTACTCCGATTTGCCGGCACGCTGAAGCAGCGTCTTTCTGCCTTCACTGAAGCAGCGGGCGCAGAGCCAGTGCGGCGGCTCGTTCTCGGCCTTCTCCTTGCGAAGCGCATACACGAATGCGCCTTCGTCAACCGTTGCCAGTGCGTAACGACTGCGTTCCTGATTCCAGCGCTCGGCAACGGCCAACTGCTCCTTCAGGGCTCTGATCTCATCGGCCATGGCCGATTGATCGGCGTTGGCGGCAAGCGCACTGCTTTGCGCATTGAGGATGACACCTTGAAGCTCGCCAACCTTGGCCTGGACCTCGGCCGTGCTCTTCAGGTCGAGCAAGCCCTTCGTCATGTCTGACGCAAGCTTCAACCCTTTGATGGTCTCCTGTATCAGCGACAAGTCCATATCAGTGCTCAGAGTAGAGGTTGTTGTTGAAGGATGGAGTCGCCCGCGTCATGGTTGCGCACGTAGAGATTCTCGTGAGTGTGACCTGCCTGGCGTCGATTGTGAGGGGCGCCATGTCGGAGGCGCTTACCGGCGTGCCGAGCCGGCCACCATCTCGAAGCGGAACAGGCGGCACTCGATCGGGCCGTTCCACATCGGCACACGCTGGCTTTCCTTCAGGCGCATCAGGCTCGGCAGCTTCATTTCGGGGCTGAGCACCCAGGCGGTCCAGCCGGCGTAGTTGCGCTTCCAGTGCGAGGCCAGCTCGGCGAAGAACGTCGCCGGCGTGCCACCGCCTTCGAAATCTTCTCGCGGCGTCGCCGGTGCGTCGCGCTCACGCGTAGAGCGGGCGCCGTGGCCCTTGGCGTCGATGCGTTCGCCGTAGGGGGGGTTGAGCACCAGCACGCCGCGCGCGGCAGGTGGCAGGCGCTGCAAGGCGTCCGCGGTCTTGAAATCGATGGCCTTGATGGTCGAGGTCAGGACGCCCGCGCGCTCGGCATTGCGCGCCGCGAAGTCGGTCATGCGAAAGCTCACGTCGCCGGCATAGATCGGCACCTGCGGGGCGTGCACCCGCGCCCGCGCGGATTCGCGCAGCTCGCGCCAGGCGCCGAGCTGGTCGCGCCAGGGCGCCAGCCGCTCGAAAGCAAACGCGCGTTGCATTCCCGGTGCCATGCCGCAGGCCAGTTGCGCGGCTTCGATCGCAATCGTGCCGGCACCGCAGCAGGGGTCGAACAGGGCGCCGTCCTCGGCGCGCCCCTGCCAGCCGGCGGCCGCGAGCAGGGCCGCGGCCAGGGTTTCCTTCAGCGGCGCCTCGCCGGTGACGTCGCGCCCGGCCGCTCGGGCGTCGCGCCAGCCACGCTTGAACAGCGGTTCGCCGGAGGTGTCGACATACAAGGTGGCATGGGTCGGCGTCAGGTGCAGCGCCAGCGGCAGGTCGGGCACGCGCGTGTCCACGCTCGGGCGTTCGCCGCTGGCCTCACGCAGCGCGTCGCACACCGCGTCCTTGATGCGCAGGGTGGCGAAGTTCAGGCTGCGCAGCGGCGAGCGCTGTGCCGTGGTGTCCACGCGCAGGGTCTGTCGCGGCGTGATCCAGTCGGTCCAGCGCACGTCGCGCGCCATGTCATAAAGGTCCTGCTCATGGCGGTACGCCCCGTGCGCGAGGGGCCACAGCACGCGCTGGGCGAGGCGGCTCTCCAAGTTGAGCACCATGGCAGCCTGCTCGTCGCCTTCGACGGTGACGCCGCCGCGCGCCACCAACAGCCGCGTCTTGGCCCCCAGGATCCGTCTGCACTCATCCGCCAGCAGCGCCTCGGCACCGCCGGCGCAGGGCAGGAACAGGTCCACCGTCATCACATCGCCTTGCGCAAGTTGGCCGGCGGAATCTTCAATGCTTCGCGGTACTTGGCCACCGTGCGGCGCGCGACGTGGATCCCTTGCTCGGCGAGCATTTCGGCGAGTTGGTTGTCCGACAGCGGTTGCTGCTCGGCTTCGGCCGCGACCAGTTGCTTGATCAGGGCACGCACCGCCGTGCTCGATGCATTGCCACCGGCCTCGGTGGCCAGTCCGCTGCCGAAGAAGTACTTCAATTCATAGGTGCCCATCGGCGTGGCCATGTACTTGGCGGTGGTGACGCGCGATATGGTGCTCTCGTGCAGGCCCAGCTCGTCCGCGATCTCGCGCAGCACCAGCGGCTTCATCGCGATCGCGCCGTGGCTGAAGAAGCCCTTCTGTCGCTCGACGATGGCCTGCGAGACGCGGGCGATGGTGTCGAAGCGCTGTTGCACGTTCTTCACGAACCAGCGCGCCTCCTGCAGGCGCGCCGACATCGGTGCGCCCGCGCCATTGCGCTGGCCCTTGATCGCCTGGGCATACAGGTCATTGATGCGCAGCTTGGGCATCACGTCCGGATTGATCGTGACCTTCCAGCTGCGGCCCGATTTCTGCACGATGACGTCGGGAATGACGATATTGGCTTCGGCGCGCGTGAACGGCCGCCCGGGCTTGGGCTCGCAGGCGACGATCAGGGCCTGGGCCTGCTTGAGCAGGTCCTCGTCGGCGCCGGTGGCAGCCATCAGCTTCTTCAGGTCGCGCCGCGCCAGCAGGTCCAGATGCTGTTTGCAGACGATGATGGCGATGGCCTGGGCCTCGGAGCGTGGCAGATTGCGCAGCTGCAATGTCAGGCATTCGGGCAGGTCGCGGGCCCCGACCCCTGGCGGCTCCAGGCTCTGCAACCACTTCAGCGCACAGTGCAGGCGCTCGAGCAGGGCCGCCCGTTCGTCGGCGTCCTCCTCCGCGAGCTCGTTGGCGATCTCGTCCAGGCTGTCGGCAAGATAGCCGTCCTCGTCGAGGGAATCGATCAATACCAGCAGCGCGGCCTGGTCATCGGGCGACAGGCGCATGCCCGCCAATTGCGCGCGCAAATGGTCCTCCAGCGTCACGCGGCCGGCGTCGCGCTCTTGCGGATCCAGCTCGTCGTCGCCCGCCGCCGTCGCGCCCCCCGAGGGCAATTCGCGCACGCCGTCGAAGTCCTCGCGCTCGGTGCCGTTGTCCCAATCGTCGCTGTCCCCGGGCCCGAAGTCGGTGACCTCGCCTCCCGTGCCGTCGTCGGACACGGTGTCGCCCGCCTCACGCTCGGCGCCCACCGTCTCGCTTGACGACGCCCGCTCGAGCGATTGCTCGAATGCCGGCGCCACCTCGTCCTCGGTTTCGAGGAACGGGTTCTGCTCGAGCATCTGCTCGACTTCCTGGTTCAGCTCGAGCGTGGAGAGTTGCAGCAGCCGGATCGACTGCTGCAACTGCGGTGTCAGCGCCAGATGCTGCGACAGGCGCAGCTGTAGCGAGGGCTTCATGGCTGTGACGCCGCGATGCCGAGCCGCTCCCGCGCGGCGGCGCGACCCCGGTGCCACGCAGGGGCGACCACAGAGCCCTTGGGGCTCGGTTCACCAAGCGCGCAGCGGGCGGCCGCCATGTCACATCTTGAAGTGTTCGCCGAGGTAGACCTTGCGCACGTCGGGGTTCTCGACAATGTCGTGGGGCGTGCCCTCGGCCAGCACGCGGCCTTCGCTGATGATGTAGGCGCGGTCGCAAATGCCCAGCGTCTCGCGCACGTTGTGGTCCGTGATCAGCACGCCGATTCCGCGTGCCTTGAGAAAGCCGATGATGCGCTGGATCTCGATCACCGCGATCGGGTCGACGCCCGCGAAGGGCTCGTCGAGCAGGATGAAGCGCGGTTGCGTGGCCAGTGCGCGTGCGATTTCGACGCGGCGCCGCTCGCCGCCCGATAGCGAGGGTGCCGGGCTGGAGCGCAGTTTCTCGATCGACAGGTCGGCCAGCAGGCCGTCGAGCAATTGCTCGATGCGCGCCTTGGGCAGCGGCCTGCCATTGGGGCCGACCTGTAGCTCGAGGACGGCACGGATGTTCTCGTCGACAGTCAGCTTGCGAAAGATCGAGGCTTCCTGCGGCAGGTAGGACAACCCGAGGCGCGAACGTTGGTGGATCGGTTTGTGTTCGATCGAAGCGCCGTCGATCGAGATCTCACCCGCATCGGCTCGCAGCAGGCCCACGACCATGTAGAACGTCGTGGTCTTGCCCGCACCATTGGGGCCGAGCAGACCGACCACCTCGCCTGCACCGACTGCCAGATGCACATCCTTGACGACCGTGCGCGCGCCGTAGCGCTTTTGCAGCCCGTGCGCCTCTAGCCGGCTCTGCGGGGTTGAATTGGCCGGCAGCGAAGAGAGCGCAGAGGTCAAGGTCGCGGCCCCGAAGGCGCCACGCCGCCGGGTTCCGGCTTGGGCGTGATGACGACCCGCACCCGGCCACTGCCCGCTGCGCCTGGCGCACTGGCCGCACCGGGTGAGCTGCCTGCGCTGCCCTGCACGCTGAAGGTCTCGTTGCCGCTGTCGTACGTGATCACGTTGCCGCTGATCACGTCGGCAGGCACGGCACCACGCAGCCGCCGTACCTGTGCATTGCCGGTGAATCGCACCACGTCGCCGCGGCTGTCGTATTCGATGTGGTCAGCGACCCCTTCGATGGTCTCGTCGACGCCGTCGCGCTTCTGGCTGAAAGTCGCCTGTCGGTCCGCGCTGCCGGTCGCGCTCGCGCTGCGGTGGCCGTCCGGACGCTCGCGCACCTCGACCCGTTCGGCGCGGATGGCCATGGTGCCCTGGGCAATGACGACATTGCCGTTGAACACGACGATTTGCTTGAGAAGGTCGACCAGGCCGGGGCGGTCTGCCTCGATGACCAGCGGCTTGCTGCGGTCCGCCTTTTCTGCCTGCGCCGGGGCCACGGCGGCGAGGCACAGCAGCAGGGGCAGGAGTCGATGTGGTGTCATGGCGGCACAGAACTTGCATGCCATTCTAGCCACACCCCCCTGCAGCAGCCGGGGGTATGAGTGAACTCTGCCGCACCCGGGACGGCGGCGGGCGCGCGCCGAGCCGGTTTTCAGCTGTTCTTGCGCGCGCGCAGGATCAGGTAGTCCGCGACGAGGAGGGCCTTGTCGTTGCCGCCGGTCAACGATCCCGAGGTAAACCAGCGCCCGTGAATGCCCAGCGTCGGGACGCCGTCGATCTTGTAGGCCTCGGCAGCCTGCTTGGCCTGCCGCACCTTGGTGGCCACGCCGAAGGACTTGAGCGTGTCGACGACCTTGGCGCCGTCGCCGCCATTGGCGCCGACGAAGGCAGCGATGTCCGCCTCCTTGTCCAGCCGTTGCCGCTGCACGTGGATCGCCGCAAAGACGCGCTTGTGCAGCGTCTCGACGAGCCCCTGGGCCTCCAAGGCGTAGAAGAGCCGCGCATAGCCCTCGAAGGGCGCATTGAAGGTGGCCGGAATGCGGCGAAACGCAACATCGGCAGGCAGTCGCTTGACCCACTGGTCGAGCATCGGCTCGAACGAGTAGCAGTGCGGGCAGCCGTAGGAGAAGAACTCGATGACGTCGATCTTGCCGCCCGCCGGCACGGCCACCGGCGAGCTCAGACGCACGAAGTCGCGCCCTTCGACCGGGGCGGCGCCTTGCGCCAATGACGCCGTCGATAGGCCCAGCGCTGCGGCCGTGGCGGTCAAGGAAAAGTCGCGTCGATTGATCATGTGGGGAGGCCCTTCCTGGCTGCTGCTTGAATTTCTAGAAACTGGCGGGTGTCCGCGGGCTCACCGCTCGACGCGCACCAGGGCCGCTTCGACACCGTTGCTGGCCAAGCGTTCCTGCGCCGCGTCTGCGTCTTCCTTGCGATCGAACGGCCCGAGGCGCACGCGGTACACCGTCCGGCCCGACTGTTCCCGCTCTGTCACTTTGGCCGCCACGCCCATCAGGCCGATCCGCGCGCGTTGCTGTTCTGCGTCTTCGGGTCGCGCATAGGCGCCGACCTGGACGAAGTAGGTGAACGTATCAGCGCCTGGTTTGGTGGACTTGGTTGCGGTGACCGCCGGCGCAGGCGCAGGCGCAGGCGCTGGCTTGGCCGTCGGCTGAGGCGGCACGGCCGCGGGCACGCGACCCACGCCCGGGGCCATGGTTACCGGCGGCGCCGCTGCCGAAGACGCCGCGCCCTTGACTGCAGGCTTGTTGGCCAAGGGGGCATTCGGCTCCCAGTTCTTGTTGCGCTCGGCCTCGGCGGCATCCTGCTCGGCCGTGCGTTGCGGCACCTTGTCTGATAAACGGCACCGGCACCTTGGTCACGTACAGCGCCACGCCCAGCGCCAGCGCCAGGCCGAGCAGCAGGCCGACGATCAGTCCGATGGCGAAGCCGCCGCGTTGCAATGTCATTCGTGAGTTTCCAATGCGAGGGTAGGGGTTTCGCGGTCCATGCGCTCGGGCGCCGAGACACCCAACACGGCCAATGCGTTGCGCAGCACCTGCGCGGTGGCAGCAAGCAGGGCCAGTCGCGCCTGCGCCAGCGCCGCATCATCGACCAGAAAGCGCTCGGCGGCGTAGTAGCTGTGGAAAGCCGCAGCGACGCCGCGCAGGAAGAACGCCACATCGTGCGGCGCCAAGCCCGCGGCGGCACGTTGGAGCATGGCCGGGTAGGCGGCCAACTCGAGCATCAGCGCGGCCTCGGTCGGAGCCGTCAGGCGCGACAGGTCGGCCTCGGCGAGTCGCTCGGTGTCACCGCCCTGGGCGCGGTACTGGGCCAGCACCGAGCTAGACGCGGGCATGCGCGTACTGGACGTAGAACACCGGGTTCTCGTCGTTCTGGGCCAGCGCCAGGTCGATGTCGAAGGTGTACTCGGTGTCGGCCTTGCGGCTGATGAGAAAGAAACGCACCGCGTCGCGGCTGGTCCAGTCGATCAGGTCGCGCAGCGTCACGTAGCTGCCTGCGCGCTTGGACAGTTTGACTTCCTGGCCGCCGCGCATGACGGTCACCATCTTGTGCAGCACGTAGTCCGGGAAGTCCGCCGGCACGCCCCGGTCCGCGGCCTGCAGGCCAGCGCGCACGCGGGCGATGGTGCCATGGTGGTCGGTGCCCTGGTAATTGATGCACTTGACGAAGCCACGCGCCCACTTGTCGAGGTGGTAGGCGACGTCGGGCACGAAGTAGGTGTAGCTGCCATCGGACTTGCGCATCACGCGGTCCTTGTCGTCGCCGTAGTCGGTCGTGCGCAGCCACAGCGCGCCTTCGCTCTCATAGGTCTTGCCCGAGGCGACGAGCCGTGCAACCGTGGCCGCGACCTTGCCGTCGGCATACAGGCCCGACTCGAGGAAGTAGTTGTCGAAGTGCAGCCCGAAGGCCTGCAGGTCGAGGTCCTGCTCGTGGCGCAGATAGGCCACGGCGAACAGGCGGATGGACTCGAGATCGTCCGCGTCGCCGGAGGCGGTATAGGTGCGGTCATCGGCCTGAACCGTCTTGCGCGCCGCGAAGTCCTGCGCAATGTCGGCGATGTAGTCGCCGTTGTACGCGGCCGCGGGCCAGTCGGCGTCGCCAGGCTTGAGGCCCCTCAAGCGTGCCTGCACCGAGGACGCCAGCGTGGCGATCTGCACACCCGCGTCGTTGTAATAGAACTCCCGCGTCACGTGCCAGCCCTGGGTCGCGTACAGGCTGCACAGGGCGTCGCCCAGGGCGGCCTGGCGCGCATGGCCCAGGTGCAACGGGCCGGTCGGATTGGCCGACACGAACTCGACCAGGATGCGCTGGCCGTTGTCGGGCTGTTGGCCAAAGCACGCTCCCTCCCGCAGCACCTCGGCGATCACGGCCTGCTTGGCCGCAGGGGCCAGCCGCAGGTTGATGAACCCTGGACCAGCGATCTCGAGCGCCGAAACCCAGCGCTGCACCGCCGGCTGTCGCTGCAGCGCGGCGACCAGCTGTTCAGCCAGTGCGCGCGGGTTGCTCTTGGCCACGCGAGCGAGTTGCATGGCTGCCGTGATGGCCAGGTCACCATGCGCCGCCTGCTTGGGCGACTCGAAGGCCAGTGTCACACCGTGCCCGGGCGCCGTCTCGGCAGCGGCCCGGCGCAGGGCGTCGAGCAGCTCTAGCTGGGCTTGGATCATGGCGGCGATTCTACGTACCGTAGACGATGGCCGCGGCGCGTAGGCACATGGCCTGCGCGAGTCAGGTCCAGAGAGATGGGCCGCCACGCGCGCCCTGTTTGGCCCATCATGCGCCCTGGGCCGTGGAGAAAATCACGCTCTGCCTCACGCGCGCAAGCCACTGTGGCGCGAGTATTGCGCCTGCCCTCCTGCCAAGTCATGAACAACGCCGCCGCATATCCGCCGAAGCTGCCGCGCTACATCGGTCCGTACCGCGTGCTGGACCAACTGGGCGAAGGCGCCACCAGCGTCGTCTATCACGCCCGCGACGAGTTTCGCGACCGCGACGTGGCCCTCAAGTGCGTGCGCGCGTCATCGGCGGCGACCGAAAGCGGCAGCAGCGGGTCACATTACTACGCGCGCTTCTTCGCCGCCGAAGCGGCGCTGGTGGGTCGCCTGTCGCATCCGAACGTGGTGCAAATCTTTGACGCCGTGGCCGACCCGCTGCAGCCCTACCTCGTGATGGAGTACGTGCCTGGCGTCACGTTGCGCGACTTCTGCCAGCCTGACGCACTGCTGTCGCTGGAGCAGGTCGTCGAAGTCGGGTTCAAGTGCGCCATGGCGCTGGGCTACGTCTACCGCCAGGGCCTGATCCACCGCGACGTCAAGCCGGCCAATCTGATGGCCGTGATGGCCCACGACCAGGTGGTCGATATCAAGATCACCGATTTCGGCAGCGTGCTCCAACTCGAGGCCGACCGCACCCAGGTGCATCGCGTCGGCTCGCTGGCCTATATGTCGCCCGAGCAACTCGACGGCAGCGCACTGGACTGCGGCGCGGACATCTATTCGCTCGCCGCGGTGCTGTACCACCTGATCGCCGGGCGACCGCCCTTCGAGGGGCCGACACAGGCAGCCCTGATGCACCAGGTCTTCAACGAGACGCCTGTACCACCGTCCGCCCTGCGCGGTGGTGTCCCGCCTTCGCTCGATACCCTGATCCTCGGGGCGCTCGCCAAGCGGCCCGCAGACCGGCCGGCGAACTGGGAGGTCTTCGCGCAGGCGTTGTCAGGGCTGGTAGCGCGGCGCGAGGTTCCGCGCGGCCGCCTGCAGGGCGTGCTCGACTCCGAGCGTTTCAACCTGTTGCGTGCGCTGGAATTCTTTGCCGACTTTGGCGACGTCGAGCTGTGGGAGGTCGTGCACCGCGCCAAGTGGCAGCGCTTCAAGTTCGGCCACCCGCTGTACAAGAAAGGGCAGGAGGGCGGCAGCTTCCATATCCTGGCCCAGGGCGAGGTCGAGGTGTTTCGAGATGGGCGCAAGGTCGTGGTAAAGGACTCCCACGGGCGGGGGCGGAGACAAGA